>CANRCF010000034.1 GCA_947629045.1 uncultured Clostridia bacterium | reverse complement strand
TTCGAACCCACGGTAGGCTACAAACCTACGCCAATTTTCAAGACTGGTGCCATAAACCAACTCGACCACCTCTCCAAGTTACTGCTACTGACGCCAGTAACAGTATATATATTAGCACATTTAGGGTGCGCTTGTCAATAGTAAATTTTGTAAATTATAAAACAGTTTACGGATTGAATTTTTTTAATCCTAATGTAATTTTTCTTATTTCTTTTAGCTTTTTATTTTAATAGACCTAATATTCTTTCTAAATCTTCATTTGTAGAATATTGTATTATAATTTTTCCGCTTCTTTTTCCTGCGTTTAATTTTACTTTTGTCCCAAAAAAGCTTTGGAAAGTATCTTCTATATCTCTACAAATAGCTTGTCTTCTCGCTTCTTCTTTTTTTGGCATCTTTTTATCATTTTTTACTTTGTTTTCTACTTCGTTTACTGTTTCACCTTTTTCTATTATTCTAAGTGCTGCCGCATATTGTTTTTCTGGTTCTTCGATGCTAAGTAATGATCTGCAATGTCCTTCTGTTAGTTTTCCTTCTATTGCTAATTTCATTACTCTTTCATCTAGATTTAATAATCTCAAAGTATTTGCTACTGTGCTTCTATTAAGTCCTATCTTCTCTGCTAACTGTTGTTGTGTCATTCCATAATCATCTAGAAGTTTTCTAAAGCCTCTTGCTTTATCAATTGGGTTCAAATCTTCTCTTTGTATATTTTCTATTAATGCAATTTCTTTATTTGTTTTTTCATCATTTTCTCTTACTATACATGGTATTTCCTTTAAACCTGCTTTTTTAGATGCTCTCCATCTTCTCTCTCCTGCAATTATTTCATAATATCCATCTTTCTTAGCTACAATAATTGGTTGAATTACACCATATTTTTCTATTGATTTTGCAAGTTCTTCTATAGATTCTGCTGGAAAATTCTTTCTAGGTTGGTCTTTATTTGGTTCTATTTCAATAATTTTAATATTTTGTATTATTTCTTCACCGTCTTTTAGTTTTCTCTCTTCTTCTTTTGTTAGTTGATTTTCACTAAATAAGGCTTCTAACCCTTTTCCTAACCCTGTTTTTTTTGCTGGCATTTTTATTTTCTCCTTTCGTACATTTGATTTATATTATTTTAATATTAAATATTTAATATATTTCTTATATAATTTTCTATATCATTAAAATATTATTAGATTAAATTTTTTTATGCTTAATTATATCATTTTTCATAATTAAGCATAGTGTTTTCCTTTTGCATTAGGCTTTTCATTATTTTTTAAGAATTCTTTTACGAATTTTTCATAGCTTTTTGCACCTTTTGATTTTGCATCATATACTGTTATTGGCATTCCATAGCTTGGTGCTTCGCTTAATTTTACATTTCTTGGTATAACTGTTTTATATACTTTATTTTCAAAGTATTTATTTACTTCTTTTACTACTTGGTTAGATAAGTTTGTTCTCATATCATACATTGTAAGTAGCGCGCCTTCTATTTCTAAGCCATGATTAAGATGCTTTTTTACTAAATTTACAGTGTTTAATAGTTGTCCTAATCCCTCTAATGCGTAATATTCACATTGAACTGGAATAAGCACACTATCTGATGCAGCAAAAGCATTTAATGTAATTAAACCAAGTGATGGTGGGCAGTCTATAATAAAGTAATCATATTCTTCTTTTATTTTATCTAACTGCTCTTTTATTCTATATTCTCTTGACATCATTGAAACAAGCTCTACTTCAGCTCCTGCAAGGTTTATATTAGATGGGCAAATAGATAGATTTTTTATTTCTGTGGTTTTTATTGTATCTTTTGGATCTATTTCATCATTTATTATAAGGTCATATACAGAAACTTCTACATTTTTATCTTCACCTACACCACTTGTTGCATTACCTTGTGGATCTGCATCTATAAGTAAAACTTTTTTGCCTTTTTTAGCAAGTATAGTGCTTAAATTAACTGCTGTTGTAGTTTTTCCTACTCCACCTTTTTGATTTGCTATTGATATTATTTTTCCCATTTAGTTGCCTCCTTTTTTCGTTTTTGTACATTATGTAAATTGGTTTGTTGTGATTTAGTTGATTATTTTTACTACATACAAAATTTTTTTAGTTTTTATATATAACAAAAAAATTGACATATTAATAATATAAAAATATTAAAAATATGTCAATAAAATGTAACTAAAATTTACAATTAATAAAAAATATAAATTACAATTCACAATTATATTAAAAAGCTAAGAATATTATGTTTTGCAAGCACCGCGCAGCGTCCAAACGGAGCGTAAGCGAAGTGCGCTTGGAGCAACCTTCTTATAATTTATTTATATTGAAGGTTGCGACAGCAAGGTGCAAAAAACATAATATTCTTAGCTTAATATCTTTATTTGTAAATTTTAAAAAAATTATTATTTATATAATAGGCTCTTTTGCAGGCATTCCTGCTTTTCTTGGGTATTTATTTGGTGTTTCTTTTATCTTTTTTATTATAATAATATTTCTTTCAATATCACTTTCTGGAAGAATTATTTTATCTACTTTTTCTATTTTCCCACCTAATATATTAATTGCTTTTTCTGCCTCTTGTAATTCCTCCTCAGTATTATTCGCCTTCATGCAAATACAACTTCCTCCTATTTTTGTAAATGGAAGCATATATTCTAATAAAACATTTAATCTTGCTACTGCTCTTGAAGTTACTATATCGTATTTTTCTCTTTCACCTTTTTGTTTTACAAATTCTTCTGCTCTACCATGAATCCCTCTTATATCTTTTAAATTTAGTTTATTTATAACCTCTTGTAAGAAAGTAATCCTTTTATTCAAAGAATCTAATAATGTAATTTTTGAATTTTCTTCTACTATTTTTAATGGTATTCCTGGAAATCCTGCTCCTGTTCCTATGTCTAATACTTCATCATTTTCTTTTAGATATTTTTTTATAGTTATGCTATCAATAAAATGCTTTAGTATAATTTCTTTTGGCTCTATAATTGCTGTTAAGTTCATTTTTTCATTCCACTCTATAAGTAAATTCATATAGTTATAAAACATTTCTATTTGGTTTTCTTTTAATTCTATACCTAGCATTTTAGCCTTTTTTAGTAAATCTTGTGAAAATATTTCTTTTTCCATTTTTAATCTTCCCTTTTTTCGTTTTTTTGTTTTGCTTGCTCTAAATAAATAAGTAATACTGATATATCAGCTGGTGAAACTCCAGAAATTCTAGATGCTTGTCCTACTGATAATGGTCTTATTTTATTTAACTTTTGTCTTGCCTCTATTCTTAAACCTTTAATTGCTTCATAATTTATCTCTTTCGGTAATAATTTTTGTTCTAGCTTTTTAAATTTTTCTACTTGTTGCTGTTGTAATTTGATATAGCCTTTATATTTTACTTCTATTTCTACTTCTTCTATAACATCTTTTGGTAAAGGCTCTCTATTTTCGTCTATTTTTCCTAAAGCTTCATAATTAAGCTCCGTTCTTCTTAATAGTTCTGCTAGCTTTACACCAGTAGTAAGTGCAGATGAGTTATATTCTGCTAACATTTTATTTACTTCTTCTGTAGGCTTGATAGTTGTAGTTTCTAATCTTTCTATTTCTTTTTCTATTGCTTCTTTCTTCTTTAAGAATTTTTGATATCTTTCCTCTGAAATTAGCCCTACCTCATGTCCTATTTCTGTAAGTCTTAAATCGCTATTATCTTGTCTTAATAATAATCTATATTCTGCCCTTGATGTCATCATTCTATATGGTTCGTTCGTTCCTTTGGTAACAATATCATCAATTAAAACTCCAATATATGCTTGTGAGCGGTCTAGTATAACTGGCTCTTTTCCTTTATGCTTTTGAGCTACATTTATTCCTGCAATAATTCCTTGTGCAGCAGCTTCTTCATATCCAGATGTACCATTTATTTGCCCTGCAAAAAACATTCCTTCTATTTTTTTATGTTCTAGTGATAATTTTAATTCTGATGGGTCAATGCAATCATATTCTATTGCATAAGCAGGTCTTGTAAACTCTGCGTGCTCTAACCCAGGTATAGTTCTATACATTGCAATTTGCACATCTTCTGGAAGTGATGAGCTCATTCCCTGTATGTACATTTCATCAGTATCTCTTCCTATTGGCTCAACAAAAATTTGATGTCTTTCTTTATCTGCAAATCTTACTACTTTATCTTCTATTGAAGGGCAATACCTTGGTCCTGTTCCAGTAATTTCACCAGAATATAATGGAGAACGATGCAAGTTTTTACGAATTATTTCATGTGTCTTTTCATTAGTATATGTTAAATAACATGGTAATTGCTCTACATTTTCCTCTATTTTATCTTCAAATGAAAACGCTGTTGGGTTTTTATCTCCATCTTGTCTTTCCATTTTTGAAAAATCAATAGAATTTTTATTTATTCTTGCAGGTGTACCTGTTTTAAATCTTACTAATGATATTCCTATTTTTTTAAGCATATCTGACAACCTATTTGCTGGGAATACACCGTCTGGTCCACTTTCATACGAAACTTCACCAATATATATTTTCCCTTTTAAATATGTTCCTGTTGCTAAAATAACATTTTCTACTTTATATATTGCACCAATATTTGTCTCTACCCATTTAACTTTTCCGTCTTCTACACCTATGTCTACTATTTCTGCTTGTTTTAAATAAAGATTTGGTTGCTTTTCTAGTGTGTGTTTCATCTCCATTTGATACCTTTTTCTATCTGCCTGCGCTCTTAATGAATAAACGGCTGGTCCTTTTGAAGTATTTAACATTCTTAATTGAGTATAGGTTTTATCTATATTTTTTCCCATTTCTCCACCTAAGCAATCTATCTCCATTACCAAGTGTCCCTTTGAGCTTCCACCTATATGTGGGTTACATGGCATATTAGCAACCGCTTCAAGACTTATTGAAAAAAGAAGTGTCCTTAATCCTAGTCTTGCTGTTGCTAAAGCTGCCTCACAACCTGCATGGCCTGCCCCTATTACTGCTACATCATATTCTCCTGCATCGTATTTCATTTTTTATTTCCTTCCTATTCTTTGTATTTTTATTCATTATTATTTAGATATAAAGATTATAACCATATATATCATAACCTATTTTTCAAATGTTTCATATGAAACATTTAAAATTATTTGTTTAAATTTTAATCAATGTTTCTTATGAAACAAGAACATTTTTTTGTATCATTTGTTTAGTTTTTACAAGTGTTTTGTAGTTTTTAATATTGTTTTTTAGTCTTAAAAATATTATCTTTTTATCTTTATATTTTTATTATAAATATTAATATTCTTATAAATAATAATTTTCTATTTTCCTAAACAGAACTTAGAAAAAATTTCTGCTATGATATCTTCTGATACATTTTCGCCAGTTATTTCACTTAATTCCTCTAATGTTTGTTTTATTGCTATTGAAATCATATCTATTGGTAAATTATTTTCTATTCCTTGTTTTGCCTCATTTACAGCATCTATTGCCTTTCGTATTTGATTTTTGTGTCTTATATTTGTAATTATTTCTCCGTCATTTACTTCAATTTCTTTTAAAGAAAACATTTTTAATATTTGTTCATATAACTCTTCTAATCCGTCTCCTACTTTAGCTGAAATTCTTATAACAGGCTTATTTAAAGCTTTTATTTCATTTGTTTCTTCTAAATGAATGTCTTTTTCATCTATTTTATTTAATAAAATAATTGCTTTTTTATCTTTTATCTTTTCTAATATTTCTATATCTTCCTTTTCTAAAGTTTTAGTGTTATCAAATATTGCAAGTGCTAAGTCTGCATCTTCTAAAAGTTTTAATGCCTTTTTTACCCCTATCTCCTCTATTTCATCATTTGTATTTCTTATTCCTGCTGTATCTATTAATTTTAATGGTATGCCCTTTAAATATACCATTTCTTCTATGCTATCTCTTGTTGTTCCTTCTATTTGACTTACAATTGCTCTATCTTCTTTTAGAATTGCATTTAATAAAGAGGATTTTCCCGCATTTGGTTTTCCTATAATTACAGTATGTATTCCCTCTTTTAGTATTTTTCCTGTTTCAAAGCTTTCTTCTAATTTTAATAGTTTACATAATATTATATTTAATTCTTCACTTGCTTTTTTATTACTTACTTCTTCTATATCATACTCTGGGTAATCAATTGAAGCCTCAATGTCTGACATTATATTTAATAAATCTTTTCTAATTTCTTGTACCTTAATAGATAAGCCACCTTCTAATTGATGAAAAGAAGCTTTAGCTTCACTTGTTGTTTTTGAATTTATTAAATCAATTATTCCTTCTGCTTGTGATAAATCTATTCTTCCATTCAAAAAAGCTCTTTGGGTAAATTCACCTGGTTCTGCCATTTTGCTTCCTGCTAATAAACATTGCTCTAATATTTTTTGCTCTACTATCATACCACCATGTGAATTTATTTCACACATATTTTCTGTTGTATAGCTTTTTGGTGCTTTAAAATATGAAACTAATACCTCGTCTATTTTTTCTTTTGTTTCATAATTTATAATATAGCCATATTTAATTGTATAACCTGGTATTTCTTCTATTTTTTGTTTTTGTTTTGGAATAAATATTTTTTCTAATATTTCAAAACATTCTTTTCCGCTCATTCTAATTATTCCTATTCCACCATTCCCAGTTGCTGTTGAAATTGCTGCAATTGTTTCCATTTTTTCTCCTCTTTTTATTAAAATTTATTTATTTAGTTAAAAATATTATGTTTTTAACTATATATTTTTGCTTTTAATAATAAATTTTAAAAAATGTCAAAGTTAGAACTAGTTTTTTAAAACTAAAATCTGAACTTTGACTTCCGATTTTTTTATTTTTAATTATTTTTTAATTTTATTATTTAATTTTTTATTATTTTTATATTTTTTCTTTATTTTTTTATATAATAAATATTTATTGTTTATTATTTAATTTTTATTATTTTAATTTTTATTTTTTAGTAATAATTACTTTTCTGTATGGCTCTTCTCCCACACTATATGTTCTTACTCTTTCGCTATCTTGCAAACGATTATGAATTATTTTTCTCTCATATGCAGACATTGGCTCTAATGTAACTTGTTTTCCACTTCTAATTACTGTTCTTGCTAATTTGTCAGCTAATTCTTCTAAAGCAACTTTTCTTTTTTCTCTATATCCTTCAATATCTAATAAAACAGATACTTTTTTATCTAATCCCTTATTTGCAATTGAAGACATTATAGTTTGCATTGCATTTAATGTTTCTCCCCTATATCCTATTAGTCTTCCAGCATCTTCACCTTCTATTGTTACATATATATATTGTTCATCTGAAGTTACTTCAAATTTTGTAGATGATAATTTACTTGTAAATTGTTCTAAAAATGGCGTTAAATTTTCTTTTGCTTTATTTATTTCTTCTTGAGTTAAAGGTTCTCTTTTTTGTTTAACAAAAGGTTTTTCTTCTTCTTTCTGTCTTCTTTCTTCTTTTATATTTTGTCTTTTTTCATCTACTCCCTCTTTTAATGTAAGTTCTACTTTAACTACTCTTGGAGCTAATATACTAAAAAAGCTTCTCTTATCTTCATTTTCTAATATTTTAATATCTACTTTATCTTTTGACACTTTTAATTCCTTTAAGCCATTTTCAATTGCTTCTGTTGATGTCTTTCCTTCTGCAATCACACTCTTAGCCATTTGCATTTTCCTCCTTTTTGTCTTTTATATCTGAAATTTTATTTATAACTAATCTTTCAATTATCATAAGAATATTGCTTGCTAACCAATATAGAGCTAATCCCAAAGGTGCAATAATAGCAATCATAACCGACATTATTGGCATTGTATACATCATGCTATTGCTCATTTGTTGCATTTGATCCATCGGATCTTCTTCTTGTCTACGTTCTTCTTTTATTTTTTCTATTTTATTTTCTATTTCTTTAATTTTTTCTTCTTTATCTGTTATATTTTCATTCTTATTTACTTTTTCTTCTTCCTTATTTTCTATAATTATATCTTTATTTTCTTTTTTCTTATTTTGTGTTACCATGGTTAATTTTATAGATGCAATAGATGAAATTACATAAAGAACAGGTATTACATATACTTTCCAATCATTTAAACTTTGTGTTGGAACTTTGCTTAAATCAAGCCCTAAAAATTCTGTATTTAATCTTAAACTATTATACTCTTCTTTTTGTTTTTCAAGGTCTGCTTTATTCTGTAATAATTCTTCCCTATTTTCTACATTTTCTTCATTAAGTTTAGCGTCTATTTCTTTTATACTATTTTCTACTTCATTATATTTGCTTTCTGAATAGTCTAATAAAGCAATTTGTCTATAATTATTATTAGGATTGTAATTTGCTTCTGCCATTTCTGTAGTATATTTATCTATTATTTCTGGGCTTATTCTTTTCATATATGTAAGTGGCTGACTTACAAGCCAAAATACTGATAAAATTATAATAATTTGTAAAATTGAGCTTAAACAACCACTAAAAGGACTCATTTTTTCTCTTTTATATAAATCAATTGTTTCTTGATTTAATTTTTCTGGGTTATTTTTATATTTTCTTTGAATTTCTTTCATTTCTTCTTGTAATTGTGCATTTTTTTTCATAGATTTTTGTTGTTTTATTGTTATTGGTATTAAAACTATTCTTAAAACAACTGAAAATATAAGAATTGCAACACCATAATTATTAACTAAATTATATAAAAAATTTAATAAATAACCAAATATTTCTGAAATAAATCCCATGTATTACCTCCCTTTGTTTTTAAAAATAATATAAATTATTTTAATGGGTCATATCCCCCTTTTGCAAAAGGATTACACCTCAATAATCTTTTTATTCCAATATAAATTCCTTTTATACAACCATATTTTTTAATTGCTTCTATCATATATTCTGAGCAACTTGGATAGTATTTACAATGTATTCCGAAAAAATGAAAAAATCGGTGAAATTAATTTTTTATAACCTTTTATCAAAAATATAAATATTTTTTTCATTAATTAATTCCTATCTAAAAATAAATATAATTATTTTTTAATTTAATTATTATTAATTTTATTATTTAATAATTATAATAAATTTTTATAATTATATCTTAATTTATTTCTTTTAAAATTCCTGCTTTCTTAAAAATTGTTTCCATATCTTTTTCTATTGTATGATAATCTAAATTTTCTACTGGAACTTTTTTATTCCATAAAAATACTATGTTATACCCTTTTTTTAAGTCTTTTTGTAATAATCTATAATTTTCGCGTATTTTTCTTTTTATAGAATTTCTTTTCACTGCTGTGCATAATTTTTTAGATATTGCAATTCCAAAAATGTTTTCTTCTTCCCTATTTTTTTCTATGTACACAAGAATTTGTTTTCCTACATAAAATTTTCCTCTTTTTAAAACATTTTGAAATTCATAATTTTTTTTTAAGGTTTTCATTTTTTTCATTTTAACTTCCATTCTAGTATTTTTCCTAGCTAAAAAACATGAAAAGTTCTTTTTAACACTATTATGTTAAATTCAAAAAAGGTCACTTTTTACTACGTGACCTTTTATTTTACGCACTTAGTTTTTTTCTTCCCTTTGCACGTCTTGCTTTTAATACATTTCTTCCTGTTTTAGTTTTCATTCTTTTCATGAATCCATGTTCTTTTTGTTCTTGTCTTTTTTTAGGTTGATATGTTCTTTTCATTTTGGCACCCCCTGTTTCGTTTTATAAGCTTTATAATTATACACCACTTCTTACTATTATGTCAATATTTTTCAACAATTTTGCTTTTTTATTTTTTATAGTATTGACTTCATATTTACATTTTTGATATTATATAAGAACATAGGGAAATAAGGTGTTTTACAGTTTTATTTATATCGTATTTTATGTAAATGTTTTAACTTATTTGTTCATTTATAAGCAATTATGAACTTTACTTATACACAATTGTGGATAAATATGTGGATAACTTTACGTGAACTAATAGTATTTTTTCTCTTTGCACTAATACTTTGGAGGAATGAAGGTAATGCAAAAAGCTGAAATAAATGAACTACTTACTAAAGCTAAAGAATGTTTAAAAACAGAAGTACCATATATTTCATACAATACATGGATTAAGGATTTTGAAATTGAACAAATTGAAAATAATATAATTTACATTCGTACTCAAACAAAACTTCAAAAAGATATGTTAGAGTCAAGATATTTACCTTTAATTCAAAATACTTTTAGTTTTTTAACAAATATAAATTATGAAATAAAAATATTATCAGATGAAGAAGCAGGGGAGAAAAAGCCTTCTTTTTCCGGTGAAAACCTTTCTTATAACTATAAAAGTACAAATTTAAAACCTGAATATACTTTTGATAGTTTTGTAGTAGGTGATAATAACAAATTTGCTCATGCAGCAGCTTTAGCTGTAGCTGAAGCACCAGCAACTGCATATAATCCTTTATTTTTATATGGTGGTTCTGGCCTTGGTAAAACACATTTAATGCACGCAATAGGTAATGAAATATTAAAAAGAGATAAAGATGCAAAAATTTTATATATTTCTTCTGAAACGTTTATTAATCAACTTATTAATGCTATAAAAGAAAATAAAACTGAAGAATTTAGAAATAAATATAGAAATATAAATGTTTTACTTATTGATGATATTCAATTTATAGCAGGAAAAAAGAGTACTCAAGAAGAATTTTTCCATACTTTTAATTCCTTACATGATAGTGGAAAACAAATTATTATCTCTAGTGATAGACCACCAAAAGACATTCAACTTTTAGAAGACCGTTTAAAAACAAGGTTTGAATGGGGACTTATGGCAGATATATCAAATCCAGATTATGAAACTAGACTTGCTATTTTAAGAAAAAAAGCAATGCTTAATAATGTAATTATTGATGACGAAATTTTATCTAATATTGCTGTTAAAGTTGATGGAAATATTAGAGAATTAGAAGGAGCTCTTAAAAAAATCATAGCAAAAGCTTCTTTAAATAATTGTCCAATTACTATGGAACTTTCAAATAAAGCCTTAGCAGATATTTTATTACATAAAGAAAAGGTATTATCTATAGAATATATTCAAGAAATAGTATCTAAATATTTCAAAATTTCTGTAGATGATTTAAAAGGTTCTAGAAGATCTAATGATGTAGCTTATCCAAGACAAATTGCAATGTATTTATGTAGAAATGTAGCACAAATATCTCTTCCAAAAATAGGGGCAGGCTTTGGTAAAAGAGACCATTCAACTGTAATGCATGCTTGCAAAAAAATAGAAGAAGATATGAAAACAGATCCTACTACAAAATTAATTGTGGAAACTGTGCAAAACTCATTGTTCGAAGAATAAGTTAGTTAAATGAAGGTTTATAAAAATTTTTTAAAATTTGTGTTCTAAAAAATTTTTGTTTGTGAAAAGATATTTCATTTTTACTTACGGAAACTTTACATTAGATATCCACAACCTAATGTGAATTACTTGTGAATTACTTGTTTATAACTTATTTTTCCACATGGTAAAAAGAAAAATGTAGATAACTTTTTTAATTATCCACAAATTTATCAACAAAAATTTTCTTACGGATAAAAGGGGTTGAAATACTTTTCCACATAATCCACAATAACTACTATTACTACTACTAAAATTATTATTTATTATATATATAAAGCGCAGAAAAAATTTTTAATTGAATTACATTTTGTTTTTTACATTAATATAAAATCAAATATAGATACAACATTATAAATATATGCTATATAAAAATAAAATATTCATACTAAAGATTTAAAAAATATGAAAGTATAGAAAAAGGTTTATAGGTAAAATCCAAATTAAAAAACCTAAATATATTATATAAGGAATGATTAAAAAAATGAAAATTGTTTGTGACAAAGAAAAAATCTTAAAAGCAATAAATTCCGTAACAAAAGCAGTTGCAGGAAAAACAACAATGCCTATATTAGAAGGAATTTTAATTCAAACTAATGATAAACAAATAAAATTAACAACCTATGATTTAGAAATTGGTATAGAATATGTCATGGACTGTGAAGTAGAAGAAGAGGGAGCAACTGTTGCAAATGCAATAATGTTTAGTGAAATTATTCGTAGACTTCCAGATTCAGAAATACATATTAATATTAATGAAAATAATTTATTAGTAATAGAATGTGAAGGCTCTTTATATAAATTAGCTACTATGAATCCAGCAGAATTTCCTGAACTTCCTAAAATAGATATTGAAAATTCTATTGAATTAGAACAAAATTCTTTAAAAGAAATGGTAAGAAGAACAATATTTGCAGTAAGTACAGAGGAAAATAGACCTATTTTTACAGGATGTTTATTTGAAATAAAAAATAATAAATTAAATGTTGTTGCAGTAGATGGGTTCCGTTTAGCTTGGAAAAGTAAGTTTTTACAAACAGAAGTAAATGATTTTTCTGCTGTAATTCCAGGAAGAACCTTAAATGAAATAAATAAAATTTTAACAGATTCTTTTGATAACATAAAAATAGGGGTTGCTAAAAATCAAGCTTTATTTGAAATGGAAAATTGCAAAATTGTAACTCGTCTTTTAGATGGAGAATTTTTAAATTATGCTAGTGTAATTCCAGAAAATTGGGAAACAAGAATAAGAGTAGATAAAAATAGTATTCAAAATTGTTTTGAAAGAGTAAGTCTAATTTCAGCATCTAGCATAGAAAAAGAGAAAAAATATCCTGTTAAAGTAAATGTTGAAATAGGCAAAGTTACAATTTCTTGTACAAATCAAACAGGTGATGCAAAAGAGGAAATGTTTGTTGAAACAGAAGGACAAAACTTAGAAGCTGGATTTAATCCTAAATATTTCTTAGATGCACTTCGTGCAATTGATGACCCAGAAGTATTTATTGATTTTGGTTCAAGTATATCACCATGTATTATAAGACCTACAGAACCTAATGGGGATTATATTTATATGGTTCTTCCTATTAGAATGAAGGAATAAAAAATAAATGTATATAGAAAAAATAAAATTAAAAAATTTTCGAAACTATAAAGAACAAGAAATAGAATTTAATAAAAATATAAATATAATTTATGGAGATAATGCACAAGGAAAAACAAATATATTAGAAGCAATTTTTTATTGTGCTTTTGGAAAGTCTTTTAGGACAAGCAAAGAAAAAGAACTTATTTTATTAGATGAGCCTAATTTACAAGTAGAAGTTTTATTTCAAAAAAGTGATAGAGCTGGAAAAATAAAGATAGGATTAGAAAATAAAAAACAAATAGAAATAAATGGAGTAAAAATAAAAAAGTTAAGTGAATTGGTTGGAAATTTAGTAGTGGTTATTTTTACGCCAGATGATATTCAAATTTTTAAAAGTGGTCCTGACCAGAGGAGAAGATTTTTAGACATGATGATAGGTCAGTTAAGACCAAATTATATTCATTATTTAAATTTATTTTATAAAGTAATAGAACAGAGAAATAATTATTTAAAGCAAATAAAAGAAGAAAATAAAGATGAAAATATGCTAGAAATATGGGATGAAAAATTAGCAGAATATGCAGAAGTTATTTGCAAATATAGAAATGAATTTGTAGAAAAAATAAAAGAAAAAATAATCAAAATTCATGAAAATGTAACAGATGGAAAAGAAAAAATAAATATTGAATATAAAACTGAATGTGATAAAAAAGAAGAATATTTAAAATTATTAAATCAAAGAAGAAAATTAGATATAATTAAAGGCTTTACAACAAAAGGTATTCATAGAGATGATTTTAAAGTTCTAATAAATGATAAAGCTTTAGAAGTTTATGGCTCTCAAGGACAACATAGAACGGCAATTCTTTCATTAAAATTAGCAGAATTATATGTTATTTATGATGAAATAGGGGAATATCCAATTTTATTATTAGATGATTTTATGTCTGAATTAGATGAAAAGAGAAGAAGAAGCTTTTTAGAAAAAATAAATGATACGCAAGTTATTATAACTTGTACTGATAAAATGGAAATAAAGAATAGCAAGATGTTTTTTATTGAAAATGGTAATATAGCAAGTCAAATTTAAAATATAATTAAAAATATGTTAACTTTACATGCGACTTGCTGTCGCAACATAAATGTTGCTCCAAGCGCACTTCACTTCGTTCCGTTTGAACGCTGCGCGTCGCTATTTCAAGTTAACATATTTTTAATTAAATATATAAATTAAATTTATACTTGCAAAAGTTAAAAAAAGAGTGATAAAATATTTAAAAGAAGCATAAAGTATGGAGGTTAAACCAAATGGAAAAATTTGAGCATGAGTATAATGCAGACCAAATTCAAGTATTGGAAGGGCTAGAAGCTGTAAGAAAAAGACCTGGTATGTACATAGGAAGTGTATCTGTAAGAGGATTGCATCATTTAGTTTATGAAATTGTAGATAACTGTGTTGATGAAGCTTTGGCAGGTTATTGTACAGAAATAAATATAGAAATTCAACCAGGAAATATTATAAGTGTAGAAGATAATGGTAGAGGAATTCCTGTTGATATACATCCAAAAACAAAAATATCTGCTGCAGAAACAGTATATACAAAATTACATGCAGGTGGAAAATTTGGTGGAGATAGTGGTTATAAAGTATCAGGAGGTCTTCACGGCGTAGGTGCTTCTGTTGTAAATGCTTTATCAGAATGGACTGAAGTTACTATTCAAAGAGATGGCGGAATTTATCAAATGAAGTTTGAAAGAGGAAAGACAGTAGAGCCATTAACTCGTATAGGAGATTCTGATAAAACAGGAACTAAAGTTAGATTTTTAGCAGATTCTACTATATTTGAAACATTAGATTATGAGTATGAAATATTAGAGACAAGATTTAGAGAAATTGCATTTTTAACAAAAGGATTAAAAATAAATATTCAAGATATAAGAGACCCTGAAAATATTAAAAAAGCTGAATTTCATTTTGAAGGTGGACTTATTTCATTTGTAGAATTTTTAAATAAAAATAAAGAAACAATCCATCCAAAGCCAATTTATATTGAAAAAGATGGAGAAGTTCCAGTAGAAATAGCTTTTCAATATACAACAACTTATTCAGAGAATATATATACATTTGTTAATAACATTAATACTATTGAAGGTGGTACTCATTTAGAAGGATTTAAAAGAGCAATTACAAAAGTATTTAATGATTATGCAAGAAGCCATAATTTAATAAAAGAAAAAGACCCTAATTTATTAGGAGAAGATATTCGTGAGGGAATTACAGCGGTTGTTTCAGTTAAAGTAAAAGAGCCTCAATTTGAAGGACAAACTAAGACAAAATTAGGAAATAGTAATGTAACAGGTATAGTTTCATCTATGGTTAATGACGCTCTTTCTACATTTTTAGAAGAAAATCCAGCTGTTGGAAAAGCAATTCTAGAAAAATGTATAAATGCATCTCGTGCAAGAGAAGCAGCAAGAAAAGCTAGAGAATTAGTTAGAAGAAAAAGTGCATTAGAAACAACTACACTACCTGGAAAGTTAGCAGATTGCAGTAGTAAACAGCCAGAAGAATGTGAAGTATACATCGTAGAGGGAGATTCAGCGGGTGGTAGTGCAAAACAAGGTAGAGACAGAAGATTTCAAGCGATTCTTCCACTTTGGGGAAAAATGCTTAATGTTGAAAAATCAAGAGCAGATAAAATTTATAACAATGATAAATTACAACCTGTTATTTTAGCAGTAGGTGCAGGAATTGGAAATGATTTTGACATATCTAAAATAAGATATGGAAAAGTAATTATAATGGCAGATGCCGATGTTGATGGTGCACATATTAGAACATTATTATTAACATTCTTCTTTAGATATATGAGACCACTTATAGAAAACGGAAATGTGTATTTAGCTCAACCACCACTATATAAATTATCTAAAAAAGGAATGGAAGACATATATTGCTATACAGATGACGACCTAGATAGAGCATTCAAAGAATTAGCAGAAAAAGGAATAGCTAGAGATCAAGTTGGAATTCAAAGATATAAAGGTTTAGGAGAAATGAACCCTGAACAATTATGGGAAACAACAATGGATCCAGAAAAGAGAATTTTAATAAAAGTAACAATGGAAGATGCTATGAAAGCTGATGAAATATTTACTTTATTAATGGGTGATGAAATAGAGCCAAGAAGAAAATTCATTGAAGAAAATGCAAAATATGTAAGGAATTTGGATGTATAGAATTATTTAATAGCTAGCAGAGCAAAATCTGCTAGCTATTAATCGATAAAGCTAATATTAATCTTCAGCTAAAACTCATATGCCTAGCTAATAATCTAATCTGTATTACTACAGAAATAAACTACGACGCCAAACATACAAATCAGTTACTCGACTACTAATGCACTCATAATAGCCATATTCGTCCAAAACGGACTAATAACAACCACTAAAAAATACAAAAAATAATCTTAACTTCGAATAAATAACATATATTTTCAACCATATATTTATATTATATAAAGAGAAGAAATGAAAACAAACAAAAACACAGCTTAAATACAAATTATTTACTCTCATCTCCGAATTAACACTACCTAAAAGTTATTTAAGCAGTATTAAATCTTCGCTCGAATAATGAAAAGCCACAAGACCTCACAAAACTCTTATTTCAACTAATATTAACCTTATATTCTTATTATGTATTTTTATATATTTTTTATGCAAAAAAAAATTAGAAAAAAATAGAAAAAACAAGAATTGTCGAATTATGTCAAACGATTTTTCTTGACATTTTTCGCAAATGCGAGTAATATAAAAATATAATAATCATTTAAAACTTTTTTATTCATATTTTTTTAATCTTTTATTTTCCAATTTATTGAAAGTAAAGAAATTTATTTTATGGTAGGAGGTGAAAAAATTTTTATATGAAAATAGCATTTTAATTAATTAGAAAGGAGGAAAATGAAAACTCAAAAAAATATAACTGTACAAGAATGGCTTCCATTTGAAAGAATTTTAGAAAATGGAATTATAGAATTAAAAAATAAAAATTATATAAAAATATTAAAAATAAATCCAATAAATTTTAATTTAAAATCAGAATTAGAACAAGATGCTATTTTAAATTCTTATAAAATCTTTTTAAAAACATGTAATTTTCCTTTTCAAATTTTAATACAAAGTAACAAAGAAGATTTAAGTAAACATATTCAAAAGATAAATGAAAATTTAATTCATGAAAAAAATTCTATTCAGGAAATTTCAAAAAAATATATTCAATATATAAATAATTTAAATCATAATAAAAAATCCTCATCAAAGAATTTTTATATTATTTTAAAAGAAAAAAATAATAATAAGGAAATTTTAAATTTTGAAGAATATGCAATAGAAAATTTAAATGATAAATATTTTAAAATAAAAGATTGTTTATCAAGGTGTGGTAATATTGTGACAGATGTAAATGATAAAGAGCAGGTTTTATCAATATTATTTTCTTTTTTAAATTCAAGAATTTATTTTAATCAAAATTAATTTTAGATATATTTTATACTTAAATTTAGATTACATAAAGTAAATAAAAAAAGACAAAATTTACATAATTAAAAGAAAGTGAGGTATCAAATAAATTATTTTAAATTCTATAGATAATATTAAAAGCAAATTAAAAAATCAAATAAAAGATTATATTCAAAAGCAAACAAAATTTAAAAATTTAGAAGAAAAAAATAATACATTTTTAGATGGTGTTTTTTCAGAAAAAGATTATTTAAGTCCATCATATATAAATCTTATGAATCCAAAATATATTGAAATAGATAATACTTATTATTCTGGTTTAATTCTTATAAATTATTTCCGAGAACAAACTGATTTAATTTTAAAAACAATAATAGATACAAATATAAATTTAAATATTTCAATTTTTTATGAAAAACAAGATACATACAAAACAATTAGAGATTTAACATATCATATTGGAAATGTAGGAGTAGATTTGACTGAAAAAAATCAAAACAGGCAAGATATTGATATAGCTGCATTTACATATAATGACGCTAAATATATTAGAAAAGAAATGCAAGTGAATAGCGAGGAATTATACTATTTATATATTTACATAACAACATTTTCAAATGATGTAAAAGACTTAGAATATTTATTAAATAAAATTGAAGGTGTGCTTCAAGGAAAGGGAATACAAACAAGAAGGGCATATTTTAGAGAAGAACAAGCATTTTTAACAACACTTCCTATAATGGAAAATTCACTAGACTTAAAAGAAGCAGCCAAAAGAAATGTTCTTACAAGTGGCTTGGTTGCGACATATCCATTTATTTCTTCAGCAATTTTTGATGAAGAAGGAATTTTTATAGGAACTAATATTTATAACAATTCTTTAGTCTTTATAGATAGATATAATTCAAATAAATATAAGAATGCTAATATTTGTATTTTTGGAACAAGTGGTGCGGGTAAATCTTTTTATACGAAATTACTTATACTAAGAAATAGATTATTAGGAATTGAGCAATACATAATTGACCCGGATAGAGAGTACGGGCCACTTTGTGAAGCTTTTGAAGGCACTTCATTAAAAATAGGACCTAGCTCAAATACATATATAAATGTATTTGATATTAGAGAAGAAAGTATTGAAGAAGATGGACAAGGTTATTTAGCAAATAAAATAGGAAAGTTAATCGGTTTTTTCAATTTAATTTTTGGAAATTTAAATGAGGAAGAAAAAGCAATTTTAGAGGAAAGTGTTATTGAATTATATAAACAAAAACAAATTACTTTTGATGATAAATCTCTATATAAAGAAGATGAAAATAAAATATCAATTAGGCCAATTTTTAAAGATACCTATGATATGCCAATTTTACAAGATTTTTATGAATTATTAGGAAAAAATGAAAAAACCAAAAAATTTCAAATAAAATTAATTCCTTTTGTAAAAGGCTCTTTAAAATTTTTTAACAATTATACAAATGTGGAATTATCAAATAAGTTAATTGTGGCAGATGTATATGAATTAGGAGAAGATAATTTAAAATATGGTATGTGGCTTTGTACGGATCTTTTTTGGGACCGAATAAAAAAGGACAGAAAAGTTAAAAAAGCTATTTATTTAGATGAAATATGGAGATTAATAGGTGTTACATCTAATAAAGAGGTTGCAAGTTTTATTTATAAAATATTTAAAACAATTAGAAAATATGGAGGAAGTAGTGTTGCAATTACACAGGATGTTTCTGATTTATTTAGCTTAGAAGAAGGAACATATGGAAAGAGTATTTTAAACAATTCAGAAATAAAAACATTTTTTTCATTAGAAGAAGAAAATATTAAGGTATTAGAAAAATACACAAATTTATCTGAAAAAGAGAAAATAGAAATAAAATCATTAAAAAGAGGAGAATGTTTAATGTTTATAGGAAATGAACATATATTAACAAAAATTGAAGCAGCAGATTTTGAAAAAAATATTATTAGTGGAGGAATAAAAAATGAAGAAAATAGTAACAGCAATAGGTAATCCTAATTTAAATAAAAAATTAAAATTAGAAGAAGGTTTTACGGTAGTAGCAGAAGATATACAATATAAAGAAGGAATATTAGAAATTTTAGAAAAAGAAGAAGATATAGACTTTTTAATTTTGAGTAGTATATTACCAGGAAATATTGAAATAAAAAAATTAATAGAAAAAATAAAAGAAATAAATTCTCAAATAAATATTATTTTATTTTTAGAAAATAAAAATGAGGAATTAGAAAACTATTTTTATGCAAAAGGAATTAATTATATATTTTATAATAATGAAATAGAAATAAATGAAATAATAGAATTAATAAAAAATAATCAAAAAAATCCAAATACAGAATTAAAAAAAGAAATAAATGAATTAAGAAAAATGCTTTTAGAACAAGAGAAAAAAAATAATTTAATTTATATGCAAAAACAAAATAAAAAAATAAGACATAAAAATATAGAAGAAATTATTGAAAAAGAAAGGGAAAAACAAATAGTTTGTATTAGTGGAACAAGTGGCATAGGTAAAAGTATATTTTCTGTTAATTTAGCGAAATCATTTTTAGAAACAAAAAATAAAATTTTAATGATTGATTTTGATATTTTAAATGATAGCCTGCACACAATTTTAGGAATAAATAAATATCCAGAAAAAATTAAAAAAATAATGCAAAAAAATAATATTGGAAAAATAGAAGAATTAGAGAAAATAGATGAAATTAAAAATATAAAAGATGAAATAAAAATAGAAGAATTAATTATTAAAGTAAATTCAAAAATAGATTTAATTGCAGGAATTAATTTATTATTTGAATCAAAATATAAAATTAGTAATGAAAAGATAAAAATTATTTTAGAAAAATTAAAAGAAAATTATGACATGATAATAATTGATACTTCATCAGAATGCTTTTTTGACTGTACAAAAGAAATAATGAGATTATCTAATTTAATTATTTTTATAACAGGTGCAAATTTAGTAGAAATAAAAAAAGCCAAAAGATTATTAAATATTTATATTAATGAATGGAAAATAGAAAAAAATAATTTTAATATTTTATTTAATAAATATAATAAAAATTCAATAGATTTTTCTATTTTAAAAAATATTTTCTCTGGATTTAATATTTTAGGAAAAATGTCTGATAATGAAAAATATAATTTAATGATAAATAAAAGTTCAAAAGAAAAATTAGAAAAAGAAATTCAAAAAGAATTTTATTTATTACATAAAAAAATGATTAAACAATAAAAAAAGATAAGAAAGAAATTAAAAAAATATATAAAAATAATTTATAAGATAATTAAATAATTTTTTTAGAAAAAATTTATAGTTGTAAATATACAGGAAGATAAAACTAAAATACTTTTAAAAATAATTGTCAAAAAAACAAACAAGTAAAAAGCATAAAATTTAGAATAGCTATGGAACATTAGTAAGTATAAATGTATTTTTTCTGAAAGATGACTATAAAGGTACTAAAATTTATAGAAAAAGAAGAATAAAAAGGTCAAAAAAGCTTATCGGATTAAAGATTTTTTGAAAAATTTGCAAAGTTTATAAAAAGAGAAGATTGAGTTAACATAAAAAATAAAGACTGAAGAAATCTAAAACTTATATTTTGAAAAAGTAAAATTCAGATTCGATAAGAAAGAAAATGTTGACAAGTAGACAAAAACAAACACTATTAAAACAAAAGTAAAAAAATATATAAGCTAATTGAGTAAGATGAAAAAATTTTTATTAATACTTAAAAAATTAATATATAAATAAATATATTTAATATAAAAACAAGAATAAATAATAAAAATAATTAGTAATTTTTTAAAATTAAATTATTTATAATTTAATTATTGTTTTATTTAGCAAATTAATTATTAAAAATAATATAAAGAAAGGAGAAATTCGTATAATAAATTAATAAATAAAAATAAATTTATTTATACGAAAAATAAAATAAATGGAAAATGTATTAAATAATGAAAAAGAATTAAATCAAAATTTACAGGAAAATAATTTAAACTCAGATAATTTAGAAATAGAGCAAAATAATTTTTTAGATAGTACCTTAGGAAAAGTAATAAATTCTGCAGTGGATTTAGGATTAAGATGGGTTTTACCTGATTTTGTTGAAAATCAAATTATTGATGTAAAAGATAGTTTAATTAGAGGAGGTTTAAAAGAAGGAATTAGTAAAGCAATTCAAGGTGCTACAGAACTTGGAAAAAGTGTACTTGGAATTTTTACAGGAAAATTTGAAAATATTTCTCAGGCACAAAATGCTATAAAAAGTGGTGGAATAATAGATGGAATTTCTGATGCAATAGATTCAGCTTTATCTATAACAAGTAAAAATGGATGGTTACCTAATAATGTTACAAGTGTAATAAGACAGGGAAAAAATGCAATATTAGATAATATAAGTAGTAATATTGAAGATGAATTTGTAAGCCAGTTAAATTCTGTAGAAAAATTATCAAAATATGAAAATAATTGGAGGGATTATTATAAAGCACAAGATTTTGATGGAATGGAAAGAGAATATGAAAAAATAAAAGAAAAATTAAAAGAGATTTTACCAATGGAAACTACAATAAAGCAGGCAAGAGAGATTGAAAACCTACATATTCTAATAAAAAATAATGGTCATGATTTTAATTTATCTAAAGAGCAAATGGAGCTTGCAGGAATGCTTGTAAATCCATAGTTTATATAGTTTTTTTCGCGTTTTTTGCTTGCATATTTTTTTCTCTTTTAGTATAATAAGTAGGTAGAAAAAAATGAGAAAAGAGGTATAAAAATGGCAGAGGATAACGAGAAAAGAAATGACGGAAAAATTATAGAGCGTGATATTGAAAAAGAAATGCGTACAGCCTATATTGACTATGCAATGAGTGTTATTGTATCAAGAGCTCTTCCAGATGTTAGAGATGGTTTAAAACCTGTACACAGAAGAATTTTGTATTCAATGTATGAAGATGGAATAACATCGGACAAGCCATACAGAAAATGTGCTAATACAGTTGGTTCAGTTTTAGGAAGATACCATCCACATGGAGATTCTTCAGTATATGATGCTATGGTTAGATTAGCACAAGATTTTACTCAAAGATATACACTAATTGATGGACACGGAAACTTTGGTTCAATCGACGGAGATGGTGCAGCTGCAATGAGGTACACAGAGGCAAGAATGGCAAAAATAGCTGAAACAATGCTTGAAGACATTGAAAAAAATACAGTTGATTTTATGCCAAACTACGATGACCGTTTACAAGAACCAACAGTTCTTCCTTCTAAAATACCATCACTTTTAATAAATGGTTCTTCAGGTATTGCAGTAGGAATGGCTACAAATATTCCACCACATAACTTAACAGAGGTTATAAATGGAATTATAAAAATTATTGATGAAGATAATGTAACAGATGAAGAATTAATGTCAGTAATAAAAGGTCCAGATTTTCCTACAGAAGGTGTAATTTTAGGATTAGAAGGAATTAAACAAGCATATACAACTGGTAAAGGAAAAATTACAGTAAGAGCAGAAGCAGAAATAGAGGAGATGGCTAATAATAAGCAAAGAATAATTGTTAACTCACTTCCTTACCAAGTAAATAAAGCAAAATTAATTGAAGATATTGCTAATTTAGTTAAAGAAAAAAGAATAGAGGGAATATCTGAAATAAGAGATGAATCAGATAGAGAGTCTAAAGTAAGAATAGTAATTGAATTAAAAAGAGATGTAAATCCACAAGTTATTTTAAATCAATTATATAAACATACTCAACTACAAGATACATTTGGTGTTATTATGCTTGCATTAGTAAATGGAGAGCCAAAAATATTAACACTAAGGCAATGCTTAGATTATTATTTAGACCATAGAAAAACTGTTATTCTTCGTAGAACTCAATTCGACTTAGATAAAGCATTAGCAAGAGCACATATATTAGAAGGTTTAAAAATTGCCTTGGATAATATTGATGAAGTAATTAATATAATTCGTAATTCTTATGATGATGCAAAAGAAAGATTAATGGAAAGATTTAAACTTTCTGAAATTCAAGCACAAGCAATTCTTGATATGAGATTAAGAACTCTATCAGGTTTGCAAAGAGAAAAAATAGATGAAGAATATAACGAATTAATGAAATTAATTGAACACTTAAGAGAAGTTTTATCAAGCGAAAAATTAGTTTATGATATTATAAAAGAAGAATTATTAGAAATCAAAGAAAAATATGGTGATGAAAGAAAGACTAAAATAGTTGCAGCAGAAGGAGAAATTGACATTGAAGATTTAGTAAAAGAAGAACAAACTGTAATTACTTTAACTCATTTTGGTTATGTAAAAAGAATGCCAGTAGATACATATAAGAGCCAAAAGAGAGGTGGAAAAGGAATTACAGGATTAGCAACAAGAGAAGATGACTTTGTAAAACAAATATTTACAGCATCTACACATGACACAATTTTATTCTTCACAAATAAAGGAAAATTGTATCATCTAAGAGGATATGAAATTCCAGAGGCTGGAAGAACTGCTAAAGGAACAGCTATTGTAAACTTATTAAGATTAGATAGTGGAGAAAAAATATCTGCAGTTATTCCAATTAGTACATTTGCAGACGGAAAATACTTATTAATGGGAACAAAACAAGGCTTCATTAAGAAAACACCATTAACAGAATTTGATTCATCAAGAAAAACTGGATTACTTTCTATTACACTAAGAGAAGATGATGAATTAATTGATGTTAGATTAACAGATGGACAAGACAATGTTGTAATGGTAACAAGAAAAGGAAGTTGCATAACCTTTGGTGAAAAAGATGTAAGACCAATGGGAAGAACAGCGCAAGGCGTTATAGGAATTCGTCTAGATGAAGGCGATTATGTAATAGGAATGGAATCAATTATAGAAGGAAATAAAAACGCAACATTGTTAGCAATTACAGAAAATGGATTTGGAAAGAGAACAGAACTAGAAGAATATAGAGTACAAACAAGAGGCGGAAAAGGTGTAACAACATATAAAATAACACCAAAAACAGGTGAGATAGTTGGTATTTGCATAGTAACAGATGACCAAGATGTAATGCTAATTAATGAAAATGGAACAATTATAAGATTAAAAGTAAAAGATATTAGCATTTTAGGAAGAGCAACACAAGGTGTAACTCTTATGAGAACAAATGAAGGAAAAGTAGTTAGCATAGAAGCTATTGCACCAGAAGAAAGTGAAGAATAAAAAATAAAATAGAAAATAAAAAGCGAAAAAACAAAAAATAAAAAAATTAGAAAATAAAAATTGTCCTAAAAATTATATTTAAAAATAATATAATTTATGGACAATTTTTATTAAATAATAAATAAAAAATAATAATATTAATTAATTTTTTTAAAACGTATATCCTCACCAAAGAAATAACAAATATCATAATTTCCAACGATTCTAGATACAATTCGTTCATCATAAGTATCAAATAAAGTTTGAAGGCTTAAATTAGTAGAAATTATAGTTTTTTTAGAATTTAATAATCTAGTATTTAATAAATTAAATAATTCTACTAATTTCATATCATTTTTACCTTCAGTACCTAAGTCATCAATAATTAATAAATCTACATTTAATAAAGAATCATAAATAGTTTCAGAAACATTTTTCTTTCCAAAACGATAATTTATAATAGTATCAAACATAACAGAAGAAGTTTGATATAGTACAGTTTTTCCTTTTTTTAATAATTCATTTGCAATACATCCAGATAAATAGGTTTTTCCTAAACCAGTTTTACCAGTAAATAATAAACTTTTGCAATTTTCATCATCAAAATTTTTAATAAAATTTTTACATATATTTTCAATTAATTTCATATTTTCTTTTGGAGAAATTTTTGAATTATATTTTTCTTCATTAATTTCTGAAGAATAAAAATTTAAATTAAAATTATTAAAATTTTGTTTTTCTAAATTTTTAATATTTGATTTATTATATTCAATATTATATATTTTCTGCTTTAAACAAGTACACATTTCTGAAGAATTATTATTTAAAATATATCCAGTATCATTGCATTTTTTACATTCATATTGAGGAACAATTAAATTTGCTTTTTCACCAATTTTTTCTAATATTTTTTCTTTTTGTTTTTTTAATTCGCTAATATTAGAATTTAAATTTTCTAATAATGATAAATTATTATTTTTGGCAATTTCTTTCATTGTTCCTAAAGCAAGAGAACTTAATTTTTTATCAATTTCATCAAGCTCAGGAAATTCTTCATATAATTCTTGCTTTTTTTCATCTGCTATTTTTTCTGCTAGTAATCTTTTTTTTCTATATTCATTTAATAAAATATTTAAAGTAGAATTATTCAAAATAACCTCCTAAAAATTTATTTTTTATTAGCATATAAATCATTTAGATTATTATAACTTCTTTGCTCATATTTTTGATAATTAGTCTTTTTTTCTAATTCTTTAATATCTTTATTTTTTTGTTTCATGTCAGATAAGAATTTTTGAACTTGCTCTTCTGTTTTTAATCCTCTATCATGCCAATCAGATAGCAATTTGTCAATATATTCAAAGCTAGGATTAACCTTAGATGTAGTTTTCTTTAATGCAATTTCGATAATTTCAAATGAAAAAGAAAAGTCTACTACCCATTTTTCAACATAATCAAATTCATATTGAGAAAGCTGTCTATTAAGAGAAAGCTTTTTGATAATCATATTTGCAATTTTAGTTACTGTTTCTTTTTTCTGGAAGTAATGTTCTAAATCATTATAAGTTTTAATTTTATCTTTATTCCATGCATCTGCTACAACTTGAATATAAGCCTTGTGAAGAGCAGATTTATCAAAACAATATTCAAATAAGGCAATCATAACTTCATCGTCAAACTCATACTTTTTAAACCATAATTCTATTTCTGGATACCAAGATGTAGGCATTAAACCAGAAAAGAATTTGTTATTTATATACTCAATTGTTTTTGCACGTCTTTGACTTTCTGCAGACTGTTTAAGTTGTTCAGCAGATAAAGCAACACGAGGCTTATATAAATGATTAAGTTCTAATTCTTGTAAATTATTAAAAACAAATCCTGTATTTTTCTTTGTAAGAACACCTTGGTCTTCCCAATATTTAATAGCATTTTGAATTGTTGGAAGAGAAAGACCTAATTTTTTGCATAAATCATTTACTTTTATATCTTTATCATATTTTGAAAGAAATAATATATATAAATATACTTTTAAGAAATCACCATTAGCTTCTGGTAAATATTCTGTAAAAAATATATCTGGAATATTTGTATTTAAAAATAAAGGTGATAATTCACTTTGTTCTAATTTCATAGAAAAACCCCCATGTAATCTTTTGTCAAATTATATCATTTTTTTTTAGCTTTTACAATAATAGAAATAATAATTCTTTTAATGAATAATAATTATTAAAAAAAATATTATAATAAAAAAATTATTATTTAATAAAAAACACAATGAATAAAATTGTCAAAAAAACAACTTACTAAATATAGTAGTATACAGAAAAATTTTATACAGAAATTAGAATAATAATGAAAAAGATAATAAGGTTATAATAAATGTTTGGTAAAGAAATAAAGTAGAATAAAAAATACCAGGTAAAACCTAACGGAATTAATGTTTTTTGAAATATTATTAGGTAAAAGCAAAAATCCTCAAATTGATTAACATAATATTTTAAAAAGAGTTTAGAACATTAAATAAAGAAGTGAAATAGAATAAAAACATAATAGAAAAACCAAAATATTGTTAAAATGACAAAATGAAAGAATATTGCATAAAAAAATATTTACTAATGTTTTATTATATAAAATTAAAAAATATAATAATTATTTTTTATTATATAAATATAATTTATTATTTTTTATATATTTTATTAAATAAATAATAATATATAAAATATTTTCATGATTAAATCCAATTATACTAAATAATAAAATTGGAAAATAAAAAATAATAAAAATAAATATTTTTAAATTAATATTATCAAAAAATAAATTAATAAATCCAAAAAGTAAAAATGCAAAAATAATATTAAAAAATAAAGTTGAATAATCAACGATTCCTAATAATTTATTTTTAAAACGATAATTTTGTGGAAAAATAAATTTCATTTAAATACCTCCAATAAAATAATTAATTATTTTTTAATTTTGATAATCCCATTTGTAAATTAGAAGAAACATCTGTAGAAATTCCACCAATTAAAGTTCTCATATATGAATTTGCGTGCATTAAAGCATAAATACCTCCTATATACATTAATTTAGAAAAAATATTTTGAGATGAAAAATCAAAAGAAAAAATAATTAATAAAATAATAGATATAAATGACTGTTGCAATAATAAAGATATTGTAGTTCTAATCCATGTTTTAAATAACCATGATGTAGATTGATTAATTAAACTTAATATTGCAAAAGGTGTTAGAAAAAGAAAAACTTTAATAATTACAAATCTTAATGAATATGAAAAAATTAAATTAAATAATCCAACAGAAATAAAACTTTTAATTAAACCATCAAAAGAAAAAATATTAAAATCAGTTTCTCCAACACTAATTACACTATTTAATTGATTAATTAATTCAGAAAAAGAAATTTCGTGCCCAATTATAGAAGCACCAATGCTTCTAATGCTTTCAGAAAGTAAAGAGTTTAATTCTAAAAATTGCTTGCATATAAAATATGAACTATTCATAATAATTCCAAAAATAATTAATTTAAAAATAAATTGATAAGGTCTTTCTACCTGTAAATTCATATAATAAGAATATATTAAACGAATTCCATAATATAATGCAAAACCAAATAACAAAGAATTAGCAAGCAATAATAAACCATTAGAAGCACTTGTACCAAATAATTTTTCTAATAAAGGTTCATTTAAAATATTTGGATTTATAAAAGTTAATTCATCTAATATTTGATAAACACTATTATCTATAGAAGAAAATAATGTTTGAAAAATATTATTAATTGTTTGAACAATTGCATTTGTAAGTGATGCTGTTTCTTCCAAATATAATACCTCCTATTTTAATAATGTTTGAATTGCAGATAATACTAAATCTAAAACTAGAATAAAAGCATAAGAAAATAAGCTACCTCGTATTAATTTTTTAGCAATTCTAATTCTTTCTTCATCACCAAAACTAAATTTTTTCATAAATAATCCAACAGCCACTGCAACAGCTGCTGCAGGAGTTGATAATTTTAACATCCAACTTTCTATTTTTTCAAAAGCTGAATTTAATTTATCTACTACTTCTGGCGAACCATCAAAAATATTAGCATGTACAAAAGTTGAAGAAAAAAATAAAAATAATAATAAAATAAATAAAATTTTTAAAATAATTTTTGATTTTAAATTTTTTTTATAAATAATCATATATGTAACCTCCTAATAATTAAAAATAAAATAATAAATAAATAATTAATTAATAATTAATTAATAATTAATTAATAAAAATAAAAAAATAATTATTATTTAAAAAATGGAAATAAATTAATTTTTTTTGGTGGAATTATTTTAGAGCCATCAGATAAAAAAGCAAGGCAAGTAAAATTCTGAAGTTCTTGTGAGAAAAAATTAGTATCGAAAACAAAATCTGAATGAATATAAGTACTAATTGTTTCAGATATACTTGAATTTTTAGAATTTAAAGAATTAGTAAAATAACTAAAAACTGTTTCTTTTGCATTTTCTGAAATGCCTCTTGAAATTTTTTCTTTATCCTCTTTTCCAATTTGCTTTTGAGCAGTTTCTATTGTAAAAATATCATCATTTCTAAACCATAATTTATTTATTAAATTTTGAATTATAACTTTAACTGCAGATTCATCATGAAGTGTATTTAATAAAGAAGTATAACTTTGTGTAGCGACAATATTTATGCATTTTGCTTCTCTACTTTGAGAAAAAAAGTTAGCATCTGTTTCTGTACAATATTCTGAATATTCATCAGAAATAAAACAAACGGGTCTAATATTATTAGAATCATATTTTGATAATCTAATCATAACTTCTGTTTGAAAATCTAATTTTAAATATGCTGCAATTATTTTAGATAAGTTTGTATATTCATTTATATTCATATTTAATACTACAATTTTGCCTTTTGATATTACTTCTTCAAAACCATAAAAATTAAGTTCTTCTTTTTTGGGATTAAAAGTTTTTAAGACATCATAATCTGAAACAAAACAATTTGTAATACGTGTAATTTCTGATTTTAAAATTGATAGAGTTCTATTATCTAGACTTAAAAATTCTTTTTCAAAGAAAGTTATTGATGAAAGTAAATCATAAACTTGATTTTCACGAAATTCATTTTTTAAGAATTTTTCACGTAATAAATTTATTTTTTCTAAATAATAATTTGGTTCATTAACAAGTTTATGTAACTCTTCAAAGGTAACATAATTATCATTGTATAGTCTACAAAGTTTAATACATTCTTCTAAAACTTGTGCTGATTTATCTAACCAATATGATTCAGAATTATTTTTTGAAAAAAGCAGTAAAATTGTTTTTAATCGCTCTGCTAAAATTGAAGCTTTTAAATGTGGCTTATCTAATGGGTTATATTTAAATTTGCCATTTAATTCAATAATTATTACATCATCTTTGCGGTTAAATTCCTCTACAAATTCTAATACTTTTTTATAATAATTTCCTTTTACATCTAAAATTAACATTCCTAATTTTTCGTTTTCATTATTATGTGAATATGAAATGAGCTGTTTAGTAAATGGATACATAGCACTACTTGTTTTTCCAGTTCCAATGGTTCCAGTAATTAAAATATTTTGATATAAACTTTTTTCTGGTAAATAAATTTTTTCTGCATTTTCTTCAGTTTCACCTATTAAAAGTTGTAAAGGCTTATTAGGTGGGAAAATAAAAGAATATTTTTCATTTTTAATATTATTTGAATTTATTATAGATACGTTATTTTTTAAATGATTATTAAATTTATGAATAAATTTATTTTCTATTTTATTGTTTAATTTATTATTTTTAATATTATCATTTTTTATTTTTAATAAATTATTTGCAAATAAATTATTAAAAAAATGATGAAGCATATTAGAAATAAAAAATGCTGTAAAAATAGTTGTTATGCAAAACCACATTTTACAATATTTCCAAATAATAGGCTGTTCTGTGCAGATATTAAATGGATGCAATCCATAATCTATTATAATTTCATTTGAAAAATAAAGTGGAGAAAAAATTTTATAAAAAATAAAACAAAAAATGAGCACAAAAAATAAAGTAAATAAAAAACGCTTAATAAGTATATACACCTCCTATTTATAAAAATTATTTTTTAATTTCAATTTGGAACCTTGTAGATTATGAAAAATTTTAATATCAATAAAAGTATATAGTGAATAAAAAAATATAAAAGAATTTATAATAAGAAGGATAAAGAAATAATCAATTAATTCTATATAAAACCACCTCTTTCCAATTTTTACCATAATACAACAAAATTTTAATTTTGTCTATACTTTTTTGAAAATTTGTGGTAAAATTTATAAATAAATTTAAAAAATATTAAAAGAAAGGAGTTTCATATAATGCTATAACATTATATGAGAAGAATTTTATGGATATAAAGAAAGATATGACAATAGGAGAGTTATTAGAGAAAGCTCCAGAAAAGGCAGATATTTTATTAGATGCTGGCATGCATTGCTTAGGTTGTCCTGCTTCACAAGCAGAAACAATTGAAGAAGCATGCGAAGTACATGGAATAGATGTAGATGAATTAATAGAAAAACTAAATGCTTAAATTTCAAATTAGGCTAATAAAAATTGGACTAATAAAGTTAATAAATTTGTTTGAAATGTAGTAAAATTCTTAATAAGATTTATTAAAAATAAAGAAAATTCATTTGAATTATAGCAAAAGTTCATAAAAAATTCACAAAATGATAAAAAAAGGTTGACAAAACCAAAAAAATAGTTTAAAATAAAGCTTGTGTTAACTCAGAAATGGGTGTGGCAAGCTTTAGACTTGGGTCATTAGCTCAGGTGGTAGAGCACTTGACTTTTAATCAAGTTGTCCGCGGTTCGAGTCCGCGATGGCTCACCAAACTAGGATTTAAACCTTAAAAATTTAAATCCTAGGATAAACTTTTTAATTTATGGCCCCGTGGTCAAGCGGTTAAGACATCGCCCTTTCACGGCGGAGACATGGGTTCGATTCCCGTCGGGGTCACCAAAATGCCACTTTAGCTCAGCTGGTAGAGCAACTGACTTGTAATCAGTAGGTCATCTGTTCGAATCAGATAAGTGGCTCCAATAAACGCTTCTTAACTTGTTTTATAACTTGTTATGAGGTGTTATTTTTTTATTATGAAGACTTACAAGTACATATAAAGGAGCAAATAGAAATTATGGAAGAAAACAAAGAAAAAAATATTCAAAATAAAGTAGTAATTGTTACAGGAGGTTCCAGAGGTATCGGTGCACAAATTGTTAAAACATTAGCAAAAGAAAATTATAGGATTATTTTAAATTATAATAAGTCTGAACAGAAGGCAAAACAAATTCAAGAAGAACTAAAAAATGAAGGAATAGAAATTGAAATTTTTAAGGCTGATGTTTCAAAAAGGGAAGATGCTAAGAGCTTAATAGAGTTTACTTTGAAAAAGTATGGAACTATTGATGTGTTAATAAATAATGCAGGAATTGCAGGGTCAAAGTTATTTACAGATATAACAGATGAAGAATGGAGCAATATGATAAATGTAAATTTAAATTCAGCTTTTTATTGCACACAAGAGGTTTTACAAACAATGATAAATAAAAAAGAGGGACTAATTATAAATATATCTTCTATTTGGGGCTTAACTGGTTCTTCTTGCGAAGTAGCATATTCGGTAGCAAAATCTGCTTTAAATGGAATGACTAAAGCATTAGCAAAAGAGCTAGGATTATCTAATATAAGAGTTAATGCTATTGCACCAGGAATTATTGATACAGATATGAATTCATATTTAACAAAGGAAGAAATAGAAGAAGTGAAGGAGGAAATACCATTAAATAAAATAGGAAAAACAAGTGATATAGCGAAGTGTGTAAGATGGTTAATTGAAGATGAATATACAACAGGACAAATTATTTCTATTAATGGTGGTTGGTATATATAAAGCTAAAAATAAAAAATTTCAATGATTTTTCATTGGAATTTTTTATTTTAATAATATTATAAATTATTCTGATATTTTTCTTTTATAATTTCCAGAAATTAGTTTTGGAATGTATGTAATAATTTTATATACAGCTAGACGAATTTTCTTGCTCCAAATATAAGATTTTCTTAACTTTCTAGGAGATGTAACAGCATTATCTTGTACTGCTACTAGTGAAAGTTCAACTTTTTCAATTGGGAATATATAATTTTGTCCTTCATTATTATCCCATTCATTATTTTCATTTCTAAAACAGAAATTAAAAGTTTCTCCTTCAAGTAAAGCTACTTCAGCTTGAAAACCTAATTCTGTTTTTTCCATTTTTACTTCAGTTACATTATCCCAATTAAGACCAAATCCATAATGAAGATAAACTTCTTCTGAATTATTTTGAAATAAATTTCCTGTATAAGATATCTTTACAGCCGTATTTTCAACTAATTTATCTGTATTAAAAAAAATATTTTTTACTAATTCCATTTAACTTCTCCTTATTTTTTGTCTCTTGTTCTCTATTTTGATATTATAATATTAAAAAAAATATAATTCAAGTGTTTTTGACAAATTTTTAATTTGTTCCGACAATTTTTCCAACAATATAAAAATTATCTTTAGGATCTAAACAAATATCTTCGATGTTTTTGTCTTCTGCTCTTAGAACTACGCCATCTTTACGAACGATGAATCTACGGATAATCATTTTATTCTTGTAAGAAAATAGTCCTAAGTCTCTATTATCAAGAGGTGCGTTCAATTCAACATATGCGTAAGAGCCTTCTTGCAATTTTGGTTCCATTGTTTTGTCATTAATTTTTACAGCAATAGATGCTCCGGCAGCAGTTGAAGGGCAATCAATTAAAGTACCTAATAAATCAAAAGAAGGAATTTTATCATAAGGAATATGTTCTTCTATTTTATAAAAATGATGCTCTTCAGTAAGTTCTTTATCGTACGTATGCATTAAAGGACGATAAGGTATTCCCATAGTTTTACATATAGTTTTCAATATTTTATGACTAGGATTTCTTTCACCTTTTTCAATATGAGTTAAATGACCTGTATTTATATTTGCACCTCTAGCAATTTCTGCCTTTGTTAGCTTTTTTTGCTTACGAATATAAGCAATCATTTCACCTATCATAATGATACCCCTCTCGAATATATGTTATTTTCTCTTTGTTTCAAAAGTATTATATATAAAAATAAAAAACTTGTCTAGTATAAAATAATAAAAAATGATAAATTATAACAAAATACAATTTTTTTTTATTGTAAAACTTAAAAATATATGGTAATATTATCTCATACAAAAGTATATATTTAATTTAAGAGGTAAGGTATGAAAGAAGATAATATTGAAAAAGAAACACCAAATGAAAATGAAACAGAAGAAGTTTTAAGTTCAAAAGAAGAAAATGTATCAGTTATTAAAGATGAAAATAAAACTGAAGATATATTAGAAAAACAAAAAGATGTAGAGGAAGAAACATTGTCTAAAAAAGATAGTGATAAAAAAGATAAAGAAAAAACTATAAACAATGAAAAAGAATCTAATATAGACGATAAAAAAGTTAAAAATAATGATAAAAAGCCAAAAAAGATAAAAAAGAGAACTATAATTATATCTTTAATTTTAATCTTATTTCTAATGATATTTTCAATTATTTTTTCATTATTAAATATGAATAATGAAAAAATATTAAATGGAATTTCTATGTTAGGAATAGATATAGGAAACCTTACTGTTGATGAAGCAAAAAATAAAATAAATGATGCAATTGATAATAGATTTCATGATGAAAATAATAACTTGATTTTAAAGAGAAATGATAATGAAACTAGTGTAACAGCAAATACATTTAATGCGAAGTTTGATGTAGATACAGCTATTACAGAGGCATACAATATTGGAAGAAATGGAAATATAGTTACTAACAATTATGCTATTTTATGGACTTATTTATTTAAAAAGCAAGTTGAACCAACGCTATATTTAGATGAAGAATTATTAAATTCTACAATTAAAGATGTTGGGGCAAAAATGTCAGATACATTAGTACAAAATAGCTATTATGTAGAAGACGAAAATTTAATAATAGTAAAAGGAAAAGCTGGTTATGTTATAGAGGAGGAAAAATTAAAAGACAGTATATATACACAATTAAGAAATATTCATACAAGTTATCAAGTTATAGAAATTCCTGTAACATATAAAGAACCGGGAGATATTGATTTAGAAAAAATACATAGTGAAATTTATAAAGAACCACAGAATGCTTATGTTGAAGAAAATCCTAAAACAGTTCATAGACATGTAAATGGTGTAGATTTCAAAATTTCCATGGAGGAAGCTAAAAAACTACTAGAAACTGATAAAGAGGAATATACTATACCATTAAAAATAACCGTGCCAAAGATAACAATAAATGATTTAGGAGATGAAGCATTTCCAAATTTATTAGCAACATTTTCAACGACTTATGATTCAAGCAATTATAATAGAAGTACAAATATAGAGCTTGCTTCTAAAAAAATGAATGGTACTGTCGTAATGCCAGGCGAAAATTTTTCATATAATACAGTAATTGGAAAAAGAACTTTAGAAGCGGGCTATAAAGAAGGAACAGCATATGTAGGTGGAAAAGTAGTTCCAGATGTAGGTGGGGGAGTTTGCCAATTATCTACTACATTATATAATACAGCATTACTTGCAAATTTAAAAATTATAGATAGAAGTAATCATCTATTTTTAACAGGTTATGTTGCAGCAAGTAGAGATGCAACTGTATATTATGGAAGTATAGATTTTGTGTTCCAAAATACTAGAAGTTATCCTATAAAAATAGTATCAGATTCAAGAAATGGGGTTTGCAAAGTAAGTATATATGGAATAAAAGAAGAAGTAGAATATGAAGTAGTAATTCAATCTAAAATAACTTCTTATATAAATCAAACAACAACATATAAAGATGATCCAACCTTAGAAAAGGGAAAGGAAGTTGTTGAGCAATATGGTTCAAATGGATGTAGAAGTGAAGCATATCGTATATTAAAATTAAATGGAAAAGTGGTTAGTCAAGATTTATTATCAAAAGATACATATAAGCCATTAGAAAGGATTGTACGTAGAGGAACTAAAGAAGTGCCAAAAGCTCCTGAAACCACAACAGAGACAACTACTCAACCAACAGAAGAGACAAATGCAAATGTTGAAAATTGAAATACAGAAAGTCAAAACGTGGAAACTTAAATATAGTGACTCAAAGATAAATTATATAAAAGGAAGTAAGAATGAATTTAGAACAAGAAACTAGATTTTTAATGAAAAAATATCAAATTACTGCCAACAAAAATTTAGGTCAGAATTTTTTAATAGATGATGATGTTATGGAAACCATTGTAACATCTGCTGAAATTACAAAAAACGATATTGTAATTGAAATAGGCCCACGGATTAGGCTCATTAACAACTAAATTATTAGAAAATGCAAAAAAAGTAATTGCGATTGAAATAGATAAAAAAATGGAAAATATATTAAAAGATAGATTTTCTATTTATAATAATTTTACTTTAATAAATGAAGATGTATTAAAAATAGATTTACATAAACTAATAAAAGAGCAAAATCCAGAAAATAATAATGTAAAAATAGTAGCAAATCTACCATACTATATTACAACACCAATTATTATGAAATTATTAGAAGAAAAATTACCTATTCAAAGCATAACTGTAATGATACAAAAAGAAGTAGCAGATAGGTTATCTGCTATTCCAGGTGAAAAAAATACAGGTGCAATTACTTATTGCGTTTACTATTATTGTGAGGCAGAGGAGGTTTTAAAAGTTCCTAATAGCTCATTTATTCCAGAGCCACAAGTAGATTCAGAAGTAATAAATTTAAAAATTAGAAAAAATCCACCTGTAAAATTAGATAATGAAGAATTATTTTTTAAGATTATTAAAGCAAGTTTTATGCAAAGAAGAAAAACTTTGTTAAATTCACTTTCTAATTCTGGCATTATACCAAAGGAAAAAGTAAGGGAATTATTAGAAAAATTAAATTTAAATGAAAATGTAAGAGGGGAAGAACTAACAATAGAGCAATTTGCACAAATGGCGAATATGCTAAATTTACCACTTGACAAGTGATTAGAATTTTATTATAATAAATTCTAGACTTGAAAAAGAATTTAGCACATGCGTCATTAGCTCAGTTGGTAGAGCAGCAGACTCTTAATCTGATGGTCGGAGGTTCGATTCCTCTATGACGCACCAAAAAGCACTACATTAATAAAATTCTTTATCAGTTTGAAATATTTTAAAGACAATTATAAAATAACACTAAGTTTAAATAGCTTAGTGCTTTTTTTATTGTGAAACAACAAGGTTCTCGGGTACCCACCCACAATCTTTGATTGTGATGGTGGGTGAGGTTCTTATACCACTTATATTATAAAATTGACCATCTAATAGAAAAATAATGAAAAAAAGTAAATAATATGTTATCATGATAATAACAAAGAAGAAATGGAGAAAAAAGATGGATATTGAAATAAAAGTTGATGAAAATTATGAAAATCCAAAAGTTGTAATTTATACAAAGCAAGTAGACAAGAATGTGTCTGATATTATAGATAGTATCTCTAATGTAAATCAAGAAGTTTTAAAAGCTTACAAAGACGAAAAAATGTATATTTTACATCAAAAAGATATTGAATCAATCTATTCTGAAAATGGAAAAATATATGTAAGATGTGAAAAAGAAATATATACTATAAAAAGTAGATTATATGAACTAGAAAATTTACTTAATAAAAGAAAATTTTTTAGAATATCAAATTCAGAAATAATTAACTTTGAAAAAGTAAAAAATATTGATTTTAAAATTCTTGGAACTTTAATTATAAATTTCAAGAGTGGAAATATAGCATATGCTTCAAGAAGGTATATACCAAAAATAAAAGATTTTTTAGAATTGTAAAGGAGTTGATTTATATGAAGAAAGAAAATTTTGTAAAAAAAGTTCTTGTATCATCTTTAAGAGGATTCCCCATTGGTGTAACTTTACTTATGTTAGCTTATGTTAGTATCTATTTTATTACAAATGAAAATGTATTTGTTAATGAAGTTAATCAGTTAGAAAATATAAAAACATTGATCTCTCAAACTGTTACTGCAGGTTTAGCTTATTGCTTAATATTCATGGGGCACAATATATTTTCTAACCTTGATAGTGTAGAAAGACATAAAAAGCATCCATATCAAACAATAGGAACAATAGTAGCTACATTTTTAATTTATATACTTGGAACAGCTATCTTGGCAAGTAAATATGTATTTTCTGAAAACATCGGAACTGTAAATATTGTTGTATCAATATTAATTTATGTTATTTATATAGTATATACTACAATTAAATGGATAATTGAAGAAAATGAAATAAGAAAAATAAATAAAAAGTTAGAAGAAAAAAATTCATAGTAAAAATCGCTAAGTAAAAAACTTAGCGATTTTTATTAAAAACTCTCTTGACTTAAAGCAAAATAAAAAGTATTATAATTGCATATAATAAAAGGGAAAATTTAAACTATGGAAGTAACAAAAAGGAGAGAAAATATGTTACAACTAAAAAATATTACCAAAAATTATTTATCAGGAGAAAACGAAGTTCAAGCATTAAAAGGAATTAGCGTTGAATTTAGAAAAAGTGAATTTGTATCTATTTTAGGTCCAAGTGGTTGTGGAAAAACAACTTTGCTTAATATCATAGGTGGATTAGATAGGTACACTTCTGGAGATTTAATAATTAATGGAAAATCTACAAAAGAGTTTAAAGATAGAGATTGGGATGCATATAGAAATTATTCAGTAGGATTTGTTTTTCAAAATTATAATTTAATACCTCATCAAACAGTATTATCAAATGTAGAGCTTGCACTTACTCTTTCAGGTGTTTCTAAATCAGAAAGAAGAAAAAGAGCCATAGAAGCTTTAAAAAATGTAGGACTTGGAGACCAAATTCATAAAAAGCCTAATCAAATGTCTGGTGGGCAAATGCAAAGGGTTGCAATAGCAAGGGCATTAGTAAATAACCCAGATATAATCTTGGCAGATGAGCCAACAGGAGCACTTGATACAGTTACCAGTAATCAGATTATGGAAATATTGAAAAGCATTTCAAAAGACAAATTAATAATTATGGTAACTCACAATGGAGAATTAGCAGAAAAATATTCTTCAAGAATAATAAAAGTATTAGATGGAAAAGTAATAGAGGATTCAGATCCTTATGAGTCAAAAGAGGAGAAAAAGGAAGATACTAAAAAGAGAAGAACATCTATGAAATTCTTTACAGCACTAAGGCTTAGCTTAAATAACTTAATGACTAAAAAGGGAAGAACCTTTTTAACTTCTTTTGCAGGAAGCATTGGAATTATTGGAATTGCACTTATATTATCTATTTCAAATGGTGTACAAAACTATATTGATAAAGTTCAAGAGGATACACTTTCTTCATATCCAATAACTTTGCAAGAGCAATCCGTTGATATGTCAAGCATAATGACATCATTTATGGAATTGAATGAAGATAGAAATCATGAGGATGGAAAAATTTATTCAGTAGAAATTATGGGAGATATGCTAAGCACAATGTCTAGCAAGATAGAAAAGAATAATCTAAAAGAATTTAAAAAATATTTAGATTCTGAAGGAAATGAAATTACAAAAAATAGCAATGCAATACAGTATGCATATAATTTGAACCTTAATTTGTATTCTTCAAATACTAAAGATGGAGTAGTTCAGGTAAATCCTAATCAAGTGATGAAAATCGTAGGATTACAAAGTGAGCTACCAGAAGCAATGCAAGGTCAGACATCAATAATGATGAGCGGTAATAATATTTGGCAAGAAATGTTAGATAATGAAGAATTACTTAAATCACAATATGATGTTTTAGCAGGAAAATGGCCAGAAAAATATAATGAAGTGGTTTTAATTGTAAATGAAAACAATAAAGTTAGTGATTATATGCTATATTCATTAGGAATAAAAGATCAAGATGAATTAAAAGATAAAATGCAAGATATTAAAGACGGCAAAGAAGTAGAGAAAACTGAAGAAGAAGTTTTTAGCTATGATGATTTATTAGATTTATCTTTTAAATTGGTTTTAAATACAGATTATTATAAAAAAGAACATGGTGTATGGAATGATAAAAGTGATGATAAAGACTATATGAAAAAATTAGTTGACAAGGCAGAAAGCATAAATATAGTAGGAATTATAAGACCAAATAGTGCATCAATAAATACGGCCTTAGCAAATGGAATAGGATATAGTAAAGATTTAAAAGAATATGTTATAAATAAAATAAATGAAGCGGAAATTGTAAAAGAACAAAAGAAAGATAAAAAGGTAAATGTATTTACAGGAATTGATTTCCCTGAGGACAAAGATGATGCAAGTTTTAGCTTTAATGATTTATCAACTGAACAAAAAATGAAACTTGCTACATTAAGCCAAGAAGAACTTGCAAAACTTATGCAAACTTATGCAGATAATGCAAAAGCAAGTTATGAAGATAACTTATCAAAATTAGGTGTTGTAAATTTAGACGAACCAAGTGCAATTTACATCTATCCAACAAATTTTGAAGCAAAAGAGAATATAACTCAAGAAATTGAGAATTATAATACAAGACAAAGAGAAGATGGAAAAGAAGCAAATGTTATTACTTATACAGATATGATAGGAATTATGATGAATTCTGTATCAGTAATAATTGATGTAATTAGCTATGTTTTAATTGCATTTGTTTCAATTTCATTAATAGTTTCATCAATAATGATAGGAATTATAACATATATTTCAGTATTAGAAAGAACAAAAGAGATTGGTATTTTAAGAGCTATTGGTGCATCTAAAAAAGATATTTCAAGAGTATTCAATGCTGAAACTTTAATTGTTGGATTAGTTGCAGGAGCATTAGGAATTGGAATAACTATACTATTATGCATACCAATAAATGCATTAATTGCCGCACTTTCAGGAGTAAGTGGTGTATCTGCTGCATTACCATTTAAAGCAGGAATTGTATTAGTTATAATTAGCATGATTCTTACTATGATAGCTGGTTTAATACCATCTAAGATGGCAAGTAAAAAAGACCCAGTTGAAGCTTTGAGAACAGAATAAGATACTAAATTGTATAGTAATGGGGTATAATAAGAAGAACAATAGCAAAAGGAGTAAACATAAAACAGCAAAAGTTTAAAAATTATAATAAAAAAAATTAGAAAAGGAGGGAAAACGTATGCTAGAAATGTACAATACAGATATTGAAACAAATAAAACAACAAAAGTAAAAGAATATAAAAAAGGTAATTGGATAAATCTAGTTGCGCCCTCTGAAGAAGAAATAAAAGAAGTATGTGAAAATGTAAAAATACAAGACGATTTCATAAGATATGCCTTAGACTTTGAAGAAAAAGCCAGAATTGATGTAGAAGAAGATGACCAAACCACATTATTTGTTATAGATGTTCCAATTCGTGAAAAAGAAGACGAAAATATTGTATACAGTACAATGCCAATTGGTATAATTCTAGTAAGAGATGACTATTTTATCACAGTTTCAATTAGAAAAAATGACATTATTCAAGGCTTTACAAAAGGTAATATGAAAAATGTAACTACTTATAAAAAAAGCAGATTTTTATTACAAATTTTATATACAAATTCATCATATTACTTAAATTTATTAAAGAAAATTAACAAAGAAACAGAAATAGCAGAGTCTGATTTAAAAAATTCTATGAGAAATAAAGAGTTATTAAAGTTATTAAGTTTAGAAAAAAGCTTAGTATATTTTACAACTTCTTTAAAATCAAACGAATCTGTTATGGAAAAAACAATGAGAGGGAAAATAATTAGACTTTATGAAGAAGACGAAGATTTGCTAGAAGATGCAATTATTGAAAATAGGCAATCTATTGAAATGGCAAAGATATATAGTGATATTTTAAATGGTACTATGGATGCTTATGCTTCAATAATTTCTAATAACTTAAATAGAGTTATGAAGGTTTTAACCTCAATTACTATTATTTTATCAGTGCCTACAATGATAGCAAGCTATTGGGGAATGAATGTACCAGTTCCACTTCAACATAATCCATTTGGTTTTTTGATTATAATAGGAATTTCTATTCTTATTTCAATAGTAGTAACTTGGTGGCTAAACAAGCAAAATATGCTAAAATAGCAAAAAAATACAAAATTGTATAAATATGCCTCTAAAACAAAGAATAAAAAAATAAAAATAGAATATACTAAATCATGAAGACATTTTTTTATAAAAAAAGGAGGCTAGCTAAAATGAAAGTTATAGATAAAATAGCACTTGCATTAGTTATAATTGGTGCAATCAACTGGGGATTAATTGGAATATTCAATTTTAATTTAGTAGATACAATTTTTGGTGTTATGTCAGTAATAAGTAGAATTATATACATCCTAGTTGGTATATCAGGATTATGGGCAATAAAGATTTTATTTGATAAATAGGATTTTCTAAATTTTTTATTTTAAAGATAGAAATTGATTATAGTTTACACTAAAAAAGTTAAAACTGAAAATATTATGTTTTAGAAGCACTGCGCAGCGTTCAAACGGAACGGAGTGAAGTGCGCTTGGAGCAGTCTACTTATATATGTAATAAATTGTTAAATTTATTACATAATAAGACTGCGACAGCAAAGTGCAAAAAAACATAATATTTTCAGTTTTATTTATGAAGTTGTAAAATAAATTTTCTAAGTATAATAAAAAAGGAATAGAAACGATTGAAAAATAAGTAAATTTACTATATAATATCAAACATAAGTAAATAAAGGAGGAGAAAATAAATGTTAACTGCTACAGGAGTTACAGTTCGTTTTGGTAAAAGAACTTTATTTGAAGATGTTAATATTAAATTTAATAAAGGTTGTTGCTATGGAATTATTGGAGCAAATGGTTCTGGAAAATCAACTTTTTTGAAAGTTTTATCTGGTGAAATTGAGCCTAGTAAAGGTGAAGTTTCAAAAGAAAAAACAGAAAGAATATCAGTATTAAAACAAGACCACTTTGCATTTGAAGAATATACAGTAATGGACACTGTTATTATGGGTAATAGTGAGCTTTATCAAATTATGAAGGAAAAAGATGCAATATATAGTAAACCTGATTTTTCAGAAGAAGATGGTATGAGAGCTGCAAAATTAGAAGAAAGATTTAGCGAGTTAGATGGATGGAATGCTGAAACTGATGGCGCAGTTTTATTAAATGATTTGGGAATAGAGCCAGAAAAACACTATATGCAAATGAAGGATTTAGAGGCAAAAGATAAAGTAAAAGTATTACTTGCACAAGCCTTATTTGGGAATCCTGATATTTTATTATTAGACGAGCCTACAAACGACTTGGATTTAAAAAGCATTAGCTGGTTAGAAGAATTTTTAATAAATTTTGAAAATACAGTTATTGTAGTATCACATGATAGATATTTTTTAAATAAAGTATGTACACATATTGCAGATGTGGATTTCGGAAAGATTAAAGTATATCCAGGAAATTATGATTTCTGGTATGAATCAAGTCAGCTTGCATTAAAACAAATGAAAGAAGCAAATAAAAAGAAAGAGGAAAAAATTAAAGAGTTACAAGACTTTATTGCAAGATTTAGTGCAAATGCTTCAAAATCAAAGCAAGCAACATCAAGAAAGAAATCACTTGAAAAAATTGAATTAGATGAAATAAAACCATCTAATAGAAAATATCCATACATAGATTTCAAGCCAGATAGAGAGCCTGGAAAAGAAATATTGCATGTAAAAAATATTTCAAAAACAATAAATGGTGAAAAACTATTAAATAATGTTTCATTTACAGTAAAACAAAATGATAAAATAGCATTTTTAGCAGATAATGAAAATGCAAAAACAGTTTTATTCCAGATAATAGCAGGAGAAATGGAGCCAGATGAGGGAGAACTTGTATGGGGAACTACAATTACTCAAAATTATTTTCCAAAAGATAATAATTATTTATTTGATACAGACCTTTCAATTACAGATTGGCTAAGACAATATTCAAAAGACCCTGATGAAACTTATGTAAGAAGCTTTTTAGGAAGAATGTTGTTTTCAGGAGAAGAAGCTTTAAAGAAAGTAAATGTTCTATCAGGTGGAGAAAAAGTAAGATGTGTATTTTCAAAAATGATGCTTTCAGGTGCAAATTTCTTAATTTTTGATGAGCCTACAAACCATTTAGATATGGAATCAATTACTGCATTAAATGAAGGAATGAAGAAATTTAAAGGAAATATGTTATTTACTTCACATGACCACCAACTTATGCAAACAGTTGCAAATAGAATAATCGATTTAAAGCCAGATGGAATTGTTGATAGAGAAGTAACTTATAATGAGTATTTGGGCGTAGAATAAATATATTTAATTTTAAAATAGGTTTAGAAATAAACCTATTTTTGAAGAAATTAAGCAGTGAACGATAGTATTGATAAAAATTGATTTATGTAAAGAAGAAAGAGGTAGAAACATGGAAGTACAAGAAAAAATTGCAAATCGAATAGCAGAAGAATTAAACATAAAATTATTACAGGTAACTAAAACAATACAATTAATTGATGAAGGAAATACAATTCCATTTATCGCACGTTATAGAAAAGAAGTAACTCGGTGGGCTTTCAGATGAAGTATTAAGAGATTTTGGAGAAAAACTAACTTATCTTCGCAATTTAGAAGCAAGAAAAGATGAAGTAAGAACTTCTATTGAGAATCAAGGTAAATTAACAGAAGAAATAGTAATAGCATTAGAAAATGCGAAAACTTTAGCAGAAGTAGAAGATATATATAGACCATATAAACAGAAAAAGAAAACAAGAGCTACAATAGCAAAAGCAAAGGGCTTAGAGCCATTAGCAGAAGTTATATTAGAGCAAAAGGAAACAAGACCGATAGAAGAAATAGCACTACAATATGTAACTAAACTAGAAGAAATAGATGAGAATACACCAAAAGAGAAAATAGTAGAAAGTGTAGAAGATGCAATTCAAGGAGCAAAAGATATTATTGCTGAAATGATTTCTGATAATCCTGAATATAGAAAACAAATAAAAAGAAGATGTTATAGAGATGGATTTATTGTAACTAAAGCAACAAATCCGGAAGAAAAAACAGCATATAATATGTATTATGAATTTAATGAAAAGGTAAATAGAATACCAAGCCATAGAATATTAGCAATAAATCGTGGAGAGAAAGAAGAAGCTTTAAAAGTAAAAATAGATAAAAATGAAGAAGATATTTTAAGTTACATAAAACAAGATATAATTAAAGGAAAAACACAATTTACTGAAATTTTGGAAGATACTATTTTAGATAGCTGGCAAAGACTAATAGAACCATCTATTGATAGAGAAATTCGCTCAGACTTAACAGAAAAGGCAGATGCACAAGCTATAAAAGTTTTTGGAAAAAATGCAAAACCATTGTTATTAGCAGCACCACTTAAAGGCTACACTGTTATGGGATTTGACCCAGCATATAGAACAGGTTGTAAAATTGCAGTTATTGACGAAACAGGAAAACTTTTAGCAACAACAACTGTATATCCAACAGAGCCACAAAATGATGTAGAAGGTGCAAAAAAAGAACTAATAAATTTAATAAAGAAATATAAAGTAGGTGTTATTGCTATTGGAAATGGTACGGCATCTCGTGAATCTGAAAGTTTTGTATCAAATATGATAAAAGAAATAGATGAAGACGTGCATTATGCAATAGTAAGTGAAGCTGGAGCTTCTGTATATTCTGCATCTAAGCTTGCAACAGAAGAATATCCAGATATAAATGTATCTTTAAGAGGAGCAATTTCAATTGCAAGAAGGCTTCAAGATCCACTAGCTGAGCTTGTAAAAATAGATCCAAAAGCAATTGGTGTAGGGCAATATCAACATGATGTAGACCAAAAGAAGTTAACAGAAAGTTTGACAGGAGTTGTAGAAGATGCAGTAAATGAAGTTGGAGTTGACGTAAATACTGCAACACCATCACTTTTATCTTATGTTTCTGGAATAAATAAAACAATTGCTAACAATATTGTAAAATATAGAGATGAAAATGGAAAATTAAAAGAAAGAAAAGAGCTTTTAAAGGTAGATAAATTAGGAAAAGTTGCTTATGAGCAATGTGCAGGATTTATAAGAATACCTGGTGGAAAAAATCCACTTGAAAATACAGCAGTTCACCCAGAAAGCTATGAAATTGCAGAAAACTTACTTAAAAAAATAGGTTACAAAAAAGAAGATTTATTAGATAAAGCAAAACTAAAAGAAATAAAAACTAATTTGGCAAGCATAAAAATTCCAGAGACAGCACAAGAATTATCAGTAGGTGAAATGACTTTAAAAGATATAATAGATGAGTTATCAAAACCGGGTAGGGACCCAAGAGATGAAATGCCAAAACAAATTTTAAGAGCAGATGTATTAAAATTTGAAGATTTAATAGAAGGTATGACATTAACTGGAACAGTTAGAAACGTAACAGATTTTGGTGCTTTTGTAGATATTGGTGTAAAGCATGATGGTTTAGTTCATATTTCAAATTTAAGCAATAGCTTTGTAAAAAATCCAGCAGATGTTGTTTCAGTAGGTGACATTGTTAAGGTTAAAGTAATTGGAATTGATAACGAAAGGCAAAAAGTTCAGCTTTCTATGAAAGATGCATAATTTATAAAAAACTTTTTGTCAAGTGAAAAGTTAAATGCAATTCTGTAAAGTAAATACAATTTGTACGATTAAATGCATATTTTTTAAAGAACAGGATAAATATTTCTTTTTAAATAAAAATGTTGAATTTTGTTTTTTTATAATATACAATATGAATATAAAATTACGAAAGAAATTTAGGTGGAAACATGGGATTAATAGATAAATTTAAACAATATACTAAAAGAAAAAAAAGAAATAAAATGCTAGTATCGAATTTAAATATTGACGTTGTTGAGGGCTTTTTCGATCAAATACAGGATATAATCTGTATTACAGATTATGAAGGAACAATAGAATATATAAATAATGGGGAAATATATAATAAATATACTAAATTAAAAGAAGTTTTGCTTTATGACCAATATAATGAATTAATTTACGAAGAAATAATTTCAAAAACATTAGAAGAAGGTTCTTATATTGGTGAAGTAGAATTAAATAAGGAAGATACAAAAATAAATATATATATTGCATGTTATAAAATGTCTTCGCAAGAAAAAATTTTAGTATATATAAAAAATTTAAATGAGTATTTTGAAAAAGAATTAGAGTTAAAAAAAGAGGTAGAAAAAAGAGATGAGTATTTACGTACAAAAGATTTATTTATAGCAAATTTATCACATGAAATACGTACCCCTATAAATATAATTGTTGGAATACTTTACTTTTTAAAATCTACTCAATTAGATGAAAATCAAATAGAATATATAGGAAAATTAGAACAAGCCTCAAATTTATTATTAGAAATTGTAAATAATATTTTAGATTTATCTAAAGAGAAAAGAAATGTTGTTATTAATAATAATATTAATTTTAACTTAAAAGATTTCTTAGATAATTTAAGTAATTTATTCCAACCAAAAGCAGAAGCCAAAAATTTGCAATTATACATAACAACTGATTATGATACAAATATTGATATATATGCTGATAAAACCAGAATAGGGCAAATCTTTTTAAACTTAATAAATAATTCAATAAAATATACAGATAAAGGGTTTATAGAAGTTTTGTGCAAAAAAACAGAAGAAACTAGCTATTCATACAGACTACAATTTTGTGTGAAAGACACTGGTAGAGGAATTAAAAGAGAGGACTCATTAAAAATATTTACTGAGTTTGAACAAACACAAGACCCTACTACAAAAGATGTAGAAGGTACAGGAATGGGACTTGCTATTACAAAAAAGATAATAGAAAGTATGGATGGCAAAATATGGGTTGAAAGTAACGTTGACTTAGGAAGTAAATTTTATTTTAACATTCTCGTAAATAAAAGTACTGCAGTGTCTAAATCTGAAGAAAATCATGATAATGCAAAAGCTATAATAGAGGAACATGATAAAATAGAAATGGAAAAACTGGAAGAAGGAGTTGCATTATTAAAAGACAAATATCAAGATATGGACAAAAGTGTTTCTGATCTAAAAGAAGAAATATCAAATGAAAATAGCGAAAAAAATGAAGAATTGTTAGAATCTAAACGAGTATTAGTAGTTGAGGATAATGTAATTAACCAAGAAATAACAAAAAAATTAATTGAAGAAATGGGAATAACTTGTGAAACTGTTATAGATGGCACAGAATGTTTAAAATACATAGAACAAGTTGGTAAAGAATACTTTAATTTAATTTTAATGGATATCCATATGCCAAAACATAATGGATATGAGATTGCCAGAATTTTAAAACAAAATATGAATGTAAAAACTCCAATAATTGCATTAACTGCTACCAATATAACTCAAGATGTAATAGAGGAAAATAGGGAGTATATATCTTCCTATTTGCAAAAACCTATTGTACCTATCGAATTTAAGAAAAAGATTCAAGAGATTTTGTTAACTCGTAATGATTGTGAATATACTTTCTCATTTATTGATGAATATGATGAAGTAATGGAACGTTTAGGAAATAGCCAAGAAATGTTAAAAAAATTATTAAATATTTTCTATTCAACTTATGTTAACATAAGAGAGGATTTAGAAAATATTAAAGATAATAAAAATGAGATATATATTTATATACATTCTTTAAAAGGAGCAGCTGGAAACTTAGGATGTAAAAGAATGTATGAAGAATTGGAAAAGATTGAGATGGAAATTAAATCTCAAGAAATTTATGAAGAAAAGCGATTAAATAGATTTTTAGATAATTTTGATAAAGTCTTAGAAGAATTAAGAAAATCACCATTAATAAAGTCTGAGATAAAAAAGATTTTATTGATAACTAGTCATAAAGAAAAAGCAGATGAAGCAAAGAAAGATTTATATAAATATTTTGAAGTATTCACAGCAAAAAATGAAAATGATATTTATCTAATATTAGATACGCAGAAAGTTAATGCAATTGTATTGGATAAGTTAGATAGTATTCAAGAACAAGTTAATTTTATGAAAGCTTTAAAAATAAAAGATCAATATAAATATATTCCAATAATATTAGTTAATAAAGAAAAAGATTCTGTACTTAAAACAGCTGCAATGGAATTAGGTATTGATGAGATTTTAGAAACAGATTTGACGAAATATAATTTAAAATGGCACATAGAAAATATTGTAAATAAGAAACAAAATGAAATGAAAATGCAACAAGATCTAAATAAATCTAATAAAGAAGTTGAAGAGGTATATGACTTTTTATATGCTAGTCTAGTTAACCTTACTGCATATAAGAGTAAAGAAACTGGGCAACATTTGTTAAGAACAAAAGAATATATGAAAAGAATGCTAAAAGAATATGAGAAATTTTATAAAGAAGGTTTATATACAGAGAATAAAACTATTGAAGATATTGCAATTGCAGCTACTTTACATGATATAGGAAAAATTGGCATACCAGATAGTATTTTAAATAAACCTGGAAGATTAACAGATGAAGAATATGCAGTTATGAAAGAGCATGTAACAATAGGAAGAGATACATTAAAAGGAACATATGGAGATAAACTTTCAAACAATGTACTAAAATATGCTAAAGATATTGTATACCATCATCATGAAAAATATGACCGGAACGGGTTACCCTGAAGGTTTAAAACATGATGAAATAACAATAGAATCACGTATTATGGCTATTATAGATGTATATGATGCTTTGGTAAATGATCGTATATATAAAAAAGCAATGCCATACCAAGAGGCAGAAGAATTTATAATTAGCCAAAGCGGTACAGCTTTTGATCCTAAAATGATTAACATATTTAAGATTGTAAAAAATGATTTTAGAAAAATTAATGGTGAAAATAAAGATATACAATAAAACAGAGGGGGATAGCTTGCATGAGAAAGATATAAGTTTTGATGATAAATGTGAAATTAAATATCTTTTGAAAAGCTACAGAACTACGACAGAAATAATGAATTCTGCAAATAATATAACTAATTACATAAATTTAAATACTGCTAAACCAGTAATAAGACATGGAAATTTAGTAAAATATATTAGCTATAATAATGAAGATGACCAAATTGGTAATATTGAAAATATATTAGAAAAATATAAAGAGAATGGCTATAAAACAATAGCTGTAATATGCAAATATGAAAAAAGTATTCTATTATTAGAATACTTTTTATTTATTACAATAATAATTATTTATATTCTTCTTGAATTTTTTGAATTTCATCATAATGATTATTCAAAATATCTAGAAATACTTTTGCTAGTTCTGGATCAAATTGTGTTCCAGAGCATCTTTCAATTTCTGCTTTTACAACATCTATAGGAAGGCTATCTCTGTATGTTCTTCTAGATGTCATTGCATCAAAAGTATCAGCAATAGCTGCAATACGAGCAAAATAAGGAATATCATTACCTTTTAATTTTCCAGGATAACCAGTTCCGTCAAATTTTTCGTGGTGATGTTTAACTATAGGAATTATGTCTTTAAATGCTTCTGCATTACATAAAATATGTGCGCCAATTGATGGGTGATTTTTAATTTGAGAGTATTCATCATCTGTTAATTTAGCTTCTTTTAGCAGAATACTATCTGGAATACCTATTTTTCCAATATCATGGAAAAGGCCACCAATTTTTAAAGTTTTTAAATCTTCTTCAGAAAGACCTACGTATTTACCTAATAGAACTGAATATGCTGAAACTCTATCAGAATGACCTTTAGTATATGGGTCCTTAGCTTCAACAGTGTATCGTAAAGTTTCAATGCTATCTAAATAAGCTTTTTCTAATCTTTCTAAGGTATCTGAAAGCTCATCATTTATTCTTTTAATTTCATTCATTTGTTCAATTGATTTTATTCCAGACTCAATAAGTAATAATAGTTGGTCGAATTTATCACTTTTTTCACAATAGCCTTGAATATCTAATTTTCTAATTGTTTCAAGAGGTGGAGCTAAATCTTTATGACCAGTTAATAATAAAATATATAATTCTTTATTAAATTTTCTAATTTCTTCTACAACTTTATCTCCATGAATTGGTGTCATAATAAAGTCTAATATCATTAAATCAAAATGCTCATTTTTTACTTTTTCAATTGCTTCCATTGGATCTGTTACACCTGTAAGGTCGTAGCCAGAACGCTTTAAGAAAACTGATAAAGAATCAACAATTCCTTCTTCATCATCTACTGCAATGATTTTATAGCCGGTATTACTTGCAGATTGCATATTTTTTCTCATAGGCCATTGTCTCCTTTTCAAAAAATATAAATCCTTTTAAATTGCTTTGAATATAGTAATAATAAAAAATATACAAAGCACATTATTTATTTTTTCTTAAGTTCATTTGCATTATAACATAAGTAGACAAAATATACAAATTTTTTTACAAAAAAATAGTAAAATCTAGTAAAAAAGCTTACATTAGATTTTACTATTTGGAAGATTTTGTTAAACTGGTAAAGAAATATTAAATGTAGTTCCTTTTCCTTTTTCAGTTTCATATGTAATATTTCCATTAAAGTGAGCACGAATAGTAGAATATGACATAAATAAACCAAGTCCTGTACCATTTTTTCCTTTAGTAGTAATCATTTCTTTAAATAGCTTTTCTTGTACATTTTCAGGAAGACCACCTGCATTATCTTTAATAGAAATTGTAATTTTCTTGTTTGTACCAGATAAAACTAAATCAATTTCTTCATTAGTTTTTCCATTATATGCTTGAATAGCATTTGAAATCATATTATTAATTACTTGTACTAAACTATTTATATTTCCTTTTAGTACAATGTTAGGATCTACTTCCATTTTTACATTTAAAGTAATTAGGGCATTTTTTAATTCATGTTTCATTAAAATATCAACACGTTTTACTAGCTCATCTAAATTAAATGAAACTGCTTGTTCTTCAGATAAAGTAACTGCTTGTCCTTTTACGGCCGTAATTACATCTGACATATATTCAGTGTAATTTCTAATTTTTTCTACCCATTCTGTCATATCGCTTGCGATTGCATGATGGTCATCTACTGTAACTTCTGGGTCTCCTACTGAAGCACGATATTCTTTTATTAAATCTGTTAAGCCTTCAGCAGCCCCTGCGATTGACATAATAGGGGTTTTTAAGTTGTGTGCAATACCACCAATTAACTGTCCAAGTGATGCTAGACGCTCTCTTTCCATAAGCATGTTTTGGTTTTCCTTAATGGTTTGCATATCAAGCATGTGCTGAGTAGTGTCTTTAAATAAGATTAATGTGCCTAAAAAATTTCCTTTATCTTTTATACTACTTATTTCAATATGAAAGAAGTGACTTCCATTTTCAATCGATTTATCAAAGCTAAATGTTTCATTAGAAGTCTTAATTGCTTCAAAGGCTTTCTTTACAAAAGCTTCATCTTCTCGAGTAAAGTAACGTCTTTCAGCATCAGCTATAGTAACTTTAAATAAGTTTTTACCTCGTAATTCATTTTGCTTAAAATTAAACATATTTAAAAAAGTTTGATTAAAATCTATAATTACATTATCTATATCAAGAACAACATAACCATCAGATATTCTATCTACAATTTTTTGAAGTGCTATTGGAGCTACACTCATAAAATTAAGCTTAAATATAGCAAAGGCATATAAAAGTATCATGAAAGTAAAACTAATAGGTGTGGTATATGTTGTAAGAGGAATAATATTTAACATTCCTATTATATTAGACACAAGAGGAATGATAGTTCCAATAATAATTAAAAAAGACTGTTTTGAGAAAAAGCCAGAATTCTTGATTGAATATCTCAAGAAATATAAAAGGCCAACTCCAAAAAGTGCATAAGTGTATAAAGAATGAATTGGAAAATAACTTCCATATACCATTTCATTAGAATGAATTGAATATTGTTCAAACATTAAATGGTGAATATCATTAGTAAACATAATTATAGTTGATAAAGTAGGAATAATAAATAATAAAGCATAATACCATTTAAATGTAATTTTAGTTTTTGCAAAAATCATTGCCATAAGTAAGAATACGACTGGTGAAAAATTTACACCTATACATGCAATTTTTTCAAAGAATGTAGGATCTATATTTGAATTCTGAAATAGAATTTGTAAGATAGAACCTAATGTCCATATAAACATTAAAAGTAACATAAAGTTAAAAGCGGTTTTCAATTGTGCTTTTTTAGTAGTACGTCTAATAATAAGCCATACAACGATAATTAAAATTTCTGAAATAATCATTGCGATTAATGAGCCAAAATTCTCCATTTTTTGTTTCCTCCTCTTTTAAAGATTAGATAAATATTTTTTTAAATAATTATTATCTATAATAGGCCAATTAAAGTTAATTTGATGTAAGAACATTTTTGTAAATTCGCAAGTTGTTATTGCAGTATCATTATCTGATACTTTGTTAATATAGTCAAGGTCTGTTACAATACCTGACAATTTTTCTTTTTCTTTACTATCTTTAAGCATATCATTAATTTTTTTATTAAAATCATTATCTTCAACAAATTTTAACGAAATACCATTTTTATTAGCAAAGCTTATAAATTCCTTCATTTTAATATAAGAGTCATTATACAAATGGAAAATAGAAAGTTTCTTATTATAATTTTGCATAATTTTGACTATAGCATTTGCACAACTATCTACAGGTGTGAACTCCAAATTCATTTTTTCTAAATTTTTTGGAATTAATCCTATTTGGACAAAAGACTTAAGTCTGTTTAAAAATGCGTTTTCTTCTGCATTTATTTGAAATTTTCCATCTTTATATCTACTAGTTATATTACCTAGACGTAGAATTTGTGCTTCTAAGCCATTAGAAATACCAGAAAGCACCAATTTTTCAGCATCAAATTTACTCTTTATATATGTATTATTTAATTGCTGACCTATATAAAAACATGATTCAGAAAAAACATTTTGACTAGAATCAGCGCTATTTCCAGCAATACTAGTAGTTGATATGTATAATAAACGTTTCTTATATTTAATACAATAGTTTACCAATTCTCTTGTTAAATCTACATTTATATGTTTAAATTTTTCACTATTACCATAATGTTTTACCATTGCAGCAGAATCAATTACAATTGAAATATTATTTGTTAATTCTTCAAATTTTTTTGCAGATAATCCGAAATTTTCTTCAGTAACATTAGCAGAAATAATAAAAATTCGTTTATTAATAAATTCATCTAATTCATTACCAAAATAAAAGTGCAAAACATTAGTCAAACGCTCAAATGCTGTTTTATTATTTTTATCACGAATAATGCAATAAATATTTCCGTTGTCTTGCTTAATTAATTCATATAAAATATGAATGCCAACAAAACCATTTCCTCCTAATAATAATACATTATTCGTAGAGTTATTTATTATAAAAGATTGTTTTATATTTTTTATACAATTTTTTTCAACTATAGACGAAATTTGTTTTATTTCATCATCATAAATAGTTGTATTATCGGAAAATTCCTCACCATGCATTTTACATAATTCTCTTACGGTTAAATATTTAAATAAATCAGAGTAAGGTATATTTATATTATAAGCTAATAATTCAGTTTTAAATTTTATTGCCAACAATGAATCTGCTCCTAATTCGAAAACATCATCATCAATTCCAACAGTAGTATCTAATAACTGTTCCCAAACATGACAAAGCAATTTTTCAAGCTCTGTTTGTGGGGCTACATAATTTTTATTTTCTCCTTTTTCAATGCTATATTCTTCTAGTAATTTTTTATTTACTTTTCCATTTGCTGTAATAGGTAATGTATCTAAGCAAATCATATATTTTGGAACCATATATAAAGGTAAGCTTTTTTTCAACTCCGTACGAATAGTAGAAGCATCTATAGTAGAATTTACAGTATAAAAACAAGCAAGATAAGAAGTGCTTTGCTCTTTTTTATAAATAACAGCACAATTTTTTATGTTTGGTATTTCTAATATTTTATTTTCTATTTCAGATAATTCTACTCTTAAGCCTCTTATTTTAATTTGAAAATCACGTCTACCAATATAAACAATATTACCATCGCAAGTATAATATCCGATATCACCGGTTTTATAAATCACACCTTCACCAAAAGGATTAGCAATAAAACTTTTTTTAGTTAATTCTGGGTTACTTAAATAACCTTTTGCTATGCCTTTACCACCAACACAAATTTCTCCAGGAACTCCAATAGGACAAAGTCCCATATCTTTATTACATATATATATAGGTGCATTATCAAATGGTTTTCCAATAGTAATATTTCTAGAATCAGTAATTCTACTGCAAGAACAACAAGCTGTTACTTCTGTAGGTCCATAAGCATTATAAATATTAGCAGAAGTTACTTTAGAAAGTCTACTGTAAAGTTCAGGAGTAAATACTTCGCCACCAAGTTGAATAACTTTCAAATGTTTTAAGCAATTTTGAATATTTGAATCTAGTAATAATTCGATACGACTAGGCGTTGTTAAAATAAAATCTATATTGTACTTGTTTATTATATCTGCCATGGTGACTGGTATTTTCTGTTCTTCGTCATTTGTTAAAATTAATGTTTTTCCTGAAAGAAGTGGCATAAAAGTTTCTACCATAAACATATCAAATGAAATGGTGCTAATACTAATAAAATTGTTACATTCATTAATATTCATTTTTAAATGATGGTTAAGTAATAAATTCATAACACCTTTACGTTTTAGTAAAACGCCTTTTGGCATACCAGTAGACCCAGAAGTATATATGACACTAAATAAATCTTCATCTTCTGAGTACAAGCAAAGGTTATCATTTCTGTATAAATTTAGATTTTCATCATCAATAAAACATTGTTTAGGAAAATCAATGTTTTTCATATTATGATTTGTTAGCAATAAGGAAGCATTACTATTTTCTAACATATATAAAATTCTATCATAAGGCAAGCTTGAATCAATTAACATATATGCAGATCCTGATTTTAAAACACCAAGCATACTGATAATTAATTCAGGACTTCGTGGAAGCAAAATACCAATTATAGAATTTCTTGCAATTTTTTTAGAGATAAGTAAATTTGCTAGCTGATTTGCTTTTTTATTTATTTCATCATAAGATAAATTTTTATTCTCAAATATTAAAGCAGTTTTATCTTTATTATCTTCTACTTGCTTCTCAAATAGAGATATAACTTGTTCATTCTCAAATAAACAAGAACTATTAGAATTAAAATCCTTTAAAATCTGATTTGTTTCTTTAGAAGATAACATAGAAACTTCAGAAACAAAAATATGAGGATTTTCTGTAATTTTAGATGTTAATTCTAAGTAATGTTCTAGCAATGATTGCATAAAAGTAGAAGTATATAAATTTGTATTATATTCTAAATTACATAAGAAATTGTTGCCATCAGGTAAAATTTCTAAAGTAAAGTCGAATTTTGAAATAGAAGATTTAGGTAAATAATATTTTGCAGTTAAATCTCCTAGTTTTACTTTCTTCATACCTTCATTTTGATAAACAAACATTGTATCAAATAACGGGTTTCTGCTTACATCTTTTTCAAAATTTAATTTTTTTATTAATTCATCAAAAGGAAAAGAATCATTTTCAAAATCTTCTAAAAGATTTTGTGAAACTCTATGCATAAAGTCAAATACTGTTTCTTGAGGAATAATTTTTTCTCTTAATGCTAATGTATTTACAAACATACCAATAATAGAATGTAATTCCTTTAAATCTCTTCCAACAACAGGAGTACCAACAATTATATCCTCTTGACCAGTATATTTATAAAGTAGGATATAATAAATGCTTAAAAAGAACTGATATGGAGTAATATGTAATTGATTACATAAAGCATAAATTTTATCGGATTTGTCCATATTCATACTTATTTTATTTCCCTCAAAAGAAAGAGTAGCAGGTCTTGTAAAGTTAGTTGGCATATTTAAAGTTGGAATTTCTCCTTCAAACTTTTTTAACCAATATTCTTCAATTTTTTTGTATTCCTTAGAATTTATTATTTTGTTTTCCCAACAAGCATAATCCTTATAATCTATTAAATTTTCATCTACTATTTTGCCTTCATAATAAGCAGATAATTTTTTTAGAAAAATCTGTATAGATTCTCCATCACAAATAATATGATGTATATCTAATAGTAAAATTGCTTTTTTATTATTCAATATAGCAAGTTTTGCTCTAAATAAAGGTGCTATTGACAAATCAAAAGGCTTAATAAATTCATCAAATAGTTCATCCATATTTGTAGAGTTATAATGAACTACATCTAATTTATAATCAAAAGGTGGAATTATTTTTTGTTTTAATTCATTATTTTCTAAAACGAAATATGTACGCAAAGATTCATTTGTTTCAATTAATTTTGTGAAACTATCTTGCAATTTTTCTATATCAGGTATTTTTTCGAACATAAGCCCACCAGGTGTGTTATAAGTTACAGATTTAGCCCCTTCTTTTTCTACAGTAAAATAAATTCTTTTTTGAGCAGAGCTTGTAATGTAAGAAGTTTGATTTTGAACTTTTTCTATCTGTTCATTATTTTTCTGGTTTAATGGCATCTTATCGATATAATTTGATAAACTACTAATAGTAGGGAAAGCAAATATATCTTTTATTTGTAATCTTATGCCAAGTTCATTTTCTAGTTCAGCTATAAATTTAATTGCATTAAGAGAATCTCCACCGAGCTCAAAGAAATTACTAGAAACACTAATTCGTTTTAAATTTAATAAATTTTCCCATAATGTAGCAATTGCTTTTTCAATTTGTGTTTCAGGCGCAATATATTTGTAATTTACAGTAATTTCTGGCAAAGCCTTTAAATCGATTTTACCATTAAGAGTAATAGGCAATTTATCTAACTTAGCAAAATGAGATGGAACCATATAATATGGTAGTTTTTTACTTGCATATTCTTTTAAGTCATTTATATTAATTGCATTGGATACAATATAACAACATATACTGTCTATTCCATTTATCTTTTTTACAACAGTTATACAGTTATTAACATTAGGAAAATTAAGAATTACTTTATTAATTTCTTCTAATTCTATTCTAAGTCCTCTTATTTTTACCTGTGAATCATTTCTACCAATGTATGCAATTTCTCCGTTTGGTAAAAATTTAGCTAAATCACCAGTTTTATATAATAATCCTACACCAAAAGGATTTGGAACAAAACTTTTTTTAGTTAAATCCGGTTGATTTATATATCCATAAGAAACTCCATCGCCAGCAATACATAATTCTCCAATTACATTAGGAGGACATAGGTTTAATAAATTATTGCAAATATATACTTGAACATTTGGTAAAGGTCTTCCAATTGTAATATTATCAGCTGAATTAACAAATTTACATGTGGCACAAGATGTTGTTTCAGAAGGACCATATCCATTATAAATTTTTGCATTAGTATAATGAATTAACCTATTATAGAATTCGGGATTTAAAACTTCTCCACCTAACTGAATAGCTTTTAAATGCTGTAAGCATTTACTAATATCAGAATTTGACAATAGCAAATTCATTTTAGAAGAAGTAATAAGCATAAATTCTATATCTTCCTTTTCAATTAAAGAAGAAAGAAGAATAGGGTTTTTTGATTCTTCATCATTTGCAAGCACTAATTTTTTACCAAGTAAAAGTGGAATCCAAATTTCGGCAGCAAACATATCAAATGAAACTGAACAGGTACTAATAAAATTATTAAGATTATTAGCATTCATAGAATGACAATACCCTAATACCAAATTCAAAAGACTGAAGTTTTTTAATAGTATACCCTTAGGAATGCCAGTAGAACCAGAAGTATATACAATTGATAAAGGATCTTCTGGAAAATAAGGCATACCTAAATTTGAAATAGGTAAGTTTTCAAAAAAAATATCATCAAGAATAACACAATTAGAGAACTCTTTATTAGATAATTCTTTATTTGTAATTACTAAAGAAGCATTCGCATTTTCTAACATATATTTTATACGATCTATAGGTAAACTACTTTCTATTAGTAAATACGCACATCCCACTTTTTTTACAGCTAGCATTGATACTATTAAATCTATACATCTTGGTAAGAATATTGCTACTTTATCATTAGGTTTTATGTTTTGACTTTTTAGAAAATGAGCGATTTGATTTGCTTTTTTATTTAAATCTTTATATGTAAGACTTTTATCTTCGAAAACAAGTGCAATGTCATCAGCATTTTTTTCTACTTGATTTTCAAATACTTCAACTATACTTTTATTTTTATCATATTCAATCAATGAATTATTAAAGTTTTGCTTTATTTGAATTTCTTCATTGTTAGTAACAATCTTTATATCTTTTAATAAAATATTTGAAGACACGATAACTTGTGAAACTATACTTAAAATGCGTTCGTGAATTTGATGTACATCATCCTTTGTTAGTTGTGAAATTTGATAATCATAAAAAATGTCAAAATCACCAGTATTATCCATATCATAAAAATGTATTTCTAAAGTATCTACTGTTTGACCTGTAAATAGCCATTCAGATTCATAAGAAACTTTGGAATTTTTACTATCATCACGAGCATTTTGATAAGATAATACAACATCATATAAATTTTGAGTATAATCATATTTCTCTTTTAATTCTTCTAATAATAGAGTATATGGGTATTTTTGATGTCTATAAGTTGACATTTGCATTAAATTAACATTTTTTAGAAACTCATCAAAAGTAGTATCAGGTTTTACTACTGATTTAAAAGGTATTGTACTAATATACATACCAGCTGTATTTTTCTCTTTAAAATTAGTACGATTTAAAACTGGAGTACCAATAATAGGTGCTTCAATATTATTGATTTTTGAAAGATAAATAGAAAAAATACACATAAAAAATGTATAGATAGAACAACGATGATTTTTGCAAAAATTATCAATTTGCTCATATACACCTTTTTCTAAATGAAAAGTTTCTCTTATAGCTTTAGAAGTAGAAGAAGCAACATGATTAGTTATTTTTGCAAGTTCAGGAGAAGTTGTAAAAACGTTATTCCAAAATTCTTTATCTTTTTCAAATTTATTAGAAGAAATATATTCATCTTCTGAAGAAATATAGTCTAAATAAGATGGATTCAAAGCAGAATCTATTTCTTCATTATTAATTAAACTATTATATAAATTCATTACTTCATCAATAAATAAACTCATAGTCCAAGCATCGGAAATAATGTGGTGGAAAGTAACATTTAATCCACCTGTAGAATCAGGAAATTTAAATAGAGTAAACGAAAATAAATTTGAGTCAATAAAATCAAAAGTTTTTTCTACAAGAGTTTTATTTAATTCTTTTAAATTTTCTTTATTTTCCAATTCAACAAGTTGAATAGAAAAAGGTTCGTAATTGTGAATATATTGTTTAGGAATACCATTAGACATTACAATTCTTATTCTAATAGCATCATTTTTTTTAACATATAAATTTAAGGCCTTTTCCAAACATGGAAAATTAACCTTCTCTTTTATTATAATGTTTCCACTAATATTATTTAAATTAGTGTGATTAGAATATTCTTCTGTATAATAAATTGACTTTTGTGGATTTGTTAAAGAATATAGCTTTTTCTCCATTATAGTAAAACCCCTTCGCATACTAAATATTTACTAATGAAAGTATATACTAACTGAATATAAAAATCAATCAAAATATTGCAAAAAATTTCCTTTTATTGTAAAATTAGATTGAAAAATTTTATAAGTAATATATTGATAAAATAAAATTTCAATTTTTACTTGATTTTGTGTATTTATAGCACATTAGAAGGGATGGAAAAAATATGAAAAAAGAAAAGAGCAGAGTTGTTTATCAGGTAGATGAAATTAAGGATTTTAGAGAACTTATTAGAAAAACAGCAGAAAAATACCCAGAAAATATAGCCTATAAATATAAAGCAAAAAACGGAAAAGAAAATATAGAATATATAAATAAAACTTATGCACAATTTAAAAATGATATAGAAGCACTATCAACAAAACTATTAAGCATGGGACTAGCTGGCAAAAAAATAGCAGTAGTTGGAAATAACCGTTATGAATGGTGTACTACATATTTAGCTGTAACTACTGGAGGAATGATAATTGTTCCATTAGATAAGGCATTACCAGAAAATGAATTAGAATCTTTAGTAATTAGAAGCGGTGCAGAAGCTATTGTTTGTGAAGAAAAATATGTTAAAACATTACTAAATTTAAAAAATAGTGATTTAAAGCATATTATATGTATGGATAATGCTAACGAAGATGGCATTTTAGCATACTCTAATTTATTAGAAGAAGGAAGAAAGTTAAGGGAAGAAGGAAATCGCGATTATGAGAAAATTGAAATAGATAGAGAAGCAGTTTCAATTTTGCTATTTACATCTGGAACAACAAATATTTCGAAAGGTGTTTTATTATCACAAAAAAATATTTGTAGTAATATTCAAGCTATTGCAAGCTATGTACAAATGTTTCCAACAGATACACTTCTTTCATTTTTACCAATTCACCATACTTTTGAATGTACTATTACTTTCCTTTTTGGAATTTATTTTGGTGTAACAGTTGCATTCTGTGATGGATTAAAATACATTCAAAAAAATATGAATGAATATAAAGTAACAGTTTTTGTGGCAGTTCCATTAGTTTTAGAAAATATCCATAAAAAAGTATGGAAGGGAATAGAAGAACAAGGCAAAAAAGGTTTAATGAAAACAATGGTTGTTGTTACAAAGATGCTATGTAAAATAGGAATAGATTTAAGAAAAAAAGTATTTCAACCAATTATTGATAATTTTGGAGGAAGGTTAAGAGTAGTTTTTGTTGGATCAGCACCATTAGATAAAAAAATTATACATGGATTTAATGATTTTGGCGTAGATTTAATACAAGGTTATGGTTTAACAGAAACATCACCTGTTGTATCTGCTGAAACAGATAAAGAAAAAAGACCCGGCTCTATCGGTCTTCCATTATTCAATGTAGATGTAAAAATTGAAAATCCAGATGAAAAAGAAGTTGGAGAAATTCTTGTTAAAGGTCCAAGTGTTATGCTAGGCTATTATGAAAATGAAGAAGCAACTAAAAAGGCAATGCATGATGGCTGGTTTTCAACAGGGGATTATGGTTATTTAGATAAAGATGGTTTCTTATATATTTGTGGAAGAAAAAATGATGTTATTGTTTTAAAAAACGGCAAAAATGTTTATCCACAAGAGCTAGAAATTTTACTTAACCAAATACCAGTTGTAGAAGAAAGTATGGTATTTGCAAGAAACAAAACATCAATGGACACTACTCTTTGTGCAAAACTTGTGTATAATGAAGAAACAATGAAAAATCTTTATGGTGAAAAGACAGATGAAGAAAAACGAGAAATTATTTGGCAAGAAGTTAAAAAAGTAAATCAAACTTTACCAGATGTAAAGCATATTAAAGAAATTATAGTTACAACCGAACCTCTTGCAAAAACAACTACACAAAAAGTAAAGAGATATGAAGAAATTAAGAAAAGCAACTAATTAGAAAAATAATTAGTAATTTTAAAAATAAGCGAAATAATTAATGAATTAAAAAATAAAAAAGCAACTAATAATTTTCAAAAAATTTTAAGTCCCAGTATGAATTATTCTATTGGGATTTTTTATGTTTAAAATTACTTTTTACGCGCTTCAAATTAAATTGATTTTTATTGTTTAAACTGATTTTTAATATTTGAAATGATTAAAAAAATATAAATTGGAAAAAATTATAAAAAAGTTTTTTAATGAAAATTAAAGGTGACTTGTCCCAAGTAGGACAAAAATGGGGATTGGGACCTGGTCCCGAAAGGAAGAAAACTATGGAAGAATATTTAAAAAAATCAAAAAGAAAGCGAATAAGTAAATATATCTGCACAACAATAATACTTGTTCTGCTAATATTGATTGTAGCACTTTCATATACACTATATATGAATATTGATATTAGCAATAGTAGTAAGATAGAACAGCCAAAAGTGGAGGCCACAAGGCTTTCTCAAACGGTAGAAGAAATTCAAAATGAAGAAAAAGATATAACGCAAGTAATAGAAGAAGTAAATAAAAGCATAGTAGGAATATCAAAGCTAAAAAATAATGGTACAACTATATTTTTGGAAGATAGTATATCTAAAATTGGCATAGGAACAGGAATGATAGTTTCTGAAAATGGATATATATTAACAAATGAGCATGTTTCGGGAGAAAAGTATAGTAATTGCTATGTCACACTTCCCAGTGGAAAAAATTATTCGGGAAATGTAGTTTGGTCTGACAGTAATTTAGATATAGCAGTTGTAAAAATTAATGCTAAGAATTTGCCATATGTAACCTTAGGAGATTCTTCACAAACAAAAGTGGGGCAAAATGTTTATGCGATTGGAAACCCTATTGGGTTTGAATTTCAAAGAACTGTAACTTCTGGTATTGTAAGTGCAGTAAATAGAACAATTTTATTAGAGGAAGAAGAAAAAACATCATATATGGAGGATTTAATTCAAACAGATGCAACAATAAATCCGGGAAATAGTGGAGGCCCTCTTATAAATATTAACGGAGAAGTAATTGGAATAAATAGTGTAAAAATAACTTCTGCAGAAGGAATAGGATTTGCAATTCCAATAAATACAGCAAAAGTTATTATTCAAAGTTTTGTAACGACTGGAAAATTTGATGAGGCTTATTTAGGTATTTTTGCATATGACAAAAGCGTAATTCCATATTTAGAAACTAATTTAGATATAGAAAGTGGCGTTTATGTTGTGCAAGTAAATAAAAACTCACCAGCAGAACAATATGGAATACATGAAAAAGATATATTATTAGAAGTTGATGGCAATGAAATAAATAAAATGTGTGATTTAAGAAGATATATTTATAGTAAAAATACAGGCGATATTGTACAAATTAAACTACTTAGGAATAGGAGAGAGGTCAATATTCAAGTGGTTTTAGGTAAAAAAAATTAAATTTATGCAAAGAATTTTGCCCATAAATATTACTAATAAAAAGAAAATAAGAGGTGAAAAAATATAAATAAAAAATAAATTTATTGAAAAACGATAAAAAAGTATTGACAAACATAAAATAATATAGTAATATAAAATACAGTTAGAAGGAACTCGCGCGAGATTCTAAATATATAACTATTTAGAAAGAGGGAATTCGAAATGAAATTTGCAGTTATCGCAAGTTTATTATTTAGTATTTTAGCTACTATATTATTTTTTGGTCAAAAATTAGGTATATCAATGTTAATATTTGTGTTACCATTTTTGTGCTTTACAATTTACTTACTAGAAAAATATAAAAAAGTAAAAAACAGAAGAGGATATTTAGTAGGAATAGCCATAATACTACTTTCAATTACATATGCAATTTATCAAAATACATTTTTTAAAGTATTAAATATTTTAGTTATGTTAATCTTATATGGTATTATGTTACTTGATGTAATGCAAGCAAAATATCAACTAGAATTTGTAATAAGAAGAATTTGTATACTTTTTACAAAGCCGTTTATATATTTTTCTAAAGCTTTGCATGCTATAAGAAGGATATTTCCAGTAAAGCAAAACGTAGATAAATTAGAGTCAAAGAATAAAAAAATGATTGAACAAATTATAGTAGGAATTGTTGCATCTGTACCATTACTTATAATAGTTACAATGCTACTAGCATCTGCTGATGCTGATTTCGCAAATGGAATAGGCAGTATATTTTGGGGATTAATAGAAAAAATTAATCAAATGTTAGATAAAAGAGTATGGCTTGAAATCTGCATGAGAGTAAGTATCACAGTAGTTTTAACTATATATTTAATAAGCTTCATAATGAACTTATTAAAGAAAAATCCATGGAGCAACAAAGAAGAAAAAGCTATACAAATTAAAATAGAAACTATTATTCTAAACACAATAGTAACAGTTCTTAACTTTATATATATTGCGTTTTGTATAATACAAGTAAAAAGCTTACTTCAAGTGGAAAATGGAACATTTTCATATGCGCATTATGCAAGAGAAGGATTTTTTCAACTAATGGCAGTTTCCATAATTAACTTTATAATTATGGTAGTAACAACTAAAAATACAATTCAAAGTACAAAATATCAAATTTATTATAGAAAGTTCATGAATTTAGTTTTAGCTATTGCTACAATTATAATTTTAATATCAGCATTTTTAAGAATGAACTTATATGGTGAGGCATATGGATATACATTTTTAAGAATTTTGGTTTACTTTGCATTAATAACAGAAGGAATATTAATGATTCCAACTATTATTTATATTTTAAAAGATAATTTCATGCCATGGAAATCATACTTAATTATTGTAACAGTAATGTATTTAGTAATGAATTTTAGCAATATATCGCAAATAATAGCTAAACAAAATATTAATAGATATTTAAATGATATTGACAATGTTTCCTTAGATGTCGTATATTTAATGCAAACAAAAGAAGATGGATTAGAAGAAGTAATAAAATTATATGAAAAAACAGATGATGTAAAATTAAAATATCAATTAGAATTATATTTTAAAGGCTTAAAGGAAAAATTATCAGAAGAAGATAGCTTCACTCAATGGAATTATTCAAGATGGAATGCTAGAAAATTATTAGAAGATATGAAACTTGAAAACAATAGTTATAATCCAAATTTTACAAGACAATATTAAAAACATAATTGAAGGTGTTAAAATATAAATAATGTGTTTATAAAAATATATTTTACACAAATAAACATTATAAACATATCATGAGAGGGGAGAAAAAACATGAAAGTAAAAGGGGAGAAAAGCTTAAGTACATTTATTGAATTATGCTTAAAATTATTATTTGTTATTGGAATTATTGTAGTATTAGGACTTCCATACATATTACAGAAATATTCAGAATGGATGCATCCACAAATTAATTACTATCCAGCACTTGCAATACTATACGCAGCAGGTGTCCCAGCACTTATAATAGTATATAGATTTATAAAAATATTCCATACATTAGGAGAAGGAGATCCATTTAAAATAGAGAATGTACAAAACTTAAAAATAATTTCAATTTGCTCACTAATAATTATGATAGAGTTTATTATAGGAATTTTCTTTATCACATCAGTTTTTGCAGTAGTTATAATAGGAATATTTGCAGTGGCATGGCTTGGTGCATATATTTTATCAGAATTATTAAAAGAGGCAATTCAATATAAAGAAGAAAATGAATTAACTATTTAAAAAGAAAGGGTGAGGAAGATGGCTATTATTGTGAATTTAGATGTGATGATGGCAAAAAGAAAAATATCTTCTTCAGAGCTTTCTGAAAAGATAGGAATTTCTATGGCGAATTTATCTATTTTGAAAACTAATAAGGGAAAAGCAATTCGTTTTTCTACATTAGATGCAATCTGTAAAGTACTAAATTGTCAACCACGGAGATATTTTGGAATGGAGAGATGAGGAGAAATAGGATTATATTAAATAGAATTTTACTTATTATAGTATTTATAATAATTTTAATTTATATGATATTTAGCTTTTTAATCCTTGTAAGAAAAAATATTGTTTTTTGTGATAATGAAGTAAAGGATATTTTAATTAGTAGATGCCCAGAAATAAATTGCGAAGGCATAATATTTCTAATGAAAGATAAATATTATCATCAAATAGAGGATATTAAAATAGATATAATATATAAAGGAAATAAAGGAATAAAGAGAACGACTATAGATTATGAACAAATAATTGGAACAAATTTAATATCAAAAATTTCAGAAAAAGACTTTAGTTTAAAAAATTTTTTATTAAGCTTATCTATATTTTTAATATTTGTTTCATGCTTTATAATAAAGAAATATAAAATTTATATAGATAATGAGATTAAATTAGCAAAATAAATACTTGTATAAAAATGCTAATGAAGGGAATACTTTCATTAGCATTTTAAAATGCAACTTTTTAATTTAATTGAAAATTAAAAATAAAAAATAATTCTTTATAAATAATTACAAAATTACATATTTCAATATGTATTAAAAAACGATTTAATAGAAATCTAAGGAAATTTTTACATAATTAAATTATGTAAAATAGAAAAGAGGATAAAAATGGCGTCATATTGGATAAATAGTGTAAAAGAAGAAAAACAAAAATTTGAAAGCTTAAAAAAAGATGAAGAAGCAGATGTATGTATTATTGGTGGAGGACTTACAGGACTTTCAACAGCATATTATCTATCAAAAACAAATTTAAGAGTAGTATTATTAGAAAAAGCAGAATTATGTACACATACTACTCGGAAATTCAACTGCTAAAATAACAAGTCAGCATGGGCTTTTTTATGATTATCTTTTAAATTCACAGGGAAAGGAAAAAGCAAAACAATATTTAGAAGCAAATGAGAAAGCAATTAAAAATATAGAGGAAATTATAAAAGAAGAACAAATAGACTGTGAATTTGAAAAACAAGATGCTTATGTATTTACGCAGGAAGAGCAAGAAATTCCTAAAATAAAAAAAGAGGTAGAAGCGGTAAATAGTTTAGGTCTAGATGCAGAATTTGTAGAAGAAATAGAACTTCCACTTTCAATCTTAGGTGCAATAAAATTCAAAAATCAAGCACAATTTAACCCTTGCAAATATGCAGAAGGTTTGGTAAATTCAATGCGAAGTAATAATACAGAAGTTTCTGAAAATAAAAAGGATGATACAGAATTTGTTGAAAATGGCAAGAATCATGGAAGTGTCAAGATTTTTGAAAACACAAAAGCAGTAGACATAAAAAAAGAAAATGACGAATATGAGGTTATAACAGAAAGTGGTAATAAAGTAAAAGCAAAGTATGTTGTAATTGCAACACATTATCCAATTATAAACTTCCCGGGATATTACTTTTTAAAAATGTATCAGTCTATGTCATATGTTATTGCAGTAGAAGTTCCAAATGAATTATTTAAAGGAATGTATATAAATAGTGAATTACCAACAATGTCTTTTAGAATGACAAAAGATGGAGATAAATACTTACTAATTGTTGCAGGTTTGGACCATAAAACAGGTGAAAAAGATGATATGTCTGATAAATATAATAAACTTTTAGAAATAGCAAAACAAATTTATCCAGATAGCAAAATCAAATATAAATGGTGTACAGAGGACTGTATTTCACTAGATAAAATTCCATATATAGGAGAATTTTCAAGCTTAATGCCAAATGTTTATGTTGGAACTGGTTATAAAAAATGGGGAATGACAACTTCAAATATAGCTGCAAATATTATAGTAGACAAAATTTTAGGGAAAGTAAATGCCGATGAAGAAGTATTTACTGCTACGAGATTAAAACCAATTAAAAACTATCAAGAAATGGGAAACATGATAAAGGAAGTAGTAAAATCATTAGTTATTGAAAAATTTAAAGTTCCAGAAGCTACCATAAAAGAAATAAAAGTGGGAGATGCAAGAGTGGTAGAAGTAGATGGAAAAAAGATAGGAATTTTTAAAGAGTCTGAAGGAAAATTATATGCAGTTAAGCTAGTATGCACACATTTAGGCTGTGAACTAACATGGAATAACCTAGAAAAAACATGGGATTGCCCATGCCATGGTTCAAGGTTTGATTATACAGGTAAATCAATTTATGCACCTAGCATTTATGAGTTGGAAAAAGTGGAGATAGAATAGTTAATTAAAAGTAGAATAAAAGCTTTTGCGATAAAATACAAAAGCTCTTTCTACTTGGTGCAACTGGAGGGATTCGAACCCCCGACCTTCCGGTTCGTAGCCGAACGCTCTATCCAACTAAGCTACAGTTGCATAGCATAAATATTATAGCATGAACATTAAAAATATTCAATGGAAAATTTCAAAAAAATCTTGCAAAGTAAGAAAAAATATGTTATAGTATATAAGTACCTAAAAAATCGAGGCGTAGCGCAGTTGGTAGCGCGCGTGGTTTGGGACCATGAGGTCGCAGGTTCGATCCCTGTCGCCTCGACCAGCTTTAAAAGGCTAGAAAAATAGAAATAGCAAGTAATAAAATACTTGCTATTTTTTTATTAAATATTTTATTATAAATTATTTAATTTTACAAATACCCAGAAACAAAAATTGCTTCAAGTGAATAAATTTGATATTTAACGTAATCAATAAAAAAATATAGCACAATGTAAAAACATATGATATAATGATGGCATAACAAATTATAAATATATGAAAGGGGAAAAAATGGAAGATCAAGAAAACAATTCTAATGAATTTATTAAAACAAAAGAAGAAAAAAAGAAGGTTAAAGGCAGTTATATTACAGGAATTATAGGTGCAATAATTGGCGGATTAATTGCAACAGTTCCTTGGGTACTAATGTATGTGTATGGAAATATGATGTTATCTGCATTAGCAATAATCATCGCTGCAGGTGAATTTTATGGTTACAAACTATTCAGAGGAAAGATGACTAAAGCATTGCCTGCAATTATAATGATACTATCAGTATTAATTGTTGCATTGACTACTTTTGTTGTAATACCAGCTATTTTATTACATAATAATGGACTTACAGTAAGTATGGATACAATGAAGCTTTTATATTCAGATTCTGAATTTATAGATGGAATAACACGAGATGGATTAATATCAGTAGTATTTACATTACTTGGAGCTAGTGCAATTACTGCCAATATTAAGAGAAAAATGAAAAATGGTCAAACAGAAAATATTGATTTAGGAAATGCAGAAGAAATAGAAAAAGCTAAAAATTCAGCAATAGAGAAGGTAAAACCTATTTTTGAAAAATATAATGCAGTTGAAAAAGAAAATGGAATATTAAAAGATGATTTAAATGCAGAAATTAATGAAAAACCAGAAGTAAAAGAAGCATTATCATATTTAAAATCTTTAGGAATTGTAAAAAAATCAAAAGGTAGATTTTATTATTCACAAGAAGCAGAAGGTAAGCAAACTTTAGAAAAAAGGAAGAAAAAATCTAAAATTATAACTATAGTAGTAGCCATAATTTTTGTATTAGTAATAGTTGGAAACTTTGCTTATGTACAATATGAAAACATGAAGCCAGTTCAAGTTTCAGATGAAGTAGTAAGTTTTGAAGTAAGTAAAAATTGGGAAGAATTTACGAATTATTATCAATCAGGATGGAGTTATACTAATTACATAAACACACCTGAGCCAAAAGTAGATGAAGAAATTGAAGAAGGGGATTATTCAAAATATCCTGCATATCTTAATGTAGGTTATAATGAAATAGATGATTCAAAATTTAAAACAATACAGGATATCAAAGACACAATGCAAGAATCTATTGAGTCATCAGAAGAGAAGCCATCAATTTATGAAGATGAAATAGTAAAATCAAGTAAAGGTTATGATTGCTTAAAAATAAAAATTGTATTTAATGAAAACCCTGCTCAAGTAGAGTATATTTATTATATGGTGAATGGTAATTTACTTGCTAGCATAGATGCATATAGTTTTAATTTAGATGATGATGCAGAACTACAAAAAACAGTAAGTAAAATTGCTGATTCTTTTGAATGGGTAAATTAGAAATAAATTTAGTTTCTATATTAATAATTAAAATAGACCTTCTCGAAGATATAGATGGAACAACGATTTGATATAGTGCGTAAAATATGGTATAATATACATAAGTAATTTTATTACTAACACAAAATTAAATGGAGGAACATCTAATGGCAAATTTCATCAGCAAGGTTAAGGCATCACTTCAGAAGGTATGGACATCAATATGTGGGACTCCTGTAACAGCAACAGGAAGTATGTCAACAGACATATCAATTCCTCATTCAATGACTATGGGACGTGAAATCGGAACGCCTGTAAGCAAAACACTAAGCAGACCGATAGTCAATTGGAGGAAAGTTTGGAGGTATATACATCTCGTAATAAAGTTAATAGCCCGAATTTTTGTCGGTGCGATAGCTTTTACAGTTTTAGCACACTTTGTGCCGGAACTGCGTGAGGAATTACCTTCTCTTTACCGCCTTGTGGATTGTCTTATGGTTGGACTTGAATGGCTGTATGCTAAATTTTGGCATTTTATTGGCATTTTTCTGTAAGTAAAAGATACACCGTATTTACAATTGTAAATACGGTGTATTCTTTATTGCGAATATTAAGATTTAGAATGTATTTTTTCGGCCCTCTCAAATCCATCATCTGAATAGTATTCATATTTCCCATTAGTATATTTAAGCACAATTCCTTCTGTCGCTTTACTTAATAAATCGTTTGGAATATTAGGCTCCTCAAATTCAGTTTTAGGTGCATCTGTTAAATCCCATAAAAATCTATTGTTTCCTAATTCTTCGGTTACCATATATAAATGCCCGTCTTTTCTATGTTTATCTAAGTTTATGTTCTGTTTATCTAGTATGTCTTTTGCCATATTTTTTATATCTTCTTGCAATTCCTTAGTAGAAATATTATCAATTACATATTTATTATCTTTAATTTTTAAAACGTCATTTATTTTTACTTCATTTGGCATATCTTTTTTATTTATTTCTGTTTCTTCTATTTTGCCATTTTCTGCTTTTAATACATTATAAGAATTACTATTTTCCTCTTTTATAAAGTATAAGGCATCATTGCTTGAATGTTTTTGCTCATATTTTGATATAACGTCATTTAAATTCCATCTTATAGAATTTTGATTTGCTGTTGTAAAATTGTTTTTAGATAATATTTCCTCAATTATTGGTATTCCTTTATTTTCAAAGTTTAAATTATTTTTGTTATTTTTTTCAAAATAATTTGATAATTCTTTTATAAAATTCTGCACAAATTTATTCTCTTTTAAATTATTAAATAAGTCATTTATTATATCTAAATTCAATAAATAATCACTCCTTTATTTTTCTTATTTTGCGTGGCTATCACCAGTAGAATAATCAATAACTATTCCGGGTTGAACATTATAACAATAAACATTAAAGTGAACACCTTTGCCAGAATCTTCAACTGACCAAGCCTCCATTTGAACTCCACTTGCCAAAAGGTTATTACCCTCAAAAATAGGGGTTACTCGATATAAAACATGGTTGTTTTCATTTTTATGTATATATTCAGCTACTTCATTTTCAAATGGTAACATACCCTCTGTATTTAAATATCTTGTACCTGTAATTAGATTATTCCTGTTTGCATTTTCACCAGCAAGTTGCCAGCCAATCAAATGACAACGATTATACAAATATTTATCTTTAATTAAATCATCATACCTTTTTTGAACCCAGCCAGAAAGGTCTTTAACATTGCCTATTTCACCACGTTCTTCTCCATCCTTTGGCATAAGTTCTTTGCAAATATTCGCATAAGCTACACCTGCCTTTCCGTTTCCTAAGTCATTATAATTTTCAAAAGGCTCTGTGGTATAATCTTCTTCTGTAAAATATGGAATATTATTATTTATTTCGACATAAGGATTTCCAGAATATTCTGGAATGGTAGATAAATCAAAGGTAGTAGTTTCATTATCTTGACCAAAAATTTCAAAGTTACCAGTAAGATAACAAAAAATAATAATACAGATTATTGCAATTGAACCTAATATTTCATTGTAGATATTTTGCTTTTTACGTCTTTTTCTACTCATAAGATTACCTCTTATTACTTATTTTCTATTAGTTATACTAACATAAAAATAAACAATTATCAATAATTAAATATATTTCATATTATAAAGTATTAATAATAAAAAGTAAGAGAGGGGTGTATTTTTATTAGAAACAGGAGAAATATTGTAGACATTGTGCCTACAAATATAAATTATAATTATGACATTTTTAGAAAAAATGTTGATGAATTAAAAATGCTGTATCCATTTTTAGAAATTGGAATTATTGGATATAGTATATTAGGAAAGGAAATTCCATACATAAAGATAGGGAGGGGAGAAAGGCAAGTATTATACCATGGCTCAATACACGCAAACGAGTGGATAACCTCGGTTCTACTTATGAAGTTTATAGAAAACTTTTGTAGAGCATATATTAGTAATTCTAATATTTATGGTTATTCAGCTCAAAATTTATTTAATAAGGCTTCACTATATATTATTCCAATGGTAAATCCTGATGGGGTAGATTTAGTAACAGGAAATATAGATAAAAATAGTAGCACATATCAAAATTATGTATACTTATCTAAGTTCTATCCGAGCATCGCATTTCCAAATGGTTGGAAAGCAAATTTTAATGGTGTGGATTTAAATTTGCAATTTCCAGCAGGGTGGAGAAATGCTAGAAACATCAAATTTTCACAAGGATTTACAAAGCCAGGACCCAGAGATTTTGTAGGAGCAGGACCATTGACTCAAAGAGAAGCAATAGCACTTTATAACTTTACATTAACACATAAATTTGAACTAACAATTTCATATCATACACAAGGAAAGGAAATTTACTGGCAATTTTTAAATTATGAGCCACAAGGAGCAAAAGAAATAGGAGAAGCTTTTGCAAAAGCATCAGGTTACCTACTTACAGAAGTACCATATAATTCAAGTTTTGCAGGGTATAAAGATTGGTTTATTCAAAATTATAATAAACCAAGTTATACTATTGAAGCGGGTTTTGGAGAAAATCCACTTCCGATTTCACAGTTTCAAGAAATTTATAATGATAATATTGGAATATTAGTATTAGCTTTAATAATATAAAA
>CANRCF010000033.1 GCA_947629045.1 uncultured Clostridia bacterium | reverse complement strand
GTGGTTGAAGGGGACAGTTTGCTAAACTGTTAGGGTTCGTAAGGGCCGCGAGGGTTCAAATCCCTCAGCTTCCGCCATAAATAGTAGCTAGCATATAGTTACTATTTTTTATTTTTTTATAAAAAGGAGTGATGTAAATGAATACTCAGATATCAAAAATATATAGTATAGAAGAAATAAAAGACATATTAAAAAATATATTAGAAGATACACCAGTAGAGTCTGTAATTTTATTTGGTTCGTATGCCAAAAATTTAGCGAATAAAAATAGTGATATAGATTTAATCATAGATACAAGACAAGTTTTAATGGGATTTAAATTATATAGCTTAATTACAAAAATTGAAGAAGCATTTAAAAAACAAGTAGATGCGTTCGAAAAATCTGAAATAATTAAAAATTCAAAAATAGATAAGGAAATAAAAAAAACAGGAGTTATTGTATATGAAAAATAAAGAATATATATCATTAACAAAAATGATTGAATATATAAATAAAGCGACTAAATATACAGAAAAATACACATTTGAGCAGTTTTGTAAAGATGAAAAAACAATTGATGCAACAGTATTTGCAATAAGCCAAATTGGAGAGTTGGTAAAAAATATATCAGAAGAAACAAAAAATAAATATTCTAACATTGAATGGAACATGATAAAAGGGCTTAGAAATAGAATAGTACATGATTATGAAGGTATTAATTTAAATAGTATATGGTATGTGCTAAAAAACGATATTATTAGTTTAAAAAGTGATATTCAAGAAATTTTAAAAATTATAGAGGTAAAATAATGCTAAAAGAATTTAAAAAAATTTTTAGAATATTAAATTTGAAGAATTAAATATAATAAAAATAATAAATAAGAACAATAATTTAAATTGTCTAAATAGCAAACTTAAAATTGAATACATTGCATATAGAAATTACAAACGATAGATATTAATAAGTAGATAATTATAAAACATAGTGGAAATGCAATAAAAAAGTCTATAAAGATTAGCAAAATAAATGAAAAATTACTATGGGAATAGAGAAGTTCAAAGAAATCGTTGAAAATATAGAAAATGAATCAAGAAAGTATACATAAAACAATAAAAGTACAAAGTAAAATAAAAATAGTGAATAGAAAGCTAGAATGTAAGAAGAAAATATAGAATATAAATGACAAATAGTCAAAAAATAAAAGCAAGGTTTTATACTTGCTTTTTTAATATTTATTATAAAATTATTTTACTTCATAAACATCAAAAATATTTATTTCATTTATTTTTATTAAATTATTTTCAATATAATTAATAACTGTTAAAGGTGTCTGCCAATTTTTTGAATATTTATTATTTTTAATTAATATTTTTTCTCCTTTATTTAAATTTTTAATTTTTTCTATTAAACCATCTTCACCTCTACTACCAATATTACCTTTTAAAAAGAAATTAAAATCTTTATAATATCTATCAAGAGAAATCATATAAATACTTGCTTCTGCATCTAAAATATAAACATTATTTTTTTCGGAAATTATATAATTATCTACTATATTTATTTTTTCTAGTAATTGCTCAGAAATAGGTATTAATGAATAATGTTTAATATTATGATTTTTATTATTATCAATAATATAATCTTTAATAAAAATAATACTTGTAATAAAATATATAAGAATAATCATAAAAATAATACCACGCAAAAATTCAATAAAAAATAAATAAATTTTTTTAATTATATTATTATTTTTATTTATAGAATTTATATTATTTATATTATTTTTATTATTTTTATTGTCAATTGCATTTAAAAATCTATTTTCAAATGCATTATTTATAAAATTAATAATATTGTAAGAAAAATAAATTAATAAAATTATAAAAGGTGTAATCCCTATTAAAAAATGAATATTATCAGAAATAGGAAAAATAACAATTAATGATGCAATAGAATAAAAATAAAATCCAAATAATTTTTTATTCTTTTTTACTAATAAATAAATTCCAACTATTAAAATTAAAATAGGTATTAAAATACTAAATAATTTTATTATTATTTCTTTAGAAGAAGTTAAATTAGAATAAGGTATTTTATTACTAAATGTTTTTATTCCTAAAATTGTATAATCAATAAAATCAGAAAGTGCATTATTAGCTATTAAATAAATTAATAATAATACAAGTGGAATTATTATTCCTATTATTTTAAAAGCCGTTACTTTTAAATATTTTTTAAAATCTATTTTATTTTTAACAAATAAAATAGGATAAAATAAAGAAGCTATTGTAACAAATATTCCAGTAGTTTGTTTTAATAAAATGCATAAACCACATAATATACCAATTAAAAAATAAAATAAAAATGAGCTATTAAAATAATTATTATATTTTTCATAATTTTTAATTTCTAAATAAATAATAAATAAAGTGATAGCTAAAATAGCAAAATTATAATCTATACAAATATAATCTTTAAAAATTAGAAAAAATGAAAATAAGCAAATAAAAATATAATATTTATTTACATTTAATTTTTTTAAAATTAAATAGCTAATAAAAAATATAAATGTAATTAAAAATATTGCTAAAATTCTCATTACAAATAATTCATTTCCAAAAAGAATTAAAAAAAGACTGCAAATAAAAGGAAGAAATGGAGTAGTAACCATATTAAAATCTCTATATGGTACTAATCCATCTGCCATATTTTTTGCGAAGTCATAAATCCAAATTTCATCTAAACTATTCATAGTTTTAGGTAGAATAATAGATGCAATAATAATAAAAGAAATTATAAAAAATAGAATATTTTGATAATATTTTTTCCAAAAATTAATTATATTTTGCTTCATTTTCCAATCCATTTCTATAACAAAATATAATAACTTGCATGCGCCTTGTTGTCGCACCAAAAGGTGCTCCAAACGCACTTCACTTCGTTTCGTTTGAACTGCTTAAGCGGCGCTATTTAAGTTATTATATTTTGTTATTTTATATTAATTTTCTTATCAATAATATATTGTGGTCTTCCTTTTACTTCATCATAAATTCTAGCTATATATTCGCTCATCATCCAAAGCGAAATAAGTATCATACCTGCTAAAAATGTAATTGTTACCATTAAAGAAGTCCAACCAGGCATTAAATTATTCCATTTAAAAATATATGACAAAATAGAATATATCAAAATAATAAATGAAGCAATAATAGATAATATTCCAATTCCACCAACAATTTTTAATGGTTTAGTAGAAAAACTAATAATTCCGTCAGATGCAAGCTTTAACATTTTTTTAAGAGGATATTTAGTTTTTCCTGCAAATCGTTCTTTTCTTTCATATTCAAAAGGTGTTTGATTAAATCCAACCCAGCTCATTAAGCCTCTTAAAAATTTATTATGTTCTGGAAGTGAATTAACAACATCAACTACTTTTTTATCAATTAATCTAAAGTCTCCTGTATCTTTAGGAATTTCTACATCTGAAAGGGCATTTAATGTTTGATAAAACATTTTTGCAGTAAGAAGTTTAAATTTAGATTCGCCATCTCTTGTTTTTCTTTTTCCATAAATTACTTCATAGCCTTGTTCCCATAATTTTAGCATTTCAGGAATAAGCTCTGGTGGGTCTTGAAGGTCTGCATCAATAATAACTATTGCATCACCAGTAGTGTATTTTAAACCTGCTGTAACAGCACATTGATGACCAAAATTTCTTGAAAAAGATATTATTTTTACATTATTATCTTGTTTTGCAATTTCTTCTAAAATAGATAATGTTTTATCTTTGCTTCCATCATTGATAAATATAATTTCATGCTCATAATTAGGAATAGAAGTAAGCACTTTATATAGTCTGTTATAACATTCATTTGCAACTTCTTCTTCATAGTACATTGGTACGACAACTGAAATTTTACTCAAAATTATTCTCCTTTCGGATTATTTTACAATTTAATTTGTATTTTTATGTAATTATATAAATTAAATTATGTTGTTTAAAAATAATTTCTAATATTATTTTGTTTAATTGTTGTTTATATTATTAATTATTATTTGTTATTTATTGTTTATATTTTTTATTTCCGCATTTTCAGATGATATATTTTCATTATTAGCATTTTCCTGCTTAATATTTTCTGTTGCTACATTTTCTTTTTCAACAGCTTTTTTCTCATTTTGTTTCTTTCTTAAATTATCCTTTGCAACAGTCATTAATAATTTAATTCTATTTGTTTGGTTAGCTTCACTAGCACCAGGGTCATAATCAATAGGAGAGATGTTTGCTTCAGGGAATTTGCTACGAATTGTTTTTATTACACCTTTTCCTACAACATGGTTTGGAAGGCATGCAAATGGTTGCACACAAACAATATTTGGTATTCCATGTTCAATGTATTCAATCATTTCAGCAGTTAAAAACCAACCTTCACCTGTTTGGTTACCAATAGATAGTATGTCTTTTACTTTTGTTTCTAATTCAAAAATATTGCAAGGCAATAAATAACCTTTTTTAGAACCTTGAAGTGCAAGGCAAGCATCTTTTTCAAGTAAGTCTATTAGTTTAATTGCAGCTTTGAATAATTTTGCTTTTACTTTATCTGTTTTTATAAGTTGATTAAATGTAATTTTGTGTGTAGCAATAAATTTAATAAATCCCATAAAGTCTGGTAAAACTACTTCGGCGCCTTCTTCTTCTAATTTGTTTGCTACAAAGTTATTTCCAAATGGATGGTATTTAATTAAAACTTCTCCAACAATACCAACCTTAGGCTTTTCTACGGATGTATCTAATTCTATTTTTTCAAAGTCATTTACAATATCGTACATACTTTGTTTAAATTCTTTTAGAGTAGATTTTTCAAGTAGCTTTTTACATTTTTCCATCCACTCATCAAATAGTTTTTGGGTTTCGCCTTTGTGAACTTCATAAGCTCTATTTTTTGTAAGCATTTTTTGTAGTAAATCTGCGTAAACTCCCATTTTTAACAATCTTTCAATTAGTGGCATAGTAAGCTTAAATCCAGGCATTTTTTCCATACCAACAACATTAAATGATATAACTGGAATATTCTCAAAACCTGCGTCTTTTAATGCTTTACGAATAAATCCAATATAGTTAGTTGCTCTACAACCACCACCAGTTTGAGACATAATTAGGGCTGTTTTGTTTAAGTCATATTTTCCAGACTCTAATGCTTCTATCATTTGACCTGTTACTAATATAGATGGGTAACAAGCGTCATTATTAACATATTTTAATCCAGTTTCTACAGTATGCTGAGTGCATTCTCTTAATAATTCTACTTTATAGCCAGATGAACGAACAGCAGATTCTAGTAATTCAAAGTGAATTGGTGCCATTTGTGGAACCAAGATTGTATAATCCTTTTTCATATCTTTTGTGAAGATTTTTTTATTTACTTCATAATTGCCAGAATGTTTTTCATCAGATGATTTTGATTGCTCTCTTTTCTTCATGCTAGCTAAAAGTGAACGAATACGAATACGCACAGCTCCTAAGTTATTGATTTCATCTATTTTTATAAGTGTATACATTTTTCCATAACTACTTAAAATTTCTTCAACTTGGTCAGTAGTTACAGCATCAACACCACAGCCAAAAGAGTTTAACTGAACAAGCTCTAAATTATCTTGCTTTCCAACAAAATCTGCTGCGGCATAAAGCCTTGCATGGAATACCCATTGATCTACTACACGAATAGGTCTTTTTACTTCAGTTTGACTACAAATACTGTCTTCTGTTAATACACAAAGGCCAAGGCTTGTAATTAAAGTGTCAATTCCATGGTTTACTTCAGGGTCTACGTGGTAAGGACGACCGGCTAAAACAATACCTTTTAGATTATTTTCCTTCATATATTTAAGTGCTTCTGTGGCTTTGTTTCTAATGTCTTGCTTACATTTTTGATATTCTTCTTCAGCCTTTTTAGCAGCTAATAATAATTCTTTTTTAGTAAAATGATATTCTTCAAATTCTGGAAGATTTAAAATAGTTTCTGCTAAAGTTTTTGCTTCAAAAGGTAAAAATGGGTTTAAAAACTTAATATCTTTTTCTTTTAATTCTTCAACATTATTTTTTAATACCTCAGAATAAGAAATAACGATAGGGCAGTTATAATGGTTATCTGCTTTTTCATATTCTTTTCTTGAATATGGCATACAAGGGTAGAAAATAGTTTTAATTCCTTGCTTAATTAGGCCAACAATGTGACCATGTGAAAGTTTTGCAGGGAAACAAACTGATTCTGAAGGCATACTTTCCATACCTTTTTCATACGTTTTACGATTACTTTTTTCTGATAAAATTACTCTAAATCCTAAGTTTGTAAGGAAAGTAAACCAGAAAGGGTAGTCCTCATACATATTTAAAACCCTAGGAATACCAATAGTTCCACGAGGAGCATCTTTTTCTTCTAATGGTGTGTAGCCAAATATTCTTTCATATTTATATTTCATTATATTTGGTAAATCTTTTTTCTCATCAGAAACAATTCCAGCACCTTTTTCACAACGGTTACCAGATATGTATTTTGCACCATTATTAAATTTATTTATAGTTAATAAACAATGATTTTCGCAACCATTGCAACGAACATGGCTAATATCAATTTTTAGTTTCTCTAAATCTTCTACTTTTGCTAATGTAGAAGTATATTCCATATCTAAATTTGCTTCAAATTGTTCTTTTGAAAGTAATGCAGCACCATAAGCACCCATAAGACCTGCAATATCTGGCCTTATAACATTTCTTCCAACTATTAATTCAAAAGCACGAAGAACGGCATCATTATAAAATGTACCACCTTGTACAACAATATGACTACCTAAAGTTTTTACATCTCTTACTTTCATTACCTTTTGAATAGCATTTTTTATAACTGAATAAGAAAGACCGGCAGAAATATCTCCTACGGAATAGCCTTCTTTTTGAGCTTGTTTAATTTTAGAATTCATGAATACTGTGCATCTTGAACCTAAATCAACAGGCTTTCTAGCTTCCAAAGCGGCCTCTACAAATTCTTCAATAGATAAATTTAAGCTTTTCGCAAAGGTTTCAATGAAAGAACCGCAACCAGAAGAACAAGCTTCATTAAGCATAATGTTATCAATTGCACTATTTTTCATACGAATATATTTCATATCTTGACCGCCAATGTCAACAATGCTTGTTACATTAGGCATAAACTGTTTAGCAGCAGTATAGTGTGCAATAGTTTCAATTTCATTTAAATCTACATTTAATGCAGTTTGAACAAGCTTTTCGCCATATCCTGTAACACCACTATAACGAATTATAGCTTTTTCAGGCTTTTCTGCATATAATTTTTTTAGCATATTTATAACACTCTGAAGTGGATTTCCTTCATTGCTACCATATAAAGAATATAAAAGAGTACCTTCACGGTCTATAACTACTAATTTTGTAGTAGTAGAGCCTGCATCAATACCAACAAAGCAATCTCCTTCATATGTTTTTAAATCACCTTTTTTAACAGTTTCTTTTGAGTGTCTTTCTTTAAATTCTTGATATTCTGCATCAATAGAAAATAAAGGTGAAAGTGGGTGAGAAGTATCATCATGAGATACTTTTAGCATTTCTATTTTACTTTTTAATTTTTCAGATGTTATAGGATGAGAAGAATATAAAGAATCTAAAGCAGCACCTTTTGCAACAAGTAAATGTGCTTCTTCTGGAATAATAATTGCATCTCCCTCTAAATGTAAAGTTTCAATAAAGCGATTTCTTAACTCTGATAGGTAATTTAAAGGGCCACCTAAGAAAGCAACCTTTCCACGAATAGGCCTTCCGCAAGCTAAACCACTAATTGTTTGGTTAACAACTGCTTGAAAAATAGAAGCAGCAATATCTTCTTTTGCAGCACCTTCATTTAATAATGGTTGAATATCAGTTTTTGCAAAAACGCCACAACGAGAAGCGATAGGGTAAATCATTTTGTGGCTTTTAGCAAGTTCATTTAAGCCAGTAGGGTCAGTATGTAAAAGTGAAGCCATTTGGTCTATGAAAGCACCTGTTCCACCAGCACAAGTTCCATTCATTCTTTGCTCAATTGACTTATCAAAATAAATAATTTTAGCATCCTCTCCACCAAGCTCAATAACAACATCAGTTTGAGGAATATATTTTTCAACTGCTCTTTTACAAGAAACCACCTCTTGAATAAAAGGCAAATCTAAAAACTTTGCAGCACTCATAGCACCTGAACCTGTTAGAGCAATAGTAAATTCGGCATTTTCATATTTGCTTGCTAAATCTGACAAAACATTGCAAACTGTGTTTTTTGTATCTGAAAAATGTCTTTGATAATCTGTATATAAAGTGTTTAGATTTTCGTCCATTATAACTATTTTTACAGTAGTAGAACCTACATCTAAACCAACATGTAATAACTGTTCCATATAATATAAAATCTCCTTAAAAACTTATAATCAATAATCATACATATTTTATACAAAAAAGCCTTAAATGTCAATGTTAAGGATTGGAAAAAACATACGGAAGTGTAACTTTTACAAAGCTTTAAGAAGTTAAATAAAAAAAGGCCACAATTTGTGACCTTTAAGGTAGCTTTCCTTTTAATGACTCTTTGATATAGTCATATTTTTTGCAGTGAGTAACAAAGCGATGGCCTCCTACCCAAGTGTAAGATTTCCTTTCGGGAAAATACCGTACAGGACAATTTTTTTCTTTGCAGAAAGCACACTTAATGTTACCTCTTAAGACTGAAAAGAATGTTGGTCTTGTTGTCATGGAAATTCCTCCTTCATGATGCTTAATTTACTACCTTTATGAGACTTGCCGTTTGCAAGATGGGAATATTATATCATAAAATTAAAAAAAATAGAAGAAATTATGTAGAAAATCTTCTATTTTTATGTTTTGTGAGCTTCGTATAATAATGCTATTTATATATATAGTAAATAACAGAAAATAAAAATGAAATGGCATAAAGTTCCTAGCATTATAATAATGTGGAAAAGCTCATGAAAGCCAAAATATTTATTTTTAAAATGAGGCCATTTCAAACCATATAAAACACCACCAATTGTATAAATAATGCCACCAGCAAGAAGCCAAAGAAGTGAGCCTAAAGCATTTAAACTAGCAAATGTTTTTATCATAGGGTAAATTGCAATAATAACAGTCCAGCCCATAGCAATATAAAGAGCAGTTGTAAGCCATCTAGGAGCATTTATCCAAACAGCAGTTAAAACAGTACCTAAAATAGCAATTCCCCATATAATTCCAAAAATAGTCCAGCCCCAACCGCCTCTTAAAGGCCCTAAACAAATAGGTGTGTATGAGCTTGCAATAAATATATAAATCATAATATGGTCAAGTTTTCTAAATACTCTTGTGCCGGTTTCTTTTAAATTTAGTAAGTGATATAAGCTACTAAAAGTATATAACAAAATTAAAGCTGTTCCAAAAATAGAAAATGAAACAATGTCCCAAGCACCTTCACCAAATAAACAAGCATAAACAATAAGAAATACTAAGCCTGCTACTGACAATACAGCACCAAATAAATGAGAAAATCCACTTACAGGATCTTTAACTTTTACCATAAATAAAATTTCCTTTCTAGCTTCATTAAAGTATAAAATTTACATATATTAAAAATATGAAGCACTTTTAAAATTAATATACATAACTTTAATATAAATGTGGCGAAAAGTCAATATTAGAATAAATAGTCAAATAAATAATTCATTATAAAAATAAAATAGTTCTAAACCTTTTTAAGCTTGCATAAAAATGAAGCAATAGTACAAGTTTAGAAGGAGGAATTATCATGAAAAGAGCATGGCTAATAGTGGCTATAATACTTATTTTATTAATAATAGGAGTGGGAGTATATTTACTTATAATAAATCTTACACCACAAGTAGAAGAAAATGAAATTTTACCAGAAGAAGAAATTAGTGACGAGCAAATGAGACAAACTATAGTAACGTTATATTATCAAGATAAAGAGACGAATGAACTAGTAGCAGAGGCAAGAAGTATAGATGTAAAACAATTATTAACAGACCCATATACAGTTCTTGTAAATTTATTATTGGAGGAGCCAAAAAATGAAGCTTTAAAATCAGCAATTCCAAGCGGTACAAGAGTGCTAAAAGCAGAGCTTAAAGGAGACACTGTATATGTAGATTTATCAAAAGAATTTATTGATAATCACACAGGAGAAGAAAAGGAAGAAAATGCAACTATTTATTCGATAGTAGATACCCTAACAGAGCTAAATGAGGTAAATAGTGTAAAAATATTAGTAGAAGGTAAAGAAGATGCAGAATTTAAAAATGGTAAAACAGCTTTGAAAGATATTTTTGTAAAAAGTAGTAAATAGTAAAAAATTGTGAGAATAAAATAAAGTTCTCACATTTTTTCTTTTAAATTATACAATTTTTTTATTAAATAGAAATATTCTTATTTTAATATGTGATATAACTTAATAGCCTTTAAAGCTTTTTTCCAATTACATAAAAAATGTTCTACTTCTTGAAGTGACCTTATAGTATTGTCCTTTTTCTCACAAAAGGAATTCTTCTTTTTTTCTCCTCTATATTCTTCTAAATCTCTAATATTATATTTTTCTAACATTTATTACTCTCCTTTTTTGCATTTTTTCCGAAGCTATTATATAATATGTAAAAAATATATAATTAGTTAGAGGAAATATGGAAATATTTTTAAAAGAAAATGAAAGAATTGATGATTTAGAATTAAATAATTTAAAAATAATACAAAATAAAGAATGGTTTTGCTTTGGAATAGATAGTGTGCTTTTATCAGATTTTGCAAAAGAAATAAAACATGGAAGCAAAATAATGGATTTAGGTACAGGCACAGGAATTTTACCAATTTTATTATCAGCCAAAACAATTGATACAAAAATAGTAGGTGTTGAAATACAGGAAAATGTGGCAGAAATGGCAAATAAAAGTATAGCCTTAAATAAATTAAATGATAAAATAGAAATTATATGCGAAAATATTAAAAATTTAAAAGATAGATACGAAGAAGGTTCATTTGATTCTATTGTAACAAATCCACCATATAAAAAATTAGGTACAGGTGGAACAAATGAAAATAAAGAAAAATTAATTTCAAGACATGAAATAACTGCTGATTTAGAAGATTTTATATCAATTTCAAAATATTTATTAAAAGATAAAGGAGAAATATATTTAGTACATAGACCTGAAAGATTAGTAGATATTTTGAATATTTTAAGAAAATATAAATTAGAGCCCAAAAAATTAAAATTTATTGCACCAAATAAAGAAAAGGAACCAAATTTAATTTTAATTAAAGCTGTAAAAAATGCAAAACCATTTTTAAAAATAGAAAAACAATTAAATATTTATGATGAAGTGGGAAATTATACGAAAGAAGTATTAAAAATATATAATAAAATTTAAAATTACGAATTAAAAAAGAAATATTTTTAAATTAATATTTATTTAAATATAAAAATTAAATAAAAAAATATTTAATAAAAAAAGAGGTAAAAATAAATGTCAGGAAAAATTTATTTAGTAGCAACACCAATTGGAAATTTAGAAGACATAACTTTTAGAGCACTTGAAACTTTAAAAAATGTAGATTTTATAGCAGCAGAAGATACAAGACACACAATGCAATTATTAAATCATTTTGAAATAAAAAAGAAGTTAATTAGTTATCATAGGCATAATGAAGAGTTAAAAACAGATGAATTAATTTCAGAAGTATTAAAAGGCAAAAATATTGCAATTGTAACAGATGCTGGTACACCAGGAATTTCAGACCCACGGAGAAGAAATAGTGAAAAAAGCAATTGAAAATAATATTGATGTAATTCCAATTCCAGGTGCATGTGCACTTATAAATAGTTTAATAGTTTCAGGAATGTCTACAAAGGAATTTTCTTTTTATGGATTTTTACCATTAAATAAGAAAAATAGAAAAGAAACATTAAATAAAATAAAAAAAGAGCAAAATACAGTAATTTTATATGAAGCTCCACATAAGTTAAATAAAACACTTCAAGATATTTTAGAAGAAATAGGGGATGTAAATGCTTGCTTAGTAAGAGAGCTTACAAAAATACATGAAGAAAAATTATATGGAAATATATCAAAGCTTATTTCTCTTGTAACAGAGCCAAAAGGAGAATTTGTAATTATTTTGGATTTAAATAAAAATGTAGAAAATTATGAAGAAGAAAATTTTGAAGAAATGTCACTAGAGGAACATTATAAATTTTATGAAGAAAAAGGACTTGAGAAAAAAGAAATTATTAAACAAATTGCAAAAGATAGAAAAGTTTCAAAAAATGAGATTTATCAAAAATTTTTAGAAAAATAATAAAAAA
>CANRCF010000032.1 GCA_947629045.1 uncultured Clostridia bacterium | reverse complement strand
TCTCTCTCTCTCTCTCTCTAGAGCCACAAGCGTTTTTACTTTTCATCTGTTTTCCTCCTCTTTTTTGACTTTGAATAATAAAATAATATATAAATATTATTCATGTTTCTTTGGTGTTTTAACACTCATGTTTATAATAATTTTATACTATAACTAATTTTAATTGTCAATAAGATTTTTCAATTTCTCAAATTTATGTCAAAAAACTAGTCAACTATATCAATTTTAAAATTTCTTCTTTAGGTTGTACACCTATTGTTCTTGCTGTTTCTTTTCCATCTTTAATAATTACAAATGTTGGTATACTCATTACTTCATATTTTTCTGCTAAATCTTGATTCTCATCAACATTTACTTTTCCTACTTTAATAGATGCTCCCATGCTTTCTCCTATTTCATCTATTACTGGTGCCATCATTCTGCATGGTCCACACCAACTTGCCCAGAAATCAATTATTACTGGCGTTCTAGATTGTAATACCTCTTGCTCAAAATTTTCACTATTTAATGTAATTACAGACATTTTATTTTCCTCCTATTATTTTTTATATTGAATTATGCATTTTATATATTATTTTTTAATATATAATTCAAAAAATTCCAAAATTTAAAAATCAAAAATTCAAAAGATAAAAAAGAGCCTAAAAACCTTAAGACAAAAACCCCGTCCCGTTGTCTTAAAACTGCTAGTCCTGCAAGTGTGCCTTCATATACAGCTTTACTAATTTGCAAAAGTCCTCCTGTGCAATCTCCACAAGCAAATAGTCCCTTTACTGTTGTTTCCATATTTTCATCTGTTACAATGTGTCCTTTTTCTATTCTTGCTCCTATTTTTCTTGCTAGATCATTACTTGATGCTGTTGCAATAGCTACAAATACACCTTGCACATCTTTTTTAGTTTTATCTTCAAATTCTACTTCTTGTATTTTGCTATCTCCTCTAAATTCTTTTACTTTCTTTTCAATTACCTGTACTTTTTCGTCTTTACTTATATCTATGTCTCTGTTTTCTACTATTTTGTCTCCATTTGTTAGAATTGTAACTGAATTTACTATTGGTTTTAATTCTTGCATTTCATGTATTGCATAGTTTCCACTCCCTAAAACTGCAACATCTTTGCCTTTATAAAAGAATGCGTCACAGATGGCACAATAACTAATGCCTTTTCCCTCAAATTCTTGTATTCCTTTAATATTAGGTGATAGTCTATTACTTCCTGTTGCTAAAATTACTGCTTTTGCTTGATAATTTGAATTTACTGTTTCTATTTCAAAGATTTTTTCATTAAATTCATTTGAAGAAAGTGCTACCACTTCATCTTCTACAATATCTATGCCTAAATTTTCTGCTTGCTTAATTCCATTATTATAAAGTTCTTCGCCTGAAATTCCTTGTGGAAATCCATAATAGTTTTCAATTTTTTCTGCCTTAAATAAGCTTGTTTCTTTTTTGCTTATAACTAAAACCGAAAGCTTTCTTCTTTTTGCGTAAATTGAGGCGGTTATGCCTGCTGGACCTCCACCTATTACAATTACATCATACATATTTTTCTTTTACCTCTATATTAGAATATTCAATTTTTATGATTTTACTCTAAAAATATTAAATAACATCATACAAATTTTTAAAGCTATAGCCTTGACTTCTCAAATATGCAATAACATCTGGTAAAGTTTCAGCTGTTAACTTTTTATTTGGTGCATCATGCATTAAAACAACTATGCTATTTTTTCCCTTACATGTACTTTTTAAGCTTTTCATAATTTCTTCTTTTGTATCTGACCCTGCTGCGTCATTTGTTAAACAGTTCCAGTCTAAATATGCAATGCCTTTTTCTTTTAATACTTTTTTAGCCTTTGTTTTTATTTTATCATAAGTTCCACCAACTGAGCCACCGGGGAACCTAAATACATTAGCTTGATATGTGCTATCGCCTAATGCTTCTGCTATAATTTTATTTGTTTTTTCATATTCCTCTAATGGTTTATTCTCATTTTCATATACTTTACTATATACATGTGAGTATCCATGATTTGCTATATAATGACCTTCTGCTTTTTCTCTTTTTAATAAACTTGCATTTGATTTTGCCATTGTTCCTAATACGAAGAAAGTTGCTTTAATGTTTTCTTTCTTTAATGTATCTAATATTTTAGGTGTTACAGTACTTGATGGGCCATCATCAAAGGTTAAATATGCTACTTTTTCTTTTGAACTATATATTTTATCGATTGCTTCTATTTGCTTAGCTGTTAGCCTTGATTCACTAGCTTCTTGATTATTTTGCTCTTGTCTACTTTGCTCTGCACTATTGTTTTGGTCTAGTTGATTATTATTTGAAGCTCCATTTTGGTTATTTTGATCTTTCCCACTACTTTCTGTTTGATTTAAATTCTGCACTTGATTTGTATTATTTCCTTGATTTGTGTTTACTTGTTCATTTGTACTCTGTATATTGCCTTCTTTATTACTTTGTACATTATTTTCTATTTTACTTTGTGCATATTCTGTATTTTCTGAATTTATTGAGTTCTTTGCCAAATTTCTTTTTTTGGCTAACTCTATTCCACCAAAAATTGCAGCACTTACTAAAATTATTGCTATAATAGATAAGATTATTATTTCTTTTTTAGTAGTTTTCTTCTTTTCTCCAACTTCTATATTATAATTTACCATATTTATTTTTCCTCTTTTACTGTATTTATTTTTAATAACTTAAATATTTCTACAATTACAATTGGCATAAATACTAATATTACAACTTCTATAATATTCATAAGTGGTAATACTGGTATGCTGAACAAATGCCTTAATGGCTCAATTAAAAGTATTACTAGCATTAAAGAAGCTGATACAATTGTTGCTAAAATTAGTTTGCTATTATTGAAAATTCCTGTTTTAAATATAGATTTTTTGTTGTTTCTAATGTTAAATACATGTACTAATTGTGAAAGTGCTAAAACTGTAAATGCCATTGTCTGTCCTATTTCTACTTTTACTTCCTCTGCACTTAAAGTTCTAACTACGCCTTCTGCATTCGTCATTTCTACAACTGGCAAGCTTTCTTCTGGTGTAGCTAAACCAATAATAAATGCTGTTAATGCAATTGCGCCTATCATAATTCCTTGATATATTACTCTCCATGTCATTCCTTTTGTAAATACACCTTGATTTGGTTTGATTGGCTTCCTATTCATAACATCTTTTTCTGCTGGGTCAACTGCTAAGGCAAGTGCTGGAAGTGAGTCTGTAACTAAGTTAATCCATAAAATATGCATTGGTAAAAGTGGCACTATTAAATTTATATCTATTCCAAACCAATTACTAAGTAGTGGTGTAATTAGAATTGCAACAAATAGTATAAGAATTTCTCCAATGTTGCTAGATATTAAGAATTGAATTGCTTTTAAAATATTATCATAAATTCTTCTTCCTTCTTCTACTGATGATACGATTGTTGCAAAGTTATCGTCTGTTAATATTACATCTGCTGCTTCTTTTGCTACATCTGTTCCTACCATACCCATTGCACAACCAATGTCTGCTGTTTTAAGTGCTGGTGCATCATTTACGCCATCACCTGTCATTGCAACGATTTCTCCATTTGCTTGCCAAGCTCTTACTATTCTTACTTTATGTTCTGGAGATACCCTAGCATATACACTATATTTTCTTACATTTGCTTTTAAATCTTCATCTGACATATTTTCAAGGTCTGCGCCAGTAATTGCTTCATCTTCATTTTCTAGAATTCCTAATGCTTTTGCAATAGCAACTGCTGTCATTTTATGGTCACCTGTAATCATAACAGTTTTAATTCCAGCAGTTTTACATTTTTGAACTGCATCTTTTACTTCTTCTCTTGGTGGGTCTATCATACCAACCATTCCAACATATATTAAATTATTTTCTATTTGCTTCATTTCATCATCTGTTGGCTCATGGTCTAATTCTTTATATGCCATAGCAAGTACACGCAAAGCTTCACTTGCCATTTGTTCATTTTGTTTTGATATTTCTTTTCTATAATTTTCTAAATCTTCTTTTATATTTCCATTTAAACTATAGCTATTACATCTTTGTAATAACTCATCTATGCCACCTTTTGTGTAAACAACATAACTATCCATTACTTTATGAACTGTTGTCATTAGCTTTCTTTCAGAGTCAAATGGCAACTCTTTTACTCTTGGATATTGCTCTAATTTAGTTGGGTCAAAGTCTAATTTAAAGCCCATATCTATAAGTGCTGTTTCTGTTGGGTCTCCTGTTAAAGTTTTATCTTGTGCTACTTTTGTGTCATTGCAAAACATACTAACCGAAATTAGCTTTTTTAGTTCTTCTGGTATGTTTTGTGCATCTATACTTTCTATATCTACTAAGTTTCCATTATAGAAAACTTTTTTTACAGTCATTTTATTTTGTGTTAAGGTTCCTGTTTTATCTGAGCAAATTACAGTTGTACTTCCTAGAGTTTCTACTGCTGGAAGCTTCTTTACAATAGCGTGCTTTTTAACCATTCTTTGAACACCTATTGCAAGAACTATTGTAGATACAGCAGCTAAGCCTTCTGGAATTGCAGCTACTGCTAAGCTAACTGCTGTCATGAACATATCAACTGGATCTTTGCCATATAACATACCAATTACGAAAATAACTACACAAATAACAATTGCAGCTATTCCTAAAGTTTTTCCTAATTTATTCAATTTTTGTTGAAGTGGTGTTTCTGTTTCTTCTACTTTGTTTATCATTCCTGCAATCTTACCTACTTCTGTATTCATTCCAGTTTCTACTACAATACCTTTTCCTCTACCATATGTAATTAAGCTAGAAGAAAATAGCATATTAGTTCTATCTCCTATTCCTACTTTTTCTTTTTCAATTTCGGCTGTAATCTTTTCTACTGGAACAGACTCACCTGTTAAAGATGCTTCTTGTGCTTTTAAATTTACTGCTTCAATTATTCTTAAATCTGCTGGTACATAATCACCTGTGTCTAGCACCACTATATCTCCTGGTACTAAATCACGAGATGCTACAACTTCTATATTTCCATTTCTTATTACTTTTGCTACGTGTGAGCTTAACTTTTGCAAAGCCTCTAACGATTTCTCTGCTTTATTTTCTTGTGCTACACCTATAATTGCATTTACTATTACAACAATTAAAATTATTATTGAATCTGTAATTCCTTCATTTTGAATATAGCCTATAACACCTGAAATGATTGCTGCAAGAATTAAGATTATAATCATAAAATCTTTAAATTGCTCTAAAAACTTTACAATTAAACTTTTTTTCTTTTTAGTTTCTAGTTCATTTATTCCATAAGTTTCTCTATTTTTTTCTACTTGTTCAGTTGTTAAGCCTTGATTTTCGTCAAGTTTAAAATGTTCCTCTACTTCTTTAATTGTTTTATTAAACCAATTCTGTTCTTCGCTCATGTTTGTTTTCCTTTCTTTTCAAGTTTTTATTTTTTTATGTTTTTTCTTTTTTACGTTTTCATATTTATTTTTATGCTTTTTTCTTTTTTACTTTTTAACATCTTCATAAATGTATAACATCTCATTTTGAATATTTTTTCAAATAATCTTCTATGGAAATATCTGACATTTTTTCAATAAATTCTTCCAACTTATCAATAGGTATTATATTGTGCCCTACTTTACCTTCGATATGTTTTTTCTTTGAATTGTCCTCAATATTTTGTTTTATCTTTTCTAGAAGTTCTTTCGAGAATTTAATATTATACTTTTTGGCTATATACGGGTTTGTCATTTCATAACTTGTATATAAATTTTTGCAAAATTGTACGTAATTTTCTTTTTCTAAATATTCCTTTGGGAAAAATTCATTAAAAAATATTTTATCTGTAAGTAAATGCAAAAATACACCCTTTTCGTAATCTGTTTTTACTTCATTTTCTTTCAAAAAGTCTTCTATGCATACTTTGTTTTTAGAAAATTCTATTATGGATGAATTTGGTTTTGTCGGTTTAGTATAATGAGTTTTATCTTTATTATCTGTAAAATCTGGTGCAATTATTCCCCATAAAAAGCTTTCTTTGTCTTCTATAGTATGTTTTTCTATATATCTATTTCCGATTGCTAAGTGTATATGAAATCCTGGCATTTTTTCTCCTTCTTTTGTTTCATTTATTCGTTCATATTATATTTTATTTTAATAAAAATATCAATAGTTTTATTTTTACAAAAATGTAATGTATTTTTCAAAACAAAAAAGCACTTCTTATCTCAATTTCTATACTATATTTTTATTTACAAACATAAAAATGAGGCATATATAATCTGCCTCATTTATTTTTTAATATATAACTATTAATTATTTTAATATTTCTTCTTTTGTTAATCCTGTAACTTTAATAATAGTTTCTATATTTATTCCTTCTTCTCCGCAAATTAGCCACAGCCACTGTTCTAGTTTTGTTTTTACCCCTGGATTTTTCTTTATAAACTTTGGTAACTCTATGTAATGTACTTCTAAATATTGTTTTTAATGGTTTTTCGTATGCATCTCCACATCTATTATACTATTATTATTTACTTTTGCTCTTATATCTAATACTTCTCTTTATTTTACCATATTAGTTCTTACTTTATCAACACTATTGGTAAAATTTGTTTTCATAGTTTGTTAGATTTGAATTTATAATTTATTGAGATAATAATTTTTTAGATTAAAGTTTTTCACCCTCTTTGCTAATATATTAAATTGCAAATTTTACAATAGATAACCTAAACTATAAACCTCCTTTCAGCATTATTACTTTTCAAATTTCATTTTGGATTTTTTCTTTTAAGAATAAATTTTTAAGATTTCAAATTTAATTTTTTGATTAAATATAGAAAAATAAATATTTTTAAAAAATATTTTATTGCACAACTGCAATTTATATTATTAAATCACACAAAGTACTAGATTGCAAGAAAAATCGTTCGACGATTTTTTACATTTTTTTACAAATGTAAAAAGCTACTCAAAAAGATTTTCCTTCTAAGTAGCTTTTTTATATTTAACACACCATATTATACAATCTCATTTTACCATTTACATCTTTGCAAATTTTCGGTCACTATTTTAGGTAAAGCACAGGGCGAAAGCTGATGTGTACAACGCAGTTTCCAACTTTGGGTGTTCCATCGCGCCTAGATGCTAGGTCACTAGAGCCGGTATAAAAGCAGCCCCCACGAATAACAGCATATTCTCCTTTGGGTTCTGTTTTTGTTTCTGATACTGTCTTACTATGGTTTCCTTTTTCTGTTGTCCATTCCCACATGTTTCCTGCAAAATCATATATATTTTTGGCTTTATTTCTTTCTGATATTCCTGTTGCTAACTCATACACATTTTGTTTTCCCGATTCACCACTTCTTCTTGCCTCAAAATCTATTGCTCCTCTGCCATAATTGTTTTGATTAATGATCCAAGCCCCTTTATTATCATAGTCTTTAATATGTATTGAATATAATCCATTTACATTTTTTCCTGAATCTGCATCTATATAATTACCCCATGTTTTACTATTTATTACTTTATCTTTATCGTCTTTAATTAACCAGTGGCATATTGTATCCCATGCTTGTGAATCTATTAATCTACTTGTTACTGATGTGCTATCTGCATACATCTTCTCTGATAAATCTTTTGCATTTGTTTGGCTTATATAGTTCCATGCTTGTAATCCTTTCCTTGATGCTGGTAAATTTTCTTTTGTTACTTCTTTTGCTGATTTATTTCTATTTGTTGAATTTGATTTTTCTTGATAATTAGTAGTTTCATCATAGTTTATACTCTCTGGTACTCCTGCTTCATATCTTGCTACATAAAATCCTCCGTTGTCTTTTACACTTCTTTCCCTAAACTCTATTTCTTCTTCGTCCCACCAATCTTTATATTCACTATAAAAATATACATTTGATGACCATGTTGTTGTGTCTTGTTTGTATATTATTTTTTCACTATTTTCAGCACTTACATCATTTTCACCTTCTACACCATCTACTGGCACCCAAACAAACTCATTTCCTTTACTATCAATTATTACTAGTCCTTCTTCAATACTATCTTCGCCTTCAATTCTTGTTGGTGCAAAACCAGCTGGAATTGTTACACCTTTATACTTAGTATTTTTGAAATTCATAACTGCTTCTGACATTGCTATTTGTCTTAAATCATTATCTTTTGCCTCATTTGTTTTTTCTCCTGCTTCTTTGGCTAACTCTAATATTCCATTATCTCCAAATACAACTGTTATACTTACAGATGCCAAAATCAAAAGCACTACAATTGTTACTACTAAGGCAATAAGGGTGATTCCTCTTTGTTTTTTAGTTTTTAATTTTTTCTTTTTGCTTTCCATAATTTCTTTATTTTCTTCCTCCTTTGAATAATATAAATTAAATCATATTGTTAATTTGTAACTGTTTGTTCGATTATATAGTAACTTTTTTATATTGTCAACTCTGTAGAGTTAAGTTTTAAAAAAATATTTTGCTATACTTATATTGTAAATTAAGTTATGGAGATTAAATATGTTTTTAAAAGAAGCTATTGAATTAAGAATTCGTGATTTATGTAATGAGAAAGGTATAACAATAAATAGATTAAGTACTATGTGTGGTATTACTCAATCTACTCTTGCTAATTGGAAAATAAGACCAAAAACAAATATATCCACAGTTACTTTGCTTAGAATTTGTAGAGGTTTAAATATTACTTTAGAAGATTTTTTTGATAGCCCACTATTTGAAAATAATGAATTTGAGGACGAATAAAAAAAGCAATTACTTTGTATGTAAGTAATTGTTTTTTCAATTTTCTCCTACACCTCTTGACACTTCCACCATAAGCTTGTAAAATAATATTACTTATAATATGTAAATAATACTATATTTTAAGGTGCTTTAATAAATTTTATATTTTATAATAAATTTAGTATGAAAGGAGCATATAATCTGCCCTAAAAGCAGGTTATACAAGAAAAATGAAAAAAATATCAATTATCGTACCATGTTATAATGAACAAGAAGCAATTCCATTCTTTCATGAAGAAATATCAAAAGTAGCTGACAGTATGAAAGAAAAAGCTGAATTTGAGCTTATTTTTGTAAATGATGGATCTAAAGATGAAACACTTAAAGTTCTAAGAGAATATAGTAAGAAAGATGCAAGAACAAATTATATTTCTTTTGCTAGAAACTTTGGCAAAGAAGCTGCAATGCTTGCTGGTTTAAAAGAAGCAACTGGAGATTATGTTGCCATAATGGATGCAGACCTTCAAGACCCACCTTCACTTTTACCAGAAATGTTTGATACATTAGAAGCTGGCGAATATGATTGCGTTGGAACAAGACGTGTTACAAGAAAAGGTGAACCTAAAATTCGTTCTTGGTTTGCTAAATTATTTTATAAAATTATGAATAAAATTTCAGATACAAATTTAGTAGATGGTGCTAGAGATTTTAGATTAATGACTAGACAAATGGTTGATGCAATTTTAGAGATGAGCGAATATAACCGTTTTTCAAAAGGAATTTTTGGTTTTGTTGGTTTCAATATTAAATGGCTTGAATATGAAAATATTGAAAGAGTTGCAGGTCAAACAAAATGGTCATTTTGGAAGCTATTTTGGTATGCTTTAGACGGATTTACTGCATTTTCTACAATGCCACTAATTATCTCTGCTATTATAGGAATTTTATTTGGTATAGTTGCATTTATTCTTTTAGTAATTGGTCTTATACTAACATTTACAGGATTAGGAACAGTATGGCTTTATATTACAGCTCTTATATTCTTTGTTTCAGCAGTACAACTTGTATGTTTTGGTATTATGGGAGAATATTTAGCAAAAGCATATTTAGAGGTTAAACATAGACCTGTTTATATTGTAAAAGAACGTAACGAAGGTTTTAAAAAAGTTAATAATTAATTTTATTTAAAACAAATTTATAATAATAAAAACTTATTCTAAAATTAAATAAACTAAATCTTTAAAAATAAAATTTAAACTATATTTTAAATTTTATTAAGGAATTTTAAAAAAGGATGTGTTTTAAAAATGGCAAATGTATATGATACTTTAATGGAAAGAGGTTACATAGAACAAGTAACTCATGAAGAATTAAGGGATTTATTAGGAAAAGAAAAAGTTCCATTTTATATTGGTTTTGACCCTACTGCTGATAGCTTACATATTGGTCACTTTATTTCTTTAATGGTTGCATCACATATGCAAAAAGCAGGTCATAAGCCTATTTTACTAATTGGTGGTGGTACTGCTACTATTGGCGACCCTTCTGGTAAAACAGATATGAGAAGAATGATGTCTCGTGAAGAAATTAACCACAATGTAGAATGTTTTAAAAAGCAAATGTCTAAATTTTTAAGTTTTGAAGGTGAAAATGCTGCTATTATTGTTAATAATGCAGATTGGCTTTTAGACTTAAATTTCATCGAATTTATGCGTGACATTGGTTCCCTATTCTCTGTTAATAAGATGCTTACTGCTGAATGTTATAAACAAAGAATGGAACGTGGTTTAACATTTTTTGAACTTGGTTATATGTTAATGCAATCATATGACTTTTTAAAGTTATATGAGAATTATGGCTGTAAATTAGAATTAGGTGGAAATGACCAATGGTCTAATATTTTAGGTGGCGTTGATTTAATTCGTAGAATTGGCCACTCTGATTCTTTTGGTTTAACATTTAAACTTCTAACTACTAGAGAAGGTAAAAAAATGGGAAAAACTGAAAAAGGTGCTTTATGGTTAGACCCTGAAAAAACTTCACCTTATGAATTTTATCAATATTGGAGAAATATCGCAGATGAAGATGTAAAAACAGTTCTATCTTTAATTACATTTTTACCTATGGAAGAAATTAATGAACTTTGCTCTTACAAAGATGAAAGAATAAATGAAGCTAAGAAAAGAGCTGCTTTTGAAATAACAAAATTAATTCATGGTGAAGAAGAAGCTATTAAAGCTGAAGAAGCTTCTAATGCTTTATTTGGTGGAAGTGGAAATTTAGATAATATGCCTACTACTAAAGTAGATAATGTAAATATGCCTATTTTAGATGCAATGATTTTAGTTGGCTTTGCCCCTTCAAAAGGTCAAGCAAGAACTTTAATTATGCAAGGTGGTATTACTTTAAATGATGAAAAAGTTACTGATACAAACTATGTTTTATCAGATAAAGATTTTAGTGAAGGCTATGCTATTTTAAAGAAAGGTAAAAAAGTATTCCACAAATTAGAAAAATAAGTTTGAACTTTTCTAAAAATTTTTTATTACTATTTGTAAAAATGCCAATAAGGAAAAAATATTATAAAAACGAAAGGAAAATAAAATGTTAAAAAAAATTATAGATTTATATAAAAAATATGAAGAAGTTATAATGTACTTAGTATTTGGTGTCCTAACTACTGTAGTAAATTTTGTAGTTTATTTCATAGCAATTCATATATTAGGTGATAGTGATTTATCTAAAACTATATCTAATGCTCTTGCATGGTTCTTTTCAGTTTTATTTGCTTTCTTTACTAATAAAATTTTTGTTTTCAAACATAAATCTGAAAACGCAAAAGATTTTATTTTAGAAGCTTTTAAATTTTATGGTTGTAGAATATTTTCTGGAATATTAGATATTGGAATATTTGCTTTACTTGTAAGTGTATTCCATTTTAATGATGTAATTGTTAAAATATTTACGCAAGTACTTGTAATTGTTTTAAATTATATTTTCAGTAAGCTAATTATTTTTAAAAACAAAAACACTTCAAAATGAACTAATTAATTTAAAAAATTTATTAATATAAAAAAATAAAAATATTATGTTTTGTAAGCACTACGCAATGTTCAAACGAAACATAATATTTTTATTTTTACTTTTTCAATGATTCATAAATTTTATCTCTTGAATTTTTAGTTTTATAAAAGAATTTTTCCATTTTATTTTTATATTTTTCTTCTGGAATAAAATCATTTTTAATATAATATTCTATTTTATTTATTAATTCATCTGCAGTATATACAACATCTCCAAAGGCTTCTTCTAATGGTAAATCCAATTTTCTATAAGTATGTAAGCCTGCCTTAAATTCTTTAGGGTCTGGCACAAAGTAAGTAATTGGTATATTGTGTTTTATGAAGTCAAATTGAAAAGATGAGTAGTCTGTAATTAACATATCATATTCATTTGGTGAAACTTCATTATTACTTAGAATAATATTTTTACTGCACTTATCTTCAAAAATTTTTCTATAACAATTAAAGTTTGGATGAAGTTTAAACTCTAGGATTACATTATTTTCTTCTAAAATTTTCTTTAATCTATCTGATGTAAGAAAATCTACATTTTTCTTGTAAAAATTTGATTTTTTCATTTCTTGCATATTGGCTTTTCTCTGTCTTTTTACAAGTTCTCCAATTAAATACTTTCTCCATGATGGTGCATAAATAATTTTTCTTACCTTGCTAGTTTTTAAAATTTCTTTTTCATTGTCTAAATCAAATCTTGGCATTCCGGATTTTATTAAATCTTGCTCATTATATTTATAATTTTTAATTAGGTTTTCTTTTTCAAAGTCAGAGGAAATTACAATTTTATCAATTTCTGTATTTTCTTTTGCATACATTGATAATAAATTTGCATATAATATGCCATGTTGTAAATAAATTAAATCATAGTTTGCAATATCGCTATATAGCCCTATGCTTTTTCTAAATGGGCAATATATATCAAGAGAGACATCTGATGTAATTATCTTTTCAGCATTTAAATAGTACATTTTGTGCTTTACAGTACCAAATGTAAGTAAATTCTTTCTTTGTTCTTCTGAAAATTTACTTTCTGCTTTTTTTACTTGTCCATCATATACATAGTACCTATTTATTCCATCTTTTATTCCAAAATCATGTAAAAATTGATAATATCCATTATCATAAATATTCGCAGCATCATAATATAGCCATACATTTTTCTTTTTATAAATCATGCCTAAAATTCTGTATATATTACTTTTTACATTAGCTTTACTATGAATTATAGTATTTTTCAAGTTTAATATTATTTTCTTTACTAAATTTGGATCTTTTTTTATCTTAAATATATTTTTCTTTTGTTTGTAAGAAATCATATACTTTTTGTCTTTGCTTAAAGCTGAGTATCTGCCACATGTAGAATTGAATATAGCCATATTTGAATAAAAATATTCTGTTTTTAGTTTAGTATTATTTACAACTTCAAAAAATTCAAATTCTTTAATTTCATCTAATTTTATTGTTTTTTCAAATTTATAAAATGTATTTGTTTTTATATTAGATTGATAATATGATTTTACTGATTCATCAAGTGTTAATTCTTCTACTTTTTCCTCATCTGTCTTTGTTTTATATTTTAAAAATACCTGTGGCTTTAAAATATCGCAAAGTGGTGATTTTACACATCCTAACATATACAATTTGTTATTATCTATTATTTTAAATCTGCTAAAAGTAATTTCTATTGTTTCACTATTATATATTTCTTCTCCTTTACTTATCATGGAAAAGCTATTGTCATTATATTTAATTTCAAAAGGAATTTCCTTCATTTTAAATACAAAAAACTTATGATATATTGGCATTGCTGGCATATTTATAATTGTAGAGTTTTCAATATATTGTAAAACATTTTTTATTCTATTTATTGCTATTTCATATTCTTTTTCATCATAATGATATGGAAAAATTTCATCTTTTTTTATTCTCCATCTCAAATTGTTTAAAATAATAGCCTGTATATAACTTGGTATTTTTCCATCTTTATCTTTAAACTTTTCTATTAACATTTCATTATATTTTGTTAAACTTTCAAAAGTATAGTATGGATTTGATTTATTTTTAGTAACAGAGCCTACATTTTTTCTATAAATATATGTTGCTTGTTTACAAAATCCAATCTTTTTCTTTTTCATTAATACTTCAGTATTAAATGCTTCATCTTCCGAATAGTTCATTTCTTTATTAAAAAGTACATTGTTCTCTTTTAAATTTTTAATAATTGTGTTTATTGTAGATTGTCCTATATATGGATTTTTCGTTAAATCATATACACCTGTACCTTTTGTATAAAAAGCATATCTATAATGTTTTTTTGGCTTTGCCTTTTCGTTTGCATATACAATCATAGGATATGTAACCATATCTACTTCATCATAATGCTTATCAAAAAATCTTATTAATTTTTTAATTGCGTTTTTAGATAAAGTATCATCTGCATCTAAAAATAATATGTACTTACCTTCTGCTCTTTTTATTCCATTATTTCTTGCTTCTGATACGCCAGCATTTTCTTGATTTATTAAGATAATATTTTTATAATTTTTTGCAATTCTTTCGCAAATTTCCTTGCTTTTATCTTTAGAACCATCATTTATTAATATGACTTGTATTTTAGAGAAGTCATATTTTTGATTTATTATAGATTTTACGCTTTCTTCAACATATTCTTCGCTATTATATACTGGTATTATAACCGATACATCATAGTTAAACATTTCTGTTCTCCTTTTAAAGCTATTCTAAAATTTATTAATGTTCTTTTTAAGCCTCTTTATAAGTTATTTGTAAGTTTCATTATAAATTCAGCTAGTTTTTCTGTTGCATCATCATCTAAATTCTCAATATATTTTTTGCAAAATTCTTCTTGCTTTTCCCTATCATATTCATCATTTTCTATTAGCTTAATAATGTTCTTAAAGCTTTTACAAATTGCTCCAGGCATTTCTTTTTTATAATTTATATATGTGCCTCTATCATTCATGTATGTATTATAATCAAAAGTATAAAAATAAATTGGCTTTTTAGTTATAACTGCTTCGTAAACAATTGCAGAATAATCAGTAACAATATAGTCTGCTATATGCAAAAGCTCCATTCCTGTAAAAAAATTGTTTTTTTGAAGCTTTTTGCCATCTACATATATAATTTCTGTACCATTATGCAATTTCATTATTAAATTATATTTTTCAAATGGAATTTCTTTTACAATTGCTTTTGTTGGAAGGTTATTATCCTTTCTTTTTGTTGGGCAATATAAAATGTTTTTCTTTTTGTTATTTACTTCAGGATATATTTCATAAAACTTTTCTTTTACATTTTTTTCTTCATCTTTGGATTTTAAAAAGTCTACTCTAGGAAGATTCATTACTTTCATTTGTTCTTCTTTTGCATTAAATGCTTCCATAAAGAACTTTTTAGAAGCCTCACTAGATGTTAATATATATGTATAGTTATGGTGCATTTTCATTGCTTTTGCCATTTTGCTACTTCTACCATCATTTTTATCTAGGCTCGAATATCCAAATTTTTTAAGTGAGCCTAATGCATGCCAAATTTGTATAACTACTAAACTTTTTTTCTGTTTTAAAACGCAAATTGGTATACAATAACTATCTAAAACTACTACTTTTGATGTTGCAATATGATACATTTGTTTAAGCATATATAAGCTATATTTTATTGCATTAAATATTCCACTTTTTAAAGTTTTACACAAAACTACTATTTCTATATTTTTTAAACTTTGTTTTTCTATTGTTGTTTCATTTTCTAGTTTTTCATTTTGCACTTCATTTATATTTTCTAATCCTGCATTTTGTGTTTCAATGCTTACTAGCTTGTCCTTTAACATTTTAAAGTCTAATGGAATATTGTCTGTTTGCCTACTAATAAAAGTAACTTTATTCTTCTTAGTTGGAAGTAACTTAATAAAAAAATATATAACATTTAAAATGAATATTCCTATTTTAAGTATTAGAGCCTTCATGCTAAAAATATCCTTTCTATTTTTCAAAAATCCACTCATAAGTTTTCTCTGTCGATTTTCCGTCACATGCACTTAAAAATTTATCTTTAAATACTTTTCTTTTTTCTTCTTCCATATTTTCCTCTTTAATTGCTTTTATTAGTTCATCAGCAGTTTTAGCTACTGTTCCATATACATATTCTTTAAATGGAAAATACATTCCTCTACCATTTTCATAAAGCGGTAAATCATAAGCAAAATAAATAATTGGCTTATTTACAAAAACATAGTCAAATATAACTGAAGAATAATCTGTAACTAGCACATCTGCAATTAAAAGCAAATCATTTATATCTCTTTCTTCAGATAAATCATAATAAAAATCTGGGTGTTTCTGATATTCTTTGTACTTTTTAGATTCCTCATCTTCCTTCAATAATTTGTTATAAATAAATGGATGCCATTTAAAAATAAAAATGTAATTTTCTTTTTGGAATGTATTATATAGTTTTTCCAAATCTAATTTTTCTATATCATAATTTGCTTGATAATACTTTGCACCTCTATATGTTGGTGCAAATAAAATTACTTTTTTACCTTTAATAAATGGATATTTTTCTTCTAAAGCTTTTTTAGTTTTATCTATGTAATCTTTATCGAAAAATATATCAGTTCGTGGAAAGCCTTTAGCTTGTACTTTATCTATACTAATTTCAAAAGCTTCTGCATAGCATGGTCTAATTGCCTCAGAGCTTGTAAGTGCTTTTGTATAATTTGCATAACCTTTATGTATGTTTCGTTTGTTTAAATCTGTTTTTTCTCTACTATGTCCAAATTTTTTGAATGCACCCGGTCCATGCCATAGCTGAATTAACTCTTGACCTTTTCTTACTTTTATGTGTGATGTTGAATCTACTAAATCTTCTAAAAAAATATATTTAGAAGTAGACAAGTAATATACTAAGTCAAATTTTCTTTTTAAAGTTCTTTTTTCATTTTTGTTTGATTTTAATATTACTACTCTTTCAAATGGTTTATTTTCCAAATAATCATATATACATTTTAAATTTCCACCCAATTCTTTTCTTCCATCTGACAAAAATAAAACTCTATTTTCTACCAAAGGGGTAAATAAACTGTATATTCTGTTTAAAATCATAATAATATATTGACTAATTTTTCTTTTTATTTTTCTTAAAATTTTTATCACTTAAAATTTCTCCTATTTTACTATATATTCCATTTCATTACTGTTTTAAAGTCGTTGTTTAAATCTCTATCAAAGGCTTCATTTATATCATTTATATTATTAATTTCTATTGTTTCTGAAATAATATTTGTTAAATATTCTTGTATTTGTTTATTTTGAACTATTTCTACTGTCTTTTTAAAATCATCATATCCACTTCTACTATTACCTAAAAGTGAAATTCCTTTTTCCAAAACCATTCTAGTATTAATACGTGGGAATTCTTCTGAAACCCCCATTAGTGAGATGGTACCTTCTGGGTTAATGTGGTCTATAATTTGGTTTATGGCATCTTCTGCTTTTGGTCCACCTACACATTCAAACGCATGGTCCACATAAAAATTAGGCTCTAATTCTGTTATTATTTTAGTTTCGTCTGCAAATGAAAAGTATGAAAGTTTTTCTCTACTAGTTCCCATAACTATTATTTTACTATTTGGAAAATAGCTTTTAAGTATAAGTGTGGTAAGATAACCAACACTTCCACAGCCCCATATTCCAATTACATTTTTTCTAGGGTGTGCTTTTCTAATAAAGTTTTCAATAGCATTTACAGAAACACTACATAACTCTAAAAAAGAGCCTACACTTTCATCAATGCTTCCTATTGGAATAATTCTATTTCTGTTCATATACACTGCACTTTGCATAAAGCCATCTGCTGAGCTAGAACGAAATTTTGAACTTCTTAAATAATTTTCATGAATTATATCATCTTTTTCTACTGGTGTATTTGGCACCATTACTACTTTTTCACCTTTTTTGAATTGTCCTTGCTTGTCATACATAACTTCTCCTATTCCTTCGTGAATAAGAGTAAGTGGTAATTTTTTATCTAATATTTCTTGTTTTCTTTTTCCTTGATAATACCTTTGGTCGGCAGCACAAATTGAAAGATATGTTGGCCTTACTATTACAGTTTCATCTGTGTACTTCTCATCTTGGAAAAAAGTCTCTAAATTTTTCGGAGATACTAATTTAATAACTTCATTTATCATTTTAATTTGTCCTCGTTTTTATTCTTCTTCCTCATTTAAATTATTAAGCATTAGTTTTGCAAGTTTTAGGTCGTGTTTTGTTGTTATTTTCATATTGTAGCTCTCGCCCATAACAAGACCAACTTGTTTTTGCTTTATTACATATACTTTTGCAGCATCTGTTAATATTTCTTTTTCTTCTTCTGTTAAAGCATTATACTCATCCATAAATGCTTTTACATTAAAACTTTGTGGAGTTTGACCTTGATACATTTGGCTTCTCACTGGAATATTTGAAATTACCATTCCATCTTTTGATTCTACTATTGTATCTACTGCTGGAATAACTGTGTCTGTTGCACCATATTTTTTGCATAGTTCAACATTATCTTTAATTATTCTTTGTGTTACAAATGGTCTTACAGCATCATGTGTAACAACTATATTGTCCTCATCTTTAAAATTCTCTGTAATGAATTTGCATATATTCATTACAGTACCATTTCTACTACTTCCACCCTCAATTATATATATTTTTTCATCTTTGCAATATTTTTCTACTATGTCCTGTGTGTATGTAATCCAGTTTGCTGGAACTGCTACAATAACTGCATCAATTACAGGTGATATTAAAAATTGCTCTATTGTATGTATGATAATTGGCTTTTCTCCTAACATTAAAAATTGCTTTGGTAAATCTGTTTTGCCCATTCTAGTTCCTTTTCCACCAGCTAGTATTCCTCCAAAGTTCATTTTTTAGTCCTCCTTAATCTTAATATGTTTCTTTTTTATTCTACTATTCTTAAAATTATATTTTACATTTTTTTAATTGCAATAAGTTATTTAACCAATGAATTATTGTATACTTCTACTGCTTCTTGAATTGTTCCGTCAAAGGTAACTATTCCCTTTTCCATTACCATTCCTCTCTTGCAAAATTCTTTTGCAACGCCTGTTGCGTGTGTTACAAATAATAAAGTTACATTTTCATTGCTTACTATTTCATTTACTTTTTTTACACATTTTCTTTTAAATTCTTCATCTCCAACACTTAGTGCTTCATCTACGATTAGAATTTCTGGTCTAATATTTACATTTATAGAAAATCCCAGTCTTGCCTTCATACCACTTGAATATGTTCTTACTGGCTGATCTATATATTCTTCTATTTCTGCAAAATCGATAATTTCTTGCTCTAACTCTTTTATTTCCTTATCTTTTAGCCCAAGCAATTGTCCTTTTAAATATATATTTTCTCTACCAGAAAACTCTGGATCAAAGCCTGATGTTAACTCTAAAAGAGCACTTACTCTGCCTTTTACTGTGATTTCTCCACTTGTTGGAAAACATACACCTGTAATCATTTTTAAAATTGTAGATTTTCCTGCACCATTTCTACCAAAAAGAGCAACTGACTCTCCTCTTTTAATTTTAAAAGAAACATCATTAACTGCCTTTTTTTCAGTATATTTTATTTTTTTACAAAATGTATATAAAAGCCTTTTTTTATCATTCTTAAATAGCTTGTACATTTTTGTTACATGGTTAAACTCAATAACTATATCTTCCACTTTACTCTCCTCAAAAATAAATAATCATTTATTATATTCTTACAAATAACTTTGTTTTAAATGGATACTTTAAAATTTATATATTTTGCATTTAATATTAATATTTTATTTACATATTTATAATATAAATGTTCTTAAATTAACACATCTGGGATTTCTTTTCTTAGTTTTTTGTATGTCCAAATAGTTAATACTAATAATATAATTGTAATTATTGTAAAATATAAAAGTCTTTTTGGCTCTTCAAAAAACCACACATTATTTGTAAAGCAATTTCTGACTCCATTAGTTAGAAAAGTAACTGGGTTTAAGTTTAAAATTGTTTTTAGCCATCCTATTTTTATTGTAGCTGGGTTCCATATAATACCTGAAAGCCAAAATACAGCTGTTACCATTGCTTTTACTAGGTTACCAAAGTCTTTACTCATTGAAGATAAAAGTGATGAAAATAAGCTCCAAATAGTAAAAAATATAAACATAAGTAGCAAGTAAAATGGTAATTGTATTATATATATGTTTGGTGCATGTCCCATAAATACGAATATAAGTATCATAATTGCTATTAAAATTAAATTAACTGCAAATTTTGAAATACTAACAAAAGTGGGTATTGTAGAAATTGGAAATTTCATTTTTGTAACTAAGTAGCTGTATTTTCTAATAGTATCTGTTCCAGAAGTTAGCATATCACTCATATAAAACCATGGTATTAGACCTGCTATCATCCACAAGAAAAAAGGAAAACCGTTTACCTCTTTTCCAGCTCTTAAGCCTATTTCAAAAGCAAACCAATATACAAAAATGGTAACTGCAGGCTTAATTATAGCCCATGACCACCCAAGAGCTGCACCCCTATATGTTTTTATTAAGTCTGCTTTAGCAAGCTTAAAAATTTGTTGCCCATATGTAATATGGTCTTTTATTATATCTATTAATATCATTGACTTTTCCCTTCTGTTAATTTTATATACTTTTTATAATTATTTTTAGACATGATTATCATATCATACATAGAATTTTTTTTCAACCAGCTTATATATAATTTGCTATATTTTATATGAGTCTCTGTGTATAAATTTCTTTATTTTGGAAATACTTGTCTTAGGTGGTGATATTTATGACAAGTAAAGAACTTTTATATGTAGAAGATGCTTTAGGACACGAAACTTTTATGAAATCATGCAGTCAGAAAGCTTCTACTCAATTAAAAGATGTAACTTTAGCAAGTTATGTTGCACAATTAGAACAAAAGCATACTGAATTATTAAACAGTTTTCTAAACTTATTATAACAACATAGTTACGCTAAACTTTAACGTGTATCATTTATTAATCTAGAGCATCTATAATTTTATTAAACTAAGAAAGGATGGTTTATATGGAAGATAAAGATATAATGGAAAAAGAACTTCTAATCATAAAAGGCGTATGTGATTTATACCTTCATGGTTCAATAGAATCTACTACTGCCGAAGTTCATACTGCTTTTAAAAATGCTTTAAATACTTCTCTTGATATTCAAAATAAGCTTTATAACCTAATGTCTGAAAAAGGATGGTATAAAACTGAAAATGCAGAGCAACAAAAAATTGACCAAGTAAAGCAAAAATTTGCTAACAAATAAAAATAATAGACCGCTAAAATTTTGAGTTTAAGTACAATTTTAGTGGTCTATTTATTTATAATTCTCCCTGGCACCCCAACTACCGTAACATTACTTGGTACATCTTTTAAAATTACTGCATTTGCTCCTACTTTAACATTGTCTCCTATTGTGATATTGCCAAGTATTTTAGCTCCACACCCAATAAAAACATTATTTCCAATTGTAGGGTGTCTTTTTCCTTTCTGTTTTCCAGTTCCTCCTAATGTTACACCATGGAACATTGTCACATTATCTCCTACAACAGCTGTTTCTCCTATTACTACACCAGTTCCATGATCTATAAATAAATTTTTTCCTATTATAGCACCTGGATGTATTTCTATTCCCGTCTTTCTTTTAGCTTTTTCACTTATATGCTTTGCAATTAAAAAATGCTTTTTCTTATGAAAATAGTGTGATATTTTATAATATATTAGCGCTTTGAAACTTGGATACATGAACACTTCTAATGTACTTTTAATTGCTGGATCTTTTTCTTTTATTGTTATAATTTGTTCTTCTATAAATCTTATAAGATTCATTATTTTAAAAAATTGTCATCCTTTCTAAATTAAAACTTTTTTCTATATTTTATTCGTACGTTTCATTTTTAGTTACCATGTTTTTTCTCATATAAAGTGGTAATTATATCTCTATTTCTAGTATATTTAAAGGTTAAAAATCAGTATATAATTCTCTGCTAAAATTTCGACAAAATTCTATAAAAAAAATTGTAAAATTAATTAAAAAGGATTATAATTAAGAGTAGATATACTAATGAAGGAGGCGCATTCGATATGGATGATTTAAAAATAAAGCAAAATTCGGACAATTCAAAAAACTTTAAAAAGAAAAAGCATTCTATTTTAATTTTTATTTCTGTTCTATTGAAGGCAATTTTAATTTTAATTATTTTAGCTATATTTCTAGGAATTATAGGGGTTTTATTTAATCACTTTTATAGCAAAAACTTAGATAAACAAATTTCTGAAATCGATGCTTTAAACTCTAAAGCTATTAAAAATGTAACTGAAACTGTTGAATATGGAAGTTCAATTACATATAACGATATTATTACAAAACTCGTTTCTGAAAACGAGCTTGTAAAAGGCAGTAAAGTTCAAATATATGTGAACGATAAACTTCTAGATAATACTGAAGAATATGTATTTAAAAATGTTGGAAGTAATAATATCAAAGTAAAAATTGTTTGTGATAAGTTAATTGAACATTCAAATACAACTGTTAATACAGAAAAACAAATTACTTGGAATGTTGTTGATACTAAAAAGCCTATTTTAACTGGTGTGCATGATAGTGAAATTAAAATAGGTGATAAATTTGATGTTAAGTCTGGAATTACCGCAAAAGATGAAGTTGATGGTGATTTGGAAGTTACTGTTGAAGGTGATTTGAATTTAAAAAAGGCTGGAACTTATACACTAACTGCAAAAGCTACTGATAAAAATAACAATGAGACTACTCAAACTTTTAAGGTAACTGTAAAAGAAGAAGAAAAGAAAGTTGCTTCTTCAAGTACTTCTACTAATAGTTCTAGTAGTAATAAAACAAGTAGCTCTAGTAGCAACAATAATAGTAGTTCTTCTAGCAATAAAAATTCTTCTAGTAGTAGCACAACTTCTGGAAGTTCAAGTAATAAAAATTCTAGTAGTCAAAGTTCTGGCAGTACATCTAATAAAAACTCTGGAAGTAGCTCAAGTGGTAGCTCTTCAAGTAGTAATTCTGCTAGTACAAAAGCTGGAAGACTTGCACTTGCTAAAGCGGAGGCAAAACGAGTAGTTGCTAAAATAATTACTGCTGGAATGACTAACTATCAAAAAGCTGAAGCTATTTGTATGTATATTACTAACAATGTTGCTTCACAAAATAACCAATCAACAGAAGCTTATAAAACGAACTATGGTAATGAAGCTTATGCTGCACTTGTTATGAAAATAGCAGCCTGCTCTGGTCGTTGTAAAGCAGTTACATTGCTTTGTGATGCTGCTGGTTTAAAGAGCCAACATATAAATAAAGATTTATGGACTCACCAATGGAATAGAATTCAAATGGAGGATGGCAGTTGGCTTACTATAGATTCACAAATTGGTCTTGTTACAGAAGGTAAACATTTCTTAGAAGAATAATAGATTATTAGTTTCATATAAAAAAACTTACGAAACTTTTAAAGTTCGTAAGTTTTTTAACTTGGAGCAGGTGATGGGAATCGAACCCACATAGCCAGCTTGGAAGGCTGGAATTCTACCATTGAACTACACCTGCAAGTATTTAGTTTTTTGTTTGGAACAGATATAATTATAAAGGCTATTCTCGTTTTTGTCAATGTTTTTTGCGAATTTTTTTTAACTTTTTGCATATACCTTTAAAATAAACAAATAAAGGTTGGTTTTAAAAATATATGAACTTTTTATTAAATTATTGTAAAGGTATTTTAATTGGTTCTGGTGCTATTTTACCCGGTATTAGCAGTGGTGTATTTTGTGTAATTTTTGGCATTTACGAAAAGTTAGTAAATAGTGTTTTAAATATATTTAAAGACTTTAAGAAGAATTTTATTTTTCTTTTGCCTTTTTTCCTTGGTGCACTTACTGGTATCTTTTTAGTTGGAAAATTGCTTAATTTTTTGTTTACTTTTTATCCAATGCCAACTAAGTTTTGTTTTATTGGTTTAATTATTGGTAGCATACCTGTTTTGTGTAAAAGAGCTAATAATTCTAAAGGTTTTCGCCTTCATTACCTTATATTTTTAGCTTTTGCTTTTTTGATTGGACTTTTATCTATTGGGCTTGAAAAGTTTTTATCACAATCGCTTAACATGACTCTAGCCAGTAGTAATTTAAATAATAACTTTTTGTATTTCATTTTATCTGGGTTTATTATGTCTGTTGGAATTGTTATTCCTGGTATTAGTAGTAGTGTTATCTTAATGTGCTTAGGTGTATATTCTATTTATTTAAATGCTATTTCTAGTGTAAATATTTCAGTTTTATTTCCTATGGCAATTGGATTAGTTATTGGTTCTATTATTTTTTTAAAGGCTATTCAATTTTTATTTGCTAATTATTATTCACATACTTTTTATATGATTATTGGTTTTGTGCTAGGTTCAGTTTTGGTTATATATCCTCGGATTTAGTTTTAATTTAGAAGGATTAATTTCACTTCTATTACTTGTTTTAGGCTTTTTTGTTGGATTAAAATTTGAAAACTTAGAAGCTAATTAATTATTAGTGAAAATTAAAAGCTGAAATACTATGTTTTTTACTTGCAAAACTTAGTGTTTTCAGCTTTATATTAATACTATTTTTTTCTTCTAAATTTTCAGCTTATATTAATATTATTTCTTTCTTCTAAGTATCCAACCCGCTTCTACATTAATTGGTAAATTCATTAAAATAGTTTGTCCTGCTTTTCCCGGATTTACTGTTGTAACTTCTTCGTTTGTTTCTGAATCCCATAAATGTTCTATTTTGAAGCTTATTGTTTCTATTTGCCCAGGTATTAAGATTTCCATTTCGTCGCCTACTGTCAACTTATTTCTAATTTCAATTAGGTATTTTTTATCTTGGCTTTCCTCATTTTCTTTTGCTTTAATTTTTCCTTCATTGTTTAATTCTTTTACTTTTTCTTCATTATTTAATTCTTTTATTTTTTCTTCATTATTTAATTTCTCGTTTTTTTCTTTTAATGCTTCATTATTATATAAATTTGTTTTCTCTTTTTCATTTTCTAAATTTGAATCGTCTAATACTTTTCCTCCAAATTCATAATCTGGATTGTATTGTTTTCCTTCATATTCTTGGAAGTCCTTATTGTTTCTATCATTAAAGTAAAATGTTGTTAATCCTCTTGTTTTTGTTTTTTCTAGTTCTTTTAGATACTTACTTGCATCATATTCTTTTGAATTTTTCATGTAATCATCTATTGCATTTCTGTATGCATTTACAACTGATGCTAGATAATATTCCGTTTTTAGTCTTCCTTCTATCTTTAAGCTATCTATTCCCATTTCTATAATTTCTGGAATCTCTTTTATTAAGCATAAGTCCTTAGAAGAAAATATGTATGTGCCTTTTTCATCATATTCTACAGGCATTAAATTTCCCGGATTATTATTTTCTTCTACATAAACATTATATGCCCATCTACAGCTTTGTGCACAGTCGCCCAAGTTTGCACTCCTACTTGCCAAAAAGTCACTTAAAAAGCATCTTCCAGAATATCCGAAACATATTGCCCCATGTACAAACATTTCTACTTCTAGATCTTTTTCTTTGTTCTCCATTATTTCTAATATTTGAGCTTTGCTTAATTCTCTACCTAATATAACTCTACTTGCACCATTTTTGTACCAAAAATTAGCAGAATGGTAACTTACAGTATTGGCTTGTGTGCTAACGTGTATTGCTACATCTGGTGCATACTTCTTTAAAACTTCTATTACGCCACCATCTGAAGCTATTATTGCATCTACTTTTAAGTCGTTTAGCATGATGGCTTGTTTTTTTATTTCTTCATAATAGCTATCCCAAGCATAAATGTTAATTGTTGCATAAACTTTTTTTCCTATACTATGTGCATATTTAATTGTTTTTGCTAAATCATCATTATTTACTTCTGCTCTACTTCTTAATGAAAGTGCACCTGTTCCACAATATACAGCATCTGCTCCATACAAAAATGCTGTTTTTGCTTTTTCAAAAGAACCTGCTGGTGCTAATAGCTCTGGCTTTTTTAAATTTTCCATCTACTAATTCTCCGTTTCTCTTATTCTAAGTTTTATATTTCTAAGCTTACTCTATTTTTATATTTTTAATTCTTTTAATACTTTTCTTTTAATATTATCTGAAGAATTTTTAACTATATGCCTTTATATTAATTTATAATTTTCTGTCGAACTTTGTCAATATTCTATTTCCAATTCTTATTTACTTTTTCCAAAAAATTTGATATTATTAAGCAGTAATTAGGGGTGATTTTTAATTATGGAGAAAAAGAAAATAAGACTAAACAAAATACAATTTTTAATTTTATATTTCTTTTTATTTTCATTTTTAGGCTGGTTACTTGAAACTGTATTTTGTTTTTTTAAATTAGGTTATTATTCTAAACGAGGTTTTCTATTTGGTCCTCTTTGCCCTATTTATGGTTTTGGTGGTTTAATGCTTATAATGTTTCTACATAAATATAAAAAGCAAGACTTTAAACTTTTTATATATGCAGGTGTTATCTTTTCTGCATTTGAATATGTTGTAAGCTATTGTTTAGAAGCATTGTTTGCTATGCACTGGTGGGATTATACTGGTGAATTCATGAATTTGAATGGTCGTATTGGTCTTTTTTATTTTCTTGCTTGGGGAATTATATCAATTCTTTTTATAAATCACATTTTCCCTTTTTTAAAAAAGAAAATAAATTTAGTTTTATCTAAAATTCCTTATATGCTTCAAGTATCAGTTTTATATTTGCTATGTGGAACTTGCTTTATAGATACTGTTTTATCTTGTATTCGTTACACTATATAAAATAAAACTTATATAAGCTAAACATATAGAAAACCTATATGTTTAATTTTTTTTAACCTATTTTTCTTGAAATGCTAAGTCCATCTCCTACTTCTAAAATTTCAGTTTTTAAATTAGGATTTTCAGTAATTTCACTTATATATTCTCTTAAATTTCTTACTGCTGTACGTTGTTTATGCTTGTTATAATCACTCATTACATAGCCTTTATATAGAACATTATCTGCTATAATTAGTCCATTTTCATTTAGCATTCTCATAGCTTCTTTTAAGAAAAATGGATATTTGCCTTTTGCAGCATCTATAAATACAACATCATATTTGTCTGTAAGATTTGGCAAGATTTCTACTGCATCTCCTTCATATATGTTAATTTTATCTTCTACTTCTGCCTTTTTTATATTTTCTCTTGCTTCTTTTACTCTTTCAGTATCTCTTTCAATTGTATCTATTTTTCCATTTTCACTTAAATATTTAGAAAAGCAGATGGCAGAATAGCCAACTGCTGTTCCTATTTCTAGTATTTTATTTGGTTTTTGTTCTTGTAATAATTTTTGTACTACTTCTAATGTATCATCCATGATAATTGGAATTTTGTCTTCTAATGCTTTTTCTTTTATTTTTTGAAGTTCTAATTCATTCATCATTCTTCCTTCTTTGTATCTATCTTTCATCATGTTCACTTTGTAATCTACTTTCTAAAACTGTATTTTCTGAATTTGATGGCTTTACTTTATCCAATTCCCATATTGGAACATTTTTTATAGCTTTTGAATCCATAGATTACTCCTATTTATTCAGATACTGTTCTTCTTGCCATTCTTTCTCTTGTTTTATTATCTAATATTTTCTTTCTTAAACGAATATTTTTTGGTGTTACTTCTACTAATTCATCTTCTGCTATAAATTCTATTGCTTTTTCTAATGACATTTGAACTGGTGGTACTAAACGAAGTGCTTCATCTGAACCAGATGCTCTTGTATTTGTTAAGTGTTTTTCTTTACATACATTTATTGAAATATCTTCATTTCTAGAGTTAATTCCTACTATCATTCCTTCATATACTTCAACACCTGCTCCAATTAAAAGCTCTCCTCTTTCTTGTGCATTGTATAAACCATAAGTGATAGATGTTCCTTGTTCGAATGCAACAAGTACACCTCTAGTTCTTGCTTGAATTTCACCTTTGTATGGTTCATATCCTTCAAATACGCTGTTCATTGTTCCTTCACCTTTTGTATCTGTTAAGAACTCTGTACGATATCCAATTAAACCTCTTGCTGGAATTTTAAATTCTACCTTTGTATGGCCCGCTTCTGCTGGTTCCATATTAATCATTTCAGCTTTTCTTCTTCCTAATTTTTCAATTACATTTCCTATACAGTCATCTGGAACATTTACAACTAATCTTTCTATTGGCTCTGATTTTACACCATCTATTTCTTTTATAATAACTTTTGGACGAGATACTAAAAGTTCAAAGCCTTCTCTTCTCATTGTTTCAATTAAAACTGATAAATGAAGTTCTCCACGTCCACATACTTCAAAGCTATCAGGAGAATCTGTTTCTTTTACACGTAAACTTACATTTCTCTCTAATTCTTTGAATAATCTATCTCTAATATGTCTTGAAGTAACAAATTGTCCTTCTTTTCCTGCAAATGGGCCATTATTAACACTAAATGTCATTGATACTGTTGGTTCATCAATGTCTACGAAATCTATTTTTTCTGGATTATTACTATCGCAAACTGTTTCACCTATATTAATATCTGGTATACCAGATATACAAACAATATCTCCTGCACCTACTTCTTCTACTTCTGTTCTTTTTAAACCTTGGTAAGTAAATAGTTTTGCAATTTTTCCTTGTGTTACTTTATCGTCCTTTTTGCAAATAGCTACATTCATTCCAGCTTTTATTGTTCCACGCTCAACTCTACCTACTGCAATTCTACCTAAGTAATCGTCATAATCTATGTTTGATACTAGCATTTGCATAGTTCCTTCTGTATCACATTTTGGTGCTTGAATGGTGTCAATTATTGTATCAAAAATACAAGTTACATTGTCACTTTCATCTTCTAAATGCATTTTAGCAATTCCATTTTTTGCAGATGCATATATAACTGGAAAATCTAATTGCTCGTCATTTGCATTTAACTCTATAAATAATTCTAATACTTGGTCTACTACTTTTAATGGATTTGCACCTGGTCTATCTATTTTATTTATAACAACTATTGGTTTTAAATTAAGTGCTAAAGACTTTTTAAGCACCTCTCTTGTCTGTGGCATTGGTCCTTCAAAAGCATCAACTAATAAAAGTACACCATCTACCATTTTAAGTACACGTTCTACTTCTCCACCAAAATCAGCGTGACCTGGTGTATCTACTATATTTATTTTAATTCCGTTATACATAACAGATGTATTTTTAGCTAAGATGGTAATTCCTCTTTCTTTTTCAATATCACCTGAATCCATAACTCTTTCAGCTACTTGTTCATTATCTCTAAATACATGACTTTGTTTTAAAAGACCATCAACTAATGTTGTTTTTCCATGGTCTACGTGTGCAATTATTGCAATATTTCTTATATTTTGATTGTTCATTTTTGCTTCCTCTTTTCTATTTTTTCACAACATTACTATTATACTTTATATTTCTTCGTTTGTCAACATAATTATGTTATCCATAATCTCTTTGCTTACTTTATCTAATAGCTCTTTTTCTGGCTTGTTTGTTTTATATTCACTAAAATCTAATGGCTTTCCATAATTCAATTTTATTTTATGAAATGGCTTTAATGTTCCTTGCACACCTACTGGTATTACAGGCACCCCTGTTCTTAGTGCCATGAAGGCTGCACCATTTTGTGCCCTTCCATTTTTACTTAAACCATTTCTAGTTCCCTCTGGGAATATTACTAAAATTTGTCCATCTTTTAGTATTTTTAAAGCAAATTTCATGGATTCTAAGTCCATTTTTCCCCTTTTTACTGGAAAAACACAGCATTTTTTTGCAAACCATTTTATAAGATTATTTTTAAATAATTCTTCTTTTGCCATTACATAAGTAAGCCTTTTAGTTGATGAAACTAAAATTGGCGGATCCCAGTTAGACCTATGATTTGCACAAATAATATATGCCCCTTCTTTTTTTATATTTTCTTCTCCTACTTTTTTTACTCTAAATACAATTAGGCAAAATAAACGTACAAAAAAAATGGCTACTTTTCTAATCATTTGTTTTATTACCTTTCGTTATTGTTTTGCTTATTATATCATATTTAATATATTTGTGTATATTTTAATTCAAAGTTTTTAACAATTTTATCTTGTTTCTTCAAGTGGAACTACTCTTAATGTATACCCCATAGGATATAGTAACTTTATAAGAGTACTGGCTTGTGGAGAATTTACATTTTTTTCAATTCTCGCAATGACCGGTTGGCTTACACCACTTTTCTCACTTAACTGCCTTTGTGTAAGATTATTCTTTTTTCTTGCCTCTATTGTTGCTTTTATTATGTCCATTTCAAGCCTTATTTCTTCTTCCTCTTCTGGTGTAAGCTTTAAATTTTTTCTTACTTTTTCCCAAGTTAATTCTTCTTTACTCATACTAAATTAACCTCCAATATAATTACTTATGCTAAGTATAGTTATTACTTTGTTATATATTTATGATAACATATAAGTTATCATAAGTCAATTGTTTTTATTACTTTCTTTTTTTCTAAAAATCACATATAAAATTATGAATATTAAATTATTTTCAAGCCAATCAACTTCTATTTCTATAATAGTTTAATAATTTTTTTGCCTTTTCTATTTCTCTTTGAGGTGTTTTTTGAGTTTTTTTCATAAAAACATTTAATAATATAAATGTATTATTATCTAAACTAGCAAAAAGTATTCTATCTCTTAGTGGTCTTAGTTCCCATATATTCTGCCCTAAATGTTTTATATATGGCTCTCCTAACGATAATCCATTTTGTGACAGTAAATCAATATATGCTATAATTTTATTTAATTTAATTTTATTATCTTTGTAATTTTTATTTTTTCTTAGTTCATTTATATAATTTTCTACATCACTTATACCCTTTGTATTTTGATAAAAAATAATTTTATACATTATTACTTTGCACCTCTACTGTTATGCACAATTATTATAATATATATATAGTATAATGATTGTGTGTCAATTTATATTTTAATTTTTTGGATTTTAAAAAGAATAAAAAATCAATGATTAAAAATATATTTTATAATACTATGTATTTATGCCTTTGTCAACAAAATTCGATTGACAAATTTCTACATAAAATGACAAAAGAGATAGAAAATAATTAATTAAGCTTTTCTATCTCTTTTATATTTATACTTTCTCTACTCTATCACTTCTTAAGGCCTTATAAACTGATATTAATATTAATACAAAAAATATTCCTGTGAGAACACCAAGGCTATCAATTCCAACATCTGTAATACTTGGACCTCTTCCGGCTACAAAGCTTTGATGATATTCATCTAGCATAGCATATCCGAACCCCAACTATCATACTACCTATCCATTTTTTGTAAAGTCTTGTTTGAAATGTACTCATAAATGCCATAATCCATATTCCTACTAAACCATAAATAGAAAAATGAGCTAGTTTTCTGATAATTGGATTTCCATGTTCTACTAATTTTAACTTTGTTTGTTCACTTAGGTTTTTGGTATAAGGAAAATTGTCAATAATTTTTCTCAATAATCCTTGACTTATTCCATCGGATTCTTCTGCTACTTGTGAAGAAAACATAAAAATTGTATAAAATGTTAATATTAACAAAATTAAAAATATAATTCTAATAATTACTTTTTTCAAATCTATTCTCCCATAACATCTGCTATTTGATCTTTAGCGCTTTGTACTGATGTAGAGTCAGGTATCATAACATATAATAACTGACTGCCTGCTGAATATGTGCTTCTACTTGCATTTGATCCTGTTAAAGCATTTGTTTTTATCGTCCATGATGTCATATCTTCTAGCTGACCTTTTACTAAGCTACTGATTTCAGCTTGTTCAATATTAGTTTGGAAGCTTCCTTCTAATGTTTTCAAAATACTTGTATATTTAGTTAAGATAGATCCGCTTAAAGCCTTTTTTATTATTGCTTCTATTACATGTTGTTGATTTTTAACTCTTTGATTATCACCACTTGAAAAAGCATATCTTTCTCTACTAAATGCTAAAGCTTGCTCTCCATTTATATGGTTATTACCTCTGTTAAAATGATATCCTGTAGTCGTTGTAAAAGAGTAATCAGAGTTAACATCTATTCCACCTAAAGTATCTACTAATTTAATTACAGTTGTAAAGTTTACTCTAATATAGTAATTTATATCAATATCCAATAAATCTTCTACTGTTGTAACAGTTTCATTAATTCCATAAATTCCAGAGTGTGTTAATTTATCTTTTGCTTTCTTACTATGTAACGTTACATAATAATCTCTTGGTATAGAAGTGAGTAAAACTTCATGTGTTTTTGTATTAATTGTAGCAACAATATTAGCATCACTTCTTGATACATTACTAATTCTTCCTGATGTATCTATACCACTAATGTATACGTTAAAAATTCCACTATCTATGTTATATTTAGTATCTTCTGTTTTTGTAGATACTTCTTTTTGTATTTTATGAGTTGCTGTATATAATATTTTTGTATTATTTGCAAATTTTTCTATTTCCTCTGATAACATACTATATTGTGAAGAACTTACTAATATAACATCTAATTTATTATTTAATAAATTTTTTCCTATTTCAACCAAATTATCTTTTGATTTTAATGTAACAGTAACTTTAGTTCCAACATCTTTTTTTACATCATCTTCTACTTGATAAAAATATACATCTTTTCCTTTTATGTCTTCTATATTATTGTATGAACTATCTTTTCTTACTACTAAATAATAATCTTCTGTTTCTTCTGTCTCAGTAAATACATTGCCTAAAAAGTCTGTAGTTGCATTTGCATAATTATTTGCATAAATATATAATGACGACATTATGACTACTATGATAAGACAAATAATATTTAATGCATAGCTTTTATGTTTTTTAGCTAATCCAATGGTCATAGCTAAAGTGAATATAATTTCTGCAATTGTAAATGCAACTGTATATGTAGTTGGCAATAAATTCATTCTTAATATTGAAATGTAAAATGAAATAGTTATAACTACATAAATTACAGCTAATATCTTAAATACTAAACCAAGTTTAGTACTATTCTTCTTTTTATTCTTTGTAGTTTTCTTTTTACTACTGTTTGATACATTTTGATTTTTATTAATTTCATATTCTCTACCATAATCATTTGAGTGTCTTCCTGACATTTTTGTTTCCTCCTACTTATTCAATTAGTTTTTAACAATTACAAAATAGACTTTAATCTCTTGTAACATTTTTTATTGTAATACTTATTTAAGTATTTTTTATTATGACATAATATTTATAGTTTGTTCAATCCCATCCTCAATGGTATAAAATGGTTTCCAACCTAATTTTTCTAATTTTTCTCCATCCAATACAGATCTTGTTACAGGATTATAACCTTTTTTTTCAGAATCTGTTGGTATTTCAAAAAGAACATTAGTATTTGATTTTTTTGCTATTATATTAGCTATATTCTTTATAGATACTCTAGAATTATTATTTGCCACATTATAAGCCTCTTTATCTCCCCCTTTAATTAGAATTGTTAAAATGCCTGTAACACAATCTAATACATAACAGTAAGAACGAACTTGCAAGCCTTCACTTTTCATTATTATATTTTCTCCATTTACAGCATTTCTTATGAATTGTGCTGAAGCCCTACTATCTGTTTCTGTTTGAGTAGGTCCATAAATATGGCATGGTCTTGCTACAACTGTTTCTATATTGTACTGTTCACTATATGAAATACATAAACATTCAGCTGCTAATTTACTTAATGGATAACAACTTCTAACATTTATAGGATTAATTTTTCCATTATATTCCTCCAAAAATGCTTCTATTGCTTCATCTCCCTGACCATAAACTTCCCCTGAAGATATGTATTCTACCCTTTTACATCCATGTGAAATTGCAAATTTTAAAATATTATTCATTCCAATAAAGTTTCCCAACATGGTTCCAACAGGATCCATCACAAAAACTTGTGGATGAGCATTACTTGCTGCATGAATAATGTAATCTACATTTCCTTCATATTTAATTTTTTCTATAACATCTTGCTCTAAAATAATTACATTTTTATAATCAATTATTCTTTTTAATACTTTGTTTTTATTTCTTACGATTGCTATAACTTTTGTATTATAATTTTCATGGCAATTTAAATAATTTAATGTATCTATAATGGCAGAACCAATTAATCCATTTGCTCCTGTAATTAAAATACTTTTATTCTTTAATTCATCAAATTTATTTTCTCTTAATACATTTTTTATATTTTCATTATATAAATTTACATTTTTAATCATTTTTATTTCATCCAATCCATCAATTTTGTATTTAATAAAGCTTTAAATATAGTAATATCTCCTAGTGTAGTTAATTTTATATTTGTTTCATCACCAGTAGAATAATACACTTTTCTGCCTAATTCAATATATAATGAGCAACTTGCAACAGTGTTAGTGATTCCTTTCTGCTTAGCTTCTTCATGAGCACTTAATATATCTTTTAGTACAAAAGCATGTGGTGTTTGTGTTAAATATATTTTGTCTCTATCTATAACTTCCTTGGAATAATTATCATCAGTCTTGCCTAATACTACAGTCGTACAAGGAATAACTGTAACTGCATTACCACATTTCTCACATGTAGCAATATTATCCGATATGACTTCTGGCGTAACCATTGGTCTGTTTGCATCATGTATTAATACAATATCATCTTCAGAATATAATCTTTTTGCTTCTAGCAATCCATTTTTTATAGATTCTTGTCCACACTCTCCGCCATTAACAATCGAAACTAATTTTGTAATATTAAATTGTTTTGCATATGATCTTAATATTTCAAACCAACCATTTATACATACAACAATTATCCCATCAATGCTTGGATGGTTTTGAAAAGCTTCTAATGTATAAATAATAATTGGCTTATCATAAACATTAATAAACTGTTTAGGGATATCTTGTCCCATTCTTTTTCCAGACCCTCCTGCAATTATAATAGCTATTCTTTTCATATTTAAACTCCTTTCATTTTTTAATTTATAAATTTGTAATTGCATCTTTCAGGAATTGACATATATGCTTACTATCTAAATCATTCATTTCTTTTATTTGTTCATAAGTTCCATATCCATAAGCGAAAGTATCATTTAGTCCTATCTTTTTTAAATTAACAGATAAATGATTTGCAGCTACTACATCAGCAATGCTAGTTCCAATCCCTCCAATTACGTTATGTTCTTCTACAGAAAATATTTTATTTTGTTTTTTACACTCTTGCTTTATGCCTTCAATGTCCAATGGTTTTATTGTAGGAATATTAATAATTTTGATAGAAATATTATTCCCCTGTAAAATTTTTCCTGCCTCTATTACCTCTGCAATAATACTTCCTGTAACAAATACAGTAGCATCTTTTCCTTCTTGAATAATAACATTTTTTCCAAATTCAAAATTGTAATCTTCTTCATAGATTTCCTTTTCATTACTCATTCCCATTCTAATATATACAGGTCCTTTTATGTCATAGGCTTTTTGTACACATTGCTTTAATTCTAATGGACTTGCCGGTGATAATATAGTAAGATTAGGAATCGATTTTAAAACTGCAATATCTTCCGTAGCATGATGTGTAGGTCCCAATGTTGACCATGAAAGACCAGAACCCATACCAACCAATTTTACATTACGATTTTGCATACAAATATCATCTCTAATAAATTCATAGGAACGATAGGATAGAAAAGCATTAGTAGTGTAAACAAACGGAATTTTTCCGCAAGCAGCTAAACCAGAAGCAGCCGCTACTTTATTGTTTTCACTAATGCCAAAATTAATGCACTGATCTGGAAATTCTCTAGCAATTAATTCATCATAATCAGTACCACTATCTGACAAACAAGATATTACATTTTTATCTTTACTAATCAATTCATACAATGCATTCACATAAGCCTTTTGCATTTTGCTATTTCCTCCTCACTTATTTCTAGTTCTTCCATAAATACCTTTAGTTCTTTTTTGTTTGGAAGTCTCCAATGCCATCTAGGATTATTTTCAATAATCGATACTCCTTTTCCCTTAACAGTATTTGCAATAAGGGCTAATGGCTTTTTATTATTTCTAGGCTCTTTTAGTGCCTGTTCAATAGCATATACATTGTGTCCGTCTACTTCTTTTATCTCCCAATTAAGTGCCAAAAACACTTCTTTCCAAGACTTAATCCCCATTACATTTTCCAAAGTATTCATTTTTTGTAGTTTATTACTATCAATAATAGCAGTTAAATTGTTTAATTGCTGATGAGCTGCAAACATAGCAGCCTCCCAAATCGTTCCTTCTTGACACTCTCCATCTCCTAATAGCACATAAACTTTGTTTTCTTTTCTATCCATTTTTTTTGCTAGTGCCATACCTACCCCTATAGATAATCCATGTCCTAAAGAGCCAGTGGAAGCTTCTACTCCTGGTATATTAGGTACGCATGGTTCTCCACCAAGATAAGAACCTGGCTTTGAAAAAGTTCTTAATACTTCTTCATCAAAATATCCTGCCTTACATAACATAGTATAAAGTGCTAAACTACCATGTCCCTTACTTAAAATAAATAAATCTCTATCTTCCCAATTAGGACTTGTAGCATCATATTTTAATATTTTTTTTATGTATAAAGCATACAAAATTTCCACAATTGAAAATGCAGACGCTATGTGTGCTATGCTAGCACTGTAAGCAGTTAGAAAGATTTTTTTTCTTATTTTTAATAATTCGTTATCCATAATTTAACCTTCCTCACATAGTAATTAAAATTTTATTGGAATTTTAATTTAATGCTATTATTTTTATATGTTTATTGGCAAATACATTAATTTGTTATATCAATTTTGGTCTTTCACATTTTCTTTGTTAACTAAAATTTGAGTTGCCTTTTCTGTTTCCATAACTAAAGTGTCCCATTCTGGTAGTAAATCTACCCAATCTTTATATTCTGCCTTTCTATCTGGTAATTCATAATTTTCTAGCATATAATCAAGTAAAAAATCAGTATATTTTTCTGAGCCAAAAATGTTTGTATGTGTACTATTATAAAAGTCAGTATTAAAATTTAAATTCATATCTTTTTCAAAGTCATTACAATCTAAAAAGTTATATCCATATGATTCAACAATATCTGATACATAGTTATAAACTTCTTTATGTTCCTTATATTCTACATAAGGCGAAACTACAAATAAATAATTGCAATCTGTTGTTTTCATATAATCTAATAAATCGATTAAAATTTCCTCTGTGTCTTTTGAAAGTGCTGTTTTATCAATAGTATAGTACTCTTTTCGACTTAATTTTTCTGCGCTAATTTGAAATTGAAAACCTTTATCATTAAAATGATATGAATTTAATGCCATTTTTAGTTGATCATTTATTTTTTCATTTTTAAGATCTCTATGATATTTAATAATATCAAAATAATACGATAATTCACTTTGGTCTTCCCCTAAATACTTCTTTATGTTATTATGGATAAATTCAATTTTATTGAGTGATAGTGGCATTCCTGTTAGTACATTTCTATAAGATACTTCTTGGGGTGGTTGGTCTTTATCTCTATATTGAAAACACCTAGCATCTATTACAATTAATTTTGGTTTTTGTGTTTTTAATATTTCTTTTATCATTGTCTTATATAATTCAGGTTGTATAGTATTAGCAGCATAATTATACGATGCAACTCCCGCCTTTTCAAATGCTCTTAATGGCTGCCAATACACAAATGTAGCACTTCCACCTATTTGTACAACATCTAAAGAATTCTTTTTTTCTCCATAAAAGCCCGCAATATTTTGCAAATCCATTCTCATTGGTTTTTGTAAATAGCTAACTATTTTAAAAAAGAAAAGCGAAACTATAATAAATAATAAAATCAAAAAAAACCATTTTAAAAATTTTTTTATTTTCATTAAAATCCTCCATAGATGAAATCTACAGGATTGTATCCTGGTCCATATGCTCCATAAACTAAAATAACATATAAAATAGTATATATTACAATATATTTTAGAACAAGATTTCTTTGATTAAACTTTTCTAATACATTAACATTTTTATATTTTAAATAATCTACAAAAAATACTAATAAAGTAGATAAAGTAATAGCATTATATGGTATTTGTGGCAGTTGTAATCTTAAATCTAAATTAGTTTCACCAAAAATACTTGCCAACACGTCGAATCCCATAAGAAAACTTGGCGCTAATGCAAATATCCAAATCACACACATTAATGCAAAAGTTCTAAAAGATTCATATATACGATAACTCATCGTATCTGTTTTAATATGTAATTTCTCTCTAACTTTTTTAAAAGTATCTGTTAATAATTCGCTAGCTGTTAAGTAAATCCATGGTATAATACCTGCCGCAAATATGTATTTATAAGATGCTCCATGCCAGATTCCAATAACAAGCCATAAAATTAAAATAGAAAGGATAGTTGGTATTTTTTTACCAATTTTCTTACCAAATTTTTCTTTACACAATGCACCTAATTTTTGAAATTTTTCAGATTTAAGAAGTGGATACATAATGTAATCTTTTCCCCATAGTCCCAAAGAAATATGCCACCTCCTCCAAAATTCTGATAGATTTCTTGAGAAAAATGGGCTTTCAAAATTTTCTGGTAAAACAACACCATAAGTTTTGCTAGCACCTATTACTATATCAATACAACCAGAAAAATCCATATATAATTGAACAGCATATAAAATAGCGCCAAATATTATATATAATCCCGAATATTGATGATAATCACCAAATATTGTATTTACTACTATCGCTAATTGATCAGCAATAACCATTTTTTTAAGAAGTCCATAAATAATGCGTTCTACTCCAAAAAGAACATTATTGAAACTGAACTTTCTTGGTTCAAATAGTTCTTTTTTCATATGTTCATAACGAACAATTGGACCAGAAATCATAACCGGATAATAGCAAGTAAATAACGCATGTTTAAATATATTTTTTTGTGCCTTTGAAGTTGTCCAATACACATCTAATGTATAACCTATTAATGATAATGTATAATATGAAATTCCTAATGGTGCTAATAAATTAATTGTCGATAAACTAAAATTAATATTAAATAAATTTGATAAGCTATTAACGGTTGTTGGTATTATATTTATCCATCTTAATGCTACTAATTCAATTACAATACTTGCAATTGTAATAAAAAGTGTAATCTTTTTTGTTTTTTCACTTTTTAGTTTTTCGTCAATTAATCGTGTTCCAATATAAGTAACAATTATGCCAAATAACATATAAAGTATTAAATAATGTGCTCCTGATAGCAAAAAGAAAACTAGGCTTGCAGCCAAAAGCACCATCCATCTATGTTTTTTTGGAAATAAATAATATAAAATAATGCTTGCTAATAGAAATATAAAAAAGTTAAGTGTTGTAATTCCCATATTCTTTGTTCCTTTCAATATAGTACGCCTATTTGCATAATTCCTCTACATACTTTGCTATTTTGTTTATCAAAAATTGAAACTTTAAGTGTAATTCTAGAAAACCTATCATCTTTTTCAATAACTTCTCCTTTTACTGTTAGAGGAGAATTTTTAATAAATACTGGTTTTGCATAATTAATTTCCACACTATGTATAAGGCTATACTTTCCAGGTAAATATACTCCTGCCAAGGTCGATAAAGCTGATGTAGTTAGTAAACCATAAACAACTACATCGTTATACCCTTTTTCTTTTGCATAGTGTATATCATTATGTAAAGGATTAACATCTCCTGTAATATCTAAAAATTGTTTCATTTTTTCATTTGTTATTTCAAATTGAAATTCCTCGGTTTGGCCTATGGAAATGTCTTTATATAAATACTCGTTCATTAAATTCTCCCTAAAATAAGATCTACCATTTCTCCTACATTTTTTAGACCTGTTACTTCGCTCATTTTAAATTTCATATGAAATTTATTTTCAACAGCAACAATTAAATTAATATGTTCTAGGCTATCCCAATCTTCTATATCTTCTGCTGTCGTTTCATCATGTACTTCTATGCTTTCATCATCAAATACATCTCTAAATACCTCATTTAATTTTTCATAAACTTCTTCTCTGCTCATTTTTTATTTCTCCACTCCAATATATTTATTTTTTATTTCATAATTTTTACTAATGTCCAATGTCCATACTGTATTGCCCTCAGTATCTTCACTTACTTTAGTAAACCCTTGTAATTCGTAAAAGTTTTTAACCATATTATTTTTTGCTGTCGGATAATAAAAACCTTTTATTGTTTTTATCCCCTTCTCTTTTGCTTTTTTTACCAATTCGTCCATCATAGCAAATTCCATATCTCTTTTCAGAACCCTACAACTCATTATCCATAAGTCTATTTCTAATACATCTTTTTGAATATGTCCAATTACCACCGAAATAACTCCGTTGTCTCCGAAAATATCCTCTAACTTACCATAAAGAGTAATGTAATTCTCATCTTGTGCTAATTCTTCAATTTGTGATTGTGTATACCTTTTAGTAGTTAAGTTGAATTGATTACTTTTATTCGTTAATTGTGCAATTCTTGCCATATATAATGGTATAAAGTTTTCAATAATTGCTTTCATTTTTAGTGATTTTAAGTAATCCCCATAATCTTCAAATGAAGACATTAATTTATTTCTTTCTAAATTTTCTTTATACATTTGGTTCTTTTTTAAGTCATCTTTTGATAAATTAGTAACTTCAAAATAACCTGCTCTATCTATAATTTCCACATATTTTTCTGGTCTTTGTATATCCGGTGTAGAAACACTTGAAATATGCTGATTAATAATTGCTCTTTCTGCTGGGTTATCATCTATAAATACTAAACTATCAACTCCTAAATTTAATTCATTTGCAATTTCTTGCATATTTTTAGACTTTGGCTCCCAGTTTGCCTTGATTACAATAAAATCATCTGGTTTTAATATCCCATCTGGGTGATTTAAACCTGCCAGAGCATTATTTTCTTCATTTTTACTATTAACGTTCAATATAACGCCTAAGCTTTTCAATTCCTTTAAATATTGTTGAAATTCGCTATAAACTTGTCCCTCGCTTGTTTCTTCTCCTATTACAATGTTTTCTACTCCATCATCACCTATAACGCCACCCCATAAGGTATTATCTAAATCAAGCACAAGTCCTTTTTTGTTTTTCCCATAAATTGCTTTAATTAAATTTGCAACATTATAGGCAAGCGTTGGAATCGCTGGTACTGCTAAAGCATATTTGTACATATGCCAATAAAATTGATCAGACCATCTTTCAAGACCATATAAAGATGATTGATAATTAATATCATTAATAAAAAACTTTTCATTATTAGCAGCATATTCTGCAAATTTCAAATTCAGTTTTGTTATGAAATTAACTTTTCCATAGTGAAACACCGCATCTTGGTTTCCTAATAACCTATAATATGGATATTCAAAATTATTTTGTATTATTGGGCAACTATACTTTTGTGTTAAAGTTTCCCACATGCTTTGATATTTTTGAAATTCATTTTTTAATAATTCTTCTGCTTCTTCTTGTGTACTATTAACATTTGGATATGCAGTAATATTTCTGTTACTTGTATGAATATAAATAATATCTGGCTTAAATTTATCTAATTCTAGATTATCGAACATAGCATCTTGCCAAAATTGGTTATATTCTGATTCATAAAAAGTAGGCCTAATACCATAATTTAATAAAAATAATTCCAGTATTAATTTAATGTCACTAGTAGTAGAGCCGCCTAATATAGCAATGTTCTTTTCAATAAAGCCACAGGAATTTTCAAGTAACTGTTTCTTTAACGATCTTTTCTTTTTAATAATATAATCACTATCAAATGGATATTCTAGTTCTTTCATCATTTCACTCCTTTTTATGATTTTATATTTGTATTAATTGGTTAATAGTTTCTTTTGTCTTATCGACTTCTTTTTTCCACTCTGGTAACAAATTTATCCAATCCTTATATTCTTCTGATCTGTCTGGTATCTGATAATTTTCGGTAATATAGTTTGCTAGAAAATCTGTATATTTATCTGCGCCAAATATGTTCGTATGAGCATAATTATAAAAATCAGTATCAAAATTAATATTCATTTCTTGATAAAAATCATTTGCATCTATAAAATCATAACCATAACTATTAATAAGTTCTGATATATAGTTAAAATTTTCTTTATGTAATTCTTCTTCTCCATATGGCGATACAATAAACAAATATTTGCAATTTGTTTGTTTTATATAGTTTAGTAGTTCAATTAAAATTTCTTCTGTTTCCCTATCTATTGGAGTTTTGTTTTTAGTTTTTATTGGTTTACCAATAGGTTGCTTTTCTACCTTAGGAACAAAGTAAAATCCTTTAATAGGATTTTCATATATTCCTAATGCCATTTTTATTTGAGTAAAAGTATTTTTAATTTCTACTTCTCTATGATATTTAATAATATCAAAATGATATTGTAAAGTATCCTGCTTCAAATATTTAGGTACATTTTTTTGAATAAATTTCATTCTGTTAAAAGATACTGGCATACCTGTTAATACATTTCTATAGTCTACTTCATTTGGATAGCTTTCTTCTCTATATTGAAATGTTCTAGCATCTATAATTATTAATTTTGGTGACTGTCTTTTAAATATTTCTTTTATCATAGTAAGATATGATTCTGCTGAAATACTATTCGCTGCAAAATTATAAGAGGCAATTCCGTTTTTTTCGAATGCTCTTAATGGTTCCCAATAAGTAAATGTAGCACTACCTCCTATATATACCATATCTAAGCTATTTTTCTTTTCTCCATAAAAACCTGCTATATTTAGTAAACTTACCGAATATGGTTTCATCATATATGTTAGAATATGAAAAAAAGAAAATGAAATTACTATAAAAATAATAATCAAACCAATCCACTTTAATGTCTTATTTAATCTCATTTTAGTGTTTTCCTTCCATTTATGTTGTCTGTTTATTATCAAATTTGAATACTAACGCTTCTAAAACATATCTTGTACTTATTCTGGTATCTTTAAAGAATAATGTTGCAATTAATCCCGTCATCACTTGTGTAATTGTAGTAGCAAGTGCAGCCCCAACAATACCAATAACTGGAATTAATATTAAGTTTAAAATCACATTTGTTATACAACCCATTAAGGAAAACCATTTCGAGTATTTTTGATATCCTTCCGCTACAAGCCAAGTATCCCTTGCCACGCCTACATATGAAAAGCCACCACTCCATACAGCCAATAATAAAGGAATTTTAGCTCCCATATACTCTTCGCCATATAATATAGTGATAATTAAATTAGAGAATATAGTAATGAAAACAGCATATGCAATATTTAGCCATAAAATTATAGAATATAATTGCTTCAACCTTCTAATATATAATTCATTATTCCTTTCTTTTGCTTCTATAATTGTTGGCCTAAATGAGGTAATAATAGCACTAGGAATAAAGCTCCATAAATTTGTAATAGTTGTAGCAACTGAGTACAGTCCAACTGATGCCATATCTGGAATCATACTTCCTATCATAATTTTATCAGTTTGCCCATATATAGCAACCATAATACCTGATAATATAAAATGATAACTTTTTGACAAAAGTGGTTTTGCTAAATCTCTTTTTAGTTCTAATTTTGGTCCATTTTGTTTTTTGTATAAAGCATAAGTTAGAACCATAGTTAATGCAGATGTTAATGTATTAGCAAAAGCAAACCATATTAGTGATAGTTTCAATATAACCAAAATTATTTTGAAAATAGCCACAACAGCATATACCATAAAGGCAACTATTGTAATATATTTTGATTTTAATCTAGATTGGTACCATAATTGTATTGTATTAAAAGCATCAAAAAATAATGCAAGCGCTTGTAAAACAGTTACAAGCCATATCGTGCCATCTCCGGGTTTTAATACTAACACTAAAATAGTAATCATAACAACGGAAAGTGCACTAGATAACATTCTCATAGCAATACTGGTTCCCATAATGTTGCCTTGTTCTTCTTTTTTACTGATAATTTCATTAATAACAATTTGATTTAATCCTAAAGTACAAATACTAGTAAATAGTGCAACAATAGAAGCACCATAATTTAATATTCCATAATTCGCTGGTTGTAAATAACTTGCAACTGCACGATTTACAAACAAGGCAATTACCATTTGTACAATTTTTTCCGCGATAATCCACGACGAATTTCTTACAACTGCAGATTTCTTTATTTTATTTAAAATTTGTTTGATATAATTCATTGATTCTTCTTTCTACTATCCTTGCTACAAGGACCCTCTTGTATGACTATATTTTTTTTATTAAAAATACCATCACAAATTTGTATGAAATTATTAACGGCATTATTAGCATTCCATACTTTGTATATAGTTTGATATGCATTTTCAGATATTTTTTCTCTTAACTCAACATTTTCAATTAACATTTCTACTTTTTCTAAAAGTTCTTTCTTTGTAGAATAAGTACAGCCATTTTTCATATCTTTAATTAAATATGGAACTGATCCTATTTTATTATTAGCAACTACTGCACAAGCACCATTCATTGATTCATTAATTACTGCTCCCCAACCTTCATTTTGGTCACTTGTAAATAAAAATAAATTTGCTTTTTCCATATAATTTCTAACTTGTTCAATTGACACTGCACCATGTATTTTTATACTTTCTTCTAATTTTTCCTTATGCACTAAATTAGTAATTTTTTTTCTTAATATGCCATCACCCAACATAATAATTTCAAAATTATATTTTTTTATATTAAGCTTTTTAGCTAACCAAATCATATATTCTGGGTGTTTTAATTTTATAAATCTTGCACACCATAAAATAGTAATTTTTTCTTTTCGTTTACTAGCAATTAATTCTTTTACATTATAATGTTTTGTTTCTGGAAAGTAGCCCCATTTATAGCATTTATTTTTATATGCCCCTACTAACGAAAAATCAAAAGCTGTATATGCACTAGCACATAGCATAAATACATTCTTATTTCTATGTCTTGTATGATTTTTCATTAAATTCAAAAAAAGTTTTGGATTTAATATTCTCCATATACCTTTTTTAAAAATTCTTTCTGAACATCTAAATGTCAATTTATTATTTTTTATTCTATCTTGTTCATATACGTGTGGAGCAGAGCCTATAATTAATACATCACATTCATTGCATATCTTTATTGCTTTCTCCTTTTCTTTTTCGTTTTCATAAGCTCTAATAATAAATGGATAATCATTATTCATATCACGATATCCTAATTTAACTCTTTCTTCCGATACCTTTTCAGTAGCTATAAAAAAATATTCAATATTAGGATAATTATAAAATGCTAAACTAGTATATAATTGATGATGGTTAAAATAATTTGAACAAAATACTACTTTCATTTTTCCTCCAAATATTAGTGCATATTTTGCTTTTTGCATTATATTACAAATCAATACATTTGTCAACGTAAGGTTTCAATTTGTTTAAGTGATTTTTGTTCTTCAAATATAACTTATTGTGTTAGATATATTCTGTATATGATTTATTTAAATCCATAATTTCATATGAATGATGTCCCCCTCTTTTTCCTTTAGGTGGTAATTTCATATAATCATCTCCATACATTCTTTTCAAATAATTGTCCACTTGTTTTGGTGCACAAACCTTTATTCCTTCAAAGTCTAATTTACTCCCATTTTCGAAAACATTTTTTTTGTGTATATCTTTATATCCATATGCCCCACCATATGCTATTATCATACTGGCAGTTTTGTATGGATATTTAGCATACATTTTTTCCTGTATGTCTTGTAATTGTCTTAATGTTTTTCTTCCATATAACACATCAGATATCAATAATGCTAATTTGCTTTTTATTCCGCATTTTTTGTTTTCTATAAACCAATATTTTTTACTGAATTGAAAATGAATTAATTGCTTTCTAAAATTTATTAACTTATATTCGATTTTAGATTTTGGAAAGCCATCTAGTGGGAAAATATCAATATAAACTCCTTGATTCATCTCAATATTTTTACAAGTTTTTTCTATAAACGTTGTTTGAGAATTCCTAATTTTTGCAAAATTATTTACGTAGTTGGGGTCTGTATGATAATTTTGAAGAAAAAATCTATCTTTCAATAAATTTTGTCCCTCTTTCATAAAAATTTCATAATCTTCCCTTGGCATAGCCACATCAATATCATCATCCCAAGGAATAAAACCCTTATGCCTTACTGCCCCTAAGCAAGTCCCTCCAGCCACAAAATATTGTAACTTTAAAGTTTCGCAGACTCTAATAAATTCCTTTAATATTTCTAACTCCATCAGTTGAAGATTTCTTAAATTATTCTCCATATTAGCCCCCAATTTTTCATATATTGCACATTTTTTATTTACTTTCCCCAAACAGTTCTATTTACTATATCTGTATAACTTTGTATTAGTTTTACTACTTTTACAGATACATTAGTATCTGCATAGTCTTCTGCCATTACTACTTCTTCGCCATTATCTCTCATTGAAACTGCAAGCTCCAATGCTTGTTCTACAGTTTTATCTGTAATTCCACCAATTACAACTGTTCCCTTATCTAAAACTTCTGGTCTTTCTGTTGATGTTCTGATTAAAACACCTGCAAATCCTAACATTGCACTTTCTTCTGATAATGTGCCACTATCTGATAAAACACAATATGCATTTTTTTGTAATTTGTTATAATCCATAAAGCCAAAAGGTTTTAAATTTTGTACTAATGGATTGAATTTAAAGTTTCTTTTTTCTATAAACTTTTTACTTCTTGGATGTGTTGAATAAATAACTGGCATTTGATATTTTTCTGCTATATCATTAATAGCAGTCATTAATGACATGAAATTTTCTTCATTATCTATATTTTCTTCACGGTGTGCTGAAAGCAAAATGTATTTATTTTTTTCTAGTCCTAATCTTTCTAATACATCACTTTTTTCAATTTGTTCTATATGGTCACGTAATACTTCTCTCATTGGTGAACCCGTAACGAAAATAGTTTTTCCATCCATTCCTTCTGACAATAAATATCTTCTAGAATGTTCTGTATAAGGAAGATTTATATCTGAAATATGATCTACTATTTTTCTATTAATCATTTCAGATACATTCCAATCCCAACATCTATTTCCAGCTTCCATATGGAAAATTGGTATTTTAAGTCTTTTAGCAGATATTGCAGATAGTGCTGAATTCGTATCTCCTAATAAAAGCACTGCATCTGGTTTTTCTTTTTGCATTACTTTATATGATTTAGCAATTATATTTCCCATTGTTTCGCCTAAATCTCTTCCAACACTTTCTAAATAATAATCTGGAGCTCTTAATCCTAAATCTTCAAAAAACACTTGATTTAATTCATAATCGTAGTTTTGTCCTGTATGTACTAAAATATGATTAAAGTATTTATCTGCACATTTTATAACTGCTGAAAGCCTAATAATCTCTGGTCTTGTTCCAATAATTGTCATTAATTTCAATTTTTCCATTTTTTTCTTCTTTCCTTATAATTTCTCTATATTAAATTATAATATATTAATTTTTAATTTCTAAAAGCTCAATATTTCCATTATTCACATTAACTTTATACATTGTTTTGTCCTTTATATATTTTTTATCTTTGAATAATGTATAATATTTTTCTTTAAAGATATTATCTGCCTTAAATATATAAACATATCCATAGTCTTCTTCTAGTAAAATGTTGCTCCATTCTTCTACTGATATATCAGCTGACCATATATCTCCGTTATATCTAGGTTTTCCTAAGCTCCAACTACCCCAATATTTATCTGTAGCAGTTAATGTATATGGTAGTATTTCATATCTTAAAATGTTTATATCCATACCATCGTTTCCAGAAGTTATGCAATATATCTTTTGATTTGTTTTCTCTAGTATTGGCTTATATGTACAAATATCTGAATATTCTTTTCTAAATTCTGTTACTTGTTCAATAGATTTATCTTTTTCAATGATTAAATTTTTTGTAATATTAGCAGGCTTCATTAATAATAACAGTATAATAAAAGTTAAAATTTCCACTTTGTTTGTTTTTAAATAATTTAACAGTATAATACTATTAAAAGCAAACATTCCTAATAAAAATGTAGCAGTATATCGTTCATATGAAGCTAGATTTACTCCTTCATATTCCGAAAAACCAAATATATATAAAATTAACAAATATAACATATATAAAATATAACATATTACTAGCATTATGCAAGTACTTTTATATTTTTTATATTCATCATTTTCACCATTGTTCTTTATAGTATGTATTAAATACATACTATATAAAGTATAAATTAGTAACAATGCAAAATTGGTTAATTCACCCACATTTATGTTAAGTGGTTTATTAAAAAATTGTTCTATAAAGTTATTCAATATAGTATATTGGTATTCATTCGCATTTCCTTTTATCAAGTTTAATATTTTATGTATGCTTATTCCATCTGCTTTTGACTGTATAGGAACATTCGACATTTTTAAATGAATATTCCATGAATATTTTCCTATAAGAACACATAAGATCAAAATACTAAATAAAATAACTATTCTTTTAAACTGTTTTTTATCTATTTTATTTAATTTTTTTTGTAACAAAATATCTGCTAAAATAATAATTAATGTTAAAATCGATATTCCAATTCCAGATTCTTTTGTTAATACCAATGCTAATAGTCCCATTATAATGCTAAGATATTTCATTTTTTTGTCTGTTATAGAAAAATAGCAATATAGTACATATGCCATCATAATACCCAAAATAGTATCTACATAAATAGTTGTATAAAAGCTAGAGTATAAACATAGTGGCAATAGAAAAATAAATGGTACATATATTAAAAGTTTAACTATACTTTTATTCCATTCTATTTTATTCAATATAGGTAATAGCAATGAGATATATAATATATTCATTGTTATTATAATACTTCCTTCAACATATGCACCTCGTATTTTTAAGAAAAAATATTCCAGTATTGCAGTAAATGGTGGATATGTTCTAAATAATACAATAGTTTCAGGATTAGTTCCAAAAGTATCAAAGTAGAACATATTTTTAACAACCAATCCCCAATGTGAAAATTCATCCCATGAACTTAATATTCTCAAACGATTTATATATATAAATAATCCCCAAAATAAAATATAAACTAAAATTCCTGGCGTAAGCAATCGCTTAAAAAAATATTTATATTCTCTGTGTACAATACTTAATATAAATTGAATAAGTAAATATAATGCACAAAGAATACTAATAATATAAACTGCGTAAACACCTATTTCTAAGTGCTTAAAAAAACCAAATGGGTAAATAATTAATGCAATTGCAATTATAGAAATTGGTATGGTAAAATCTATTTTCTTTTTTAATAATTCTGCAATTGCTGCTGCTATAATGTATATTATTGTAAAAGCAAAAATGTAGTACACTTATTTTCCCCCTTTCTTAAACACCCACTCTTTTTGTATTTTGAAATTAATAAAAAATAATATAATATCTACTATAATTTTAATAATCACTTCTCCATTTTGTCCAATTAAATTGAATATATAACTAACTAATCCTGCTGAAATGAACATTTGTATTATGCATAAAATATAGTATTTAATAATAGAGCTTTTAGTTGAAGATTTAAATACTGTATTTTTATTAATTTTATAGTTTATAAAAGAAGATATAATTCTAGCTAACACCGTTGCTATAGTAATTGCATATGTTACCATGGTATTAATAAATATATTGAAAAATAATTTATACAAACTAATGTCAATAACAAATGATATTGCTGAAGCAAAAATGTATTTTAAAAATATTAAATATATTCTTAATGAATCTGTTAATGGATTAAAATGAGAAGACTTATTTTCTTGTATATATACTGTTTCTATTTCTTCTTCTTCTATATTAATATTGTCATTTTTTGTGTACATTAACATATTCATTTCGTATTCAAAACGTTCACCCGGTATATTCATTAATGTTTTAATATATTTTGTTGGTATACCTCTTAAACCTGTTTGAGTATCTTTTACCTTAACGCCTGTTAAAAAGGAGAAAATTGCTCTTGTAATTTTGTTGCCATATTTACTTTTAAAAGGAACATTTTTATCATCAAAATTTCTAGATCCTAATATTAATGTATCACCTAATTCTACTAATTTTTTACTAACCTTTTTAATATCATTAACTTTGTGCTGTCCATCAGAATCTACTGTAATAACCCCTGCTTTATTTTCAAATTTTTTTAAATATTCATTAAAACCTGTTTTTAGTGCTCTTCCTTTTCCCAAATTTACTGCATGCTTTAAAACAATAACTTTGGATTTTATTTGCTCAAAATACTTATCATATTCTTTAGTAGATCCATCGTTTACCACTATAATGTTTAAAAACCCACTTTGTACTAATCTTTCTACTAATTGTGGTAATTTTTCATCAGGATTTAATGATGGAATTAAAATAACTACTTCATCTTGATAATTATTCCCGTTCTGTAGAAGTGTATTGTGTGTGTGTGTGTGTGTGTTACAGCATCAAGGGTTTCGGGCTTTTGTTTGTTTTCTTCATTATTCATTATTTTTTTATTATACCTCCATAAAGTATGTATCTGGTTTGTCTGGATTAAATATCTCATTAGCCCACATAATAGTTACTAAATCTGTGTCACCTATATTTTCAATATTATGAGTATAGCCACAAGGTATATCTACTACTTCTATCTTATCTCCACTAGTAATGTATTCTATTACTTTATCTGAATCAATTTTTCTAAAACGTATTGCTGCTTTTCCACTTACTACAATAAACTTTTCATTTTTTGTATTATGCCAGTGGTTTCCTTTTACAATTCCTGGCTTAGAAATATTTACTGAAATTTGTCCTCTTTCTAAAGTTTTAAACATTTCTGTAAAAGAACCTCTATTATCTATATTCATTTTTAGTGGATAACAAAATTCTTCTTCTGGTATATATGATAAATATGTACTATAAAGCTTTTTTGAAAATTCGTCTTGCATATTAGGAAGCATTAGGTCTTTTCTTGATTGCTTAAAGCTTTTAATTAGGTTTGCAATTTCTCCTAAAGTAATTGTATAAACTGTTGGGACATAGCAGAAATTTTCTTCAATATGCTCCTTACCTTCTAATGCAGAAATAAATTCTTCTACTACATCATCTATATAAACTAAATTCATCACTACATTTGGATCATTTATTTTTATTTCTAAATCTCTTGCAATATTATTGCAAAATGTTGCTATTACACTATTATAATTTGGTCTACACCATTTTCCAAAAACATTTGGCAAGCGATAAACTAATACTTTTGCACCATTTTCTTTTCCATATGTAAACATTAAGTCTTCTCCTGCTTTTTTGCTTTTTCCATATGGATTGTCTAATTTAGCTTGTATAGAAGATGATATTAAAACAGGTGATTTATTTTCATTTTTCTTTAATTTTTCTAACAAAGTAGAGGTAAATCCAAAATTTCCTTTCATAAATTCTTCTTCTTTTTCTGGTCTATTAACACCTGCTAAATGAAAAACAAATTCACATTTTTTAGTATACTCTTCTAACTCTTCATCTGTTGTTTCTATATCACATTCATAAATTTCGTTATATCCTCTATTTTTTAGTTCTGCAATTAAGTTTTTTCCTACAAATCCTTTAGCACCAGTTACTAATATATTCATTAGTCTTTTTCCTCCATTACAAGATTTTGATAAAAAATTATTTTTTCCAATTTTTAAGTTCTTCTTGTATATAATCTAGTTTTAATAATTTTTTCTTTACTTGCTCTACTGTTAAAAGCTCTGTATTGTTAGAATTAAATTCTGAAAGTTTTGTTCTTTCTTGATTTCCATCTACAAAATATTTATCATAATTCAAATCTCTTTTATCACATGGAACACGATAGAAATTTCCCATATCAATTGCATGTGCACATTCTTCATTCGTTAAAAGGGTTTCATACATTTTTTCTCCATGACGAATACCTATAATTTTTGTTTCTTCTTTTTCTGCACCAAATAACTCTTTTACTGCTTGTGCTAACACTTCAATCGTACAAGCAGGTGCTTTCTGTACCATAATATCACCAGCATTAGCATTTTGAAATGCAAATACTACAAGTTCTACTGCTTCTTCTAAGCTCATAATAAATCTTGTCATTTTTGGTTCTGTAATAGTAAGTGGTTTTCCTGCTTTTATTTGATCTATAAATAATGGAATTACAGATCCTCTTGAACACATAACATTTCCATATCTTGTTGCGCAAATTGTTGTTTTTGCTGGGTCTACTGTTCTTGACTTAGCTACAATAACTTTCTCCATCATTGCTTTTGAGGTTCCCATTGCATTAACCGGGTAGGCTGCCTTATCTGTTGACAAGCAAATTACTTTTTTAACACCTTCATCTATTGCTGCTGTTAAAACATTATCAGTTCCTAATACATTTGTTTTTACAGCTTCTAATGGAAAGAATTCACAACTAGGTACTTGTTTTAATGCTGCAGCATGAAAAATATAGTCTACACCATGCATAGCATTTCTTACGCTTGCTAAATCCCTTACATCACCTATATAAAATTTAATTTTATCATTGTGATATTCTTTTCTCATATCATCTTGCTTTTTTTCGTCTCTTGAAAAAATTCTAATTTCTCCAATATCGGTATTTAAAAATCTATTTAGTACAGCATGTCCAAATGAACCTGTACCTCCTGTAATCATTAATGTTTTTCCTTTAAACATTTTTTGTCTCCTTTTAAATATTTTTATTTTTTTGAGTAATGCAATCATATCTCTAATATTTGAATATTGAATATGGTACTATGTTATATATATTCATCGAAAAGAATATATACTGTGTTATAAATAACAATATAATAATTAATGTCGCTATACTTTGTGTTTTAATTGTTATATTATTCCATTCTATATCTTCCGCCTTAGATACCACTTTAGGCAAAAATATTATTGCGAAAATATAAAAATACCACATAAGTCTATTAATCATACTTATTCTATATGCTAAAGATTGTATTAAAAATGCTATATACATAATAATAAATAGTATATCATCAGAATGTTCATTATTTTTAAATTTATTTCTATAAAGTAAATAGCCAAATAATAGGTATGCTAAAATTACTAAAGTTTGTATTATTCCACTTCCATCAGCTTTAATATAACTTGAAGTATATATTTTCTCAGTTAGAAATGTAATTAATGGTAATAGAAATATTTGTGCTAATATCAATAAACATATTCCTACTATTATAGTCTTTTTATTTATCTTAATATCTTTTAAAAAGTAAACCGGTAAAAAAATCAATGCAGTTTTATGAAATGTTGAAGCAAGTAATATAATCAAGAAAAATTTAATTACTTTTTTTTGTTTAATCGCATTATAACTATTAAGTACAATAACTGTGGCAATAAGTTGCCTTAAAGCAGTAAATGATAAAGAAAAAAACTCAGCACCCATAAATATTATAGTACTCATAAATACATTATCAGAATTTTTATAAATAAAATACATTAGCCCACCATTTATTATTATTGCTACTATAAATAAATATAACTGCGGTGGGAAATGAAAAGTAGAGCATAATTTCATTAACAGTCCAAAACCTGGTTCTAAAGACCAAACTTTTGATAAAGTTATATCTAACCATTTCATATTATTTGTCATATTATAAAATTGTAAATATTTTTCTGTATCATTTCCTACTTCAAATGATCTTAATCCTTCAATTAATGAAAACATAATAAATATACTAATACAAAAAATTAATTTTGAATATTTAGTTTTAAAAAACTTAAAAAGTATAATATATAACAAAATTATAATAAATAAATTAATTATATATATTGCCATTTTCATTTCACCTTTTGTTTAAAATATTAAAATATAAATCTATATATTCTTTAAATTTTTGACTTTTATCATAATTTTTAGCTCTTTCAATACAATTTTTACTTAAATTATCATCAAAGTTAAATTTTTCTATACTATTTACTAAATCTAATATATTATCTTTTTCTACTACTTTACCGCAATTACCTGATATCGATTCTGGGCTACCGCCCGTATTATATGTTATAACAGGAGTGCCACAAGCTAAAGCTTCTAAATTAGTAGTAGGAAAATTATCTTCTAATGTTGGATTGATATATATATCTGCTATAGAGTATAGTTTCGCTAATTCTTCTATATTTTGAGTTCTAGAAATCTTTATAATTTTATTTGGTAATTTTTTTATTTGATTATCGTCCAAACCAAGTAAAACTATTTTATATTTATCATCTAAGATATTAGATAACTGAATAAATGTATCTAACCCTTTTTTATATGACCAATCATTAGCTACCCCTAATATGATAATATCATTATAATCAATGCCTAGCTTTTCTCTGTAATCACTCTTAATTGGTTTAAAATCAGTTAAATCTATACCATTATTTATAACTTTTACATTATAATTTTTAAGAAAGGATTTTTTTACTTCATCTTTTAACCATTGAGATGGTGTTATTATTGTTAAATTTTTTACACCTGTAAAAGATTTCTTTTTATTAATATATTCATTCTTACTATTACAAATAAGATAACTTTTTGGATATTCTTTCAAATTTTTTTTACATTCTTTACAATTTTTGCAATTTGTTTGCCACTTATCACAATTAATTCTTTGATAATGTGTACATTTTCCTGTAAAAGCCCAGCAATCATGTAATGTCCATATAACAGGTATATTTTTTTGTTTTATATACTTAAAAAGACTTTTATAATTAATATAATTACCATGTATATTATGAAGATGTATTATATCCGGTTTTATTTTGTCAACTTTCTTTAAAAATCTTTTTGTAGCAAAATATGAAAATCTTCCTTGTGCACAAAATAACCTGGATAAAATATTGTGAATATAATAATCTAATTTTGTCCCAATTTTTATTGCATTAGGCATGTTGGTTTTTCCATATCCATATGCAATATAACTTTCTAGGTGTTCATCTTTCATTAAATTATCAATATATTTAACTATTCTTCCTGTACTTCCTGTTTCACATACAATGTTTATTTGTAATATTTTTTTACTCATTATATCTCCTCACAATAGACATCTATTTAACTTATCATATATACTACTATTTCTATGATTTTTCTCCACTAATTTTTGTGCATTTTTTAATATATCATCTATATTTATTTCATTTTTCAATACTTTGTTCAAAACTTCTCCTATTTCAGTTTTATTATTTACAACTATTCCTGCATTATTTCTCATAACATAATTAATGGACTCTACAACAGAAGGTCCATATAACATTAGCAATTTTCCACTTGCTAAAGAATCCGGTATTTTAGTTGATATAGAATACTTTATTTTATCCATGTTTAATTTGTTAAAATTTTCAACATGTAATAATATATCTGAATTATGTATTACTTCTTTTACTTTTTCTGAACCAATTTTTCCAATAAAATTTAAACCTTTAGTTGCCTTTAAGTGTTCTAAAACTTTTTCATTCTTTTCACCTGTATATATATTAAAATCCACTTTATCTGTTAATCCTTGTTCACAAATCGTATTAGCAAAATCTATTATATTTTTCCATCTATCATATCCAAGATTTCCAATATATGATATTATTAATTTCTCATGCTTTTCCTCTCTTACACAACCATTATTAATAATATCTGTTGTATTCATTAAAATCTCGCCTTCTTTTTCAAACTGCGTACTATAAAAGTCTTTCATCGCTTCACTAATGCAAAAATATTTAGTTGAATAATTAATTATTTGTTTAAACTTTTTTCTATACAATAATTTGTGCAATTTTGCCAGTAATGTTTGTTTTCCAATTTCTTTTCTGTAAAATTCATCTACGAAATATACAAATAAAGGAATATTATACTTTTTTGATATTTTTAACGCAATATTTAAAGGAAATATATAATCTCCTGCTACTAAAAAAATGGAAGTTATATTTTTTTCTTCTATCCAGGATTTCAATTCGTTTGTCTTCCATTTTCCAATTTTCCATAAAAAATCTCTTAATAAATAAATCAGTCCATTCCTTTTTCTACCATATTCAAATATATTAGTTTGAATATGGTTCATCTGGTTCACTACTCTTTCATTTTTCATTTCTCTTCCAGTTTTATATCTTCTGTTTATAATTGATTTACACATAGATATATCATCAATGCAAAAAAATTCTTCACAATTTTTTGAATAGATATCTTGATCTTTAAAATATAACTGGCATAATTCATTCGGTTTGAATTTAATAAAAATATTTCCTATTGTCTTACCCATATTGTCAAATTGATTTATCGGATTATGGCTTATTATTAATATTTTTCTATCATTCATCTGTTTCTCCTAAACAATTCTATGAACAATTTTAATATAATTTTGAATTATTTTTATAATCTTTGTTGTTTTTTGTATTTTTATAATTTTCAACAATAATATTTCCCTTTATAATATTTATAACTTTTATTTAAATCACAATATACTACATTATGTTCTGGTTTTCGTTTTTCTGGTGGTGGTAGTTTCATATAATCCCCAAAAGCCATTTTTAAATAGCTGTCATAACCAATAGGAATTGGCATTTTTTCACCTTCAAATTCTTTATATATAGCAGTTTCAAACCATTCTTTTTTGTATTCATTTTGCATATACTTTGGGCCAGAACACAAATCAGTAACATAATCACATTCACTTATTTTATATTTTGTCATTTTTCTTTCAGCTAATCTAACAATTTTCCACCTAATTTTTTTAATCGGTACTAAAAATAACATTACTCTAGCTATAAAATTAACTAATATACCATGGTTTCTTGGTATCATTTGTGCACAATATAACGAATATATTAATGTCCAAAATTTTTGCATTAATCTTTGCATTCTTTTAGTTGGACACCCATCTAATGGCAATATGTCAATTACAATTCCATGATTAATATCTAAATCTACTTGATGTGTTTTTATAAAAGTTGTATTATTGTCATTAATAGTTATAAAAATATTTCTAGTATAATTATTTTCAGATGGTATGACGCACTCATATCTATCTATATCTGCTTTTTCTTTCCATATTTCTTGTAATTTATTATAAGACTCTCTTGGCATATATATATCTATATCATCGTCCCAAGGAATAAAACCTTTATGACGAATCGTTCCTATGCAACATCCTCCAGCGAAATATATCATTAAATTGTTATCTTCACAAAACTTTTTCAAATATCTAAATATTTCTAAACTTTTTAATTGTAAATCTCTTAAACTTTTCTCATCATATTCATATATAGTATTTTGCAAGTTTTTAATTTTTTTTCTTTTGCTATATTGCTTCTTTATTATCATAAACAAACCACTTATTGATCCTATTCCATATGATATATGAAATAATGGATATATTATAAAGCACAATAAACAATGTACAAATCCCTTTTTAATATTTTTAAAACTAAAAATTAAATCTAATAATATGTATAAAGCAATTTCTAATAAAAATACTATTGTAAGTATTGTTACTTTGCATATGCTAACTATCAATCCTACTATTAATGATATAACAAAGAAAAATGGTACTAAATGTCTCAGTTTCATAGTTCCCGGTAAAAAGTAACTTGTATATGTACTCCATTTTCCATTATTAAATGCCATCTTTAATAATTCTTTAATTGTATTTCTTGGATGATATATTGAGCCTATATCATTAAACAAATATACTTTTCCACCATTTTTTATAATTCTATAGTTAATTTCATTATCTTCACTTCTTATTAGCTCCTCATTAAAATATCCTATTTTTTCAAATAGAGAACGTCTAAATGTGCCATATGGAACTGTATCTACATATCCACTTTGAGCATTAGTTCTAAATTTTGAATTTCCTACTCCGAATTTAGAAGAAATCACTTCACAAATTGCATTGCCAACAATTCCTTCAGATTTTGCATAAGATAAACAACCAACATTATCTGCTTTTGTTTTATTTAAATAATATACACATTTTGTAATATAGTTACTAGGGTATTCAGTATGAGCATCTAGTCTAATAATGATATCATTTTTAGCATTTTTAATTCCTAAATTAACAGATTTTGGAGTAATTTTTTCTGGATTGTACAAAATTCTATAGTTAATATTTTTATCTTTCAAATTTTCTTCTATTAGTTTTACAGTATTATCTGTGGAGTTTCCATCAACAAATAAGATTTCTACTATATCCATGTTATAATCTTGATCTAAAATAGATTTTAATAATTTTTCTACATAATATTCTTCATTCAAAATTGGTATAACAATTGATACTGTTTTTAATTCTTCTTCATTTTGCATCCTAGATTATCAATCCTTTCTTATTTGTTATAAACTTTATAAATGGTATCTATCATAATTTTTATATCTTTAAATACATTAAATTCTTTAATATATTTTAAGTTCCATTTCATTTTTTCAGGTAGTACTTTATTTATATAAATGTCATCTGTTGTTTCCCCTTCATTAAGAAATGTATTAATTATTTCGTCTTCATTTCTGTATTCAATGCTAGCTTTTGACGTCACACCTGCTGGCATTAAAAGGGTGGCTTTCATTTCATCATTATATTTCTCAACATATTTTTCAACCTCTGGTCTTGTTCCTACAAAAGACATTTGACCTATCAAAATATTTATAAGTTGTGGAACTTCATCAATCCTATATTTTCTTATTTTGCTTCCAACTCTAGTTATTCTTGGATCTTTGCCTATAGTAACTAAACTTCCCAGCTTATCTGCATCTTGTACCATTGTTCTAAATTTGAATATTTTAAATTTCTGTCCATATGTTGTTATTCTTTCCTGTCTATAAAATACTGGTCCTCTAGAATCTATTTTTATTAATAAAGCAATTATAAGCATAATCGGAGATAATATAACTAATAGAATAAAAGATATAATAATGTCTACTATTCTTTTTAATATTAGTTGTATTTTTTTGTGTGAGAGAATATCATAATATTCTTTTACAGATGAATTTTTTAAATTGTCTGGTATGTCTTCCCATTTTTTCAAAAGCATATCTGTACTCTCCTTACTATTTTTATTTATGTTTAAAATTCGTTTATATTATATTTTATTTTATCTTATCTTGACTTTATATTTGTTCTATTATTTTAATAAATTTCTCTATAATATAATCTACTTCTTCATCTGTAAGTTTGCTGTATAAAGGTAATGTTATTTCATTTTCGTAAAAGCTATATGCTACTGGATAATCCTTTATATCAAAACCCATATTTTTGTATGCTGTAAGAAGTGGTAATGGCTTATAATGTACATTACAAGCAATTCCTTCTTCTGCCATTTTTATAATAATTTCATTTCTTTTTTGTTCATTTATTCCGTTTATTCTTACTAAGTATAAATGTCCTGATGAAGTATGATTGCTATCTTTATGATTTAATGTTAATACTGGTAAGTTCTTAAATGCTTCATTATATTTTGTAATGATTTCTTGTCTTCTTTGTAAAAGTTTAGGATATCTTCTCATTTGAGCTAATCCAATTCCTGCTTGTATATCTGTCATATTACATTTATAATATGGTGCTACAATATCATATTCCCATGCTCCTAATTTATTTTTATTTAATGCATCTTTTGTCTGACCATGTAATGATAATAATTGATATTGCTTGTAAACCGTTTCATTATCTAAACCTACTACATTTTTCCATGTAACTGCTCCACCTTCTGCTGTTGTTAAATTTTTAACTGCATGAAAAGAAAAGGTAGTAAAATCTGCAAGTTCGCCTGACATTTTTTCATTTTGTTTAGCTCCTAATCCATGAGCTGAATCTGCAATGACTATTGGTCTATTATATAATTTTTGAATTTCACTTTTGGCAGTAAATAGATTTTTCTTTCTTTCTACTATTTCAAATATTTTATTATAATCACACAATATTCCTGCTATATCTACTGGTATAATTGCTTTTGTATTTTCCGTAATTGCTTCTTCTAGCATATCATAATTCATTTCTATAGAATCTTTTTTTGTATCTATCAAAACAATTTTTGCTCCTACATGTGCAATTGGGCTAGCTGATGCAGTATAGGTATAACTAGAAGTAATTACTTCATCACCTTCGCCTATTCCTAACAATCTAAGAGTAAGCTCTAAGGCAGATGTAGCAGAATTTAAACAAACTGCTTTTTCAGTATGGCATAAATTTGCAATTTCTTTTTCAAATTCCTTTGTTTTTGGTCCCGTTGTAATCCACCCAGATTGTAGTGCATCTATAACTTCTTTTATTTCTTCTTCTCCAATATCTGGTGGTGAAAATGGTATATTCATATTTACTACTACCCCTTCTCTTCATGTTTTTCCTCATGATAAGTTGGAACTACTTTTTTTAAGTTACTCTTTATTTCGCTTATAGGTGTATTTTCGTTATCTATCAATACTTGTAAAGCTTCTAACTTATCTTGTATTTTTTCCATATTAATATTAGATGGTTTTGTTATAAATATTTTGTCATGCTTTGTAGTGGTTAGTCCTTCTTCTGACATTAATATCTCTTCATATAGTTTTTCGCCGGGTCTCAATCCTGTAATTTCTATTGGAATATCTACATTTGGTTGCATACCTGATAATTTGATTAAGCTGACTGCTAAATCATATATTTTTACAGGCTCTCCCATATCTAGTACAAATATTTCTCCACCTTCTGCATAAGTAGTGGCTTGAAGAATTAATCCTACTGCTTCTGGAATTGTCATGAAAAATCTTGTAATATCTTTATGTGTTACTGTAACAGGTCCACCATTTGCAATTTGCTTTTTAAATAGTGGCACTACTGAACCATTACTTCCTAAAACATTTCCAAATCTTACTGCTACATATTCTGTTTTACTTACTTTGTCTTTGGCTTGTATAATCATTTCACATAGTCTTTTTGTTGCACCCATTATATTTGTTGGGTTAACTGCTTTGTCTGTTGAAATTAATATAAATCTTTTTACATTATATTTATCTGCACAGTTTACTACATTATATGTTCCAAAAACATTGTTTTTAATTGCTTCTAGTGGGCTATATTCCATTAATGGCACATGTTTATGTGCTGCTGCATGGAATACAAGATATGGCTTATATGTTTCAAATACATTTTCCATTCTCTTTTTGTCTCTAACACTGGCTATAACTGCATCTATTTTAATATTTTTATATTGTGATTTTAATTCTATTTCAATATCATATAAATTGTTTTCATATATATCTACTAGTACCATTTCTTTTGGTTCGAACTTAGCTATTTGCCTACATAATTCAGAGCCTATTGAACCTCCTGCACCAGTTATCATAATTACATTATCTTTTATAAGGTCTTTAATGTTATTGTTATCTAATACAATAGATTCTCTGCCTAAAACATCTTCTATTTGAACATCTCTTAAACTTTGCATAATATTTTTTTCAGTAATTATGTCTTGAATGCCTGGAAGTATTCTAAGTTTAACACCTGTTTCTTGGCAAATTGATAATATTTCTTTTCTATCTTTTGCTGATATATTAGATATTGCAAAGAATATCACATCAACTCTTCTCTCCTTACATATTTTTTGGATTTGAGTTCTATCACCTATTATTTTAACACCGCTCATTTTGCAGTTTAATTTTTGGTTATTATCGTCAATAATTCCAACAATATTATATGTATCCATAAGGCTTGTTTTAATACTTTTTACTACATTTGCTCCCGCTTCTCCTGCACCTATTATAAGTAGATTTTTTCTTTCATGGTTAGCATTTAAAGTGATTTTTGTAGTCATAAAGAAACGTAATATTACTCTATATAGTATAAGGCCTATCGCAGTGAATATTCCAGCTAGTAAATGCTCTTTTGCAGATAAAACATCTAAGTTTAGTACAATTGATAGCATAGCTACAATATTACAAGATACCATACAAGCTAGTGCATAGCAAAAATATTCCTTTACACTTTCAAAACTAGTTATAGTTCTATATAAATCAAATAAATGTAAAAATAATTGATAAATTACAACAGAAATTATGATTGAATTGATAATTTCTTTTATTGGCCATTGGTAAAGTGCTAGGTAATTATCATTAAGAAATATTTGTGTTAAACAATATGCAATTATAATAACACAAATATCTATAATTCCTAGTATTAACTTTGTAATTTTCCCCCATGCTCTTATTTTTTTCATTATAGTTAACACCCACTTTTAATTATCTTTTTATATTAAAATAACTCTTCAATATTATATATAACATGTTATAAAAAATCAATAGAATTTCGACATTTTTTACTTGTTTTTCGACACGTTAATTTTTATAAAAAAGTGCAAAATAAAACTTTTCTATAACATAAAAAAAATATAGCTTCGTACTGTGTTATTTAAGTATTTCACATTTCCTTTAAATAAGGAATAAATTGTGTAAATAACTAATGCACAAGTCAAAGCTATATTGCTTACGTCGCTTATATTTACTTTAATTTTTATTTATAATTATTTTAGCTTTTCAGTTATAATATTTTTAACTTCTTCTTTTACTTGTTCAATATTTAGCTTTGTAGTATCAACTATAATAGCATCTTTTGCTATTTTTAAAGCTCCTACTTTTTTATTTTTATCATTTTCGTCTCTTTCTTTTATCGATTTTAAGACTTCATCATAAGTAGTTTCTATTCCTTTTTCTATATTTTCTTTATATCTTCTTTTGGCTCTTTCCTCTACATCTGCATCTAGATAGATTTTTACGTTTGCATTTGGAAATACTACAGTTGTAATATCTCTTCCCTCCATTATTACGTCTTTTTCTTCTGCCATTTTTCTTTGCAAATCAACCATAATTTCTCTAACTTCTGGAATTGAAGATATTGGTGATACGAGTGCTGTTACTTCACTACTTCTAATTTCTTTGCTTACATCTTTACCATTTAATATTATTTTTTGTTCTTCTCCTATATGCTCTATTTCTATTTTACATTTTTTTGCTATTTCGATTATTTTTTCTTTGTCTTCAACTATTGATAGAGCCGAGTTAATTCCATTATTTAAACATTCTAATGTTATTGAACGGTACATTGCACCTGTGTCTATATTTACAAGTCCCATTTCTTTTGCTATTAATTTTGTAATTGTACCTTTTCCTGTTCCTGCTGGTCCATCTATTGCTACTATAAATGACATCTTATTTTCCTCCAATTTATCTTCTAAATTACTCGTTATTTGTTTTTTTCTCGTTTTCTTGCATATGAATTTCTTTTGCTACTATTGTTACTTCTTGTACATTCATAGTGGTTAATTTTTCTATTTCTTTTTTTATCTTTTCTTTAAATTCTCTTAATTCATCTAATATGTTATAACCATAATTTATAGATACCTCCATATATATGTTTGGTCCTTCTGGTTTGCTTTCTACTCTTGTTCTCATTACTCTATAAATAGAATCTGAGCGTTTTGCTAGATATTCTGCTATTTGTCTAAATACTGTATCAGATATAGTAAAGTTCCCTAAATAGCTGAATGTTGGACGAATTATAGATTTTTCACTCATATATGGATCTTCTCCATTTCCTTTTGATTTAAATATTTGAAGTGGGTCTAATATGTAGCCTGAAAAGTCTTTTTTTATTTCAAAGGTTGGAACTGGTATTACGTGCTTTCCTTGTGTAGTACGGATTCTTTTTGCTGTTTCCATTTCTGTTTCAGTTGCTACATCTTGTATATAAATTCTTTTTTCTGGTTTTGAAAGTCCTAAATTTTCTGTTATTTTGTCTACCATTCCATCTGATGTTCCTAAAATTAGTATAGACTCTGGCTTATATTCTCTTATTGCTTTTTTCATTTCATTTCTATCTTTTTCGTTTGTAAATATAGCTTTCTTTACAGTTTCTACCTTTGTTGGTGCTTTTTTTGCTGATGTACCACATATTACATCGTTTTCTTTAATAAGCAAGCCGTCATCTATAATATAACTTATATTATTTTCATTTGCTACCATTTGTGCACGATAGCTCTTTCCTGTCCCCGAAGGTCCTATAAAAGCATAAACCTTAATATTTTCTTCAACATTTATATTATTAAAAAGTTGCAATTTTCTTTTTCTCCTTTACGTATATTTTGTAAATATGGCTTTACTTTTCTACTACTACAATATTATATGTTCTGTCTTTGTATGTATTTTTAAAAGTATCTCTCTTAATTTCCTTTAATTCATATTTACCTTCTAGCTCTTTATATAAATCCCATCCTTCATTATCTACTATAATAATTTTTCCTGTATAATCGTCAAAGAAATCTTCATCAAATGTTACTTTTAATGGTGGGCAAAATGTTTCAAATCCTGATGCATCATGGTTAGGATCTATGTGGTAATAATACCAATTATATTCAGGAAGATGTATTCCTATATCTATTCCTTTAAAATAATCTTGATATACAATTATATCTCCATCTTCATAATTGTCTTCTATATATTTTACTTCCTGTCCATTAATACTATTATAATTATTTATAACTACCTCTACATTATTATATATTCCAACACCTAAAATTATTAAAATTATAATTGTTGAAATTATTTTTTGATGCTTTGTTTTGTTGAATTTTGCTAAGCATATTGCATATGGTAATATAAAAAATCCTGTTGTTACTAGCATATAGCGGAAATATATTATCGGCTTTATTAGTACGCTTATAATTACCATAGAAATAAATAATATGAAATGTACTAATAAGCAAGCCCAAACTACACCTAATTTTTCTTTTTGTTTTTTTGCACATATTAGTTGATAAATTAAGTATGCATACATAATAAGTGTAAATACACCTGTAAATACATAGCTCAATCTTCCATAAAATTGTGTAGCTAAAGGTGCTAATATACTTTCTCCTAAGCTAAATTCAATCCAATAATACGAATTTACTAGTTTTATTTGTTTTAAGAAAACATATAACCATGGTATATACCCTACAATTTGTACAATAGCTGTTATTCCAAATCTAATTAAATAGCTTTTTTTGGTTTTATCTTGATTTTCATATAATTTTTTTGAGAATATTATGTAGAAAAATAACATTGCGTTTACTATTCCCATAGTTGCCAAGCCATAGTAATGTGTATGAGCAGCACATAAGCTAAAAATTGCAAATAAAACCCAATTTATTACTTTTGAATTTTTGCATATTCTATATGCATATATTCCTGCTAATGTTGCAAATAACATAACCCAAGTATACATTCTAATTTCTATTGCATATAATGGCATGAAGGGTAAAAATAATGTTAAAAATGAAAATGCTACACCTATTTTTGCTCCAAAGTCTTTTCTAATATGTGTATAGCCTATAATTCCCATTAAAACGCCTGCTAGTACAGAAAATAGTCTACATACTAATATGTTTTCTCCAAAAATTAATGTTACTGTTTTTAATAATAAATAATATAAAACAGGATGTACGTCTCCACTATCTATACGAATAATATCTGCATAGTCATGACGAATTAGTCCTATTGTGTAAGCTTCATCGAACCATACTGTTGTATGGAATGCTCCTAGCATTATGAATATAATTCCAATTATAATAAGTGCAATATGAAACCATTTTGCTTCTACTATTTGTTCTATTTTGTTTAAGATTTTTTCAAATTTTTCTTTTTTCATTCTTTTCTCCTATTTTTGTGTTAATTATATTTTTTTAACTTTATGTTTTATCGTTCATTTTTATTTGTTTCTTAATTATATTTATTATTTTTCAATTAATTCTATTGTATATGTATAATCTTTATATGGAATTTTAAATACATGCTCATCTATTTTATTTATACTATATTTTTGTTCTATCTTTTCTCTTAGGCTATTATCATTATAATTTTCTATAAGCCAAATTCTTCCTTTATAATTTTCTATTATTTCCTCTAATGTACTTTTAATTTCCATATATGGTTCATAAATTTTGTAGGATTGTTCTACGTTCCATTTATCTTCATTCCAATAATAAGTTTTTATATTTAATTTATTAGAAAGATCAGTAGTAACAACACCGCCATTTATAGCATTAGTGTATAAAATGATATCTCCATCTTGTAAATTTTCTTCCATATATGCTATCCAATCTCTATTTGATGGTGCATAACTTTCATTTATAGCTTTAATATTACTAATAATAGATACTATTAAAATAATTCCACATACTGCAAGTATTCTCCATACTTTTTGGTCCTTTGACATAAAAAACGAAATTGCAAATATAAGAAGTCCTGTTAATATTATTAAATATCTATATACTAAAATTACAGTATGCATAACCATTGATATTAGTAATGCAATTAAGATTATACCTAAATATATGTAACAACTTAATAAGGCTAAATTTCTTTCTTCTTTTTTGGTTCTTGATACAAGAAATATCAAATATGCATAAAATGCTGTACATAATATGATAGGATATATTTTTAAATTACCTCTAAATTGTGTTGTTAATATGTCATATATTGTATCTGGAAATGATAAAGTAGTCCAAAATCCAGTAGATACTACACCAATTTGTTTTACAAAATATACAAGCCATGGAATATATAAGGCTACTTGTATAATTGCAATTACTGTAAATTTTATTAAGTCTTGCTTCCTTGTTTTTACATTTTTGCATAAAAATATGAAAAGAAGTAAATTAATAACTCCTGCTAACATTAGTCCATAGTAGTGTGTATATGAAACAAGAAGGCTACTTAAACCAAAGAAAATATATGTAGTTTTTGTGATTTTTCCTTGATAAATTCTATAAGCATATATTGCCATAATTGCTCCAAGTAACATTCCGAGTGAATACATTCTAATTTCACCAGCATATTGTGCTGACACCGGTAAGAACAATGATAGAAATGTAAATAATATTCCAGTTTTTTCTCCAAAATCTTTTCTAATATGTGTGTAGCCAAGTACCCCTAAAAGAGCAATTGTAACTGCTGAAAATACTCTATATGCTATTAGGTTGTTTCCGAATATTAAATACAATATATGTAAACAGAAATAATAAAATGGTGGATGCACATCATTTCCGCTCATTTTCCATATATCAGCAAAAGAGTGCCTTACTATTGCAACTGAATAGCTTTCGTCAAACCACATATTTGTGTGGAATATTGATAATGATATAAATATTATTCCTACTACTAAAATTAAAATGTGTATGTATTTTAAGTTTATTTTCTTCATCTTCTAACTTGTTCCTTTTACATAGTATATTTAGGTTTTTTATAAGATTTTACCTATAAACTTTTTTCAGCTACATTTTATCATAATAACATATGTTTCTCAATAGCTAAATTTATTTTTTCTATGTATAAAAATGTATGTTAGTTAAACATATGTCACATTTATTTTTAAAATATATAGTTTGAAATACCTATATGTTTGAATGCTTTTTTACTTTACATTTTATATTTATTTCTATTTTATATATATCTTTTTTAAAACAATTATGATATTATTTAGAAAATAAAATTTGAGGGGGATTTTTTATGAAGTTAAATTTAGATGAAAATAAGATACACAAAATTTTATTTATAATAATACTTCTTGTAGCTATTGGCGTTAGAATATACTCATGGCCTTATGGCATTTCACAAGTAAATGTTGATGAAGCAATGACAGCAATCAACGCTAAATATATGGCTGATAGCGGTGTTGATATGTACGGCACAAGCTTTCCTGTTTACTTAGAAGCTTGGGGATTTGCCGGTCAAAGTGTAATGCTTTTCTATTTTATGGCATTTTTCTTTAAAATATTTGGAACTTCAATGATTAGTGTAAGGCTTCCAATGCTTTTAGTTAGTATTCTTTCAATTATTGTATTTTATGATTTATTTAAAAGAATATTTAATAATAAAAAACTTGCACTTTTTGCAATGGCTTTTGTTAGCATCTGCCCATGGCACTTTTTACAATCTATTTGGTCTATTGATTGTAATATGTTTCCACATTTTATGCTATTTTCTGTATATTTCTTATATCGTGGAATATCTGATAAAAAATGGATGCTTTATATTTCAATGGTTTTCTTTGCGCTTACTATGTACACATATGGTGTTTCTGTTTATGTAGTTCCATTTTTCTTATTAATTTGTGCTATTTATTTATTAGTAAAAAAACAAGTAAAAATAAAAGAGCTTATTATTTGCATTATTATTTATTTCTTAGTTAGTGGGCCAATTTTTGCTATGTATGTTATAAATGCTTTAAAAATTGACACTGATATTCATTTAGGTCCTATCACTATTCAATACTTTGAAAATTCTGTTAGAACTGATGATATGATTTTCTTTTCTGATAATATCGGGAAAACTTTGCTGGAAAATTTCAAAAGTACGTGTAAGGTATTTTTCTTGCAATATGATGGCTTAGAATGGAATAGTACCAAACCTTTTGGAACTGTTTACCATATATCTCTTATATTTTTCTTTATTGCCATTTTCCATCTCATCAAACATAAAGATAAAAGAAATATTGGTACATTCTTTATGAGTGTTTGGCTTATTTTAGGCTTTTTACTTGGACTTATTATAAAAGATGCTAACATAAATAGATTAAATATTATTTGGTTTCCTACTTTATTTTTTAGCTTTTATGGAATTTATGCCATTTGCTCTACTGTTAAAATAGGAAAAATTATTAAATATGTTGCTGTTACTGTTTACTTACTATTATTTGTTAGCTTTACAATTTATCTTTATGGATTTTATACTAATAAAATTGATATGTCAGGATGTTTTGCAAGAAAAGTTATAGATGCAGTTCATTATGCAAATATAACACTTGAAAAAAAGGCTGTGTATTACAACCCTTCTTCTGATATATATATTAGATTTCAAGATATGTTAGATGGTACCTCTTCTGAGCATATTGAAAATAAATTTAGATTTTTTGATAGGCTTAGAAGAAAAAAAGAAGATGAAGCCTTTATCATTTCAGAATCTGAACTTAATAATTCTTCTATTGATATTACTAATTATACCTATGAAAAGTTTGGCGACCATTTGGTAATTTATTAAATTATTACTTATCATTAGTAACATCTCCACTACCACTTACTGAAATTGTTTCACCTAAATATGTTGGTAGTGGTTTTATTATGCAATTAAGCCATTCTTTATCTCTTGCTAAAACTTCTCTTATTTCACGGAATACTTGTCCTGAATATTGTCGTGGGTCAGAAGGTACGCCGTATGCCTCTACTCCTAAACTTTTAGCTATATATAATGCTCTGTATAGATGATATTGTTGCGTTACTATTATCATCTTTTTTACGCCAAAAATATCTCTTGCCCTATATATACTTTCATAAGTTGAAAATCCTGCATGATCCATAAAAATATCTTCTGATTTTATTCCTTTTTCAATGGCAAAATCCTTCATTACATTTACTTCATCATATTCTTCTCTGCCATGATCTCCACTCATAATTATTTTAGGAGATGCGTCCTCCTCATATAAAGCAATTCCTTCTAATAGTCTATCTTCTAGCATTGGACTTGGACTATCTCCCCAAATTCCTGCACCAAGAATAAGAATGCAATCTACATTTTCTAATTTTTTTGCATCTTCTCGTGAAATGATGTTTTCTTTGCTACTAAATATTACAAAGAAATTTATTCCTAATATTAAAATTAAAGTTATAACTACTAAAACAACTAATATTATCATAATTTTTTTCCATCTTTCCATATTTCTATTTTCCCCTTTTTTCGACATTTTAATCATCATTATAATACTTAATTTTTTAACATTATTATTTTTATAAATACTTTATATTAAAAATGGGAAAGCTTTTTTGCCCTCCCATCCTTTTTTAATGCCTACCTATAATATTTATTATTAATATTTGGTAGAGTTATTTTCATAATGTTTAATGTTTAATGTTTAATGTTTAATTTTTAATTTTTTCAGCTTGTGGTATTTCTTGAACTGTAATTCTTCTAACGTGTTCAATTTTATCCCACGATGTGTCACGTTTAAATAAACATTTAAAGTTTATCAAAAGCCATGAACCTAAAAATAATGGATAACATAGTAAACCCTTTATCATAGGTTTTATTGGTTTTCTATCTAGTATCATAATCACTAATGCTGTAAATATCGGCAATAAGAATGTTGGTATTAAATATCTTAATACATTAATAAATAAGTCTAAGCTTGACATTCCTTCGCCTGCATACATTACGAAATTTAATAATAGTAAGAAAATTGTAGCTACAAACATAGGAATACTTCCTATAATATATAAGAATCCATCAAAATTCATAATTGTTTTATGCTCTTTTACTGCTAGTAATAATGGTTTTGTATATTCCTTCATGCACTGAATATGACCAACTGTCCATCTTGTTCTTTGTTTCCAACTTTGTTTAAAGCCTAATGGTTGTTCATCATATACTATTGCATCTGTTGCCCATCCTAATTTTTTACCTTTAATAATTCTTGTTAATGAAAATTCAATATCTTCTGTTAAAGTTTTTGTTTTCCAGCCATCTGGCTTTATAACATCAAATTTAACCATAAATCCAGTTCCGTTAATTAATGGTGATAAGCCTATATTATATCTTGCTAGGTGATAAAATCTATTCATTGTCCAATAGAATATTGTATAGCCTGCTGTAATCCAATTATCTGTAGGATTTTTAATATCTCTATAGCCTTGAACTACCTCTTCACCTTGACAAAGTTTTTTATTCATTTCTTTTATAAAGTTTTTATCTACTATATTATCTGCATCAAATATACAAAAAGCATCATATGGTGCATCCTCTGCTATTTTTTGCTCTAAAAACCAGTTTAGTGCATAACCTTTTGTTTTCTTTTCTGGATCAAATCTTTCATACACAATTGCACCAGCATTTCTTGCAACAAAGGCTGTATTATCTGTGCAATTATCAGCTATTACATAAATATCTAGTAATTCTTTTGGATAATCTTGTTTTTTCAAACTCTCTATTAAATCTGTAACTACTGCTTCTTCATTATGTGCTGGAATAATTGCCATAAAACGATGATTTTTATTTACTAATAATGGTTTATCTTTTAACTTCACTAGTGAACAAACACTAATTGCTATTTGATAAAACCAGAATATTGTTATAATCCATACTAATGCTTGTTGTATGATATATAAATATTCCATTTTTGTTAATCCTTTCTAATTTTCTAACAACATCTATTATACTATGTTAAATTTTTTTTTGCAACTTTTATAATATAATTAATAAAATTTTAATAATTTTTATTATTGCTTAAATTTATTATTGCTTAAAAATATTATAGTTTTTGCACCTTGTTGTCGCAACCTTCAAATATAATAGATTGTAGGTTGCTCCAAGCGCACTTCGCTACTTCGTAGCTTCGTTTGAACGCTACGCGGTGCTACAAACGATAATATTTTTAAGCTTAATTAAATTCAAAAATTAATTTTAGATTTAATTAATCTTCTCTTGCTTCTAAGTCTTTCATGTTTAGATTGATTCTTCCTTGGCTATCTATTTCAGAAACTTTTACTGTAACTTCGTCGCCAATGCTTAATACATCTTCTACTTTTTCTACTCTTTTGCTTGAAATTTTAGAAATGTGTAATAGTCCTTCGTTTCCTCCACCTAAGTCAATGAATGCTCCAAATGGCATAATTCTAACAACTTTTCCTGTATAAATATTTCCAGCTTCTATAACTTTAGCTATATCTAAAATCATATCAAGTGCTTTTTTGCCACTTTCTGTGTCGTTTGAATATACACATACTTTTCCATCATCTGATATATCAATCTTAACGCCAGTTTCATCAATGATTTTATTAATCATTTTTCCACCAGGTCCGATTACATCTTTAATTTTTTCTGTACTAATTGTTGTCATCATAATTCTTGGTGCATATTTTGAAATGTCTTCTCTAGGCTTATTTATAACTGGTAGCATTACATTGTCTAAAATATAGTCTCTTGCTACTTTTGTTCTTTCAAAAGCTTCTTTTATAATATCATATGTTAGTCCATCTATTTTAATGTCTACTTGTATTGCAGTAATACCATCTTTTGTTCCACCAACTTTGAAATCCATATCTCCAAAGAAATCTTCAATTCCTTGAATATCTGTAAGCATAATGTATCTATTAGGATCATTTTTATCTGTAACTAATCCTGTTGAAATACCTGCTACTGGCTTTTTAATTGGAACACCTGCATCCATTAAAGCAAGTGTACTTCCACAAATACTTGCTTGTGATGTTGAACCATTTGAAGAAAGTACTTCTGATACTACACGAATTGAGTATGGGAATTCATCTTCTGATGGAATTACTGGAACTAATGCTTTTTCTGCTAAAGCTCCATGTCCTATTTCTCTTCTGCCTGGTCCACGAGATGTTCTTGCTTCTCCTACACTATATGGTGGGAAATTGTATTGATGCATATATCTTTTTGATTCTTCTTCATCTAATCCATCTAATTCTTGTTCTTCACTTTTCATTCCAAGTGTTACAACTGACATTACTTGTGTTTGACCTCTTGTGAAAATTGCACTTCCATGTACTCTTGGTAAAACACCTACTTCGCAAGAAAGTGGTCTAATTTCATCTATTTTTCTTCCGTCTGGACGTTTATGTTCTTCTAATATCATTTGTCTTACACAAGCTTTTTCTAGGTCATGTATACTATTTGCAATGTCTAATGCTTTTTCTGTAGCTACTTCTTCTCCATATTTTTCTGTATAATAATTGTTAATGTCTTCAGTTATTTTTTCAATATTTTCATCTCTTACAGTTTTGTCTGTAGCTTGTACATCTTGGTACATTCTATCTTTAAAGTTTGCTTCAATTTCTGCATATACTTCTGGGTCTGTTGCAAAAGATGGATATTCAAATTTAGGTTTTCCTATTTCTGCTTTAATATCAGAAATAAAGTTACAAATTTTCTTAATTTCTTCATGTGCAACTTTTATTGCTTCTAGCATTGTATCATTTGGTATTTCGTCTGCACCTGCTTCAATCATTGTAATTTTGTCTAATGTTCCTGCTACTGTTAAGTTTAATCTACTTTTTTCTCTTTGAGCTAATGTTGGGTTTATAACAATTTGGTTATCTACATAGCCTACATTTACTGCTGCTGTTGGTCCACCAAATGGAATATCTGAAATTGAAAGTGCTGCTGATGCACCAATCATAGCACATACTTCTGGGCTATTATCTGGTTCTACTGATAATACTGTTGCTATAACAACTGTGTCATTTCTAAAATCTTTTGGGAATAATGGTCTTAAAGGTCTGTCTATTGCTCTTGATGTTAGAATTGCTTTATCTGAAGGTTTACCTTCTCTTTTTGTAAAGCTTCCTGGAATTTTTCCAACTGCATATAGTTTTTCTTCATAATCTACTGATAATGGGAAAAAGTCTATTCCTTCCTTTGGTTCTTTTGCTGCTGTTACGTTTACCATAACAACTGTTTCTCCATAGCGTACTACAACGCTTCCATTTGCAAGTTCTGCAATTTTTCCTGTTTCTATTGATAATTTTCTTCCTGCTAATTCTGTTTCATAAATTTTAAACATATTTTTTTCTTCCTTTCTTATTGGCCATAAAAAGCAACTTAATTCATTATTTTTAAAATGTTTTGTATGATTTTTAAGTGCCAATTTTTTTAATTTATATTAATACAACACAAAATTAGCGTAACCTCTATTATAAACTAACTCAAGATTAGTTTATAATACAAGCTACATTCTAATTTTAAGTGTTGTTTAATAACTTTTTAATTATTAAATATTATTAATTTCTATATTGTTAATAATATTTTTAATGTTCTAAAGATTATTATTGCTTATTTGACTTATTTAATTCAAATTAATTTTCTTAGAGTTAATTATATATTTTTTAAGAATTTATAATTTACAAAAGTGGACGTTTGCGAAAAAATCGAAACGTCCAAATTTGAATTATTTTCTTAAGTCTAATTTTTCAACAATATCTCTATATCTTTGAACATCTTTTTTTGATAGGTAGTTAAGTAAGTTTCTTCTTGAACCTACCATTTTTAAAAGTCCTCTTCTTGAGTGATTGTCTTTTACATGAACTTTTAAATGTTCTGTTAATTCATTAATTCTTTCTGTTAAAAGAGCTATTTGAACTTCTGGTGAACC
>CANRCF010000031.1 GCA_947629045.1 uncultured Clostridia bacterium | reverse complement strand
AAATGAAGCAGTAAAAAATGACATATCTAGTATAGGAGAATTAGAAGATATATTACATGAAACACAAACAGGAATAAAAGTAGACAAGGTAACAGATACAAAACCGGGAGAATTAGAAGTAGATGAGGCAGAAGAAAAAACTTATACAATAAATAGCATAGAAGATTTAGTATTTTTTGCACATAATGTAACAAGTGGAACTGATAATTATGAAGGAAAGACTGTAAAATTAGGATTAAGTTTAGATTTTGCATCAACAAAATCATATGTAGATGCAAGTAGGACAGATTATGGAAAATATGGGTATAATGGAGAATTAAAGAAACTACTAAATGAAAGTGGGTTTATTCCAATTGGAACACAAGGGAGAACAACTAGTGATGAAATGATTGAAAATACATTTAAAGGAACTTTTGATGGAAATAAAAAAGCTATATATAATTTAAGAATAAATAAAACAGTGCAAGATGCTAAAACAAATGGAAATATTGGAATGTTTACTGTAAATAATGGAACTATAAAAGATTTAAACATTGAGAATGCTAATCTAAATATAGAATTGGAAGATAGCGATAAATGGAAATGTGTAGGAATTCTAGCCGCAGTAAATTCGATAAGAGGAAAAATTGATAAGTGTGGTATATCTGGAAAAATCATTTGTACTGCATATGGACGTGGTGATGCGGGTGGCATTGTAGGGGCAAACCCTGGTAATATTTTTAACAGCTATAGTGATGTTGATATAGTGATGTGTGGAAGAAGAAAGTTAGAAGAAACAATGGTAGTGGGTGGAATTGTTGGATCATGTAATCCGGATGGTACAATAAAAAATGTATATTCTAAAGGTTCTATATATTATAGTGGTGACGGGGGCTGTGCATCCCTTGGGGTAGCAAATAACGGTGGGAAGACAGCAAATGCATATACAATAGGAAAAATTAAAGTTGAATTAAATGAAAATAATTGTTTCAAAATAGGAACTTTTGGGGTATATGATGACCAAAACGGACTTAAAAATCATTATTGTTTAACTAATAGTATTGAAATAACAGGAGATGGTAGCCCAAAAGAGTTAAGAAAAATGGGCATTGAAAAAACAGAAGAGCAAATGAAAAGTAAGGAAATGATAGATTTATTAAATACTGATGAAGAAGAACCAGCATGGAAACTAGACACCAATAATATAAATAATGGCTACCCAATACTAAGTTGGCAATAAAAAATTGCAATATAAATTGTAATATAAAAAATAAACGAGGTCAATAGTAGTATAAAATTTAAATAAAAGCCTTTGGAGAAAAGTTTTAAAAGTAGCTTATCTTCAAAGGCTAGTTATTTTTTGTCTAAAATATTTTTATAAATCTTGTAGATGATGATATAGCATATGTAAATGTTAAAATAATATGTCAAAAAATGTAAAAAATCGTCGAACGATTTTTCTTGCAATCTAGTACTTTGTATGATTTAATAATATAAATTGCAGTTGTGCAATAAAATATTTTTTTAAAAAGATTTATTTTTCTATATTTAATCAAAAAAATTAAATTTAAAATCTTAAAAATTTATTCTTAAAAGAAAAAATCCAAAATGAAATTTGAAAAGTAAAAATACGGAGAGGAGGCTTATAGTTTAAGTTTATCTATTGTAAAACTTGCAATTTAATATATGAGCGAAGAAGGTGAAAGAAATTTTAATTTAAAAAATTATTATCTCAATAAATTATAGAAAAATTTAACAAACTATTAAAACAAATTTTACCAATAGTGTTGATAAAGCAAGAACTAATATGGTAAAATAAAGAAAGGAAAAAACTTAAATGGAACAAAAACTAGAATTATTACCACTAACAAATGATTATGTATTTAAAAGAGTATTTACAAAAGACGGAGAAGAAGATTTACTAAAAGACTTGTTATCAGCGATATTAAATATAGAGATAAAAGAAATAGAAATAAAAAATCCAGAAATGACAAAAGAAAGTAAAGAAGCAAAGCGAGAAGTATTAGATATAAGAGCAAAGGTAAATAATAATAGTATAATAGATATAGAAGTACAAGTAAGAAACTATTATGATATAGATAAAAGGTCAATAGGGTATTTAACAAAAATGTATTCAGACCAATTACAAGTAGGAGATGCATACGAAAAGCCATTAAAAACAATATCAATAAACATATTAAACTTTAACTTTTTCAAAAGAAATGCATATCATTCAATAGCAAGAATAAAATTTGAAAAAGATGATAAAGAAAAATATGTAGATATGGAATATGACAAAGAAGATGAATATGTAACAGAAGATTTAGAAGTACATTACATAGAATTGCCAAAGTTTATGAAGAAAAATCCAGGGGTAAAAACGAAATTAGAACAGTGGCTGTGGCTAATTTGCGGAGAAGAAGGGGGAAAAGTAGAAATGGCGAAGAAAGAAAATGAAAAAGTAAAAGAAGCATCAGAAGTATTAGAAAGAATGAGTATGAGTTATGAAGAAAGATGGCTATATGACCAAAGAATGTTAAGAAAAATGGACGAAATGAGCCTAAAAGAGCACGCAAAGCAAGAACGGATTAGAAGAACGGAATAGCAAAAGGCGAAAAAAAGGCAAAATTAGAAACAGCAAAGAAAATGCTAGAAGAAGGAATAAATATAGAAACTATTATTAAAGTTAC
>CANRCF010000030.1 GCA_947629045.1 uncultured Clostridia bacterium | reverse complement strand
AAGTTCGTGTCGATAAGTTTTTTTACAAATTTTTAAACTTACACTATCAAGGTTTTTCAACTAGCGAAAATATTTTTTACAGCTTACTTGTAACAAGCATTTAATTTTTTATTTAACTGCATTTGTAACAAAAGTGTAATAAAAGTGTAATCGTATTGTCATACTATTTTGTCATATTCTGTTGTATAATAGGAGGCAGAAAATACTAAGGAGAAATGTTTTTTAAATGAATGTTGAAGCTGAATTAAAAAAGGATGGAATTGAAATAGTTGGAAGACTAGACACTTTAAGCGTTAATTCACTTGCTAAAAGTGTTTCTGATAAAATTTGCAAAGCTTTTCCTAGAGCTCACTTTAATGCTGGGCAATTATTTATTGAGCTTTCTAGAATTCCAATGTATTTAGCAGATATGCCTGATGGTTTTGCAGAAGCAACATATTTTTACAAAAATTCTTCTATTTATTTTAAGCAAGGTGTACCATTAGATGAGCTTGAAAAATATGCTATACATGAATTTATTCATTACTTACAAGAAGTAAAAGATAACAAGGGTAATTTATACCGTTTAGGACTTTGTGATTATACAGAATTTAAAACTTATGGAATGGCTTTAAATGAAGGTGCAGTTCAACTTGCAACTGCTAAAGTTTTAGGTTACGAGCAAGAGATTGTAAAATATTATGATATTTCTTTACCTACAAATAGTCCTAATTGCTATCCACTTCTTTGTAATTTAGTAAAACAGCTTGCTTATTTAATTGGTGATGAATTATTATTAGATAGCACATTATTCAGTACAGATGCATTTAAAGAAGAAGCAATTAAACTTTGTGGCAAAAAAGAATTTTTAAAGATAGAAGAAAATTTAGATAAAATTTTAAATATAGAAGAAAAAATTATTAAGTTAAATAATCGTTTAGTTGAAGATGATTGTGAAGGTAATAAAGCTCAAAAGGTTGGAATTAGAATTGCAAGTTATAAAGAAGAATTAAAGAAAGCCTTCATTTTGACACAAGACCTTATCTTCTCTTCATACTTTAATCAAGAATTTAATAATATAACAACAACACAAGATATTGAAGTGTATCGTACGAAATTATATGCTTATCAAAATTATATTGGTATTACTGATAATTACTTTGATTTTAGCAATTACTATATTGATAAAATGGCAGCATTAGAGCAGCGTTATGAGGCAATTATAAATAATGTTTCATTAACTGTTGTTAAAGAATCTAAACTTTCTAATTTGTTTAAAGCTTTGAGAAATATTTTCTCTTGGAATAAAGAGAAAGAGAAGGAATAAAATTTTTTGACCTTTTGGTTTTAATATATTATTTTTAAAACTAAAATATTACATCTTAAATTCAAAAATTAAAAATTCCAATGATTTTCACTGGAATTTTTAATTTTTGGTTTTATATTTTAGGAATCTCCTTTTATTTTTCACTCTCGGTTTCTTCTATATTTTACAGATTTACATAAAGTGTAGCTCGTGAACCAACGCTCAAGAGTTCTTTAGAGTCAGGAGAGCCTTCTGAACGATAGCTAGCCGGAAAGTCAGAACCGGAAACGGCATAACTGCCTCCTCGAGTAACACGACTGGTGAAGGACCTAGCCTCCACCGTCCACTCATAAACATTTCCAGCCATGTCATAAATGTTATTTAATGCATAATTTGAGTTTGAGCCTGTTGTAGTTTTAGCATCTTGGCTATAAACGCCTTTACCACTGCTATTTGTTACATAGTTTCTTGTTGTTTCAACACTGCTACTTAAAAACCAATTCATTACCGCATCCCACTGGCTTCCCCATATCATACTACTTGTTACCGAATTATTTTCTGATGCTATTTTTTTACTATTTTTATACATTGTATACCAATCCATTGTTACTGTTGGAAGAACTCCAGATATTACTTTTGGTGAATCTGTATTTAAGTCTGATGTCTCGTATCTTCCTATATAAAATCCTCCATATTTATTTACACTTGCTATTAAATTATCAAACTCTCTTTGCAATTGCTCTTTAAATTTTTCTTTCGTTTTATCTTCTCCCTCTTCTAATACTATACTTAAATTTTCTTCATTATCGTCGCCTTTATATTCTATACCACTAGAATCCGCCCATGTCCTTACGATGTCCGGCTCACGATGACCATTATCACTCCATTCTATTGGAGTTGGTGAATTTTTTGCTACAAATTTTTTTTGTGAATCATCATAGCTTCCAAAATCATATAAGAGTCCTATATTTTTTCCTTCACTATTTGTTTTATATATTGGTGTCTCATCAAATACTGGTACCCATACAAATTGATTTCTTTCTTCTCTTGCTTTACTTGTATCTACATTTTCATTTGTTATTGGATCTGTACCTTCATAAATTACAAATCCTCCTGATACTGTATTTTCTCCATCTACCTCAGAGCCTACAAATCCTTTTGGTACTGGTACTATTCCTCCGTCTTTTGTTGTTACTGCTGTTACTTTTGATGTATCCCAATTTAATGATTTAATATAATTTGTCACATTTCCTATGTTCTCTTTATCATTTTTTACTGCCTCATTAGTCTTCTCTCCTGCCTCTTTTGCTAATTGCAATATTCCATTGTCTCCAAATACCACTGTTATACTTACTGATGCTAAAATCAAAAGCACTACAATTGTTATAATATTCTGTTATGACTATTTTTTATTTAGCCAACATTTATTAGTTCTTCTTCATCATTTAATTTTCTCATATTTAAAATATTGAATTTATAATATATAGTTATTTCTTTCATATTTACAAAATCTTTAACAAGTTTATTTATATCTACCGAAGAATCTTCCTTTTCTATTTGCTT
>CANRCF010000029.1 GCA_947629045.1 uncultured Clostridia bacterium | reverse complement strand
ATAAGTTCGTGTCGATAAGTTTTTTTACAAATTTTTAAACTTACACTATCAAGGTTTTTCAACTAGCGAAAATATTTCAAGATTTATGAAAAAAATTTCACTAGTAACTGCTATAAATAATTCTTTGAACAATAAAATATTACAAAAATATTAAATTTTTATGACAAATGTATTTTCATTGTCATATTTATTGTTAAAAATTGAATTTTGTGATATAAACTACATAGAATAATATAATATTTTGGGGGAAATATGGATTATTTAGAAATGTTAAAAAACTCATTAGAGCAAAATAAAAAATTATTAGAAGATTTACAACAAGATGAAGAAAGTAAAAAAAATAATAAAAAGCAAATTGATCAAGTAAAAAAAGAGATAAAATCACTTAAAGGTTCGATAAAAAGACAAGAAGAACAGAAAGTAAGAGAGAACAAAGTTAAAGAAATAGAAGATAAAATACCTAGTGAAATTAAAGGTACAATGGAGTATCGTTTTGCAGTAGACGGATATATAATGCAAAACTCTGCACCAAATATTGGAGATATTACAGTCACAGAAGATGGTAAAGTTATATTTAAATATGGCGGACTTGCAGAAGTGGATGATGGTAAACAAGTAATGCAGTTAAAAAATGGTTCCATATATACATACGAAGATAGAAAAGCATATGATACTTATGATACTGGAGAAAATTTAACAAATTTGATAGTTAATGTTCAAAAAAGAAATCCATATAGTAGAATGGGAGAAAAATTTTCAATTACAGCTATGTGGAGAGCTGGACAGTGGTCTTATCAAGAAAATGATTTATATCAATGGAAAGATATTGCAGATGTTAGTGAGCTTCCGATTGAAGAATTGTTATCAAAATATTCTGTAAGTGAAGATTTGCAACAATTTTTAAATGAAAACTTTACACCTATTCCTAAAAAAGAACCAGTTCAAGAAAAAACAGAAACAAATCCAGAAGAAAAAACTGCAATAACAAGCGATGATATAATAACAGTGGATGATTTAAAAAAAGAATATACATATGTATTTGATCGTGATAGTGGAATTGTTACTGCTAGAAAAGTAGAAAAAAGAGAAGTTCCTTATACATTGTATTTATCAGATGGCACAACAGTTCAAAAGACAAGAGAAGAAAATGGAAAAGTATCAGACAATTTATTTTTCAAAGACAATAATGGGATAGTTAATCCTATTCAAGAACTAAGCGAAATGGAGGAAGGAGATATAAATGGAAGACATTATAAATCTTCAAACTCTGTACCTTATGTTTCAAGTAGAAAAGGAAGTCATACATTTGATGTTCATGAATGGGGATTTGATGTAAAAGATGACGAAGATTTAGAGCAAATAAATAGATATAGTGAACCATATAGATATGATAAACATTACAGATATGTTACTTTAGATAATTCTCAAAAACTTGTAAAAGTATTTGAATCCGAACATTATATTGATAAACCATGGGGAAATTTATACCATAGAAATAAAGATGAAAATGGAAAGCAATGTATACGATTAGTTGATTTAGCAGGAAATGTTCACTCAATAAAAGAAGGCGGAAAAGTTGGAGAAAAGGGTTTGAAAGAAAAAACATTTGGACCGAAAGGAGATTATCAATTAAAAGTAGTATATAAAGATAATGAGCCTGTTTATGCTTTGTTTATGGGTGATGATTATAGTAACCATCAAAATGAATTTTGTACTGCTGAAGAATTAAGAGAATGCTATGAAAGACAAAAAAGAGAGTTTCAAAGATATGGTATGTATATGAATGAAGATAGCTGTTTTGCACAAATGGAAGAAGTTATAGAAAACTTTAACGAAACTTTTATGCAAGGAGAGTTTGTTCCTTCACTAGATAAAACAAAAGCAAAAAAAGAAGAGAAATCAGTAACTGAATTAGCAGAAGAATTATTTGCATTAACTGAAAAAGAAAAACAAGCTAAACAATTATTAGAACAATATGAACATCAATTACCTAATAAAGATGATAAGGAATTTGGGGAGGATTAAAAATGGATGAAAAATCATTGGTAAAAGTTGATAATAATATATTTAGCAAAATAAAATTGTTTTTTAGAAACTTATTTATAATTAATAAAACAGAAGATAATATTGTTATTGAAAATATAATAGAAGAAAAAAATAATTCAATAAAAGAAAATAATTTTACTGGCAATATAAAACTGTTAGAAAAAAAGCCAAACTTGAGATTGCAAAAAATGAGCAAGGATTTAGAAAGTGGAAAAATTATAGAAGAAGATTTGTGTGAGCAAGAATTGCAAGAATTAAGAGAATTTTATCTACAACAAATCGAAGAAAAGAAAGAATCAATTGAAAACTATAAGAATAAAATTATTAGAATAAAAGCACAATTGAAATAAGGCAGGAATGCTCCTGCCTTATTTTTCTAAATCCCATTCTTTATCTTTTTCTTCATGTTTTAGCTGTTTTTCAGCATGTATTACATTACCGTCAAGTTACAGATGTGTTTTTTTATTGTCTATTTGCTTAAAATTATAACCAGTATAATTAATACATCTACTTATTCTCATTTCCTATGTTTACCAATATACAACATTATTAGATAAAATACAAGCAAACAAAACAAATTTTTGAAAAATTATTGCATTTGTATATCATTGAAGAAAACAATCGGATTTTATAATATTAAGCATAAAAATTTATTTGCTTGTTTTATAGAGCAAGTCTTAATATTTTTATAGTATTAAAAAGTATACAATTTTTAAAGATTTTAATACAATAAAATTATATACTTTGAGAATCAAGCAATCATTAGAATATGAGTGGTTTTAAGAATTTTAAAATATATTTTTGCGTGTTGAGGTAGGGAGACGGTACCGAAAGGTATCGTATACCTACCAAAAAAATAATTTTTTGATAAGTTTTAAGGTAGAACTTTAGTGAGAAATTGTATGTATATATAGTAGAAAATAATTTTGTGAATAGTACAAGCTATTTTCTAATAAATATATATATAGGTGACACCTTATGAAAGAAAAGTATATTAAACTAAAAATAGAATATGTAGTTAATAAAATATTATATGAGAAAAAGATTATTGAAAAAAACATGTATGAAGAAACTGCTAAAAAGATTGATAAATTACTTTTTACATTAGATGAAAAGTTAAATTAAATTTAGTAAAAGAAAATGAAATTGTTTTTTAAAAAATATTTTTTCAGCATTGACTTAATGTTTAGCATTTTAATACAATAAAATAAGTACTAATTGTATAAGGTAGAAAGGGGGAAATTTGACTTTATATGAAATGAAACAAGCATTTTTGCTTGGAAAAACAATATTCGATTTACCATTAAAAGTGAGTTATTATGCTAGAGTTTCAACAGAAAAGGAAGAACAAATAAATTCTTTGGAAAATCAGGTTGCTTTTTTTGAAGATTATATAAGGAAAAACAAAAATTGGACATTTATACCAGGATATGTAGATGAGGGTATAAGTCGGTACAACATCACTAAAAAGAGAAAATTTTATGAAAATGGTTGAAGATGCAAAATGTAAAAAATTTGATTTAATTATAGCAAAGGAAGTTTCTAGGTTTTCTCGTGATACAATAGATAGTTTACTTTATACTAGAAAATTATTAGAGTATAATGTTTGCGTTTATTTTTTATCAGATAATATAATAACAGCTTCAAACGATGGAGAACTAAGACTTACTATTATGTCTAGTATGGCACAAGATGAGGTTCGCAAAATATCAGAAAGAACTAAATTTGGTTTTAAAAGAGCTTTAGAGAAAGGAACAGTTTTAGGAACGGATAATATTTGGGGCTATAAAAAAGACAAAGGAAAGCTTGTAATTGATGAAAAAGAAGCTGAGCTCATTAAAGATATTTTTGAAATATATGCAAATGACAAAAAAATAGGGTTAAAAAAATTATCTATTTTATTGAAAGAAAAGGGTTATTACAACCATAATGGAAATGCTATTCATCAAAATACTTTAAAAAGAATTATACAAAATCCAAAGTATAAAGGTTACTACACAGGTGGGCTATCAACAGTAGTTGATTATAGAAGTAAAAAAAGAAATTTTTATTCTCCAGAAGAATGGAAGATATATAAAGATTATGAAAAAGTACCACCTATTATAACTGAAGAACTATGGGAAAAGGCAAATAAAAAGCTATGGGAAAGAAGCAAAAATTCAAAAGGAAACCGTAAATATGAAAATAAATATGATTTGTCTGGAAAGCTATATTGTGAAAATCATCAGTGTGGTTTTGTAAGAAAGATAAGACATTATAAAGGAAAACAAGATGAGATATATTGGTATTGCAAGGATTTTCATACAAGTGGAAAGAAAAATTGCATTTTAGCTTCTTTAAAACAGCAGGATTTATATAATATTCTTACTGATGTTTTTAAAACTTATGAAATTTATAAAGAAGAAATTTGCAGAGAATTGCTTACTTTTTATAACGATATATCAAATACATCTGAAGATAAAGAGAGAGAAGAAAAACTACAAAATGAGCTAAAGGTATTAGAAGCAAGAAAAGATAAATTATTGGATTTAGCCTTAGAAGGTATTTTCAGCAAAGAAGATTTAGCAAACAAGAAATTAGTTATAGATAAAGAAATAGAGCAAATAAATGCAAAATTGAAAAATCTAGAAAGTAGAAAATCAAAAATAAAATTAGAAGCGGAGGAACAAAAAAAGTATAGTGAAACCTTAAAAGTAAATATCTTAAAAGAATTAGAAATAAAGAAGGACAATTTAGAAAATTACATAGAAGAACTACTAGATAAAATAATTATAGTACGAGATGAATTAAAAATCATACTTGCAGGTGGAAAAATTATAAACTATGGTACTTCACAAAAACTTAATGAAATCAGTCGTTTAAAGCAAAAACAAAAGACTGATTATAAAAAACTCCAACTTTGTCACTCCCATGCACATGGTTAAGGCCTGCTTTCCGCGAGCTACAAGCTTTTTTAAAATATTTATCTAAATTAAAAGCAATTCTAGGCAAATAGCCTAAATCTTCAAGTAAAGTAAACATTGGAAAGAAAATTGCCATAGGTGGGAGCATTACACTAATTACCCAAGTAAGAGTTGTATAAATACCATCAATTAAAATTCCAGTAACCCAGCTAGGAGAATTTATATAGTTAAGAGCCAGTAGCAGTTTTTCTTTAATAAATCCAAACAAAGTAGAAAGCCATTCGGAAGGGTAATTTGCAACAACAATAGTAATCCAAAAAATTAGTCCTAAAAATAAAATCATAATAGGAATACCAAATTTTTTAGATGTTAAAATTTTATCAATTTTTCTATCTCTTTCCTGATAAGCCTCATTAGAATAATGACAAGCATCTTTTGCCAGAGTTTCAGCCTCAAAAACAATACTAGAAACTATTGCATCACGAAACTCATCAGAACTACTAATATTTTCTTCACTAAGCTTAGACTTAATTTGTATAAGTTTAAGAGAAATATTTATATCATTAAGTAAATTAATCTTTAAATTCTTTTCAATAGAAGAAAGAATTTTTTCATTGCCATCAATTAATTTTAAACAGCACCAACGAACTAAATAACTCTTTTCCTCTGGCAAAATTTCTGCAACAGTAGGGCTTAGCAGATTTACACATTCTTCTATAACCTTAGAATACATTACTTTATGTGGATTTGGCGTAATTGTGCCATCACATACTGCTAAAACTTTATCCATTAGCTTTTTTAAAGTTTTTTCTTTTCTAGCAATGGTGCCAACTACGGGAATACCAAGAGTTTTTTCTAACAATTCAAAATCAATTTCAATACCTTTTTTCTTTGCTTCATCTAGCAAATTAACACAAAGCACCATATTAGGTGTGATTTCCATAGTTTGATAAACTAAATTTAAATTTCTCTCTAAGCAAGTGGCATCTACAATAACTACGGTGGCATCAGGATTTCCAAAGCTTATATAGTCTCTTGCAATTTCTTCTTCTTCAGAATGTGACATCAAAGAATATGTGCCGGGAATATCAACAAGTAAAAAATTCTTATCTTTAAAACAGCACATACCAGTAGCATTAGCTACTGTTTTTCCGTGGCCAATTTCCCGTGTGTTGGTGCATTCCAGTTAGTCCATTAAAAATAGTGGACTTACCAACATTAGGGTTTCCAGCAATGGCAATGGTATAATCACAACCAATGGCTTTTTCTAATGTATCTCTTTCAATTACTTTAGTACCAGTAGAATTAGCAGTAAGACCCATTTGTACCTCCGTTTGGCTTTAAATTTTAAAATATGATTTTCATAGTATTTAATATAATAAAACTTCTTATATAATATGTTTATGTTATTTAATATGATAAATAAAATATTCCTTTTTAAATAGTATGATAGAAGTGTAAAAAGATGAATACTAAAATAATATTTACAAATTATTTTATAACATCAATTAAACTGCTATCTTCTTCTCGTAAAGCTATTAAACTACCGCGCACAGAATAGGCAGTAGGGTCCCCACAAGGACTTTTTAAAACAGGTATTATAGTTGTTCCTTTTATTAAACCTAAATCTAATAATCTTCTTCTAAGTGAACCAGTACAGTTCAAATTTTCAATTTTCACAGGTGTATCTAAACTAATATTATTTAAACTTTCATTTTTTAAATGTGTATCTAAATTAACTTTATTTAAAGTATTTTTTAATGTATCTTTCAAAACTTTTCCTCCTTTTGCAGTTAAAAAACGCATTATTTGTAACTTAAAAAATCTATTGTATTACGATTTTACAATCAAAAAATATTGTCTTACTGATATTTTATGGTTTTAATAAAAAAATGTGAAAAAAAGATGACATTTGTCAAAAGATATATTATAATAAGCAAAGAAATATAAACGATGAAAGGAAATAAAATTATGGAAAAAGTTAGAGGATTTGAAATAGCAAAAGGCTTTGAAAATAGCGATATTCATATGCCAGTTCGTAAAACAAAATATTCAGCAGGTTATGATGTAGAAGCAGCAGAAGATTGCGTTATTCCTGCATTTAAACCAGGCTCAGCACCAACTTTAATAAAAACAGGTATTAAAGCATATATGAAAGATGATGAATATTTAATGCTATGTAATAGAAGTTCAAACCCAAAGAAAAAAGGATTAGTTCTTGCAAATAGTGTAGGAATTATAGATGCAGATTACTATGGAAATCCAGATAATGACGGACATATAATGTTTGCATTTTATAATATAAAAGCAGAAGATGTAGAAATAAAAAAAGGAGACTGTATAGGACAAGCAATATTCCAAAAATTCTATACAGTAGATAATGATTCAGCAGAAGGAGAAAGACAAGGCGGATTTGGATCTACTTCAAAATAATACTTAAAATTTTTATGTCAAAATAATACTTAAAATTTTTATTGACAATTAAAGTTAATTATAGTATAAAATTATTATATACAAAAGTATTATCTAAAATAAGGAGGAAAAACAGATGAAAAGTAAAAACGCTTGTGGCTCTAGAGAGAGAGAGACTGTCCGTTGAATAGAAAAAATAATAAATCA
>CANRCF010000028.1 GCA_947629045.1 uncultured Clostridia bacterium | reverse complement strand
TCATCATCAATAAGAATTTTTGTAGAAAAATTACTTATTTCTTTTTCTTCGGGCATAATATTAGTATCTTGATTTTGAATATTCTCTTCAGCAGAAAGTCTTTGAGCATCAGAACTATAATTAGAATTGTTATTTTTTTGTAATGAGAAGAAATAATAAATAATTAGGCCAATAAGAATAATACTAATCAAAGCAATAATCCATTTAACATAATTTTTCATAAATTTCTCCTATCATAATGGATTTTCAATTATTAGTATTTACAAAAAAATATAAAATATAAAATTTATTTTTTGAAAAAATGTTAAAAATTTCTAAATTATGTACAAATTAAAAATAATCTGTTTATGAAAATATAATATCAAATTGTTAAAAATTATTGACAAAAAATATAAGATATATTATAAATTAAGTATATACATGAGTGTGAAAATATGAATAATATAAGAAATAGCACTCATAATACTAAGTAAGAAAAAACGAATAGATAATATAATGTAATTTAGTGTTATGAAACTAGAAACATAAGATTATAAAATATTATCTAAAAATGAAAAATGAGGAGGAAAACACATGAAAAACAAAAACGCTTGTGGCTCTAGAGAGAGAGAGAGAGAGAGAGAGCCGTAATTTAAGAAAAATAGAAGAAAGGGAAGGTTTATACAGCAAAAATAGACCGTTATTTATATGCACTACAAAAGTTAGACAAGGCAGAAGTGTAAATTCATTTTCGGGAATAACACTAATAGCCTTAGTAGTAACAATTGTAGTGCTTTTGATTTTGGCATCAGTAAGTATAACGGTTGTATTTGGTGATAATGGAATATTGCAGTTAGCAAAGGAAGCAGGAGAGAAGACAAATGAGGCAATGCAAAATGATAAAGAAAATATAGGTAACGCAACAAATTATATTAAATCATTAAGCTGGGACACTACAAAAGTAACAGCAGTAACAACAAAAGATGGAGCGATAGTTCCAGTACCAAAAGGATTTGTAGGCTCTGAAGTAGATGGTGAAAATACAATAAAAGATGGATTTGTAATATATGAAAATACAGAAGGACAAAATTTAAACTGGAAAGCAGATGAAAACGGAGATGGAATACTAGATGTACAACAAGATTGCAACCAATTTGTATGGGTACCAGCAGATGGCGTAAGCTTGGAATATAAACAAGATAAAGAAACATGGAAAGACCAAGCATATACGTATAATGAAAGTGAAGATAATTGGAAAGATGAAGAAAAACTATATGAAAGAGAAGAAAGTGTAGAAAGATATGGTGGATTTTATGTAGGAAGATATGAAGCAGGAGTGCCAGAGAGTATAAACTATGGTGAAACTACTAAATATACAGATAAAGCAAAAGCAGAAAATAGAAATAAATCAGAGGTAGAAGAAAAAGATTTACCAGCATCAAAAAAAGGATTACAATCATGGAACTATATAAGCCAAGAAAATGCAAAAGCATTATCAGAAAAGATGTATGAAGGTAGTAAATCAGTAACTAGTAGACTAATAGATTCATACGCATGGGACACAATATGTCATTGGTTTAGCAATAGTGGCATAAATGTAACAGATAGTACTTCATGGGGAAACTATGTTGATGCTGATTCAGGAGAAAATGTAAATGGATTATATTCAAAACATAGTTTAACATATAAACCATGGGGATGGACAGTAAATGAAGGAAATTATGGAAAAGGGCAAGTAGAATTTAATGCAAGAACCGGCTCAGGAACACAAGACGTATATGAGTTGGCAACAGGAATATCAGAGAGAAATAAAGCAAAAAATATATATGATTTTGCGGGGAATATGTTTGAATGGACAACGGAAACGGAAGAACTTACGGATTCACATACAGAGAAAGACTATGAGAAAAGTGCAGGAACTTATGTTGTACTTCGCGGGGGTGGATTTAACTGTAGTGGAAAAACTAATTCAGCAAGTCTTCGCGATGGATCTGGCGATAATAAAATAGCTTATCACATCAATGGTAGTTTTCGTCCTGTACTTTATGTGAATGTGTGAAATTTTTTCACATTATATAAATTTCATGTTTTATGAAATAGTTAATTTAAATAAGCTAAATTGTAATTTATTTATGATTTAGCTTTTTATTGTGAAATAATAAGGTTCTCGAGTACCTACACACAATTTTTGATTGTGATGATGAGTGAGGTTCTTATAATCTATAAGAATATAAAAATTTACAAAAAACAATAGTAATACTAATAGCAGATTTTAAAGTAGAAGGATTAGAAGAGTTAGAATACATAACGAAATGGAAAATAATAGAAGAGAAAAACAGAAAGTTAATATTGACAGATAAGTTAGAGTTGGTTATAATTGAGTTGCCAAAGATAATAGAAGACGAGGCAAGAAGTGAGTTAATAGACTGGTTATCATTTTTGGAAAATCCTAAATCGGAGAGGGTGAAGGAAAAAATGAAAGAAAATGAAGAATTAAATGAAGCAGTAAATAAACTAGAAGAAATGAGTGAAGATGAATATTTAGAGAGAATAGCAGATTTAAGAGAAAAGAAGATATTAGATGAAAATAGTAGATTAAGTGAAAGTTATAACAAGGGAATAAAAGAAGCAAAGTTAGAAACTGCAAAGAAAATGTTAGAAGAAAATATAGATATAGAAACTATTATAAGAGTGACAGGACTAACCAAAGAAGAAATATTAGAAAAATAGATAAAACCTTAAAAATAACTTACAATCCCTCTTGATTTTATACAAAAAAGGTGTTAAAATAATTAGCATTAGAAAAAGCAAATACAAAAACACCTTTGAAAAAGCAAAGTAAATAAAAGAAAAAGTAAGAAAGAGAGATAAACATTAGCTGAAAGTTTATTATTACTACTTTTATTGAAATTTCACTTTTGAGGTTCTTTTTTGAAGAAGTAGTAGGAAAAGACGCTAGCTACGTTATAGCTAATAAATGAGGTTAATATAAAAAATATTAATAAAATTAGGTGGTACCACGAATCCATTTCGTCCTATACTAAAAGTTAGTAGGGCAAATGGATTTTTTGTTGTTACATCGGTTTATAGGTAATTCCATAAAAACCTAAATATATTAAAAGCAAGGAAGAAGACAATGAAAGAGCAAATTGAAAAAATTAAAGCAAATGCTTTAGAAGAAATTGCAAAAGCTTCAGATGCAAAAAGCTTGTATGATGTAAGAGTAAAATACTTAGGAAAAAAAGGAGAACTAACAGCAGTTTTAAGAGGAATGGGAGCATTAAGCCCAGAAGAAAGACCTGTAATAGGTAGCTTAGTAAATGAAGTAAGAGATGAATTAGAAGCAAAAATAAAAGAGGGAGAAGATAGTTTTGCTAATCTAGAAATAGAAAAGAAGCTAAAAGAAGAAAACCTTGATGTTACTATGCCAAGCAAAAAAACTAGCTTAGGAAGTGTACATCCAATTACACAAGTTATAAATGATGTAAAAGAAATATTTATAGGAATGGGTTATGAAATAGCAGATGGTCCAGAAGTAGAGCTTGCTACATATAACTTTGATAAATTAAATACTCCACCAGACCACCCTGCAAGAGATATACAAGACACCTTCTATATCACAGACGAAATAATACTTCGTTCTCAAACATCATCAGTTCAAGCAAGAGTTATGGAAGGAACAAAACCACCAATTAAAATTATATGCCCAGGAGCAGTATATCGTTCAGATAGTGTAGATGCTACACATTCTCCTGTATTCCATCAAATCGAAGGATTAGTAATTGATAAAAATATATCAATGGCAGATTTAAAAGGAACACTTGCAATGTTTGCTAAAAAATGTTTAGGAGAAAAAACAGAAATTAGATTTAGACCACATCATTTCCCATTTACAGAGCCAAGTGCAGAAGCAGATGTATCTTGCTTTGTTTGTGGAGGAAAAGGTTGTAGAGTATGTAAAGGTGAAGGCTGGATAGAGTTACTTGGATGTGGAATGGTTCATCCTAATGTATTAAGAAATTGTGGAATAGACCCAGACGAATACACAGGCTTTGCATTTGGATTTGGTGTAGAAAGAATTGCAATGGCTAAATTTGGAATAGATGATATGCGTCTATTATATGAAAATGATGTAAGATTTTTAAAACAATTTTAACATCTAAAATAACTTAAAAATTGATTTTTAAGTTGAGAAATCTTTTAATATATAAAAACCTAAAATATGGGGAGGAAAAATAAATGAAAGCAAGTATAGAATGGCTAAGCGAATATGCTGATATAAATGTAGAGCCAAAACAATTAGGAGATATTCTTACAATGACAGGCTCAAAAGTAGAAACAATAGAAGAACAAGGAAAAGATATTCAAAATGTAGTAGTTGGAAAAATATTAGAAATCAAACCACATGCTGATTCAGATCATTTAGTAGTAACTAAGGTAGATGTTGGTGGCGGAGAAATCTTACAAATAGTAACAGGTGCTAACAACATAAAAGAAGGTGATATCGTTCCAATAGCAAAAGACGGCTCAAAGTTACCAGGTGGCGTAGAAATTAAAAAGGGTATGCTAAGAGGTGTAGAATCTTGTGGAATGATGTGCTCTGTTGGAGAGTTAGGCTTAGATATAAATAGTTATCCAGATCAAATTGAAATGGGAATTATGATTCTATCAAAAGATTTAGAAAACAAGCTAGGAGCAGACATCACAGAAGTATTAGGATTAAAGGAAACTGTAATTGATTTTGAAATTACCCCTAATAGACCGGATTGTTTATCTATTGAAGGCTTAGGTAGAGAGACAGCAGTTTCTTTAAATGAACCTTTCAAAAATCCACGCAAAAATTTAGATGAAATGAAAGTTCAAGATAAAGACAGCGTTGAAGGAATAAAAGTAGATATAACAGCACCAGACTTATGTTATCGTTATATAGCAAGAGTTGTTAAAAATGTAAAAATAGGACCATCACCAGAGTGGATGGTAAAAAGATTAAATAGTTGTGGTGTAAGAGCTATAAATAACATTGTAGATATTACAAACTATGTTATGTTAGAGCTAGGTCAACCAATGCACGCATTTGATATAAATTCAATTGAAGGAAAACATATTACAGTAAGAAGAGCTACAAAAGGAGAAAAAATTATCACATTAGATGACCAAGAAAGAAATTTAACAGAAGATATGCTAGTTATAGCAGATGAAAAAAAGCCAGTTGCAATAGCTGGTGTAATGGGTGGTCAAAATTCTGAAATAGAAAACGACACAAAAACTGTAGTATTTGAATCAGCAGTATTCTATGGTGGAAATATTAGAAAAACTGCAAAAGCAGTAGGACTAAGAACAGAAGCATCTAGCCGTTATGAAAAAGGCTTATCTCCAGAAAATGCACTTCGTAGTATAAATAGAGCAGTTGAATTAGTAGAGTTATTAGGAGCAGGAGAAGCAGTAGACGGAAAAGTAGATGTTTACCCAGCAAAACAAAAAGAAAATAGAATACCATTAAATGTAGAAAGAATAAACATTTTATTAGGTACAAATTTAAGCAAAGAAGAAATGATTAAGACATTAGAAAAATTAGACATGAAGGTAGAAAATGATGTTGTAATTCCACCATATTTCAGACAAGATGTAGAAGGAATAGCAGATGTTGCAGAAGAAGTTTTAAGATTTTATGGATATGATAAATTAGGAACAACTTTAATAAATGCAGAAACAACCTTAGGTGGAAAAAATAAAGAGCAAAAAATAGCAGATTCAATATCAGAATTGTTAGTAAATAGTGGCTTATCAGAAATTTGTACTTATGGATTTATAAGTGAAAAAGACTTAGAAAAATGCAATATCTCAAAAGATAATGAGTATATGCAAGAAACAGTAAAAATTCAAAATCCATTAAGTGAAGATTATACAATAATGAAGCCTACTTCAGTTCCAACAATGATGCAAATGCTTGCAAACAACAATAATTATAAAAATAAAGAAGTAAGATTATTCGATTTATCAAGAGTATATAAAAACAAGCAAAATGCAATAGAAAATGGTAATTTACCAGAAGAAAGCAATGTTCTAACAATTGGAATATATAATGAAAATGAAGACTTCTATACTTTAAAAGGTTTAGTAGAAAACATTTTAGAAGTAGCAGGCGTTTCAAAATATGAAATCAAAAAAGAAGAGAATAATAAAATGTATCATCCAGGAAGATGCGCAAACTTAAAAGTAGGAAATGATATAATTGCAACATTTGGAGAAGCAAATCCACTACTTACTAAAAATTATGACATTACACAAAGAGTATTATTAGCAGAAATAAGCATTGATAAGATTTCAGTTTATGCAAGAAGAAACAAAAAATATTCACCTATTACAAAATACCCAGTACTAGAAAGAGATATTGCTATGGTAATAGACGAAGACGTAGAAGTAGGAGAGATAGAGAAGGTAATTCAAAAGAAAGCAAAGAAATTATTAGAAGAAGCAAAATTATTTGATGTTTATAGAAGCGAAAAATTAGGAGAAAACAAGAAGAGCGTAGCATATAGCTTAAAATTCAGACTTCCAGATAGAACTTTAACAGATGAAGAAGTAAATGGGGTTATGAAAGAAATTGTGTCAGAATTAGAAAAGAGCCTAGGAGCAGAATTAAGAAAATAGTTTAGTAAAATAATAAAAAATTTTAAAAAAACAATATGTCTTTTGTGAAGTCACCGCGTAGCGTCCAAACGGAACGAAGTGAAGTGCGTTTGGAGCAACCAACATACTATGTAATAAATTGTAGTAATACAATTTATTATATAAAAGGTTGCGACAACAAGGTGCAAACAAAAGACATATTGTTTTTTTATATTATCTATTTTAAATTTTTTTAATTGATTTATTTAAAGCTTTTCAATCCATGTTTTTAAGATGTTTTTGCCAATTTCCTCAGTAGCATGATTTTTATCAAAAATAGGATTGAACTCTACTAAATCAGCAGATTTTATTACATCAGAATATTTTGTAATTTCATCTACAAGATTATATGCTTCTTCTAAATTAATTCCATCATTTGCTGGTGTTGAAACGCCGGGAGCTACTTGAGGGTCAATTAAATCTATATCAAAGCTTAAATGTACGCCATTTGTACCATTAGAAGCAATTTCAAAAGCTTTTTTACAAATAGCTTCAACACCTTGTTCTTTAATATCGTTAGTAGAAAATACAGTTACACCTGCATCTATAATGTTACCCCATTCCCAAGGGTCAATATCTCTACCACCAACGATAACAGTATTTTTAGGATTATAAAATGGACCATTATGAAAATCAGCTAAAATATTTTTTTCATAATTTGTAGCAACTGCCAAAGGAAGACCGTGTAAATTACCTGTAACAGAAGTTTCATAAGTATTATAATCTCCATGTGCGTCAAACCAAATAATACCTAAGTTTTTGTTCTTTTTAATAGAAGCTAAACTTGATGCGATAGTGACAATGTGGTCTCCACCAACAGTAATAGGAAATTCATCTTTATCAATTGCATTTAAAACTAAGTTATAAAGTGCTTGATTAAATTCATTAATAGAATTTAAATTTCTTTTCTCGTTTTTAGTATCTAGTGCCTTTACAGCTAAAACTAAATTTTGCATTTTTTCAAAATAAATATTCATTTCATTTTGACTCATCTTATGTTCAAAGTGAAGTTCGTGCATTTTAAGCAAAAGTGCATCAAGTTCCTTCACAAAATCATCAATAGTTTCTTTATTAGTATTTGGATTTCTAAAATTTGTTTTTTCTTTTATATGTTCTTGTTTTAAAAGATAAGTATTAGATATGTTATTAGAAATTAAATCTTTTGTTAGAATTTGTGGAGCAAGTTCTGCACCGTCTATATTTACTCCTAAATCAGTACAAGCATTTAAAATTGCAAATTTTTTCATGATAACCTCCATTTGTTTGCAGTATCAAAATGTCTTTATTTTACTATTGTAGCATAATGATGATATTTATCAAAATTATTAGCCATCGTTAGAGATTATAACATACTTTGAAAAAAAAGCTAGTGTTTTTTCAAATTTTATTTGCATATGATAAAAACATCAAATGAAAAGTTAAAATTAAATTTTTGTAATGCTAATTTTATAAAAAATATTGACAAAAAATAATAGTTATATTATAAATTATTTATACACACGAGTGTGAAAATGATTGCAATTGATGAATAGAATAAAAAATAACACTCATAATACTAAAAGAAGAAAAATAGAGAAACAAATAGATAATATGAAATAATTTAAGTTATGAAAGTAACTATATAAAATTATGAAGTATTGTCTAAAAGAAGGAGGAGAACACATGAAAAACAAAAATGCTTGTGGCTCTAGAGAGAGAGAGAGAGACTGTCCGTTGAATAGAAAAAATAATAAATCAAAATATATAATAAAAATTAAAACTCATAG
>CANRCF010000027.1 GCA_947629045.1 uncultured Clostridia bacterium | reverse complement strand
TTATATTATTAAAAAGTATAATTCTATATTTATCATCATTTGAATAAAAGGACTTTGCTTTGACATAAGTCCTAACCACCTATGAGTTTTGTCAAATGTTACAAAACTCGAGGGATAATGTAATACATACTGAAAACAAAACTTAAAAAATACCATCCTTTAGAATGGTATTTATATAATCTATTCTATTAGTTCGAACAGATACGTCATTGGTACCGATGGTGGGACTCGAACCCACATGGTTTCCCGCCAGATTTTGAGTCTGGTGCGTCTGCCAGTTCCGCCACATCGGCATATGAAACTTATATAATAATAGCAAAAAAATAGAAAAATAGCAATTGTTTTTTGATAAAAATTAAAAAATACTATTGACAATTGAATATATATTCAACTATAATAAAAGAAAAAGTTGAGTACATATTCAATTGTTTTGCATAAAATATAAAAGAAAGAGTATGTTTTTAAACATATATGAGGGAATAAAAATGTCAAAAAATGAATTTATATGTGACTGTAACATTATTCATGAAGAAGTAGTAAATAACACACTTTCAAAAATGCCAGATGCAGATTTATTTAATAAATTAGCAGAGTTTTTCAAAATATTAGGTGACACTACAAGAGCTAAAATTCTATATGCACTTGACCAAAATGAAATGTGTGTATGTGATATAGCGAATGTATTAGGCATGAGCAAGTCTTCGATTTCACACCAATTAGGAACTTTAAGAAGAATGGGCATTGTTAGGTGTAGAAAAGAAGGAAAAGAAGTATATTACATGATAGATGATGACCATGTAAAAGGCTTATTTGAATTAGGCATGGAACACATTGAACACAAAAATAGAAGCTAAATCATAGAAATTAAGTAGTATTAAAACGAGCTTATAAAAGCAAAAGAAAAATAATAGAACAAGAAATGGTGGGTATGATTATGAAAAAAGATTTAATTAAAATTTTAATAGCATTTATTTTATTTATAGTTTCACTTTGCATTCCATTTGAAATGTCATGGATTAACCCTGCCTTATATCTAATAAGTTATATAATTGTAGGAGCAGAAATTATTTTTAAAGCGATAAAAAATATTTTTAAAGGAGAAGTATTTGATGAATGCTTCTTAATGACAATAGCAACAATAGGTGCTATTTGTATAGGCGAGCTTCCAGAAGCTGTTGCAGTAATGCTATTTTATCAAGTAGGAGAGATGTTTCAGGATTATGCAGTTGATAAATCTAAAAAATCTATTACTAATTTAATGAATATTAGACCTGACTTTGCAAACATAGAAAGAGATGGAAAGCAAGAAAAAGTAAATCCAGAAGAAGTAAAAATAGGAGATATAATTATAGTAAAGCCAGGTGAAAAAGTACCTTTAGATGGAATTGTAATAGATGGAAAATCTTTATTAGATACTTCTGCTTTAACAGGTGAATCTGTTCCAGTAGAAATAGAAAAAGGTTCAGAAGTGTTAAGTGGATGTATAAATCAAACAGGCCTATTTTCTATGAAGGTTACGAAAGAGTTTGGAGAATCTACAGTTAGTAAGATTTTAAATCTAGTAGAAAATGCAAGTAATAAAAAGTCTAAATCTGAAAACTTTATGACTAAATTTGCCAAAGTTTATACACCAACAGTAGTTGTAATTGCAGTTCTATTAGCAGTTATTCCACCATTTATTTTTCAAATTGGAAGCTTTACAGAGTGGTTATATAGAGCTTTGTCATTTTTAGTAGTATCATGCCCTTGTGCACTTGTAATTTCAATTCCATTAAGCTTTTTTGCAGGAATAGGAGGAGCTTCAAAGGCAGGAATATTAGTAAAGGGAAGTAACTATTTAGAAGCATTAGCTAAAACTGAAATAGTGGTATTTGATAAAACTGGAACTTTAACAAAAGGTGTATTTGAAGTTCAAAAGGTAAATGCAGTAAATATTTCAGAGGATGAACTTTTAAAATATGCAGTATATGCAGAAAATTACTCAAACCATCCAATATCCGCTTCATTGAAAAGTGCATACAAAGGTGAGATTGATGAAAAATTAATCTCAAATACGCAAGAATTAGCAGGTTATGGAATTGAGGCTAAAATTGATGATAAAGATGTGCTTGTTGGAAATAGCAAATTAATGAAGGAAAAAAATATTGCATTTACTGAATGTGATGAGGTAGGAACTGTTATATATGTTGCAGTAAATAAAGAATATGTAGGATATATTTTAATAGCAGATGCAATTAAGGAGGATGCTAAAAATTTAGTATCTGGACTTAAAAATTATAATATTGCAAAAACTGTTATGCTAACAGGAGATAAAATTAAGGCTTCACAAAAGGTTGCAAATGAGTTAAAATTAGATGAGGTATACGCAGAATTATTGCCAGATGAAAAAGTAGAAAAAGTTGAAGGATTGTTAAAAGAAAAAAGTAAAGACGGAAAATTAGTGTTTATAGGAGACGGAATAAATGATGCACCAGTTTTAGCAATTTCAGATATAGGAATATCAATGGGAGCATTAGGTTCAGATGCTGCAATAGAAGCTTCTGATGTTGTACTTATGACAGATGAACCATCTAAATTAGTAACGGCAATTAAAATAGCTAAAAAGACTTTAAGAATTGTAAAACAAAATATTATATTTGCAATTTTTGTAAAAGTAGCAATTTTAATTTTAACTGCAATAGGAATATCTACTATGTGGGAAGCAGTGTTTGCAGATGTTGGTGTATCTGTAATTGCAGTACTAAATGCACTAAGAGCCATGAGAGTAAAATAAAGCTTGCTATAAATAAAAATAATAAAACGAGGGAAATAAAATGAACGAAAACCTACCACAATTTTTATATAAAAAATTAGTTAATCAATATGGAGAAAATCTTGCTTTAAAAATAGTAGAAGGCTATTCAAAGAAAAGACCAGTAACTTTAAGAGTAAATACTATAAAATCAAGTTGTGAAGAAGTAATAGAAGAATTACAAAAAGCTCAAATAGAATTTGAACAATTAGAATGGTATAAAGATGCTATTATAATAAAAGAAAAATCTGAACAAGACATTAGAAACTTAAAAATATATGAAGAAGGAAAGATTTATTTACAAAGCTTATCTTCAATGCTTCCAGTATTAGTGCTAGATCCAAAAGAAGATGAAAATATATTAGATATGGCAGCAGCACCAGGGGGAAAAACTACGCAAATGACTGCGTATTCTGATAATAAAGCATTTATAACAGCATGTGAAAAGAACAAAGTAAGAGCAGAAAGACTAAAATACAATTTAGAAAAACAAGGGGCAAGTAGAGTAAATGTTTTAGTAGAAGATGCTAGAAATTTAAGTAACTTCCTTTCTTATGATAAAGTTTTACTTGATGCACCTTGTAGTGGAAGCGGAACAATAGAGCTTGAAAATCCAAAATTAAAACAAGTATTTACAGAAGATTTAGTAGAGCGTTCTACAAAAGTTCAATATGAATTATTAAACAAAGCACTTAATATTTTAAAAAAAGGTAGTGAAATGGTATATTCTACTTGCTCTATCTTAAAAGAAGAAAACGAAAATCATTTAAAAAAGCTTTTAGAAAAGAAAAAAATTGAGATAGTGCCAATTGAACAAGCAAAATTAGAAGGCTTACCACTTTTACCAGTAGAAATACCTGGAACAATATGCATTTGTCCTAATGAACTATATGAGGGATTTTTTATTGCGAAGATTAAAAGAATATCTTAATATTGACAAAAAATAAACAAAATGAACACAAATAAGACACATTAAAATTTTATGATTGTAAAGTAAACAAATACCACTTGATTAAAATATACAAAGTGTATTTAGAAAAATAGAAAGGAAAAAGAAAAATGTATATTCTAAAAAATAGTTTAATTTCAATCATAAGAAACAAAGGCAGAAATATTTTAATTGGTATAATTATTCTAGTAATATCTTGTAGTGCAACAGTTACTTTAGCAATAAGAAACACAGCTAATAAGTTGGTAAAAAATTATGAAGAAGCACATGATATTATTGCAACAATTTCATTTAATAGGCAACAATTATCGAATAACTTTAAGGGAGGAGAAGATGCAAGAAAAGAAAATATAGAGGCATTTAACAATATAGAGGCAATAACAATAGATGCTGTAAAAAAATACGGAGAAAGTGATTATTTAAAAGATTATTATTATGTATATGCAACTTCTTTAAATAGTGAAACATTAACAAAAGCAACTGATTCCTTTGAATATGAAGTTGAAGACAGACAAACTACAACAAGTTCTTCAACTACAACTGAAGGAGGAGGTAATTATGGTATGGGTAGACCTATGCAAGGTGAAGGTGGTATGCATACTATAACTAACAATAATACAACTACAGTAATAACTAGAAGCAAAGAAATATTTCAAAGTTCAAGAAATCTAACAGGTGATTTTGAACTTGATGGATATTCTTCGTATGATGCTATGACTAATTTCGTAGATGGAACCTATCAAATATCAGATGGAGAAATGATAACAGACTTCTCTAATTTAGAATGTGTAATAAGTTCAGAGCTTGCTTCACTAAACGAAATATCAGTTGGAGATACCATTACTTTAAAAAATGATAATATAGAAAAAACTTATGACTTTACTGTAAAGGGTATATATAAAGATAATTCAAATGAGAATGATTCTATTAATATGTATTCGCCATCTGCTAATCAAATTATAACAGGAAGTAGTGTTATAGAGAAATTAGTAGAAGACGATAGTAGTTTAGTTACAAATGTAACACCATCTTTCATTTTAAAAGATGAAGGCGTAATAGAAGCATTTTCATCAGAATTAAAAGAAAAAGGATTAAACGAATATTATGCAGTAAATACAAATTTAGATCAAATAGAAAGTGCAACAAAATCAATTGAAAATGTTAAAACTTTTGCAACTACATTTTTAATTATTACACTCATTATAGCTTCTATTGTATTATTTGTAATTAATATGATTAATATAAGGGAAAGAAAATATGAAATAGGTGTATTTAGAACAATAGGTGTTAGCAAGTTTAAGTTAACAATGCAATTTGTATTAGAAATATTGATAGTTAGTATTATATGTTTAAGCATTGGAGCTGTTACAGGAGCATTCCTATCAAAACCAGTTGGAAATAGCCTTTTAAAAAGTGAAATAGAAACAAGTAAAAATGCAGAGCAAGAAATTTCTAATAATTTTGGTAGAGGCGATAAAATGGGACCTATGGAAATGAATCATAATGGAATGGTAAATGTAACAGAAATTGACTCAATAGATGCAGTGGTAGACTTTACTGTAATTGCACAATTGTTGGGAATTGGAATCTTTTTAAGTCTTATTAGTAGTTTGGCATCAATGATTAGCATTCAAAGATTTTCACCACTTACAATATTGAAAGAGAGGTCATAAAAATATGGGAATATTAAAATTAGAAAATGTGGCATATAGATACAAAGATGCACCAAAAGATAAATATGTATTTAAAAATATTAATTATGAATTTGAACAAGGAAAAATGTATGCAATAAAAGGAAAGAGCGGAAGCGGGAAAACAACATTATTATCACTTATTACAGGACTTGAAAAATGCACAGAAGGACATGTATTTTATGATGGTAAAGATTTAAAGAAAATGAATTTAGACAAATATAGAAATACTGAAATAGGAATTGTTTTTCAAAGTTACAATTTATTGCCAAGATTAACGGCCATAGAAAATGTAATTTTGTCAATGGATGTTAGTAAAGTAAAAGTAACAAATAAAAAGCAAAAAGCATTAGAACTTATTAAAAGCGTAGGGCTTTCAGAAGAACATTGCAATAGAAGAATATTAAAATTATCAGGAGGAGAGCAACAAAGAATTGCAATCGCAAGAAGTTTATCATATAACCCTAAAATTATTATTGCAGATGAGCCAACTGGAAATTTAGACAAAGATACAGAAGCTGAAATTCTAGGAATTTTTAAACATTTGGCAAAAGATGAAAATAAGTGTATTATAATTGTAACTCACTCACAAAATGTATGTAATGAAGTAGATGTTATATATGAATTAAAATAAACTGTTAATATATACAAATTATTTCAAATAAAGCAAAATTTAAAAGCTAGTGTCAACATAATATATTTAAAATATTGACACTAGCCCTTTTTTAGGTATATAATAATATATTGAAATAAAAAAGAGGTAGCTAAAAGGTGAGCAATTTAGAAAAATATGTAGAAAGAGTAAAAGAGTATATTTCAAAAAGAAATATGACAGAAGATGAAATTGTAAGATATGTATACTTAGACCTAGGGTCTAGGTTTTCTTTTGATGTAAAATTTCTTTTGGGAAATTCAAAACAGAAAAAAGAAATATATGCAAAAGGAAGTAATATAGATGATTTAAATGATGCAATAGAAGCAAATATAATTACTTGCAAATCTTGTGCAAATATATTAACATTTATATTAAAAGAGCTTGGAATTGATGCAGAATCTATAGTGCTACCAGAAGACTGCAAGAAATATCAACATGTATATAATGTTATAAAAACTAAAAATGGAAAAATGTATACGGTAGATTTACAAGATGATATTGAAAATATACAAACACGCTCAGCGACAGAAAATTTTGGGCTATCTGTGAAAGAAGATGAGACACCTGTTTTTAGTAGGCTTGAGCTTGAACAAATAGATAGAAAATTAGGTTACATTGATGATGAACATTATTACTCAGATGATTATTTATATTTATTAAAATCAGATATTGATTATTTTGAAGATTTTGAAAAGAAAGCAGAATTTGTATTAGAAAATATAGATATATGCGAAAATCCCAATATACAATATGCAGAAAGGTACTGGTACCATAAAAAATTGTTAACTATATTATTTTCAACTAAAGAATTAAAAAACATAAATATGGTAGACTGTTACGAAGAAAAAAACGGAGAAAGAGAGTACAAAAATTGTATAGTAGTTAATGCTCATGGAAAACCACAAATATATATGTATGATAAAGAAAAAAACGGATATTGTAAAGTGAGTATAGAAGAGTTTGCCCAAAGGGTAAAAGAAGGTTTAGTAAATATTCAAAATATAGCTGGATTAAAGCAAATATTGAAACAAAAACAAGGAGATGAAAGATAAAAATGCCAAATCAATTTTCACGAGAAGAACTTTTAATAGGAGAAGAAAATGTAAAAAAGCTTCAAAATTCTAAAGTTGCTGTGTTTGGCATTGGTGGAGTTGGCTCGTTTGTTGTAGAAGGTTTGGCAAGAGCAGGAATAGGAAACTTTATATTAGTAGACCATGACAAAGTAAGTTTAACTAACTTAAATAGGCAAATAATTGCTACAACAAAAACAATAGATAGATACAAAGTAGATGTGGCAAAAGAAAGAATATTAGAAATAAATCCAAGCGCAAGTGTGGAAACTTATAAAGAATTTTTTATGCCGGAAAGTAAAGAGATTTTAGACAAATCTATAAACTATATTGTTGATGCAGTAGATACAGTAACTGCAAAAATAGAACTTGTAGTAAGAGCAAATAAATTAAACATACCAATAATATCTAGTATGGGAACTGGAAACAAATTAGATCCTACAAAATTTGAAGTAACAGATATTTATAAAACTACTGTATGTCCACTTGCAAAAGTAATGAGAAAAGAATTACGCACAAGAGGAATAGAAAAATTAAAAGTAGTATATTCAAAGGAAGAGCCAATTAAATTAGAAACTAAAGATGCAGAAGAAATAAATATGCAAAGTGAAGAAGAAATAAATAATAATGAAATGGATGAGAAATTAAAAGTGCAAGGAAATAAAAAGCAGGCTCCTGGTAGCATATCATTTGTTCCATCAGTGGCAGGGCTAATTATTGCACGAGAAGTTATTAAAGATCTTATAAAAGATATTAATTAGAAAGCATAATTAAAAAAATAAAACGATAAGATAGATAAAAATCATTAAATTTTTAATATTAAATTAATACTCGAAAAGTAGAAATTAAGAGTAATAAGAAAACTATAAACAAAAAAATTAAGGAGACCAATAAAATTGGAAAAATATGAGGAAGTAGAAAAAGCTTTAACAACTACATATAGAAAGAAAATTTGGACAAAATTTGTAAAGGCAATACAAGATTTTGAAATGATACAAGATGGTGATAAAATTGCAGTTTGTATATCTGGTGGAAAAGATTCAATGCTTATGGCAAAGTGTTTTCAAGAGCTTAAAAAACATAGAAAGATGAACTTTGATTTAGTTTTCTTGTCAATGAATCCTGGTTATAATGATAAAAATGCCAAAAAAGTGATAGATAATGCTAAATTATTAAATATTCCACTTACAGTATTTAATACTAATATTTTTGAAGCGGTAGATAGAATAGACGACCACCCATGTTATATATGTGCAAGGATGAGAAGAGGTTATTTATATAATAAAGCACAAGAATTAGGATGTAATAAAATTGCACTAGGACACCATTTTGATGATGTAATAGAAACGATACTAATGGGAATGTTATATGGAGCGCAAGTTCAAACAATGATGCCGAAAGTAAAAAGTACATCACATCCAGGCATGGAGCTTATAAGGCCTATGTACTATGTGAAAGAAGAATACATCTTAAATTGGGTAAAAAAGCATGAACTTGAATTTATACAATGTGCTTGCAAAGTTACAGAAAAAATAAATAAAAATAAGGAAAATGAATTTCTTGAATCTAAAAGGGCAGAAGTAAAAAAATTAATAAAAGAATTAAGAAAAGATTATGACAAAATTGATATGAATATTTTTAGAAGTGTTCAAAATGTAAATTTAGATACAATTATATCTTATAGAAAAAAAGATGAGGTGCATCATTTTTTAGATGACTATGATAAGAATTGAAAGGAAAACCAAAATGGATGGAATTTTAAAATAGATTAAATTTATTATACTTAATAAAATGTAAATGAACAGTATAGCTTTAAAAAACTAAACTGTTCATTTTTATATTATAAATATTTTTTTAAAGTTTCAACACTATCTTCTTGCATAACAACAAAATCATTTAAAATATTTTTTACATCAGAATCAATATTAGAATGTTGATTCATTAATCGTCTACCTTCAATAATTCCCATATTAGTACCTTGCATAAGAAGCTCAGATAATTTTGAAGTAGTATCATCTGTCATAGTTTTCATTTGAATGCCATACCAAGTCATAGCTTTATTCATTGCATTAGTTTCATGAGGTTCTTTATCTGTGTATTGAGAATATAAGTCATTTACTCTTTCTGAAATCTTTTTGTACTTATTATATTCTGTATCTAAAACTTGTCTAAAATCTCCATCAGAAGCCTTTTCAGAAACATAGGTAATTGCATCCATTCCCATAGTAGCACCTTTATTAACTTCATCTAGAATGTTTAAATTTTGATTTTCCATAAACTTTAAATCTCCTTTATACTTAAAAATTTATTAATTCTATTATGTACCAAAATTTACAAAACAATACATATTTTAAAAATAATTTAATAAAATTTAAGTAAATTATATTTTTAGAAAGGAAATTTATTATGAATAAAGCATGGACCTATATTAAGTCAATTTTAGTTCCTGTAATTATTGGTGGAATTACAGGACTTATTATTTCAAAATTTATTGATTATAATGTTTTACAAAAGCCATCTCTTGCACCACCTAGCGTATTATTTCCAATAGTATGGACTATTCTTTATATTTTAATGGGTGTATCTTATGGAATTTTAAAATCAAATAATCTAACTGATGAAAAAATAAATTCTATTTATTATGCACAATTAGTTGTAAATATATTATGGCCAATTTTCTTTTTTGTACTTGAATGGAGATTATTTTCATTCTTCTGGATACTATTATTAGATGTATTAGTAGTTATTATGATATATAGATTTTATAACAAGAATATGGTTGCAGGGTTACTACAAATTCCATATTTAATATGGTTAGTGTTTGCAACATATTTGAATTTGGGGGTATATCTACTAAACAGATAAAATTTTCAATATCATCTATTGACAATTCATGCACATTGTTATAATATAGCTTTATACATAAGAATGAAAAAGGAGGAAAACTTATGAAAAGTAGAAACGCTTGTGGCTCTAGAGAGAGAGAGAGAGAGA
>CANRCF010000026.1 GCA_947629045.1 uncultured Clostridia bacterium | reverse complement strand
TATAATGGTGAAACGGCTGATGATATTGCTAAAAGAAAGGGATTAAGATACAGAGAAGATATTTTAGATAATATGGGTAGTGAAGAACTTGCAGCTAATTTATTTCGTATTACGCAAACTGAAGCAAGATTAAAAAGAGATAAAGTTAATACTGAAAAGAAAGCTTGTGATACTCATAATAGGATTGGAAAAATAGTTAGAAAAGCAATTAAACAAGCTGGACGGAACAATGCCAGAAGATTTGCCTACTCCACAAAAAAGTTTAAGACAATTAGAAAAAGAAAATAAAAAGACTTTAAAACAAAAATAAAATATTGTAGAATTTTATAAGATTTAGTATAATTACATGAGCAATAATAACTCATGAAAGGAATTTTAAATATGGAAGAAGAATTTATAAACCTATTAAAAACAGTAAATAGAAATGGAATGGATAAACTAATTGAATATATTAAAAAGACTGACTTTTTTAAAGCACCTGCTAGTACCCGTTTTCATGGTAACTATGAAGGTGGTTTATTAGAGCATAGCTTAAATGTATATAATTTATTAAAAGAAAAATTATCTCAAAAACCTTATGTAGATATTGTTAAAGCATCTTCTGATACAATTATTCTAGCAACTCTTTTACATGACTTATGTAAAGCAAATTACTATACTGTAGATTATCGCAATAAGAAAAATGCAGATGGCATTTGGGTAAAAGAGCCTTATTATGCAGTAAATGACACTATTCCTTATGGTCATGGTGAAAAATCTGTTATGATGATTAGTAAATTTATAGAATTAAGTATGGAAGAAATGTATGCTATTCGTTGGCACATGGGATTTACAGAGCCTAAGGAATTATATAGTACAATTAGCGTAGTTTATGAAAAATACCCTCTAGCTTTAGCTTTACATGAAGCTGACCTTGAAGCTACTTATTTAGTTGAATCTAGGCACTCTAAATAATTCATTTTTAAGTTGCCAATATTTTTAAAATAAACTATTACCAATAATATATTAAATATCAATAATATATCGCACACATTAAAATAAAAAAGGAATAATATGAAGTTAATTTACAAAGTTTCAAATAATATTTATCAAAATGTTAAAGAAGTCTTAAAGGTAGAATTTTCTATGTCTGATAGGCTTCTTTTAAAGCTGAAAAAAATGCAAAAAATTACTTTAAATGGAAAGCCAGTATATGTGCATCATTCTTTGCACCTTGGAGATATTATTGAATGCGATTTAGATTATGAAGAAGATAACTCAAATATAGTTCCTACCCCTATTTCTCTATCTATAATTTATGAAGATGATTGCTATTTAATAATTGATAAACCTGCTGGGCTTCCTATTCACCCTTCTGCTTATCATTATGAAGACAGCTTATCTAATGGTGTTCGCTTTTATTTTGATAAAATAGGCTTAAAGAAAAAGATAAGACCTGTAAATCGTTTAGATAAAGATACATCTGGCTTAGTAGTTTTTGCAAAAAATGAGTATATTCAAGAGTGTTTAGTTAAACAAATGCAATCTAAGGAGTTTGTAAAAAAGTATATTGCTATTGTAGATGGAAATTTAGATTCAAAGGAAGGAATTATAAACGCACCTATTGCTAGAAAAAATAATAGCATTATTGAAAGGTGTGTTCGTGATGACGGAGAAACTGCTATTACTCATTATAAAGTTCTATTCTCTAATAAAGAAAATAATTTTGACATAGTAGAATGTACATTAAAAACTGGCCGTACACATCAAATTCGTGTACATTTTGCACATATTGGTCATCCTCTATTAGGAGATACACTTTATGGAAAAGCTTCTTCATTAATTGATAGACAAGCTTTACATAGCTATTATATTAGTTTTATTCATCCAATTGAGAAAGTAGAAAAAGTATATGAAAGCAAATTGCCAAATGATATGAAAAGTATAACAAAGTAAAAACACACAAGGCTTTTGACTTTGTGTGTTTTAATTTTAATATTTAAATAATAGTAAACCTATAAGCCGGGTTCTGTCTAGGATAGTCATTTATCTAGTACTTACATTACTGTAAGCATCATGCCACCAAATTAGGAAAATGGCGAGTAGCCTTAGCTTTCCTTGCTCGGTGTTGCTCCAGATGGGGTTTACACTAACCTGATATGTCACCATATCAGTGGTAGGCTCTTACCCTGCCTTTTCACCCTTACTTGAAATCTTAAGCGAACTTAAAATTTTAAGCGGTTATTTTCTGTTGCACTTTCCTTAAGGTTTCCCTTACTGGACGTTATCCAGCATCATTACTCTATGGAGCCCGGACTTTCCTCGTACGCTACCTTTCGGTCTTGCTATACGCGACTATCTAACTTACTACTTTTCTATTATACTATATTTAGGCTTAAAAAGCAACAATTCGCCTTAAATAGATATTTTATTTAAATAGGAATTTCGTTTTAATAAACAATTTAATTTTTAAAAAAATTTAGATTAAATAAGCATTTCCATTTTTTCTATAAAGTTTTGATATTGTATAAAGAATATGTCTTTATCTTTAATATTAACTGCCCTTCTTAGCTCATTTACTAATATATATGCTTGATTCATTGTAGATTGGTTATTTTGTTCTTTCATAATTGTATTTATTAAGTTGGAAAATTGTTGTTCTGCCTGTGTTAATAAATTTCCTGCCTCATCCCAATTTTCATTTGTTACATTAACATACGAGCTTACAACTTTTGCTTGCATTTCTAATAACTGGGTTTTTTGGTCATTTGGAAGATAACTTCTTGTATATTGCGGTAATAGCTTATATAAATTATTCACTTGTTCCATTGACTTTTGCTTATCTTCTTTTTGTGCATTTTGAGTAGCAGAATTTAATACATCTGTAAATGATAAGACTGAACTTGCATCAATATTTACTGCATACAAATCCAAATTTATAGTATTCCATGTTCTATATAATTCTTCTAACTGAATTTTTATTGTTTTCCATTTAGGATTATACTTTTGGTCTGTAATTAATATTGTATTATTCTGGCCTGTTAAACTATTAGTATTTGATTCTTCTTCTGATGATTGCTTATCATCTTTAGAGTTTTCTTCATTGCTTGTATGAAAATCGCTATTTCCAATATTTAACCCATTATATTGCCCTAGTAAAGAAACAATATAACCATTCAAATATTTAATTTCTTGTGATACTTTTTCTTCGATAGTTGCATCTTGCTTATTGCTACTAGCATAAACTATTGCAGAAAATATAATAATAAAAATCAGTAAAATTGCTATTATTAGAATAATTGTATTTTTCTTCATATTTTGAACTCCTTTTTATATGAAAGCCTTTTTAAACTTTTCTTTTCCAAATTTTTTAATTTCAAAAGTTTTTATAATTTAAAAGTATTTTGTTTTATTATTTCCGAAAATTTACCTTTTATTCTCTTGTATAAATATTTTTATTCAAATTATACTAATAGTAAGTTATTTGTATTCAATTTACTTTTTAGAATAAAAATTGTTATGTATTTTTTATTATAAATTTTCTATAATTTTCATTAAATCAGTATGAAAATTATGAATGGAGGTTTACTAATTTGAATTCTGTTGTGAAGTTATATAGCACCGTAAATGGTGAAATTTCAAGATTTTTAAAAAGTTTTGGAATTGATAATGAAATGAAGGATGATTTATTGTGGGAAAAGGAATACGAAAATCCTCTTGAAATGGCAGATATTATTACTGCTTTAATTGAAAATCAAGAGGATTATAAAATAAATATTTGGATTAGCTTAGATAAAGATATGCTAATAAATGTTACTAAAAATAATGCTGATGATATTATTCGCTATCTTTTTGAGAGGTATCCTTATTAGAATTTTCTATATTTTTAGAAATATCATCTTTAAAATTTTTTACATTTTTACTTCTGGGATTATTATTGTCCTTTTCTTTTGTCAAAATAGAATCAGTACTATCTGTTGTAACAATAGTTGCAGGTCCATCATTTTGTTTTGCTTCATCTGGCATTTCTTGTTTTTCTCCGCAGTTAGGGCAATAAGTGAATTCTAATTCTATTTCATAATTACATTTTGGGCATTGTTTTAAATCATTTAATTTTAAAATTTGCATACGAATATTTTCTACTTCATCTGCTATGCTACTAATTTCACTACAATCTTGTTTTATATCTTCTGGAATTTCGTATTGATTTACTACTTCTCCTTTACTTTGTACTTTTCTATTTTGATTATTATACTTGTCATCTTTTTCTGAGGTTTGCTTTGATATACTCTCTGATATTTCTAGCTTTCCTTCTACATAGTCTTCATATACTTTTTGGCCTATCTTTTCGTATATATTTCTTATTTTTCCTTTATCATCTGCCATTTGTGCTTTTAACTTTAATATTTTTGTAATTCTTCCAGTTTCTTCTGCAGCAATTCTATATGTTCTTGCAGCTTTTTCGCCTATTATATTTATTACTTTTCCCATAAAATTCCTCCACACTATTAAAATATCTATTTATAGTATGGAGGAAATATATATTTTTATTCACATTTTTTGTCTCTTGTCATTAACTGAATAACTGCATCTTTTGGGTTTAATCCATTATATAATACATTATATACAGTGTTTACAATTGGCATTTCAATATTATATTTTTTTGCGAGTTCATAAGCAACTTCAATATTATCTATACTTTCTATTACCATTCCTACTTCTTTTCTGGTTTCATCCAATGTCATTCCTTTTCCGATGCATCTTCCAGCTTTTCTATTTCTGCTATGCTCACTTAAACAAGTAACAATTAAATCTCCCAAACCAGAAAGCCCATAAAATGTATCATGCTCTCCACCCATTGCAACACCAAGTCTAGAAATTTCAGTTAAGCCTCTTGTAGCAAGTGCTGCAAAGCTATTATCTCCTAAATTTAGTTCAGCTGCTACACCTGCACAAAAAGCTATAATATTTTTTAATGCTCCACCAAGTTCAACACCTTGCACATCTGTTGAAGTATAAATTCTCATAGTTTCATTCATAAATGCATCTTGAATTTCTTTTTGTACATCTGGATGTTTTGATGCAATTACAATAGCTGTAGGAATTCCTATGCTAACTTCTTCTGCATGACTAGGTCCAGAAAATACACCAATTTTTGTATTTGGAATTTCTTCTTCTGCGACATCACTTAGAGTATATAAAGTGTCTTTTTCAAAGCCCTTTGAGCATATTATAACCGGCTGATTTGTTATATAATCTTTATATTTTTTTAAAGTTTCTCTAAAAAATTTAGAAGGTGTTGTATGTAATATAATATCAGTTCCTTCAACTGCCTCTTTTATGTTTGTTGTGCAATAAACATTGTCTGGAATTGTAGCCATAGGTAGAAACTTGCACTTTTTTTCGTTATTTATTATATTTGTTTCTTCCTCAGTAAATGACCAAATTTTTACGTTATGCCCTATCTTTGCTGAATGTATTGCTAGAGCACATCCCCAGCTACCACTTCCTATTATACAAATATTTTTCATATACACCTCATATAAGAGCCTTAAAATTATAAAATTTAAGGTTCACTTTCTTTTTATACTTTTATATTTTTTAAAATTTTAATTTCAATTTAAATCCAATCTATAATTTATAGTTTTTTATAACATCTTGTATATATTAAATTATTTTTTAAAGCTGATTTTATTTTCTGTTCCTTCATTTATTCTTTTAATATTTTCTCTATGATTGAAAATAATTAAAGCGGCAATTATTATACTATATATTAAATAGCTCCAGTTGTCTGAACCTGTTGGTACGATATAGTTTTGGTTAATAAATAATACTAATACTGGGAACAAAATTGTAGCAACCAAAGAGCCTACTGATACCATTCTAGTTAAAGCAATTAATATTAATGCATATACTAAGCAGATTAATCCTATTTGCCAGTTTGTCATTAAAAGTACACCTAGTGATGTTGCTATTCCCTTTCCTCCTTTAAATTTGAAGAAAACTGGAAAAGTATGACCTAATATAACACATACGCCAGCTATTTGTACTAAAAGTGCATTATCTAAGTTATCTACAATTTTTCCTGCTATAATTGCAACTAAAATTGCAACTACACCTTTTAAAATGTCACCTATTAAAGTAAGTAGTGCTGCCTTTTTTCCAACGCTTCTTAATACATTTGTAGTTCCTGCATTTCCACTTCCTTTTTCTCTTACATCAAATCCTGCCATTTTTTTGCTAATAATAATTGAAAAACTAATGCTACCTAATAAATAGGCAATTACTGCAACAATAATATAAGTTGCCATAAAAATCACTCTCCTTTTTTATTTTCTTTTTCTCTTGTTATTATTCTAACCGGTGTTCCAACAAGACCACCAAACTCTTTTCTTATTTGATTTACCAAGTACCTCTCATAAGAAAAATGAAATAGGTCTTTGTCATTTACAAATACAACAAATGTTGGTGGTTTTGTTTGTGCTTGTGTCATGTAAAATACTTTTAATCTTTTTCCTTTATCTGTAGGTGGCTGAACAATAGTTACAGCTTCATTTAAAATATCATTTAAAACTGCTGTTGGTACTCTTAAAGCGTTTTGACTTGCTACCATGTTTATCATTTCATATAGTTTATTTACTCTTTGTCCAGTTTTAGCTGATATAAAAAGAATAGGTGCATAAGATAAATATGACAATTTGTCATAAACATCTTTTTTATATTTTTCAATTGTCTTGTCATCTTTTTCTATTTCGTCCCATTTATTTACTACTATTATAATGCCTTTTCCTGCCTCATGCGCCTCACCTGCAATTTTTGCATCTTGTGCAGTTACACCATCTTTTGCATCTAACATTAACACACACACATCTGCTCTTTCAACTGCAAGTAAGCTTCTCATAACACTATATTTTTCTAAGTTATCTTCTACTTTACTTTTTCTCCTAATTCCAGCTGTATCAATGAATACATAGTTACCATATTCGTTTGAAAATTCAGAATCGATTGCATCTCTAGTAGTTCCTGCAATATCACTTACAATCATTCTTTCCTCACCTAGAATTTTGTTTATAAGTGAAGACTTCCCTACATTTGGCTTACCTATTAGTGCAACTTTTATGACATCTCCATCATTTTCTTCTTCATTTTCTGCTGGTAATTTTTCATATATTGCATCTAGAACATCACCAATTCCTTTGGCATTTACAGAAGAAACTGCATAAGGTTCACCCAAACCTAAATTATAAAATTCATAAAGCTCGTTTGGTACTTCTCCAAAAGTATCTGATTTATTGCATACTAATATGATAGGTTTTTGAGATTTTCTTAAAAGTAGTGCTATATCTTTGTCAGATGAAGTTACACCTTGTTTAATATCTGTTAGGAATATAATTACATCTGCTAAATCAATGGCAATATCTACTTGTTTTCTCATCTGTGTAGTTATAACATCTTCTGATTCTTCAATTCCACCTGTATCTACTAATGTAAAACTTCTTCCTCTCCAATTTGCATCTGCATATATTCTGTCCCTTGTAACACCTGGAGTATCTTCCACTATTGAAATTCTTTTTCCTACTATATAATTAAAAAATGTAGATTTTCCTACATTTGGCCTTCCTATAATTGCTACTGTTGGCTTTGACATTTTTCCTCCTATAGTTCCATATTTATTTGATAAAATTTTAATGTTTTAAATTTCTATTTATTACGAATAATATAATTTAATATGTTGTTTTTCCATCTAAAAGGTCATCATTTTCAATCCAATCATTTACGTCTATTTCCATATACTCATCATCTGTCTTTCCTCTTACGACAACCTTTTTAATTCCTGCATTTATAATTAACTTTCTACATGTTTGGCAAGAATTTGCTCCTTCATCATATTCACCTGTTTCAGGTCTAAATAATACTAAATATAAAGTAGCACCAATCATTTCTTTTCTACTAGCACTAATAATAGCATTTTGCTCAGCATGAACACTTCTGCAAGCATCATATCCACCATGCCTTACATCTGGAAATAACTTTTTCTTAGTACAAAAGCCTAAATCTATACAATTCTTTCTTCCTCTTGGTGCACCACTATAACCAGTTGATATAATTTCATCATTGTTTACAATTACACAACCGCACTTTTTTCTCAAACAAGTGCTTCTTTCTGCTACTGCTTTTGCTATATTTAAATAGTAATTTGTTTTATCAATTCTTTGTACCATATTTTCTCCTTTAATATTATATTTTATATTAATATTAAACTATAAATTTATATTTTAACTTAAAATAGTACTATTTATTAATTTTTAACATTTCTTGCGCTCCAATACATGTATCAATTACCCATAAAATAGCTAAAATAATTGCTAATATTACAGCACCTTTACCTATATAATAAAGAGTTTTTACTATAACATTTAGTACTTTTGCAAATTTATCTATTTCCTTTTTATGTTTTCCTAATTTTGTAATATCTGTTCCAAACTTTTCTTCTCTCTCTATTTCTTTAAGTTCGTTCCATTTCTCGATTTCTTTCCAATCTTTTTCATTATTCATATGTATTTATTTCCATTCTTTTTTTCTAAAAATATACTAACACAAAATTAAGAAATTAGCAATAAAAAATTATATTGTAAAAATTACACAATTTAAACTTATTTTAACGCATAATTATTATATTTTTTGAAAAATAAAGAGATAGAACTTAAAATTCCATCTCCGCATTTTTATTTTTTAATTATTTTTGTTCTGCTTTTGGAGCTACTACTTCTTTTCCATCATAATATCCACAATTTGGGCATACTCTATGTTGCATTATTTTTTCGTGGCAATGTGGACAATCTACTAAATTTTGGTTTTCTAATTTCCAAGTTGATCTTTTTAAGTGTGTTCTTGCTTTTGACCATCTTCTTTTTGGTTGTGCCATTTGTAATTCCCTCCCTTAACTTATGCTAGTTTATAAAGATATATGTTTTAACTATCTTAATTTTCAATTTATAAATATACTTGCTTTATAGTGTGATATTTTTCACCTATGTAAATTTCGTACTATAAAATTATACTAATTTTTTTTGTATTTGTCAACACTTTTTTACTCTTTTTAAAATTTTCAACAAAACTTTATGTTTTAATTTGTTTAACTATTCAAAAGGAAAAAAATGTAAATTAGCATTGAATTTTGTAACGAAATAGAATATAATAAACAAATCCTTTTCCAAAGGAAATCTTTGAGAAAGGAGGTGGGTTATTTTGTCAGGCTATATGTTGATATGGATTCTACTTCAGAAAATTGAAAAATTAGAAGAAGAATTGAAGAAATATCAAAAAGACAACGAAAACCAAAAAATTACATAGTAATTTCAGAGCAGTTCTCCCTGCTCTGTTTTCTTTTACAAATAAAAAAAAAGATATGTGTTTCTCCCCACATATCTGATGCGTTATTGTCAGGCTATACTAGACAACTTCGCTTAAGCTAATATTATTATAGCATTTATTCTAGTATATGTCAAACAATTTTTGCATTTTCTATAAATTCAACTTTTTTACTTTTTTGATAAATTTGAAACTTGCAATTTTTTGTTAAACATAGTACAATATAATTATAAATTATTAGGAGGTGCTGTTATGACAGTAACAAACAAAACAACCGTCACACTCGAAATCTTAGGTAACCAAATTAAACCAGGAGAATCCCGGGAATGTACTGAAATGATGTTCAATACATTGAGCATTCACTCTGAAATTGGAAGTTGTTTTATTATAACAGAATATGGAAAGAGAAGTTTCAGAAATTATGGGAAGCTGGTTGCTAAAGAAGATCGCAAAAAAGATGAACACGGAATGAAAAATATCATTGTTACTTCTATCAACTAATTAGTCCTAAGAAAATAGATGACATATCGAAAGATGTGTCATCTATTTTTAGTTTACTTATTAAAATATTTTAAGTTTTATCTAGGATTTTTAATTGCTGCTTGTGCTGCTGCTAATCTTGCTATTGGAACTCTGTATGGTGAGCAAGATACATAAGTTAAACCAACATTATGGCAGAACTCAACTGTAGGTGGGTTTCCACCATGCTCTCCACAAATTCCAAGTTTGATGTCTGGACGAGTAGCTTTTCCCATTTCAACTGCCATTTTAACTAATTTTCCAACACCAGTTTGGTCAAGTTTAGCAAATGGGTCTGATTCATATATTTTCTTTTCATAGTATGAACCTAAGAATTTACCAGCATCATCACGGCTAAATCCAAATGTCATTTGTGTTAAGTCGTTTGTACCAAATGAGAAGAATTCAGCTTCTTTTGCAATTTCATCAGCTGTTAATGCAGCTCTAGGAATTTCAATCATTGTTCCTACTTTGTATTTCATTTGAACACCAGCTTTTGCGATTTCTTCGTCAGCTGTTTTTGTAATGATGTCTTTTACATATTTTAATTCTTTAACTTCTCCTACTAATGGAACCATTATTTCAGGTACTATATGCATTCCTTCGTTATTTACTGTAATAGCAGCTCTAATAATAGCTCTTGTTTGCATTACAGCAATTTCAGGGTAAGTAACATCTAGACGGCATCCACGATGTCCCATCATTGGGTTGAATTCATGTAAACCTTCTACTACTGTTTTTAATTCTTCAAATGTAATTCCCATTTCTTTTGCTAAATCTCTTATATCTTCGTCTGAATGTGGTACGAATTCATGTAGTGGTGGATCTAGTAAACGAATTGTTACTGGGTAACCTTTCATTTCTCTGAATAATCCTTCAAAGTCACCTTGTTGCATTGGAAGAATTTTATCTAATGCTTTTTCTCTTTGTTCAGCTGTTTTTGAAACTATCATTTCACGAATAGCTGCAATTCTTTCTGGTGCAAAGAACATATGCTCTGTACGGCATAGACCAATACCTTGTGCTCCGAAGTTGTATGCTAC
>CANRCF010000025.1 GCA_947629045.1 uncultured Clostridia bacterium | reverse complement strand
GGATTTAGAAAAGGAAAAGCACCAATGAACATGGTAGAAAGACAATATGGTAGCGAAATTTTTTATGAAGATACATTCAATGAATTAGTACCAGACATTTATGATGCAGCTATCAAAGAAAATAATATACAAGCAGTAAGCAGACCAGAGATTGATATTACACAAATGGAAAAAGGCAAAGACTTAATCTTTACAGCAACAGTTCAAACAAAACCAGAAGTAAAATTAGGAAAATATAAAGGTATAGAACTTCCAAAAGTTGAGTATACTGTATCTGACAAAGATGTAGAACATGAATTAGGACATATGGCAGAGCATAACTCAAGAATAATTACAGTAGAAGATAGACCAGTAGAAAAAGGTGATATAACTGTAATTGATTTTGAAGGTTCTATTGATGGCGTTCCATTTGAAGGTGGAAAAGCAGAAAAGCATGAACTAGAAATAGGAAGTAATACTTTCATTCCAGGATTTGAAGACCAAATAATTGGAATGAAAATAGATGAAGAAAAAGATGTTAATGTAACATTTCCTAAAGACTATTTCTCAAAAGACTTAGCAGGAAAGCCAGCAGTATTCAAAGTAAAATTACATGAAATTAAGAAAAAAGAGCTTCCAAAAATGGATGACGAATTTGCAAAAGATGTTAGTGAATTCGATACATTAGCAGAATTAAAAAAGAGCATTAAAGAAAGACTACAAAAAGAAAATGATGAAAAAGCAAAATATGAAACAGAAGATAATGCAATAAAAGCTGTTTGTGACAATGTGGAATTAGAAATTCCATCAGGAATGATAGAAACTGAAATAGATAATATGGTAAAAGATGTTGAACAAAGATTACAATATCAAGGATTAACATTAGCACAATACTATACTTTATCTGGAAAAACAGAAGCTCAAGTAAGAGACGAAATGAAAGAACAAGCTGAAAAGAATGTTAAAGCAAGATTAGTAATAGAAGCAATTATAAAAGCTGAAGACATTAAGCCAGATGACAAAGAAGTAGAAGAAAAATTAAAAGAAATGGCTAAGAATTACAAACAAACTGAAGAAGAAATGTCTAAAAATGAGTTTGTAAAAAATTATATTACAGAAAACTTAAAGGTAGAAAAAGCTATTAAGTTTGTTGTAGATAATAGCAAAATAAAAAAATAAGCACTTATATAAAGAACATGCACAAGATAAATGTAAAAGCTAATAAAATATGTTAGCTAGTATGGGAGGTATATGAATGAAAGAACAAAATAGTTTAGTTCCTTACGTTATTGAACAAACTGCAAAAGGAGAAAGATCTTATGATATTTTCTCAAGATTATTAAAAGACAGAATTATATTCTTAGGAGAAGATGTAAATCAAACTTCAGCTAGCCTAGTAATAGCACAACTTCTATTCCTAGAATCAGAAGACCCAGACAAAGAAATTCACTTATACATCAATAGCCCAGGAGGATCTATTACAGATGGAATGGGAATTGTAGATACAATGAATTATATCAAATGCCCAGTTTCTACTATTTGTATAGGAATGGCAGCTAGTATGGGAGCAGTTTTATTAGCAGCAGGAGAAAAAGGAAAAAGATTTGCCACACCAAATGCTGAAATACTAATCCATCAACCACTAATTGCAGGCGGAGGGCTATCTGGTCAAACTACAGAAATAAAAATTCATGCAGACCATATGGTAAAAACAAGAGAAAAATTAAATAAATTTTTAAGTGATAGAACAGGTCAACCATTAGAAGTAATTAATCGTGATACAGAAAGAGACAATTATATGACAGCAGAAGAAGCATTAAAATATGGTCTAATAGATGGAATTATGGAAAAAAGAGCTTAAAAATAATCTTATTTCTAATTTGTACTAAAATTATAATTTATATGAAATCTCCATATAATATAAGCTAGAAAAAATTAGAAAAATTCTCTTTTTAAACTTAATTTAAATTTAAAGGAGTATATTGAATATGGCAAATAATAAAATGAGAGGAGTTAAATGCTCCTTTTGTGGAAAATCACAAGAAGCAGTAGGCAGAATTATAGCAGGACCTGGTGTATATATTTGCGATGAGTGTATCAAAGTTTGTAATAATATATTAGAAGATGAACTTTATGACGATAGTGAGATTACCTACACAACAAATGCACAAGAAAAATTGCCAACACCAGCAGAGATAAAAGAAGTATTAGATTCATATGTTATTGGACAAGAAGAAGCTAAAAAAACGCTATCTGTTGCGGTATATAATCATTATAAAAGAATACGTCAAGAAGAAAAAGATGACGTAGAAATACAAAAAAGCAATGTCCTATTATTAGGACCAACAGGGTGTGGTAAAACACTTCTTGCACAAACACTTGCCAAAATTTTAAATGTACCTTTTGCAATAGCAGATGCAACTACGCTAACAGAAGCGGGCTATGTAGGAGAAGATGTTGAAAATATCTTATTAAAACTAATCCAAGCGGCAGATTATGATGTAGAAAAAGCAGAAAAAGGAATTATATATATTGATGAAATAGATAAAATTTCTAGAAAATCAGAAAATCCATCAATAACAAGAGATGTAAGTGGTGAAGGTGTACAACAAGCACTATTAAAAATAATCGAAGGAACAGTAGCATCAGTACCACCACAAGGTGGAAGAAAACATCCACATCAAGAATTTATACAAATAGATACATCAAACATTCTATTTATATGTGGTGGAGCATTTGAAGGATTAGAGAAAATAATTAAAGATAGAATTGGCAAAAAATCAATTGGATTTGGAGCACAAATTGAAAGCAGTAAAGACATAAACAAATACAAAGTGTTTGAAGAATTATTACCACAAGATTTATTAAAATTTGGTTTAATTCCAGAATTTGTAGGAAGACTTCCAATCATTGCAACATTAAGAGAATTAGACAGAGATGCTTTAATAGATATAGTAACAAAACCAAAAAATGCATTAGTAAAACAATACAAAAAATTATTTGAATTAGACAATGTAAATTTGGAATTTGAAAAAGAAGCACTAGAAACAATAGTTGATAAAGCAATAGAGAGAAAAACAGGCGCAAGAGGTTTACGTTCTATTATAGAAGATATTATGAGAGATATAATGTTTGAAATTCCTTCAAATCCTAAAATAGAAAAATGCATAATAACAAAAGGAACAGTCGAAAATGGTGATGCACCAAACATTACTATAAATAATAATAGAGAAGTATCACAAATTAAGAAGCCTAAAGCTAAAAGACAAACAACAACTAAGAAAAGTGAAAGTGCATAGGAAGGGACCAGGTCCGGTTCCCCATTTTTGAGGTAGTTGGGACAGGTCAGTTTAAAATTATTAAAAAATGTCAAAAATTTGTTTGACATTTTTTTGTTTGTATGATATTATTAAAAAGGATAAAACAAATGATTGTGTACGAAACAAAAAATATAAAATAAGGAGTGATGTATTTTGGCTAGAAAAAAAGATCCAAACGTAATAAATAAAAGAGAAAAAGCAATATTAAAATTTATTGAAAAACAAGTAAACGAAAAAGGATATGCTCCATCAGTTAGAGAAATAGGAAAAGCAGTAGGTTTAAAATCTACAGCAACAGTACATGGCTATTTAGCAAAACTTTCTGAAAAAGGATATATCAAAAAAGAAGATCAAAAAGGTAGAACTTTGCGTTTGCTAAAGGGCGGAGATGGAGAGCCAGTTGAAAAAAGACAAGAAAGCAAAAATTATTATACAGGAAAAGAAATGGTGGAAGTGCCAGTTATAGGTAAAATTACAGCAGGTGAACCAATACTTGCAGTAGAAAACATTACAGATACTTTCCCAATTCCAATTGATTTCGTAGGAAATAGTGAAAGCTTTATGCTTACAGTTCGTGGAGAAAGTATGATAGAAGCTGGTATTTTAAATGGAGATTATATTTTAGTAAAAAAACAAAATACAGCAAACAATGGAGAAATAGTAGTTGCTTTAATCGGAGATGAAGCAACAGTAAAAACATTCTATAAAGAAAAAGACCATATCAGATTGCAACCTCAAAATAGCACAATGGACCCAATAATAGTTCCAACATGTGATATTTTAGGAAAAGTTGCAGGTGTATTTAGAAAAATATAAATTATAATAAATAAAAATGGGGGAAAAAATTATGCCTTACATGGATATATGGATGTATAATAGCAGACCCAGAATGAAGGTGTTTTTATGTTATTTGCTAATATTTGTAGCATTCTTCATATTTTCAGATGTAATGATTTTTTTCTATACGAAATCGTTATATAAGCCAATAGAAAATTATGAAGTATTAGTAACTACACCACAAATAACAGTAACATTAGCAGAAGCATCAAATGTGAATGGAAACTTAAAGGGAGCTATTAAAAACAACACAAATGAAACAATGGAAAATCAATATATAAAATTTGAATTTTATTCTCCAAGAGATGTAAAAATGGGAACAAAATACGTAGAAGTAGGTACTTTAAACCCAGAAGAAGAAAAACAATATGAATTTGGATTTAAGTTTGATAAAGTAAGCTCAGTAAAAATAAGTACTGCAACTGCTCAAGAAGTAGGAAGCGCCACTACAGAAGAATTAGAAATACTTCCTACATTTGGTCCAGCAGGATTACTTAGTGCAATTATTTTAGGCTATTTCTTCTTATAATAGCTTCAAGCTAAATCAAAATATTTTGAGTAAAATAATACTTAATAAAGCAACCTTATACATATGAATATTAGTATATGTATAAGGTTGTAATTTTTATATGTCATATTTTTGAATAATTTTTGCTAAGTGAAAAGTTAAAGACAATTTAAATGTTAAATGCAATTTTGTAAAGTTTGTATATTTTTTTCAAAAAATCAATAAAATAGATTGCTATTTTTATAAACTTGTAATATAATTGTAACAAAATTGTAACAAAAACGAAATGAAAATTCTGAAAGGAAGATGCAAAATGTTTAAGTATGGCCAAGATATAGGAATTGACCTAGGAACAGCAACTGTTATCGCTTATGCAAAAGGTAAAGGTATTGTGTTAAGAGAGCCATCTGTTGTGGCAGTTGATAGCAATACAGGAGATGTTTTAGCAGTCGGAAAAGAAGCAAGAAGAATGCTAGGAAGAACACCGGGAAATATAGTTGCAACAAGACCACTTAAAGATGGGGTTATATCAAACTACACAGTAACAGAAAAAATGCTTAAATATTTCATTAACCGTATTTGTGGTAAATTTATTTTTGCTCCAAGAGTAATGATTTGCATTCCTTCTCAAGTAACAGAAGTTGAGAAGAAGGCAGTAATAGATGCTGCATCACAAGCAGGGGCAAGAAAAGTATACTTAATAGAAGAACCAATAGCAGCTGCTATTGGTGCAGGAATTGACATTTCAAGACCATGTGGAAACATGGTAGTAGATATCGGTGGTGGAACTACTGATATAGCAGTTATTTCATTAGGAGGCTCTGTTGTTAGTTCTTCACTTAAAGTTGCAGGGGACAAGTTTGACGAAGCAATAGTACGTTATATCAAGAAAAAATATAATGTAATAATTGGAGAAAGAACTGCAGAAGACTTAAAAATAAATATAGGTTGTGTTTATCCAAAAATACAAGACATGGAAATGGAAATTAGAGGTAGAGATTTGGTAACAGGACTTCCAAGTACAATTACAATACATTCTAGCGAAATGCTAGAAGCTCTAATAGAACCAGCTATGATGGTAGTAGATGCAGTACATGGAGTATTAGAAAGAACACCTCCTGAGCTTGCAGCAGATATTAGTGATAGAGGTATTTACATGACTGGTGGTGGCTGTTTAATTGATGGTTTAGATAAACTTTTGCAAGAACAAACCGGAATTAATGTAATGATAGCACAAGATGCCATTTCATGTGTAGCTCTAGGAACTGGTAAAGCATTAGACAATTTAGATGTTCTAGATGCAAAAAGAAGATAAGGAAAACAAAAATAAGTAGTGATTAGAAACAAAATTTTAATCACTATTTATTTTTAATAAAAAATTTTTGAACAATAGGTCAGGATGAATTTAAAACTTGCATAATTTATGATAAAATTATATAATTATACATGTATGTAAAAAGAACATTAATACAAAAATAAGTAAAAACTTAATGAAAGATAAAAATTAAGTAAAACAAAAAGGAATGAAAGGTAAACATGAATAAAACCAAAAGAAAAATTTTTGAAGCCTCAATGAAGCTATTTGCGGAAAAAGGCTATGATGCTACTAGCATAGAAGAAATAACAGCAACCGTAGGTGTAGCAAAAGGAACTTTATATTATCATTTTTCTAGCAAAGAAGAGATATTTAATTTCTTAATAGAAGAAGGAGTAAAGCTTTTAAAAAATAGCATTGCTATAAAAACAGGTAATTTGGAAAATTACTTAGATAAATTAAGAGCAATTGTTTTAATTCAAATTAAGATATTAGTAAAATATGAAAGTTTTATAACTATCATTTTAAGTCAAATATGGGGAAACGACCCTAGAAGCCAAATGTGCAGAAAATATGTATTTGAATACATACAAATGATAGAAGAAATAGTTAAAGAAGGAATAAAAAGAGGAGAAATTATTGAAGGAGATGCAAATGTAATAGCATCCGGAATATTTGGTTTTATTTGTTCTAGCTTAATATATAAAATGAGACACGAAAGTGAAGAAATAAATATTGCAAAATTGGATAAAGAAATAGAAAAATCATTTATAAGAAAATTAAAAAAATAGGACACTTATAAAGTAAATTAAATTGTACATTAAAATAAATACCAAAATATAAAAAATATAAAAGTAAAATTGTTAAAAAATTTTTAATGTATAAACTGAAAGGAGGCCATGTTAAAGCTAAAAGCTAAAAAGCTCGAGAACTTAAAAGCGAAAGGTCAAAAAACTAAAAAGCTAAAAGCTAACATGAACTAAAATGAGAGGATTAAGAGATTTTAAAGTACCAAATTTTAAATTTCCAAAATTTAAAATGAAAGAATTATCAGAAATTGATGAGGTAAAGCTTGACTACGAAGCAATACAAAAAGCCCATGAAGAAGAAAACAAAAAAGAAGTAAAAAATTACACACCAACCACCTATGAAACAATGCAAGAGGTGTTTTATCAATCTACAAAAAAATATGCTGACAAAGAATTTGTTTTAGAAAAATTTGATCCAAAGGGAAAATTTTCGGAAATAAAATATAGTCAATTTAAAGAAGATGTAATAGCATTTGGAACAGCATTAATGAGAAAACTAAACTTAAATGAAAATCCAAGAATAGTTATTCTAAGCGAAACTACATATGATTGGTATGTATCATATATGACACTTCTTTGCGGAAATGGAATTGCAATTCCAACAGATAAAGAACTTCCAGACAATGAACTTGAAAATGTTATTAAAAGATCAAGAGCAGATGTTGTAATATATTCAGAAAGAAAAGAAGACTCAGTTAAAAAAGTTTTACCAAATATTCCAAATGTAAAATATTTTATAAAAATGTATTCAGAAGATGGAATAGATGGAAAAAATGTAGGAATGAATTATCTAATTCAAGAAGGTAGGGCCTTAGTTAACAATGGTGATGATGCATATTCTAGAATTAGAGTTATTCCTGATGAATTTAAGGTACTTTTATTTACTTCAGGAACAACATCAAGTGCAAAGGGCGTTATGCTATCTAGCCGTAATTTAGCAGAAAACATAAATGCAGTTTCTGCATATGTAAAATTATATCCAGAAGATAGATTCTTCTCAGTATTACCTTTGCATCACACTTATGAATCAACAATAGGATTCTTGTTGCCACTTGCTTGTGGCTCTTCAATAGCAGTTTGCCAAGGCTTAAAACATATTGTACCAAACTTGCAAGAAACAAAACCAACATGTATGCTTGCAGTTCCACTACTAATTGAAAACTTATATAGAAAAATAAATGCAAACATTAAGAAAAGCAAAAAAGATACTTTAGTAAATTCAATGATACATGTAACAAATGCTTTAAAAACAGTAGGTGTAGATATTAAACGTAAAGTATTCGCAGAAATACATGAAAACTTAGGCGGTAAATTAAGAATTATAGTATCTGCTGCAGCACCAATAGATGCAAAGATTGGAAAATGGGTAGAAGATATAGGAATTATGTTTTTACAAGGATATGGTTTAACAGAAACAGCACCTATAGCAGCCTTAACACCTGAATTTCAGCCAAAAGTTGGCTCGGCAGGAAAAGCAGTATTTACTGCAGAACTTAAAATATCTTCACCAAATGAAAATGGAGAAGGAGAAGTTTTAATAAAGAGTCCTACTTTAATGCTAGGATATTATGAAGATGACGAATCAACAAATGACGTAATAGAAGTAATAGACGGAGAAAGATGGTTCCATTCAGGAGATATTGGATATTTAGACAAAGACGGATTCTTATATATAACAGGTAGAAGCAAAAACGTAATAGTAACTCAAAATGGTAAAAACATCTATCCAGAAGAAATAGAGCTTTTATTATCACAGGTTCCAGAAATTAAAGAATGCATGGTATACGGAAAAGAAGATGAAACAGACCCTACAAATAAAGAGCTAATTATTTCAGCAAGAGTAATTCCAAACATGGAAGAAATAGAAGCAAAATATGGCAAAGGAATTAGTAAAGATGAAGTAAAGGATATTATATGGAACAAAATAAAGGAATTAAATAAAAAATTAACCTCCTATAAAGCAATAAAAAGTCTAGAAATAAAAGAAGACGAATTTGTTAAAACTACAACGATGAAAATCAAACGTTATGAGGAATTAAAAAAATAACAAAAAAAGACAAATTTTTCTTGACTTCATAAAAATGTTGTAATAAAATTGTAGCAGAAAAAGTAAGATAATAGAAATCCTATTGTAGTTTTCGAAAAAATGCTAAAAATTACGACATAGGAGAAAATAAACATAGGACAAAGGAGGTAAGGTTTACAATGTCTAGATCTGGCATAGTAAACGTGAGAATGGTAATCACGGAAGAAAAAATTTTATCAAATATTGATAAAGTTCAAAAGTTAATTAATCCTAACAGTAAGAAACAAATTATACAATTAGAAGAAGACGCTTACTTTAAGGATTTAATAGAGTCTATAAAAACATACTTAATAGAATATCCAAAAAAGAAAAACTTTCCAAAGAGTGTATATAAAGCAGCCTATGGCTTGGTAGAATATGCAACAAATCAATTTGAGGAAAATACAAAAAGAATAGAAGAATTAATTCGCCAAAGAGAAGCAAACATTTCACTTGCTGGTGAATTAAGAGAAGTATTATTCTCGGTTGAAAATAAAGATGAAGACTGGAAAGAAGCAATTAAAAATATTTCAAATGATTTTTCAGAAGATATAATAGATACATTAGGACTAATAGGAAGAACAAAATCAGAAACTTCACAAAATTATCAAGATGCAGTAAAATTGATAAATGCAAGAATTGCTAACCTAGAATCTAACTTACATATTGAAATAGATATGGAAAGAATAGAAGATAGGTCAAAAGCATTAAGCTATATAGGAATTGAAGTTGCAGATGCATTAAAACTAATACCAGCACCACAAGAAGATTTAGAAGAAGTTACAGGAGAAAATGTTCAAGAAGAAACAGTACAAACTGGAGCAAATGTTGCATCTACAGCTGAAGATAAAAAATATTTTGAACAAACAAGAGTAGAAGTTAAACCAACTTTATGGGAAAGAATTAAAAATAGCAAAATTGTTAGAGCAATTAGTTATGTTATGAAAATTAGAGTAGTAGTTCAATTGCCTGCACTTCCAGAAGGAAGAGGAGAAGAAAGTAATAATTAATTAGAATAACTAATAAAGCTTTGAATAAAATAAAACTAAGAAAATCTTTACAAAAGTGGTCTAAAATTTACATTAGACCACTTTTTAGATTGATTTACATTTATATAGTTAAATTTAAAAATGATGAATGATTCAATTTATATTGAAAAGTTTATATTAAAAGATTTAGTATAATTTTATAAAAAATTTAAAACAAGTATTGACTTTTTTATAAAAATGCCTTATACTTAAGTCTGCATGAAAAATGCGCCATTAGCTCAGTTGGTCAGAGCAACCGGCTCATAACCGGTGGGTCCAAGGTTCGAATCCTTGATGGCGCACCAATTGACTTTAAAAATATTTAATTTATATTAAGTATAACTTTAAGTCTTTGTGAAAATAATATAAATATATGGGTAGGTGGCCGAGTGGCTAAAGGCGGCAGACTGTAGGCTTTGGTTTTAAATCAAAAAATCAAGAATTGCAGCCTATATGAGTAATCATATAGTGAATAATCTGGCTAATTCGGGGAAGTCTTAACAGAATTAAGCTGATGATAATCCCGAGCTAAAATTTAAATTTTTAAAATTTGAATTTAAGTGTAGAGACTTTATACCAGGTATCTTATAAATCAAAATAAGATAAAGAGAAAGTCCAGACTACAAACATTTAAATGGTAGTGAAAACTATAGTAGTAAGAAATCTGTTCTCATTTGAGTACGATGGTTCGAATCCATCCCTGCCCACCAACGACGTATCTGTTCGAACTAATTGAATAGATAGATACAAAAATCAATCAGAAATGGTTGATTTTTTTCTTTTGCAAAAAATCATCCTAAATCTATAAGGAAAGGATGGTGTTTTAAATGAAGATAATTAAGCAAGAACTACAATTTGAGGAAAGTCTAAAGCAAAGGCTGGAATTTATATGTGAGTTTTCAAAGGTTAATCCAAAGTTTGTAAATGGCAGTATTAGAAAAATTGAAAACACTAATATTTCGTATATTGAACCTCATAGAGTAATTATCAATAATACTACTTTTTTAGTATTTAATTATTCTAATGATGTTTATATATCCAACTTGACTAAAAAGATAAAATTATCTGAATTAGAAGAATATCTGCAACGTCAAGTGAAAAGTTAAATGCAATTCTGTAAAGTAAATGCAATTTGTACGATTAAATGCATATTTAAAAGCAATAT
>CANRCF010000024.1 GCA_947629045.1 uncultured Clostridia bacterium | reverse complement strand
TGATTTATTATTTTTTCTATTCAACGGACAGTCTCTCTCTCTCTAGAGCCACAAGCGTTTTTACTTTTCATCTGTTTCCTCCTTTTTCATTTTAGATAATATTTTATAATTTTTATGCTCTTAATTTCATAGCCACAAATCACATAATATTATCTATTGGTTTTTTCTTACTTAGTATTATGAGTGTTATTACATTATTCTATTCATAGATTATAACTGTTTTCACACTCATGTGTATAATAATTTTATACTATACTTAAATTTAATTGTCAATAAAATTTTTCAAAAATATACGAACATTTTTAAATTTTTTTAAAAAAAGATATGTGATTCCTACTTCACATATCTTATGTCGCTACTATGAACGGTTACTTCATTTAAGCTATTATTAGTATAGCATTATTCTTTTTATTGGTCAAACAATTTTCCTTTATCTACGGTATTGCTTTGCCTTTTCACTTTGCGTAAATTCTTCTATCTAATTTTCACTTTCTATTTCTTTATAAATTCCTAATTTTACTAAAATAGCATATATCTTAGTGCCAAAAGGAATCATCATTATATCTTCTTTCGTTAAGATTTTTAGTAAGAATATTGAAACTACATATATAATTGCACCTAATATTATTGATACTATTGTGCTTATAGAATTTGATATTACGTGGTTTAAACCTTGGTTTATAAAGTAGGTGCATACACCCATAATTGATGCTGCAAATATTGGTGCTATTATCATTCTTCCTAGTTTGAATTTTATCTTAATATATTTTCTTAATGTTAAGAAGGTAATTAAAAATGCAACTAATTGGCAAACTATAGAGCTTATTCCTGCTCCCATTATTTCAATTTTTGGATTACTTATTAAAATAATATTTAGTACAAATTTAATAACTGCTCCTACTGCTAAGGCTATTGCTGGAATATAGGTTTTATTAAGTCCATATAGTCCTCCATTTATAGTTTGATTTAATGCTATAAATATCATAGGAATTGAGAATATCATTAAAACCTCTGCTCCACCATTTGCAGATGGGTATATCAAATTTAATATTGGTTGTGCTAATGCCATAAAACCTGCTGTGCATGGAAGCACTATTAAAAGAGATGCAAATATAGAAAATGTCATTCTTTTTGATGCTGTTTCACTATCTTTTTTTGCAATTGCTGCTGAAATTGCAGGAACTAATGCAGTAGAAAATGCTACATTTACTGCTGTTGGTAAGTTAACAAGTGTATCTACTTTAGCAAGTATTCCTGCCTTGCTCATAGCTAATGCTTCTAGCTGTTCTTTTATTGGGTACATATTTGCAAATGCTGCTTGTATACATCTGCTCACTGTTGCACTATCTATAAGTGGATTTACAACAGAAATTATAGAGCTTATTGTTACAGGTATAGAAATAACTAATATTTTCTTTAATAATTTCCATGCTGTTAAATTTTCTTCTGGTGATTCTTGCTCTTTATCTACTTTTAATCTCTTTTTCTTATAATAAGCAATTAAATATACAAATGTTAGTAATATTGCAAGTGTTGTTGATAAGTTTCCACCTGCTGCCATTATGTAAGGCTCTCTTCCAAGTAAAGCATATACAAATGTGATAGATAATACGCAGTTTAAAAATTGTTCTATTATTTGTGAATAGCTTGTTGGTTTCATATCATTTTGACCTGCAAAATAGCCTCTAAGTGTTGCAGATGCTGCGACAAATGCTATTGCTGGTGCTAATACTTGCATTACGTATTTTGTGTCTGGTACATTGAATATTGCAGTTGCAATATATTCTGCCCCAAAGAATAATCCTAACGACAATATTGTTCCTAGGCCCACAAAAAATGTCATAGAAATTTTAAATATTCTATTTGCACCTTTATTATCTCCTATTGCAATTCTTTCTGATACTAATTTTGAAATAACACTTGGTATTCCTATTGATGACAATGCAAGTAGAACTGAATAAATTTGGTAACCTGCTGAATAATAGCCAAGTCCTGTATCTCCAAATCCTTCAAAATTAGTTATTACAAATTTATATACTAATCCTAATATTTTTACCATTATTTGTGCAAACATTAGAATTAAAACATTCTTCATGAAGGAACCTGATTTTTTATTTTTTTCTTTACCTTTTTCTTCGTTTATTTGTATTTCTTGATTAACTTGATTTTCTTGCTTTTTACTTTCTTCGCTCAATTTTTTCTCCTCTCAGTTTTTAATTACCATAAAATATAAATCACTTTTAATCTATAGTGTTTCATTATTAACATTTGTTATTTTCTTTTGCACTTTTTTCTATTTGCTAAAATCAAATTTTGGCATCATTCCTATTTTATCAGGAGTATGCTCTGGTAATTGATAAATATCATGACCCGGAAACTCGTTTGCCTCCACAAAAAGAGGCCCATTTGGTGTAAATGCTACATCCCAGCCAACATATCCCATTTCAGGAATTTCCTTTGATGCTTCTTTGCATAAATTTATAGCTTCATTCCAAAATGGAAATTTAAAACCTTTTATTATTTCACCTGTTTGTGGGTGTTTTTCATATACATTTTTTTGTTTATCTATTGCCACTTGTAACACTACTCCAGTATTTTCATCTACTGGTGCTACCATTCCACCACTATTAAAATTATCTACACATCTTCCACCATTGCCTATTCTAAAATATGAGCAAATAATATGTGGCTTTAGCTCTACATTTTTTCTTTCTTCTTCTGGAATTGTAAGTAGCGACTTCCCATCTTTAGTAGTTACAATTGTTACAATTCTTACTGTATTTATCGCATTTGGATAAATTTTAGCTACATCTGGATGTTGTTCTATTACTTCTTCAAGTTCAAAGTTATTTCCTTCTTTAGTTAAATATGAATATATTTCTTCTAAGGAATTATATGAAGATGTATTTATTTTTTTTATTCCTTTGCCACACCCACCATCAATTGGCTTTGCCATAAAAGTATTATGCTTATTTAAAAATTCTAATACTTTTTCTTTTTGCTCTCCGTTTACTTTTATCCAATCTCTTTTTATGTATTTATTAAAAGTTTTATTGAATTCGTCTTTGTTCATAAAATAATGTAGTTTGCTTTTGTCACAATATCTTGTAACAAGTTCATTGTTTCTTCCTCTTGTCAAATATGTATTTCTTTGTTCATCAGTTAGGTTATACATTTCATACAAATCATAGTCCATGTAGCCTGCACCATATCGCCTTGCACATTTTTGCATATCCATAAATATGGCAAACTTAGACATTTTAGTTTTTTCATGGATTGAGTTAATTTTCTCCCTCATGGCTTTTGTATCCATTGTTTTTAGTCTTTTAAGAATATATATAATATTGCCCATAAAAATTTATCCCTTTCTTTAATTTTAAAAAAATATAATTTATTTTAAAATTATTATATTTTTATTTATCTTCTATATAAGACTTATATTACAAATATTATATTAAAAATATAATTCATTCTTAATTGTGTTTTAATTTTCTTAAATTATAACTAATCAACATTTTAAATGCAATACTTTTTTAATAAATGAACTTAATTACATTTACTTTGCAAAATTTTATTTAATTTTTCATTTGATAAAAACTAAATTCTCAAAATTATCAAAAAATATTAATTAGTAATTGACATTTACATAATTTGGTCGTATAATAATATTATGCTTGAGAATTTAAGCAAATTTACATGAAAGGTGGATTCATCATGAGTCTTCCTACTCGGTGGTGTTATGTAAGCGGTTTTACTTAGTTTTCATTTAATTTAATTTCTATCTGTGAAGTAGACTATATTTCAAAAGAAAGGAATAAATAAAATGAAACCCGAGAAATCCCCGCATACAAGTGGCTTTACTTAGCACATGTATTATATAGATGTTACAATGTAGAATTTATATGATACGTGCCTTACTAGGCAAGGTTGTCCAAGTACTCTTTTGCTCAGGTACTTGTTTACACCTCCAATATTCCCCCGCCGTCTCAATTTTTGGGTTGAAAATACCCCAATACGGCGGGGCATTTTTTTTGCTATAAATCAATTTTTTGAATTGTATGATTTGCTAAACAAACCTACATATGTTAGTGAAGTTAAATTTTATATATATAAAAAAATTTTTAAGCAATTTTTTACAAAATATTGACGTTGACATAATTTAATAGTATAATAGTATCAGTCTTGGTAATATCCAAGAATTCTTCTTTAAGGGGTTGATATAATAGAGCAACCCAAATTGAAGAGATGGAAGCCTGTCTGATATATATATATTTCACCATTCATCACGATGTACACACTCCTTTCTGTTTTTAGTCCATTATATTTTCCCCTTTTATTTTTCAGACAGCTTTTTAGCAATAAAATCCCTATTGCTAATATCTCTTCAAAATTACCCCGGTGCCAATAGGTGCCGGGGCTTTCTAATATTTAATTATAAATCTTTAAATAATTCTTAATAGTTTTAAGAGTCTACTTTAAAATTCTATTCTATCAAGTATATACTTTTCAACTTCATCAATTTTTAATCTAATTTGTTCCATTGTGTCTCTATCACGAATAGTTACTGTATCATCTTCTAATGTATCAAAATCAATTGTAACACAGTATGGTGTTCCTATTTCGTCTTCTCTTCTATATCTTTTTCCTATACTTCCTGCTTCATCATAATCACACATAAATTTCTTAGAAAGTTTTTCATATACTTCTTCTGCCTTCTCGCTTAACTTTTTAGAAAGTGGTAAAACTGCTATCTTGTATGGTGCTATTGCTGGGTTTAAATGCAATACAGTTCTTGTATCACCTTCTGCTACTTCTTCTTCGGCATAAGCTTGGCATAAAATAGCTAACACTGTTCTATCTAGTCCATAAGTTGATTCTATAATATATGGTATAAATCTTTCGTTTGTTTCTGGGTCTAAGTATTCCATACTCTTGCCTGAATATTCTTGATGCCTTGTTAGGTCAAAGTTTGTTCTATTATGAGTTCCATTTATTTCACCCCAACCAAATGGGAATAAGAATTCTATATCACAAGCTTCTTTTGCATAGTGTGCTAATTTTTCATGGTCATGGAATCTTAATTTTTCTTCTGGTAAGCCTAAATCCATAAAATATTTTTTACCATATTCTTTAAAATAATTATATAGTTCTGAATCTGTTCCTTCTTTGCAGAATGTTTGAAATTCCATTTGTTCAAATTCAATTGTTCTAAAAGTAAAGTTGCCTGGTGTTATTTCATTTCTAAAAGCTTTTCCTATTTGACCTATGCTAAATGGTATTTTAGCTCTTGCTGTTCTTTGTACATTTAAATAATTTACATATTCACCTTGAGCATTTTCTGGTCTTAAATAAATAACGCTTTTACTATCTGTTGTTACACCTCTATATGTTTGGAACATTAAATTAAATTGCCTAATATCTGTAAAATTAGATTTTCCACAATTAGGGCATGGTACTTTATGCTCTTTTATATATTCTACCATTTGTTCTTGTGACATAGCGTCTGCATCTGCATTAGGGTCAAAGTCATTTATTAAATTGTCTGCTCTATGACGCATTTTACACTCTTTGCAATCTACTAATGGATCTGAAAAGCTTGCTACGTGTCCTGATGCTTCCCAAACTCTTGGATGCATTAAAATATCTGCATCTATTTCATAGCTATTTTTTCTTTCTTGAATAAATCTTTTTCTCCATGTATCTTTTATATTATTCTTTAATCTGCTTCCTAAAGGTCCATAATCCCAAGTATTTGCTAAGCCTCCATAAATTTCAGAGCCTGGGTATATAAATCCTCTTCCTTTGCATAATGCAACTATTTTTTCCATTGTTACAGTTTCCATATAAATCACCTATCCATTTATTTTTTACAGAATTATTTTACTCTTGTGACTTATATTTGTCAATGTTTTGAGCCTAATTTCAAATTTTTGATTTAAAGTTATATTCTTTTTATTTTATATAAATCATAAAATTTATTTAATAGGAGGTCTTGTTTATGAAAAATATTAAGCTTGCAGTTGTAGGTGCTACTGGCGTTGTTGGTAGAACTGTTTTAAAGGTTTTAGAAGAAAAAGAATTACCTATTTCTAAATATGAATTTTTCGCGTCAAAAAGGTCTGCTGGTATGAAAATTACTTTCTTAAATGAGGAATACATTATTCAAGAATTAACTACTTCTTCATTTGATAGTGGTTTTGATTTTGCTATTTTTTGTGCTGGCTCTGAGGTTTCTAAAATTTTTGCTCCTATTGCCGTTTCTAAAGGATGCATAGTTATTGACAATAGTAGCTATTTTCGTATGGATATAAATGTACCACTTATTGTTCCTGAGGTAAATGCTGAGGAAATAAATAATCATCATGGAATTATTGCAAATCCTAATTGTTCTACTATTCAAGCATTAGTAGCTTTAAAGCCACTAGATACAGCCTACAATATTAAAAGAATTGTTTATAGCACTTATCAAGCTGTTTCTGGGGCTGGTTATAAAGGCATAACGGATTTAAAAAATGGAATATTAGATTTTGAAAAATATGTAAACAATGAAGAAATTACAAATTTGCAAAAAAATCATTCTATCAAATATGAATTAAACCACAAATTAAATAGTCAATTAAACTGTGAATTAAATCATAAATTAAATAATCAATTAAATTGTAAATTAAATCATAAATTAAATAATCAATTAAGCTATAATCTTGAGAAATTCCCACAACCTATTTTTAGTAATTGTTTACCACATATTGATGTATTCTTAGAAAATGGTTATACAAAAGAAGAAGAAAAAATGATAAATGAAACTAGAAAAATTCTAAAAAAGCCAGATTTAAGAATCACTGCAACTACTGTAAGAGTCCCTGTTTTTAATAGTCATAGTGAAAGTATAAATGTGGAATTTGAAAAAGATTTTTCTATGGAGGATTTAGTAAATAACTTAAAAAACGCTCCCGGAATTGTTTTAAAAGATGATACCAAAAATGAGGTTTACCCTACTACCTTAGATGCAAATAATCAAGATAAAGTTTTTGTTGGAAGGGTTAGAAGAGATTATAGTGTTAATTCTGGCATTAATTTATGGGTGGTTGCTGATAATGTCAGAAAAGGTGCTGCTAGTAATGCAGTACAAATTTTGGAGAAGTTGATTTGACCAGCTCCGGTTTCCCATTTTTGAGGTAAAAGGGACAGCTTAGACTTGTCCCAAATACCCCAAAAATGGGAAAGTGGACCTGGTCCCATTGTATTTTTTTCTAAAATGTGATAAAATTCTAGTGCTTAAAAAAACTAGGAGGTTTCATATTAAAACATGTTAGAATTAAAGGACATCTCTTTTGCAAGAGATAATAAACAAATTTTAAATCATATTAACTTAAAAATAGATAATAGCAAGTTAATTGCAATTACTGGACCTAATGGCTCTGGTAAATCTACACTTGCTAAAATTATAATGGGTATTTTAGTTCCAGACTCAGGAAGCATTTTCTTTGAAGGAACTGAAATTACTAAAATGAGTATTACAGATAGAGCTAAGCTTGGCATTGGCTTTGCTTTTCAGCAACCTGTTAAGTTTAAAGGCTTAACTGTAAAAGATTTAATTGAGCTTGCTTCTGGTAATCAAATTAAGCTTAGTGAAGCTTGCGACTTTTTATCTGATGTTGGCCTATGTGCTAAAGATTATTTAGATAGAGAAATCAGCTCTTCCCTTTCTGGTGGAGAGCTTAAGCGCATTGAAATTGCTATGCTTGCTGCTAAAAAATCTAAGCTTACTGTTTTCGACGAGCCTGAAGCTGGTATTGATTTATGGAGCTTTAATAATTTAATTGGTATTTTTGAAAAAATGCACAAAGAAATTAAAGATTCTTCTATTGTGATTATTTCTCACCAAGAAAAAATTTTAAATATTGCTGATGAAATTGTTTTACTTTCTGATGGCGAAATTGAAGCTGTTGGTCAAAAAGATGAAGTTTTGCCTCTACTTTTAAATAGAGCTAAAAAACCTTGCAAGGTAATGCTTGATAAAGGAGGAAATGCTTAATATGGCTGAGAATATAGAAAACAAGTTAGATAAAATTGAGAAAAATTTATTAAAAGCTATTGCTGATATTGAAAAAACACCTATGGGCGCTTTTAATATTCGTGAAAATGGCAAAGGTATTGCTAGAAATACAACAGCAAATATTGATATAGTTACTAAACAAGATAAGCCGGGTATTGATATTATAGTTAAACCAAATACTCAAAATGAAAGTGTCCATATTCCTGTTTTATTAACTGAGTCTGGATTTAATGATGTTGTATATAATGATTTTTATATTGGTGAAAATGCAAATGTTGTAATTGTTGCAGGCTGTGGGATTCATAATAGTTCTTGTGAGACTTCTGAACATGATGGAATTCACACTTTCCACTTAGCTAAAGGTGCTAAAGTAAAATATGTTGAAAAGCATTATGGCGAAGGTAATGGCACAGGAGATAGAATTTTAAACCCACAAACTATTGTATTTTTAGAAGATGGTGCAACGTTAGAAATGGAAACAGTACAAATTAAAGGTGTTACATCTACTATTCGTGAAACCAAAGGTGAACTTGGCGATAACTCTAATTTGGTAATTACAGAAAGAATTATGACACATGAAAATCAAACTGCTAAAACAATTTTTGATGTTAACTTAAATGGCGAAAATTCTAGTGTACATGTTGCTTCTCGTTCTATTGCAAGAGATAATTCTGTTCAAGAATTTATTTCTAATGTAAATGGAAATAACAAATGCTTTGGTCATGTAGAATGTGATGCTATTATAATGGACAAAGCAAAGGTTACCTCTACACCTAAAATTGTGGCAAACCATGTTGACGCAAGTTTAGTTCACGAGGCTGCTATTGGAAAAATTGCAGGCGAGCAAATTATCAAACTTATGTCTCTTGGTCTTACTGAAAAAGAAGCAGAAGAACAAATTATTAGTGGATTTTTGAAGTAAATTGAAATGGACAGCTTCCTTTTTCCTCTTTTATTCATATAATTTTAATGAATAAAAGAGAAAAAAGGAAGTGTTTTTATTGAAAAAAAATTTATTTATTGGTTGTGGAACTGCACTAGTTACCCCATTTTTAGAAGATGGTAGTATAAATTGGGAGGAGCTAAAAGAACTACTAGAATTTCAAATTGAGCAAGGTGCTGATAGTATTATTGTATGTGGAACTACTGGCGAATCTGCTACATTATCATTAGAGGAGAAAAAACAGCTTATTAAATACACCGTATCAATAGTACATAAAAGAATACCTGTAATTGCAGGTACTGGCGGAAATGATACAAAATCTGTAATTGAGCTTTCTAAATATACCAAAGATGTTGGAGCTGACGGTCTTTTAATAGTTACACCTTATTATAATAAAACTACTCAAAAAGGGCTTATTGCTCACTACTCAAAAATTGCAAGTGAAGTTTCACTTCCTATTATTTTGTATAATGTTCCAAGTAGAACTGGGCTTAATATTGAGCCTGAAACTTGTTTAGAGCTTTCAAAAATTTCTAATATTGTTGGTATTAAAGAAGCAAGTGGTAACCTTTCACAAGTAGCAAAAATTTCAAATTTATGCCAAGATAATTTATGGATTTATTCTGGTAATGATGACCAAACACTTCCTATTCTATCTTTAGGTGGAATTGGCGTTATTTCTGTACTTTCTAATTTAGTGCCAAAATTAGTCCATAACATGGTTTTTGACTATATAAGTGGAAATTATACTTTAGCTAAAGATACTCAAATAAAAATAATTCCTCTTGTTAATAGCTTATTTAGTGAAGTAAATCCTATTCCAGTAAAATATGCATTAAATCTTATGGAATATTCTGTTGGGGAGCCTCGTCTCCCTCTTGTTAGAATGACTTTAGAAGGTCAAGCGAAATTAAAATCAGAAATGGAAAAATTACAAATTATTTAAAATTTTCTTAAATTTGTTCACTTTTTAAGAATATATGATATAATAGTATTATAGATAAAAAAAAGGGAGTTACTAATCGTGGTAAAAAATATAACAAAAGATACTATAGAAAATCACTCATACGCTGAATTTTTTTCTATAATAAATGATTTAATTAAAGATGAAAATGTACAAAAAATGAGAAACTTTAATCAGCATGCTCGCACTTCTTGTTATCAACATTGTATGCAAGTGGCTTACTATACATATCTTATTTGTAAAAAATTAAATTTAGATTATATATCAGCTACTCGTGGTGCTATGCTTCATGACTTATTTTTATATGACTGGCATAATCATGTAAGCGAGGAAAAAGGCTTTAAAAATTTACATGCATTTAGCCATCCAAAAATCGCTTTAAAAAATGCCAATAAATTTTTTGAATTAAATGAAATTGAACAAGATGTAATTTTAAAACATATGTGGCCTGTAACAATAAGTATTCCTAAGTACCGTGAATCATTAGTTGTTACATTTGCTGATAAATATAGTGCTACTAGAGAAACTTTCTTCTATATGCTAAATTTATTACATACTAAAAAAGTTTACAAATATGCTTATGTATTTTTGAGTTTATTTATTTTTCGTATAGTTTAATACTTACATTTTAATAATTATATCGATTAATTTATATATTTTAACTTGAATAATTTAAAAACTTATTTAATAAAATTAAGAATAGAGATTTATATTTCTCTATTCTTTTTTTGTTATATAAATTATATTTTCATTATTATATAAATCATTTTATAATTATCGTTTTTATATAAACTAATATTTATTTTGGAGGTTATATGATAAAACTATTGATAAATGGTATAAATGGAAAAATGGGTCAAGAAGTTGTAAAAAGCTTAAAAGATTACCCTGATATTTGCTTAGTTGGCGGATTAGATAAAGTTACTAGTAGCAATAGCACCTACCCTACTTTTCAAGATTTTAATTTCGTTTCAGAAATGCCAGATATTGTTATTGACTTTTCTGTTCCAGAAGCTACAATATCACTTTTACCAAATTTAGTTTGTAAAAGTATTCCTATTGTAATTGCTACTACTGGTTTTAATAAAGATGAGCAAAATCAAATTATAGATGCTTCTTTAAAAATTCCTATTTTCCAGTCTGCTAATATGTCATACCAAATTGCTTTAATGGGAAAAATTTTAAGTCAAGTATCTAAAGAATTACCTAATTCAGAAATTGAAATTGTAGATATTCATCATAATGGAAAATTAGATGCTCCAAGTGGTACTGCTCTAATGCTTGCAGAGAAAATAAATAGTGCAAATAATAATAAATTTTATTACGAATTTAACAGGTTTAATAAGCATGAAAAAAGGAAACAAAATGAAATTGGTTTTTCTAGCATTAGAGGTGGTAATGTTGTAGGTAAGCATCAGGTTTTATTTTTTGATGATAATGAAGTTTTAGAAATTAAGCATACTGCTTATTCTAGGAGCATTTTTGCAGATGGTGCAATTAAGGCTGCTAAATTTTTGGTAAATCAAAAAGCTGGAATTTATGATATGGGTGATTTATTCAGTTAAAATCCGGGAAATTCATTTGGAATGCAACAACTTTAAAAAATTGTTTGACAATTCAAATAATTCATAGTAAAATAAGAATAGGAAATGGAAGCCACAAAAGTGGTTGCTACCCATTTATGTATAAAAATAAACCATTCAAACCCGGGTGAAGAGCAGAATGGTTTGTTTTTTTATTACCTATGTAGTAATAATAATATAGTAATTACTAAGGCAATATTTATGACAGTAATTCCTATTATTCCATAAAATAATAGATACGTAATTTTTAATAAAGCGACTTCTATCATAGAGACCACCTCCATATTTCAGTCTCACAGTATAAAAACTGTGGATTTAAAAAGTAAAGGTGGCAACACACTCTGCTTATTCTCATTTCCTATAAATGAAAATATATCATAGTAGAAGTCAAAAATCAAGTTTTTTAGAACAGAATTTTTTCGTTTGTGCCGTTTTTTCAACTCCCGAAAATAATATCACAAATTTTCTTAACTTTAATTTGCCATTTT
>CANRCF010000023.1 GCA_947629045.1 uncultured Clostridia bacterium | reverse complement strand
GAGAAGGAGGAAAAAAACAAATGAAAGAAGTAAAAATAGCTAGAAGTCTTGATACTGTACACACACACACACACACAAGACCTTTACAGAATTGGTGGACAGTCTGGAGAGAGAGCCGTAATTTAGGAAAAATAGAAGAGGGAGAAGGTTTATATAGCAAAAATAGACCGTTATTTATATGCACTACAAAAGTTACACAAGGCAGAAGTGTAAATTCATTTTCAGGAATAACACTAATAGCCTTAGTAGTAACAATTGTAGTGCTTTTGATTTTGGCATCAGTAAGTATAACAGTTGTGTTTGGCGATAATGGAATATTAGAGTTAGCAAAAGAGGCAGGAGAGAAAACTAATGAGGCAGTGAAAAACGATTATGAGCAAATAGAGGACTTAGAAGGAATAATTGCCACTTATTCAATAACATCAGATGGAAGTTACAGTGAAAAAAAGAAGGTAAATACACCAAAATTAGGAAGTGGTATGATACCAATTACGTGGCAAGCAGAAAATGAAGAAGGAACACAAGGAAAATGGGTAGTACCTAAAAATGAAGATGAATGGTATGATTATCAAAATAAGAAATGGGCAAATGCCAAAACAGCAGATGGAAGTATGTGGGTATGGATACCAAGATATGCATATAGTATAGCAGAAGAAAATTACAATAAAAATGTAGAAGGAACAATAGAAATAGATTTCATGAAGGGAACATCAAATGAAAGTGTAAGTGGAAAAACAACATGGAATAATGCAAGTGGAGCAGGAAATTGGAATATACATCCAGCATTTGAATTTGGGGAAACAGTACCAGGAATATGGGTAGCAAAATTTGAGGCAAGCCACACAGGTTGTACGACCGATGAAAGTACAGGTTCAACAGATACAGATAGGACGGATTTAAAATTACAAATAAAACCAAATGTAACAAGTTGGAGAAATATATCAATAGGAAATGCATTTACAGTTTGCTTAAATTATAACAAAAGTTTAAATAGTCACTTAATGAAAAATGTAGAATGGGGAGCAGTACTATATTTAACACAAAGTAAGTATGGCAAGAATAGTAAACTATTAGGAAATGAAAGTGAAAGTAGAATAACAGGAGCAGGAGCTAAGGTACAAGATGATGAATTAGATGAGAATGGATACGATTATCTCTATGATGATTTATTTGAAACCAAACATAGTTATATAACTGAAAATGGAAAAGCAGCAAGTACGACAGGAAATATATATGGAATATATGATATGAGTGGTAGTCCTGAATTTGTTGCAGCATATATACGACAGGAAGATGATGTTAGAAAAAATGGAAATAGTTTATTAAATGCGGGAAGTGAAGACGACACAAAAAAACTTGTTGATATATATGAAAGAGGTGAAAATGGAGAGAATGTAGAAAACTGGGAAATAAATAAAAATAAATATGGTGATGCATTATATGAAACATCAAGTTACTATTCGGGAGATTGTTCATGGTATCATGATTATGCAGGTTATTTTTGGATCGATCATGTTTTTTGGGCTAGGGGTGGTATAACGGATCGGTAGAGCTTCATTGTTTTATTATTATGCTGTGCCTGGTGCTTCTGAGGACGGATGTACTTTTCGACCAGTTCTAATAGTATAATTGAATTATGTCTTATTTCAAATTTTTGTAAAAAAGAATGTTAATAAATTCATAAAATAATTTACAAGAAATATTGTAAAATTTTGGAAAATAAAGTATAATAAAAAACATCCTTTTCATAAGGAAATCTTTTGGAAAGGAGGGTTAACCAATGAATAACTCAGATTTAATGTGGCGTTTAGTAGAGTTGCTATTACAGCAAGATAAATACATAAACCAACTAGTTAATGACAAAATGAAAGACAGCAACGAACTAAATGCAAAAAAACAAGATGAGGCATAGCTAGCTGAAAAGATAATGTAGTGCTACCGTTTTAACTACATTATCTTTTTTTATCATAAAAAATAAAAAAAATTAGATGCTACCGCACATCTAATTTTTTAAAATTAACCAATGAATTTTGTTACTTAATTAAGCTAACCTTAGTATACTACTTTTTTTATTATATGTCAAACGAATTTTAAAATTTCCTCAAATTCTCTTGACTACGACTAAAAACACGAGTATAATTAAAAAAGTTAATAGAAAAAACAAAAATGAGACAAAGTAAAATCAAGGTTACGGATAAGAGAAAATTAGTCACCGGCTGAAAGCTAATTTTACGAAAAACGGATTTGAAAAACTACCTCATTGTTGCTAGAAATAAAAAGCTAGCCGTAAAAATTCTGCGTTAAAGAAATAAATTAAGTAAAAAATAGGGTGGAACCGTGTTAAAATATAAGCACCCCTAATAGATAGAAAAATCTATTAGGGATGCTTTTTTTCGGCAATATTTTAACTCTTAAGAATTTACACTTACAAAAATATGAAGGTTTATAGGTAACCTTTTAAAAACCTAAATATATTAACAAGGAGATACAAAACTATGATTAAAATTAAATTAAAAGATGATTCAGAATTAGAAGTAGAAGAGGGCTTAAGCATACTAGAAATTGCAAAAAAAATAAGTGAAGGTTTAGCTAGAAATGCAATGGCAGGAAGAGTTAATGGAGAAGTAAAGGATTTACGTACAAAAATTAACGAAAACTGCAAACTTGAAATTTTAACATTTGATGATGAAGATGGAAAAAAGGCATATTGGCATACAACTTCACACATTATGGCACAAGCTATAAAAAGAATTTATGGAGATAAAGTAAAATTAACAATAGGACCTGCAATAGCAAATGGATTTTACTATGATTTTGATATAGAAAAGCCATTTTCAGAAGAAGACCTTGCTAAAATCGAAGAAGAAATGAAAAAAATTGTTAAGGAAAACCTAGAAATAACAAGATACACACTTCCAAGAGATGAAGCAATTAAACTTATGAAAGAAAGAAAAGAACCATATAAAGTAGAGCTAATTGAAGAACTACCAGAAGGCGAAGAAATTAGCTTTTATGACCAAGGAGAGTTTAAAGAACTTTGTGCAGGACCACATATTTTAAGTACAGGTGGAATTAAAGCCTTTAAGTTATTAAATTCATCATCTTCTTATTGGAGAGGAGACGAAACAAAGCAAACCCTTCAAAGAATTTATGGTATATCTTTCCCAAAAGCAAGTATGCTAGAAGAATATTTGTATCTATTAGAGGAAGCTAAGAAAAGAGACCATCGTAAACTAGGAAAAGAATTAGAATTATTCTTCTTTGATGAAACTGCACCAGGAATGGCATATTGGCTACCAAAGGGATTTACAATGATGAATGTTCTAATTGATTTATGGAGAAAAGAGCACAAAGCAAGAGGATACCAAGAATTCTCTGCTCCACAATTAAATAGCAGTAGTTTATGGAAAACCTCAGGACATTGGGACCACTACAAAGAAGATATGTTTGTTTTAACAGATAGTGACGGAAATGAGCAAGCATTAAAGCCAATGAACTGCCCAAACTCAATTAAAATATATCAAACAAAGTTAAGAAGTTATAAAGAATTACCACTTCGTTTTAATGACATAGATGTAATTCATCGTAACGAAAAATCAGGACAATTAAATGGTTTATTCAGAGTAAGAATGTTTAGACAAGATGACTCACATAACTATGTAATGGAATCTCAAATTAAAGACGAAATTAAAGAAATACTTGAAATAGCTAAAAAGTTATATAACATTTTCGGCTTAGACTTTATTTTAACTTTATCTACAAGACCAGATGATTATATGGGAGAAATAAGCTTATGGAATAAAGCAGAAGCTGATTTAAAAGATGTATTAGATGAAATTTGCGGAAAAGATAATTATCGTATAAATGAAGGCGATGGAGCATTCTATGGACCAAAAATTGATATTAAAATGAAGGATTGCTTAGGTAGAGAATGGCAAATGGGAACTATACAAGTTGACTTCCAATTACCACTTCGTTTTGGTTTATCTTACATTGATTCAGATGGAGAAAAGAAAACACCAATTATGATTCATAGAGCGCTATTTGGCTCATTTGAAAGATTTATTGGTATTATAACAGAGCATTTTGCAGGAGCATTCCCAACATGGCTTGCACCAGTACAAGTAAGAATTCTTCCAATAGCAGATAGCCATAATGAATATAGCGAGAAATTAAAAGAAGAATTAGAAGAAAATGGCATTCGTGTAGAGTTAGATGATAGACAAGAAAAAATCGGTTATAAAATTCGTGAAGCACAAATGCAAAAAATACCATACATGCTAGTTATAGGAGATAAGGAAGTTGAAGCAAATGCAGTAGGTGTACGTTCAAGAAAAGATGGAGATATTGGTCAAATGCCTATAAATGAATTTTTACAAAAAATTAAAAAGGAAATTGAAGAATTTCAAAGATAGAATTTAAAATATAAAGAAGTTTAATTAGAAAAATGAAAAAGTAAATATATATTAAAATTCTATATATAAAAAATGAAAAGAGGTATAAACTTAAATTTGAGTTTATACCTCTTTTGCAGTTGCCGAAACTATCAATTAATTTTATAGGTGTTTTACTTTTAAATTTTTTTACATGTTATTATTTTTGGCACAAAATCAATGAATTTGTCATAAAATGTAGTATAAAACAAAATTAAGGAGGAAAATAAAAACATGTTTAATTGTTATAAAAAAGGTTATTGTCAAAACAATTACAATCCAGATGCAATTGAAACAGCATGTAGTAATGTAGGAACAACTGCAGAATACGCACAAATAAATAGCATGAACATGATGAACATGGGATGTGGTTGTGGATGCAATAATGATAATAATAACTGTGGATGTGGCTTTGATGAAGAAGAAAGTGTATTTCCATCTAATCCAATGCTAGCACAAAGTTATGTTCCATTTCAAAAAATGGATAAAACTTTCACACCTTGTTGCGGTTTAAAAATGGGAACAATTTTCCCAGAATTAGTAAGCCCTTATGCACCAGGTCAAAGTATGGCAGAAATAAACTATCTAAAAAATACTAATGAGATTGGGGAGGGATGTAACAGATGATGAATTGTAATAATGAAAAAAGAGCTTGTGGATGTAATTCAAACGGAAATCAAAACATGACAAATGGTGATTGTGATTATACCCCAGACGGAATCAATGCAGCATTTGGTTACAATACTGCATCAGAAATGGACGATATGAGTAATGAATATATGATGGATAATAACTGTGGATGTAAAGAAAAAACAAGAGAAGAAATGATACAAAAAATAAAAGAATTAAATTTTGCAATAATTGAATTAGGATTATATTTAGATACACATTCAGATGATAGAAAAGCACTTTGCTTACACAAAGAATACTGCAAAGAACTAAAAGAATTAAAAGATCAATATCAAAAAGTATATGGACCTTTAAGTATTTATTATCCATGCAATAAGTGGAGATGGCTTGAAGAACCATGGCCATGGGAAGGAGGAAACTACTAATATGTGGACTTACAATAAAGTATTAGAATACCCAGTAAAAATAAAATGCCCAAATGGAAAACTTGCTAAATTTATAATTTCTCAATATGGTGGACCAGACGGTGAACTTGCAGCTTCACTTAGATATTTAAGCCAAAAATTTGCTATGCCAGACCAAGTGTCAAAAGCTATCCTAAATGATATTGGCACTGAGGAACTTGCTCACTTAGAGATGGTAGGAAGTATAGTACACCAATTAACAGATGGCTTAAGCATAGAAGAAATTAAAGCAGCAGGCTTAGGGGAATATTATACAGACCGTGGCGTAGATGTATACCCACAATCAGCAGGTGGAACACCATTTACAGCAGCATATATTGCATGCAAAGGTGACCCTATTGCAAACTTACAAGAAGACTTAGCTGCTGAGCAAAAAGCAAGAGCAACTTATGAAAAATTAATTGACTTATGTGCTGATGACCCAGATGTAATAGACCCACTTCGTTTCTTAAGACAAAGAGAAGTTGTTCACTTCCAAAGATTCGGAGAAGCACTTCGTGGCGTACAAGATAAGCTAGCAGAGAAAAGATTTTTCATGAATAATATGAATTCTAACAACAATAATAACGATTGTGGTTGTGGAAGATAAAGTAAACAAGAGAAATTCAAATATTAGGTTAGAAACGAGCCTTTAGTTTAACTATAAACGAGTTTACTAAAAAATTAAGGGGGTACTTATAAAAGTATCCCTCATATTTGTAGATAGAGGAATTTATGAAAAACAATAAAAAGTAAAAATACAATTGACAAATAAACAAATGTTTGATATTATATAACAAATAAGAAATGAGGTTGATGTTATATGGATAACAAACTAATTGGAAATGAAAAAAATTTTGTATTTTATACTGATAATGAAGATAATGTTAAAGTTGAAGTTATGTTACAAAATGAAAATGTATGGTTAAATATAGAATCCCTAGCTAAATTATTTAAAATAGACAGAACTGGAATTACAAGACATATAAATAATATTTATAAAGATGAAGAATTAGAAGAAAAATCAACTTGTGCAAAAATTGCACAAGTTCAAAAAGAAGGAAACAGAAAGGTTTTAAGAAATATTTCATATTATAATTTAGATATGATAATTTCAATTGGATTTAGAGCAAATTCAAAACCAGCTATAAAATTTAGAACTTGGGCAAATAAATTAATAAAAGAATATATGATAAAAGGATTTGCCTTAAATGATGAAAGATTTATTAAAGGTAATAAATATGATGCTAAATATTTTGATGAATTGCTAGAAAGAATAAAAGCAATTCGTACAAGTAAAAGAATGGCTTACCAAAAAATAATATATTTCTAGTATGGATGAAATGTATCAAAGATATTTAAAAGAAAATAAAAATAAACAATAAGTTCATTATAGCATTTTTGTTAACAACTCTTGCAATATTATGTAAATAGTGGTAAAATATATATAATCTCATTTTGTTACTTCCGATACACAGCAAAAGAGATGACATCAAAGGAAATAATTATTTCGGAGGAATGAATTGTGAAAACTTACAGTAAAGAAGTTATCAAGACGATTAGCTTGAATTCATCTCATAAAGATGATAAAACTCTTAAGGTAGAAGTATCTATTGAGTTTGAAAGCGGAAAATGGTTTAAAAAGTTTCTTTACCACTCTATTGGTGGATCTTGCATTTATGAGAACTTGTCACCTGGCGACCTCGTGAAGGTAGTCATAAAAGAAGGCAAGATAAGAGGAATTGCCCAAAGTGCATAAATCCTCTAAAATTTAATTAGCCATCTTCATAATTGTAACACTTCTTGGGTGAAGGAGCAGACTATTTTAGCCTGCTCCTTTGCTTTTGAAAAATTCCTTGAATCATAAAAACCTAAATTTTAGAACAATCTAAATCATAACATAAAAAACTTAAATTTCAAAAAATTCAAAATTATAATAATTAAAATTTTAAAATCCCAAAAAATCAAAATTATAATAATTAAAATTTTAAAATCCAAAAAAAATCAAAATTATAAAAAATGGCAAATAAAAAATAGAAAAATTACTCATAATAATAACGAAAAAAATAGTGCCATTAAACTGTTTTTTTATAAAAAAATTTAAATTTAATGGAGAAAGGTTAAAAGATGAAGAAAAGTTTTTCTATTTTTGTAACAATTATTTTAGCTACTTTAATAATATTTTTAGGATGTAGCACAGTTTTTGCTTTAGAAACTTTAGATACAGTAACTGTTGACTTAAGCAAAGCAAAGATAGCACCCGGAGAAGAAGTAACAGTAACTATTAACTTTGGAAAACCACTAGGTGCATATACAGTTCAAGTAGCATATGACAATGCAGTATTTGATTATGTAAGTACAGAAGGTGGAACAGCAAATAATGAAGGAACAGATGTAAAGTTTACTTATCATGATACAGAAGGAGGATCAAACCCAAGAACAAGTGCAAGTATTACGTTTAAAGCAAAAGACACAATAGTAGCTTCTACACCAACAGATTTTTCAATTACATTAGAAGGCTTATCAAATCCAGATAATAGTGTAGAATACGAAGATATTACACAACCAATTAAAGAGGACATTTTAGTAGAACCAAACTATGTAGATTATGCATTAACTTTAGAATATGATGGTGTAATAATGCCAAACGTAGCAAAAGCAATGAAATTAGTTACTGCATCTACAATGGGTAAAAATTATGATAAAGTAAGACTTTTAGCAGAAGTAACAAAGAAACCATCTGATGATGCAACAGTAAAGCTTTTAGCTAGAAATGAACAAGAAGAAGATGTAGATTTAATTAAATCAGGATGGGGAGATGCTGATGGTTATGAATTAGGTGGAAAAAGTGTAAAACAAGAGCTTAATTTACAAGGTGAATTTAGTAAAGAAGGTAGTTATAGCATAAATGTAAAATTAATAGATAGAGGAAATTCTGATACAATTATTGCACAAAAAACTTTTGAGATTAGAGTAGGAGAGCAACCTACACCTACCAAAGCACCTACACAAGCTACACCTACTAAAGCACAAAATAGCACAGATGTACCTTCTACATTACCTAAAACTGGAAATATGCAGTATGTATATGTTTTCTTTGCTATAACAGCATTAGTAGTATCTTATTTTATATTAACAAGAAAAAATAACAAATAACAAAAAAATAACAAATAGCAAATAAAAAATAGTAAATAGCAAATAAAAAATTGAATTGAAAATGATTAAAGTTAAAAAATGAAACCATCAAAAAAAGATGGTTTCTAATACATATTGGGACTAGGTTCCAACACACTGCAAATGGTGTAAAAGGTACAAGTCAAATATAAAACTAAAAATACGAAAAAGAGATTTAAATAGGAGAAAAACAAATGATAAAGAAAATAATTGGTTTAATAATTTTATTTTCCATAGTTATTATACTTGCAAGAACAGTAGCTGGAATATATGAAGAAGGAAAAATAAAAAATTATGATGCTACACAAATATATATGTCGCAAATAGGACAAGATAATATAAATGATGAACAAGAAAATTTAGAAGAAGACAAAACGACTAGTAGTGATAATAATGAAAACAGTAATAATTTAAACAGCAATTCAGATAAATCAAATTCAAAAGAAAACTCAAAAATAGTTCCAACAACATATAAAGGCTACAAAGTATCTTCACAACTAAAAATCGAAAAATTAGATATAGACACTTATGTGCTAGAAAGTAGCAACAAAAATGCTATGGAAGTTAGTGTTATAAAATGCTTTGGTTCAAATCCAAATGAAGTAGGAAATTACTGCATTGCAGGGCATAACTATATTACAAAAAATATGTTTAGTGAGCTTAAAAAATTAGAAGTAGGAGATGAAATAAGCTTAACAGATAATAAACATGGCACAGTCATGTATGAAATTTATGATAAATATAAAGTAGTTCCTACTCAAACAGATATATTATCACAAGAAACCAATGGCGAAAAACAAATAACTTTAATTACTTGCAGTGACTATTCTAAAAAAAGAATTATTATTAAGGCAAGAGAAAAAATAGACTAAAAAAGTAAAGAATTAAATGAAAGTTAAAAATCAAAGAGCCAAAAAGTAAGATAAAAAAGAAGAAAGTAAAATAAAAAAGGAGGCAGAGCAAATGGTAAAAGATTTTATTTACAAACATAGAGTAAAACTTATTCTATTATTATTTGCCATGCTAATCCTTTTTATAGTAATTCTATCATTAATGCAAAATCAAACAGCAGATGGAAATGTTAGAATATCAAGTGAATTTCCAGCAAGCTATAAGCCATATATAGATGAGCTGAAAAAAAGTCATCCTAACTGGATTTTCAAAGCACTTTATACAAATTTAGATTGGAATTATGTAATAAGTCAGGAGAATGTTTATGGAAAAAATTTAGTTCCAAAATCATATACAGATAGTTGGAAAAATACTAAAAAAGGTCAGTATAATGTAGAAATAGATAGTGGTTGGGTTGATAGTTCTAAACAAGCAGTAGAATATGCAATGGACCCACGAAACTTTTTAAATTATGTGAGAATATTTCAATTTGAAGAATTGTCCTATGAAGCAACTACAAATACAGTTGCAAACATAGAAAAAATATTATATGGTACAGAATTTTATCAAAAAACAGTTGAATATAAAACATCTAGCGGAAAAAATGTTGTAATGAATGAGAAATATTCTGACTTAATTTTAAAAGCAGCTAAAACCTCTAAGGTAAGTGCATTTCATTTAGCATCACGAATTAAACAAGAAGTAGGGCCTTTTTTGTCACATAGCTCAATTAGTGGAACAGTAAAGGGTTATGAGGGTTATTATAATTTTTATAATATAGGAGCAACAAGCTCCTCAGAACCAATGGGAGCAATTAAAAATGGGCTTCAATACGCAAAAGACGGAAAAGGAGCAACAGCTAGCACAAAAAGCAAATATCTAATACCATGGAATACCAAAGAAAAAGCAATTACAGGTGGAGCAATTTTTATTGGTTCTAGTTATATAAATTTAGGTCAAAATACAATATATCTTCAAAAGTTCCATGTAACAGATACGAGTAGTAATGGAGAGCTTTTTTGGCATCAATATATGACAAATGTACTTGCACCATATAGCGAATCTAGTTTGATATATAGTGGGTATTCAAAAAGTGGAATGTTAAGCTCTGAAATTTCTTTTATTGTGCCAGTTTATGAAAATATGCCAGAGCTTCCATGCATAAGCCCAGCTATTTCTAACGCTGATTATACAAATGATAATACAAAAGTAAAGCCAAATGTTTCTGCTGGCTTAAATGTAAGGTCAGGACCTAGCACTTCTTATGAAATTTTAACAACAGTAAGTTCTTCTGAAACAATGACAAGAATAGCAAAAGGTAAGCAAAAAGGTGAATTATGGGATAGAGTAAAATTAAGTAATGGTTTAGTAGGTTATGTTTTTCAAAACTATTTAGATGAGGTAAAAGAGCCAGTATATAACAAAGTAACTGGTCTTCAACTAAATACTGATGCAATCACTTTGCAAGTAGGAGAAGAATACACAATAAATCCTATAGTAATTCCGGAAAATGCAAATAACAAAAAAGTAAATTATAATTCTTCTAATTCAGCTTTCGCCACAGTAAATCAAAACGGTCTAATTGTAGCCCAACAGGAAGGAAATGTAACAATTACTGTTACAACAGAAGAAGGAGGATTTTCAAAATCCGTTTCATTAACAATAATACCTGCCATAAAAGAAGAAAATTTTAGGTTTAATGAAAATTTACAAACCCGAGCAAACGAATTAGCAGGCATAGAAGAAAGAACAACAGTAGAAAGCTTACTTAAAGAAATAGAAACAAACTATCGAATAGAAGTACAAAACAGTAGTGGTAAGGTTTTACAAAATAACGAATATATTGGAACAGGAAGCAAAATAAGAGTATTTGACGGAGATAAACTTTTAATAGAGTATGTTGTAGTTCTTTACGGTGATGTAAATGGAGATGGAAAGATAAACAGTATAGATTTATTAGTATTACAAAGGCACATTTTAGGAATAAAAGAATTTTCAGGAATATTTTTGAAAGCAGGAAATACAAATCAAAGTGGAAGAAAGCCATCATCTACAGATTTACTAAGAATTCAAAGGCATATTTTAAACTTAAAGAAAATTGAGCAAAGAATTTAAAATAATGGATAGTAGTTTGGTTTTGTAAAAAATAACTTGTAATATATAAAATTAGAGCAATACGAAAATTTTAAGGTAAGGAGGTAACTTAAGAATTGAAACAAAAAATAAATTTAATAACTGAAAATATAAAGATTAAAACTATAATAATTGTAACAGTAATAATTATAACTTTAATTGCATTTGCAATAGTATTGAAATTAACAAATCTAACAAAGATAAATCTTATAGAAGCAAGTAAACAAATCAATATAAGCAAAGAAGTTTCAAGTACAATAAATATGGTATCAAATCAAGAATATAAAGATGCAAATACAGTTACAGTTGCAAATGAAAATAATCTTTCGATTTTAAGATTAAATAGAGCTGGAATGTTACCAGATTTTAATCCGAACATAAAAGAATACTATATAATAGTAGGCGAAGAAATAAATAATTTAGAAGTTACAGCAGTTCCAGAAAATGAAGATGATAAAGTAGTAATTGAAGGAAATAATAATTTGAAAAATGGACTAAATACAATAACAGTTAGAGTTACCTCAAAAAATAATATAAGTGAAGAGTATAAAATATATGTAACTAAAACCTCTAACAGAGAAGAAGCAAATGCAAGCCTAGAAAATTTAGCGGTAGAAGGGTATACATTATCTCCAAATTTTCAAAGTCAGGTGTTAAATTATAAAATAGACGTAAGCGAAAATATAGATAAACTTAATATACTAGCAATACCAGAGAATTATGATGCAAAAGTAGAAGTAAAAGGGAATGTGAATATAAATTTAAACTCACAAAAAGAAAATATAGTAACTGTTATAGTTACAGCGCCAAATGGAATTACTTTTCAAAAATATCAAATTGCAATTAACAAAAAACAACAGGAAAATATAAGTAATGATAAGACTGACATATTAAATTCAAGCAATATAATTTGGAGTGAAAATAATATAAATAGTGAGATGAATAACATATTAAGTAGCTCAAATATAAATATACAAAATAGTTTGAATGAAAATGAAGAAAACAATAAAATAGAAGCGGAGAGATTAAGTAACTATAAAGAAATAGAGTTATCACAAAAGCAAAAATTAGAAATAATAATTAAACAAAACTCTATTACTATTTTAGGAATATTAGTTTCAATATCAGTTTTAGGAATTGTTGTTATTTTGCTTTATAGAAAAAAGAAGCAAAAGTAATGTAAATAGAGAATTTATTTTAAATGTTTTAAAGGAAAAAATAAAAAAACTATGTACTTTTTCTAAAATATGTTGTATAATTCTATTATAGAAATGAATAATATATATTATAAATGATATATTATTTATATATTGGTCTCACAAGGACCAAACCCGAGTAGACGCAAGGCGTCGCAAAAAGTCATTCATACGAATGGCTTTTATTTCTATAATAAAAAGTATAAATAGAAATTAAATAAATTGATATAAATCTTATTGACAATTAAATTTAAGTATAGTATAAAATTATTATACAAAATATCTCAAGTTTGACACTTTTTAAAAGGCAAAAAGTCCATAATGCAGTCATAGACTAGATTATGGACTTTTATGATAT
>CANRCF010000022.1 GCA_947629045.1 uncultured Clostridia bacterium | reverse complement strand
ATTAACTAATACTTCATATGGTATCCATATTCCTTTAAATTTGTTCACTTCCAATTTTTCTTTCTAATCAATCGCTCCACAATCGATTCTGTGCCATTTTTATTTTACTTTCGAATAATTTATCATCAAAACAAAACAAGGCAATATCAGGCTTTTTTCATATTTCCCCAAATTGTAAGATTAGACGGGGGTAAAGTCTCCGTGGGTGCGAAAATAATACTACCCATTTTCCTCTATATTGATTAAGTGATATATTTCCCATAGTTGTATTGGCTTCAAATTCTGGGGCAAGTGACCCTATTTTTGCGTTTCCGTTCATCATGATTTCATAGTCCATACAAAAAACTCCTCTCATTTTTTGTATATTATATGAAAAGAGTTTATTTTTGTTACTATTTAGTTATATATTTTAATAATTTTTATTTCGTTAATTTCTGTATTTCTTTATCAATAAAATCCTTTATTACAGGTATATCATTTATTGCTGTATCAAAAATAATGCTATAATCCATATCATAATATCCATGAGCAAAACGATTTCGCATTCCTCTTATTTCATTCCAATTTATATCATTTTGTGTTTCTTCAATATAATCTGATGTCAAATGATTAGCAAGTTCTCCAATTTGAAATATAGGCATAGAAATTGCATTTTTAAAAACAACATTGCTATTAAAATCTTCTATACTTTTTCCAAATACTTCAAAGGCTTTGTCTATTTGTTCACAATATTCTTTCATATGTAATAGCACTGTTAAATTTCTATTTAAATTACTCATATATATTCAATCTCTCTTTCTTTACTTCATTATAAAATATATTTTTAGCAAGTTTTATTGTTTCACTATCATATTGTATATCATCTGTATATGTTTCTTCTATTACAATATCAATTTGCTTTTTTAATATCTGTTCTATTTCATTAGCAAGTGCAGATAATTGCAAAAGTGTTTTTAAGTTTCCTTTTTTTATCATAATATCAACATCAGACTTTTTATCAGCTTCACCTCTTGCATATGAGCCGAATATATATGCTTTTTCAATTCCATATTTTTTAAAAATATCATATATCATTTCTTTTATTTCTTCAATTGTATATACCTTTTCACTCATTTTATTAATCTCCAATTTATATAAAAATAACCTCGGATACTTAAGTTACCCGAGGTACTATTAATTTCCGACTTCAGCCCTTAGGTTTACTAAAGTACTAATCTATTACAATATAACATTTAAATCGTGATTTTGTCAAGTAAAATGTTGTATTACTTTTTCGTTAGTATGTGTCAAGTAAATGTAGGCAATTTTTTTATCTTTTTTTTAATCCTTCAATGTCAATTGCTTCAACACTTTTATTATTTTATTGTTTGCTTAATAAACGTAACCTCTTATAGGATAACTCCCTTCATTTTTAGTTAAGCATTTATCATTTCGCTATAAATTTTATGAATATCAACTTCATCTTTATATTTATTTTCCATAGGGCACATTCCAGTTTTAGTCTGATTTATAATATATTTGGCTTTTTCTTTATACTCATATTTGATATGGTTTTCTTCTAAAACAGGAATTGCATATTCACTTATAACATCTGCGTAAATTTCTTTAACACCTGCAACTGTTAGAATACTTCCGGCTACTTTTCCAATTACTTTATCAGCTATAATTGCTCCTTTTAGCGCATTTTTATTTTCTTTTAAGATGTCTTTTATATCTTTTATTCTATCTTGATAATATTCTTTTATTTCTCCATTTTCATAAGCTACAACTAATGAAGCATTTTTTTGATGTAGAATTTCTTTTACTTCTTCTAATTTAGTCATCTAAATGAATTCCTTTCTTTATTTTTTTAGCTATAAATGGTACACAGATTAATTGAACCAAAATTCCAGGTAATCCTGTAATAATACTTTCTATTACTGATATTCCATAAGTAGGTAATCCTAACCAATTAATAGCTACAAATAATACTCCTGCATATAAAACTCTACCTAAAATAATTGTTGCAATTAAAGATATATAAGGATTAAATTTTTTCTTTAAAACACTTAATAATACGGCATAAATTACAAGCTCTATTAGCATATATGGAAGTCTTGCTAAACTAGGCATTCCAGTTAATAGATAACTAAATACAATTGAACTTCCTGCAACTATACTGCTACTAATTCCACCAAAAGTTAATGCTGCAATTAAAACTGCAATATGCATTGGTAAAAATACGGCTCCTGCACTTGTTCCTGCTAAAATATGGAATATTCTAGGTAAAGCTATACCTAATCCACTTAAAAGACAAGTTCCTACAATATATTTTCCTTTTTTGCTTGTTAAAGCCTCTAATAAACGATTTTGTTTTTTTATACTTTCTACTTTTTCTATCATTTTCATTTCCTCCTATTCACAACTTCTACATCCTATACAAGCACTTGGTTTTTTATCATCTGGCAATGCACTTATAGCCATTGGTGCAATAAAGCCTCCACCTGTAAATGTATGTTCATTAAATAGTGATAATAATTCTGGTATGTTTAATCCTTTTGGACAATGTGATGTGCAATATCTACAAGCTGTGCATGGAAGTATATTACCCTTTAGCATTTCATCTGCTATTCCCAATATTTCTTTCATTTCTTTTTCATTTAATGGTTTATTTTCTTCAAAAGTTTTTATATTGTCTTTCATTTGCTCCATATTACTCATTCCTGAAAGAATCATTGTAACTTCTGGTATAGCTTGTAAAAATCTAAATGCCCAAGCTGGTGTTTCTTCATCTGGTCTATATTCTTTTAATTTTTCTTCTTGCTCCTTTGATAATTTTGCAAGTTTTCCACCTCTTAAAGGTTCCATTACCCAAATAGGTATATTCCATTCTTTTAAAAGCTCAATTTTTGATTTTGCATCTTGAAATTTATAATCTAAATAGTTTAATTGTATTTGACAAAATTCCATATACTCACCATAAGCATCTAGAAATTTTTTCATAACATTATAACTTCCATGAGCAGAAAATCCTAAATGTTTAATTCTTCCATTTTCTTTTTGTTTTAATAAGTATTTTAATATTCCGTATTTTTCATCTAAATATGGATCAACATTCTTTTCATACACATTATGAAATAAATAAAAATCAAAATATTCCATTCCTGTTTTTTGTAACTGTTCTTCAAATATTTTTTCGACTTTATCCATATTTGATATATCATATCCAGGGAATTTTGTTGCCAAATAATAACTATCTCTTGGATATTTATTTAGTATCTTTCCTATTACTTTTTCGGATTCTCCATTATGATATCCATAAGCTGTATCAAAATAATTAACACCATTTTTAATTGCATACTCAACCATTTTTGCTGTTTCTTCTTCATCTATTGGTGTGTCACCATTTTGCCCTTTATTTGGTAAACGCATTGTTCCAAAACCTAAACTTGATAATTTTATATCTTTAAAATTTTTATAGATCAATTTTATTCCTCCTTGTTTATTAAGTTCATTATATTTTTATTATAGATTTTTTCATAATCTATTTCACTATTTAAATTATAACTTGTCATATTCTTCATCTGTAACAGGTTCACACCATTCATTAGAAGCATCTTCTCCTGGGATTTCAACTGCTATATGACTAAACCATGAGTCCTTTTTGGCTCCATGCCAATGTTTTACATTTGCAGGAATTACAACAATATCTCCTACTTTTAAGCTTTGAGCTGGTTTTCCTTCTTCTTGATACCAACCTTCTCCGTTCTACACAAATTAAAACTTGACCTCCACCACTAGTTGCTTTATGGATGTGCCAATTATTTCTACATTTAGGTTCAAAAGTTACATTTGCGAATCCTATTCCATTTTCTGTTTTAGCAAGTTGTTTTAAATATGAGTTTCCTATAAAATATTTTGCAAAATTTACATTTGGCTCTCCCATTCCAAATGCGCCTCCATGAGCTTCTTTAATACTATCATCTGCATACACTTCATTTATCATAGGAAATGTACTCCAAGCTTTTGGCCATCCTGTATAGAATGCAAGTTGTGTAACTATTTCAACAACTTCTTCTTTTTTTATTCCATGTTTTTTTCCTATTATTAAATGTGACTTTAATTGTGGGAACAAACCCTGAGCCATTAAAGCAGAAATAGTAATCATACTTCTATCTCTTAATGATAGTTTATCTTCTCTACTCCAAATTTCTCCAAATAATACATCATCATTAAGCTGTGCAAATTTTGGTGCTAAATTTCCCAAATTATCTCTACCTGCCGTTTGTTTTTCCATAATACATCAATTCCTTTCTTTTAAATATTATTAAATTTTATAATTATATTTTTATTTCCTAAATCTGGCAACTCTTGAATATGACCTATTTTTGTATAACTATACGAAGTATCAAATGATTTATAAAATACTACTAAACAATTATTTCCATAAAGCATTATATCTCCTTTTTCAATATGTTTTGGATTATAAGAATTAGTAGGTAATGTTTCATCTAAATAAATATACTTTTCATTTCCATTTAATTCTTTCATATTAAATTCTTGTGGTAATTTGCTTATGAAGCTTCTTGCAGTTTCATTATTTTCAATTGTTGCATTATATTTTTGATTATTTATACTTACATTAATGTTTGTAACATCTTCCATAATTTTATCTACCTCATTCTTATTAGTATTTTCATCTCTTATATTTGTTTGTGAATTTAAATTTTTATTGTTAAAAACTTTTGATTGTATTGTATCAGCTAATAAAACAATTACTAAAATAGCAAGAATTATTAAAAATATTTTTATACCCTTTTTCATAATGTACCTCCAAATTACCATCTGTCTAACTAAATAGATTTATATATTTTACATTAACTCATACATGTAATTTATTGTGGAGATTACCTTTCAGATTCTTCATCAAATTCTTTAACTCTTGTATTTACACCATCTATTATTTGATATTCCCTTTTAGAGTTTTTATAAACTTTATTTTGTATTTCATCTTCTAAATCTATTCCTAATATTTCTGATAGTCCTAACAAATATATAGCAATATCTGCTATTTCTTCTCCTAAGTCTTCTTTCTTTTTTCTCCATGCTTCATATGCTTCAGCAACTTCTCCATATGTTAAGCAAAACTCTTTATTTACATCAGTTACATTAAATCCTTTATCTACTTTGTTTTGATATATTTCTTTTTGTAGCTTTTTTAAATCTACCATATCGATTACCTCCATATATTTTTAGTCTAAGCGACAACTTGCTATTTGTAAATGTTTATTACATATCTATTAGTTTACCTTTCAATTTGTATATTAACACTTTTTTCTACTTTTGTCTATAACATGTTTCTAATTATAATATAATAAAAACCATATACGGAAAATCCGTATATGGCATGAGCTAGAGTTTAGTTTAAAGTTAATTAACTTTTTTGATAGTTTACAGCTTTCACAAGCTTGTAGATACTTGATATAGTATTTTCAGCAATCCACGCTTCAATACTTTCTTCGACATACCCTTTTACAAGATTTCCAAAAGGATAATCTTCAATACCTGTTTCTGCGAACAAATCCACATCATCCATACGATATTCGCTAAGAGCCATAAGGATTATAAGACTCGCAGGATTGATTTCTTCTGGATTATATAAAACGGTATCTTCTGAATCTTCTTCCATATTTTCACCAACATGGAAGATTTCAGGCTTTTGATCCAGCTCGTAATAGAAAAATAATGCCTCCATTTCTTCCCACACATGAGATGGATGGTTTTCTTTAAATTCTTCTACAAATTTTTCCATTTCATCAGTAGTTTTTCCTTTGGCAAATTCGAAAAATATCTTAGGAGCATCTAACTTTTCAAGCTCCTTAGTTAAGCCCCGAATTTTGTCAGCATACTCTTGATTTGTCATTAATATTGGCATTGCTAAACCTCCAAGTATTATTTACAAATTTGTAACTTCTCTAGCTCTAGTTACAAATGCATACTATTATTATACATTATGTATATTATTAAATCAAGTATTGCTTTTTAATTTAAAAGCTAATTATTTAATATTTTTCCTTATTCTTTTATATTAGAATTATCTTTCAATTAAATTACTAATTAAATAGAAAATTCAATATAATCATGTCCTTCAAGGCTTGCAAGACTATGTAATACCAATCTATATTCTCCGTTTTTTTAGTGTTCCATATGCTTTGCTCCAATCTAATTTTAATTCGACACTTTTATTTGGCATAATTGTACTATATATTTCATACATTCCATTCATATCTTCTTTAGAATTAATTTCCACCCATTTATCATTTACATTTTCTTCAATTGAAAACCATGCTGAATGATTAAATTTTACATTAGTTCTATTAGTTATTATAAGTGTAACACCTGAATTTGTAACTGTTCCTTCTTTAATTTTTCTTGTCACTTCTCCTAAATTACCATCTTCTGCTTCTTTTGGCTCTGAAAAAATACTATTATCTGCAATCTGTTGGGTATTTTCATTATTTTTATTAATTCTGCTAAAATACTCTTCTGCACTTTCACTATATGTGTCACTATTTGTTATAATGAATGCAAGTATTGTAATAACTATTAAAATAATAAATAATATTAAAAATATTCTTTTTTTCATAATAACCTCCTTTAAAAATTTAGAGTGATTATTTTATAGAGAATTCCATATAATAATAAGGATTTTCTCCACTATAATCTTCTAAAACTAATCTATATTCTCCTTTTTTTAGTTTTCCATAAGCGGTTGTCCAATCTAATTTTATTTCTCTACTTTGATTTGGACTAATAATTCTACCAAGTGCATCAATAGCAAGATCTCCTTTTAATTTAAGTAATTTCCATTGATTATTTACTTTCTTTTCAATTGCGAACCAATAATCATAGCTCATACAAATATTAGTTCTATTAATTAATAGAATAGTAGCTCCTGTGTTTTTTATGCTTCCTTCTTTAAAAATTCTATTAATTTCACCAAAATTTCCTTTTAGTATTGTTTCCTGTTCTTCTGCAGTTGTTTCATTATTTTTTGTTTCATTAAGGTTATTTTGCACACTAACAACACCTTTTTCATCAACATCTCTTTTATTTACTTGTACAATTATAAATAATAATAAAGCAATTATTAATATAATACATATTAATATTACAATGTTCTTCTTCATAAATTTCTCCTTTCATTTTATTTTAATTACTATTCGTCAAAAAAATAATATCATAAAAATAAGTAGCTAGCAATAGCTACTTATCTAGATTATTGTTTTTAACAATAAAAGTTAATATTCCACTTGAATATGGTGCAATATCATATTGCTGAAAAAATATAGTAATTCCCTCTTTCGTCAAATAATAGTTTTCTAATTTAAAAGTTTGTAAAACTAATTTACAATAATCCGGAAAATATATATTATTTCCTGCTTCTATTTGTTTTTCTATTTCTTCTATAATTTGTTTAACAATATCTATTTGATAATAATCATTTCCTTTGAAAAAAGCTTCAAGTGGAATTAAGTTTTCTAACTTTAAATCCCAGTTTTGCGATTTTCTAATTGTATTTCCGTGTGCTCCTCCAGAATAAGTATATTCATCACAATAAAGGCTAAGTAAATTTCGATAGTTATATGTTATATTACATTTTCTGATTAATTCATATACCATAATAGGATAGTTATTTTCTTTGTTATAGTCATAAGTTTCTTTTGCTGAATTATATAATTCTCCCTCTGCAAATTCTTTTAAAGCCAAAGCTTTTTTTTTGTTATAATGGTTAAATTTTTGTTTCCCTCCTTGATAGTTAGATGACGTTATTTCCGGATATTCTATTGTATATTTTAATATTACTTCTCCTTTGTAATACAATTCTTTTTCTACTGTATTTATTTTTATTTCATTCATAGCTTTTTTACCTCGCTTTCTTTATTTTATTAAAGAAAGACTTTTTTGGTTCTATTTTTAAAGTAACTATTTCATTTTTTATAATTTAACTTAAATTCCTATATTTAAATATTACTTTGCTATTGATTCAAAAAAACTACGCAGAAATTAATATTTCCTGCATAGCTTTTCATATAAATCATTAAATTTTTTTAAAAATATTGTTTAAATCTCCTTTGCAACTTTTAAAGCTATTTCTAAGCAATGTGTTAAAATCGGTGTTCTATCATCTTTTAAAGTTCTTAAATCCCACTTTTCACCATCTAAGGTGTCATCAGTGTATAAAAATTGATAAGCTTTAATATTTCTTGCTTTTGCCATTGCCATAATTGAAGCACATTCCATATCTACAACTTTGCAACCTAATTCAATTCTATTTTTAGTTTTATTCTTAGTTTCTTTATACATTGCATCAATAGTCCATATTTTAGTTAGTTCATAACTTATATTGTTTTCATCAAATATTTTGACAAGTTCTTTATAAGTTTCTACTTCTATAAAATCAGAAGCTGGAACATAATGATAGCTACTTCCTTCATCTCTATAACATTCAGTTGGTATTATAAATGCTCCTTTTTTTAAGCTTGAAGTAAGCTCACCACAAGAACCAAAGAATATAAATTTATTTACACCTCTAGCATGCATTTCTTCCATTATTCCTACGGTAGCAGGTCCTCCAAGTATAGTTCTATACAAAATAACTTCTTTATTATTAACTTTTGTTCCATAAATTTTCATTTTTTCGCCACATATACCATAATAACTGTATTCTTTAAAATCTTGCCTTTTTTCTACTTCATCTATCAATTCTTTTTTAAAGCAAACTATTGCTGTATCAGGTAATTTTTCTAACCCTTCTGTTATCATTTTAGGGCTTACTATTTCTTCACTTTCATCGTATGAATTTATAATGCTCATGATATCATCAACCTTTCTTACTTTTAAAAAATGTTATCAAATATAGATTATTATATCTTCTTTTGATAACATTATTTTAAATAATTATTTCCAAATTTTCTTCACGTAAACATATAATTAGTTTATTTTCAAAAATTTAATTAGTTATTTTTCATTAACTAAATCTTTTACAAATTGCTTTGCAGTTTGCTCTAATTCTTCTAATGTTCCATCATTTTTAATGTAATAGTCATAATCATAATTTTGTACTTCTCTATCTGAAAAATTTGAATTTATAGGTGGAATATTTTTATTTGTAACTAAAAGAGTTTTAGCACCACATTTTTGCCTACATTTTTCAATTTCTGATGCTTCTCTAATATGTACAAACATAAGCTCATCATCTGAAGCTTTAAATTCTTCTGCTTTACTACAAATATAGCGAAGTGATGCATCATTATATTCAATACCTAGTTCTTTTAAATCTGCTAAAAATTTTCTTGATTTTTCGTCTTTTTCTCCATTCCAACCTGCAAGTACTTTTGCAGCCTCTTTTACTTTGTCAACCGAAGAAATATTTAAAACTTTAGCATATTTTTTGCAAAAATCAACAAAAGTATCTTTTCCTACACCACCACTACCATTTATAACAATTATTTGCTTCATTTGTAGTTTTCCCCCTATATTAAAACTATTATTTCATCATACCTTTAATTACTTCTATTTCTTGTTCTTGCTCTAATCTTGCAAATAAAACTTCTGGCTTATCTGTAACTTTTAAATTTTCTATTTTGTTGTAACTTTCTAAACTATTCCATGTTTGCAATTCTTCTGGAATAGAAAGTTCACTTAGAATTTTTTGTGAAGTATGCTTCATATATGGTGCAATTAAAATTGCTATTCTTCTTAGATTTTCTACTAAGTGATACATTACAGATTTTAATTCTTCTAATTTGCCCTCCTTAAATAGTACCCATGGTGCTGTTTCATCAATATATTTATTTGTTCTTGAAATTAAATTCCAAGTTTCAGTAATTGCATTACTTACATGGTAAGTATCTAAATATTCCTCTACTTGGTGAATTGTTCCATTTGAGAAATTTTCTAATTCTTTATCTAACTCACTTACAGCTTCAGGATATCCTGTTACTTCTCCTCCAAAATATTTATTTATCATACCAATAGTTCTATTTAAGAGATTTCCTAAATCATTGCATAAGTCAAAATTATATCTTTCAACAAAGCCTTCTGGTGTAAAAGTTCCATCTTGACTATAAGACATTTCTCTTAAAATAAAATACTTAAATGCATCTAGTCCATATCTTTCTATTAAAGGTTCTGGATAGATAACATTTCCTTTTGACTTAGACATTTTTCCATCTTTCATCATTATAAAACCATGAGCATATATTTGTTTTGGAAGTGGTAGATTTAATGCCATCAAGAAAATAGGCCAATAAATTCCATGGAAACGAATAATATCTTTTCCAACAAAATGAACATCAGCTGGCCAATATTTTTGCATTAAACTGTCATCTTCTGACAAATATCCTAAGGCAGAAATATAGTTTGTTAAAGCATCTAGCCATACATATACAACATGCTTTGGATTTTTCCTTACTTTAACACCCCAATCAAAACTAGTACGGCTTACACATAAGTCTTCTAGTCCTGGTTTTAAAAAGTTGTTAAACAATTCGTTTTTTCTAGATTCTGGTAAAATGAAGTTAGGATTTTCCTCATAAAATTTAATTAATCGATCTGCATATTTTTTCATATTGAAGAAATATGATTCCTCTTTCATTTTTTTAACTTCTCTACCACAGTCAGGACATTTTCCATCTACTAATTGAGTTTCTGTAAAATATGTTTCGCATGGCATACAATACCATCCTTCATATTCAGATAAATAAATGTCTCCCTGCTCCATTAGACGGTCAAATATTTCTTCTACAACTTTTGTATGCCTTTCTTGTGTTGTACGAATAAAATCATCATAATCGATTTCCATTAAGCTCCACAACTTTTTAGCTTCTTCTGCCATACCATCTACGTGTTCTTGTGGTGTTTTTCCATCCTTCTCAGCAACCTTTTGAATTTTTTGACCATGCTCGTCCATACCAGTAAGCAAGTAGGCATCATAGCCCCTTGCTTGCTTGTATTTTTTTATTGTATCTGCTAACGTGGTAGTATAGGCTGTTCCTATATGAAATTTTCCACTTGGATAGTATATTGGAGTCGTTAAATAAAATTTCATAAGATATTCCTCCTTGTGCTTTTTAAACCTTGTTCCAGAACCAAGATAAGCTATTATCAATGCTCTTTTTCTTGCCTTCTTTTACTTCCATATCATCAACCCATAAATAAGATAGGAATGATAATAGAATGAAAATAAAATCAAACATTGATGATGTAGTAATTGCTTTATAGACTTCTTCACTTTGATTTGCGACTGTAGCAAATTCTATTGTATGGCCTACTAAAACTGCTATAAATATAAATAATAGACCTGCAACAATCCACGCTTTCTTTGTTTCTCTTGCTAAGTATAGTACTAACAAAAATAGTACTACTCCTACTACAACTGTGACTGGATTTGTAAAATTAATAACTGGCATCTTTCATCTTCTCCTTTGTTTATTATTTTAAATTTATATGAATGATTTTTCAATCATAAAAATTTCATTAGTAACTTTTGTAACAAAATTTTCGTATTTGTAAAATATAGTGACTTTCCGTGCGACTTGCTGTCGCTACGCAATCTATAAGATTGCTTGCTCCAAACGCGCTTCGCTTGAACGCTGCGCGTCGCTACTACAAGTTACTATATTTTACGAAATTTTCATAATATACTTTTTATTTGAGTTTCTGCTCTATAAGTTTTGCTAAATTTTCTGCTTTTTCTTTTATGTATTCTTGATTTTCTCCTTCAATCATAACACGAATTAGAGGTTCTGTTCCTGAAGGTCTAATTAGTACTCTACCATTTCCTGAAAATTCCTCTTCAAGTTTGCTAATTTCTTCTTGTATTTCATTATCTGTCTTATATTCTTCTTTTTTATTACTTGAAACTTTAGCATTTACTAAAACTTGTGGATATATATTTATAATTTTTGAAAGCTCTGATGCACTTTTTTGTTTTTCTAACATAACTTTAATAAGCATTAAAGATGTTAAAATTCCATCTCCCGTAGGGTTATAGTCTAAGAAAATAATATGTCCAGATTGCTCTCCACCTAAATTATACCCATTTTTTAGCATTTCTTCAAGTACATATCTGTCTCCTACTTTTGTTTGAACTAAATTTAGTCCATTTTCTTGTGTATATTTTTTCAATCCTAAATTACTCATTACTGTTGCTACAACAGTGTCGTTTTTTAGAGTTCCTTTTTCTTTCATATAGTTAGAGATTATTGCTAATAATTTATCTCCATCTACTTCATTTCCTTTTTCATCTATGGCTAAGCATCTATCTCCGTCTCCATCATAGGCGATTCCTAAATTACATTTGTTTTCAACAACATATTTTTTTAGCATATCTAAATGTGTTGAGCCACAGTTTTCGTTAATATTTATACCACTTGGTGTGTTATTCATTATATAATGTTTTATACCTAAAGCGGTAAATACTTTATCTGCTACAACAGATGTTGCACCATTTGCTGTATCTATTGCTACTACAAAATTATCATTATTATAATTTTCAAAATCTTCTTCAAAATTCTTTCTAAAGAAGTATACATATTCATCTAAAAGGTCTGTTCTTACTTCTGCTACACCTATTTTATCATTTATAGCTGTGAAGTCATCATCTAATTTTTCTGAGTCCATTAGCTCTTCTATTTCTTCTTCTATTTCATCTGGAATTTTCATTCCTTTATTACTGAAATATTTTACACCATTAAATTCATATGTATTGTGAGATGCTGAAATAACAACGCTTGCATCTGCTTTTAATTTTTTTGTTAAATATGCAACACCTGGTGTTGGTATTACGCCTAAACTTATAACATTTGCACCATAACTTAAAAATCCTGCTGTCATCGCACTTTCTATTAAAGTTCCTGAAATTCTTGTATCTCTTCCTATTAAAATTGTTGGTACATGGTCTGAATGTTTTGCTAATGCACATGCACCTGCTTTTGCAACACGATAAACTAATTTTGGTGAAAGTTCAGTGTTTGCAATTCTTCTAATTCCATCTGTTCCAAAATATTTTCTCATTTTTCCTCCTTGATTGTTTTTATGACCTATTGTATTTCATTTTTTAAATTCCTATTCTATGCCTAATAGTTCTTGTAATTTGCTATTTTCAGGTATTTCATGTGGTGTAAAAACTTTTACATAGTATGGTTGTATATCTTTTAAAATACTTGAAACTAATATTATTTCTCCATTTTCACTTGTTAATTTTAAGTTTGGAAATGATTTTATCATAATTTCATCAGAAAATAAAGTATCTGATATATTTTTTATTATAGTATTGTTATATATTTTTTCATAATCCTCTATATATGTACTAGCTTCTTGCACTGGTATATTATGCTCATATACAACTCTTGCAAAAAATACTTTTACTGCAAAGCTACTTACTACCCAATCTATAAACATAAATACCACTACTACTGTAGTAACCTTTTTTAAAGTTTTAAAAGATATTTTATTTAACAATTTATCTACTTTTGGATAAACGCTATTCATTAAATATATTCCTAACACACCCCAAAAGATAGAAAACCATATACAAACTCTGCCATTGATATTAAAAGGCATTTTTGAGTAATCCCACCATTTAATATCAAATACCATTTCGCCTACCCAACTTATAATGTATTCTACCACAGAACCTATTAAAAATCCACCTAAAAATAATGTGTAATTATTTTTTTTGAATTTTTGTAAGCCAACTACCATAACAGTTGCGCCAACACCATATATAGCACAAAATGGTCCATAAAGAAAACTTTTTCTACTTTCTATTACGCCCTTTGTAACTAGTGCAAATAAAGTTTCTAGAAAAAATCCTAATACACTAAATATAACAAAGAATGCAAATAATTTTACTACTGGTATGCCCATTATTGAAAATGGTTCTTTTACAATATCTATTGAAGTTTCTTCTTTTTTTTCTTTAGTAAGGTTAGCTTCTACTTTTTCCCCCATTACTTTGGTTTTCCCCTCTAATTCTTACATCTAATCTATATTTCATTTTTCTAATCTTTTTTCTAATTTCATTTTTCTAATTTTATTTGTTATGCTTAATTTTACATTTTATCTGGCATCTTAATTCCTAATAATCCTGCCCCTATTTTTAGTATATTTCCTACTGCGTATGTTAAATATAACCTTGCATCTTGAATAGCTTTTTCTTCACCAATTATTTTATTTTCATTATAAAAACTACTAAAGCTTTGAGCAAGATGAACTAGATATCTTGCAATTATATATGGCTCATACTTTTCTGCTGATTGTTTTACAGAATCACTAAATCCATAAATAAGCTTTATTACTCTTGATGAATTTATATCTGTTAACTTTGAAAAATCTATTTCTTCTATTTTTGGAATATATCCTGCTTTATCTAATAAGCTTTTAGTTCTAACATAAATGTATTGTATGTATGGTCCTGTTTCGCCATTAAAGTTTAGCATTGTATCCCAGTCAAATATTTCATCTTTAATTCTACTGTTATATAAGTCATTAAAAATAACTGCGCCAATTCCTATTTTCTTTGCTATTTCTTCTTTATTTTCTAAGTTTGGATTTTTTTCTTCTATAATTTTTTCAACTCTACTAATTGCTTCATTAAGTAATTCTTCTAATTTTATTACATTACCATCTCTAGTTGACATTTTACCTGTTTTAGATAATATCATACCAAAAGGAATATGAACTAAGTTATCTGTATATTTTTTATCTAAATTTAAATCTTTTGCTACTTCAAATATCTGTTTAAAATGTAGTATTTGCTCATATGAAGTAACATATAATGCTTTATAAAAATCATAAGTTCTAGCACGATATAAAATAGCTGCTAAATCACGAGTTGCATAAGTTGTAGAACCATTTGTTTTTTCTATTATGCATGGTGGTATATCTTTATCATCTAAGCTTACTACTCTTGCACCTTCTGATTCTTTTAATAATTTTTTTTCATCTAAAATATCGATAACTTCTTGCATTTTATCTGAATAGAAAGCTTCTCCATTCCATGAATCAAATGTTACATCTAATAAGTCATAAACTTTTTGAAACTCTTTTAAACTAAGCTCTCTAAATTTAGTCCATAAATCTACGCAATATTTATCTCCATCTTCTAGCTTTTTAAAATTATTTCTGCATTCTTCTAAAACACTTTCATCTTCTTTGCAAAGATTGTTTATTCTTATATATATCTTTGTTAGCTCATCTATTGGATTTTCTTCTATATTATATTCTGTTCCCCATCTTTTGTAACCTTCAATAAGTTTACCAAATTGTGTGCCATAATCACCTAAATGGTTAATTCCTACACAATTATATCCTAAAAATTTATAAGTTTTATAAAGTGCATTTCCTATTACAGTTGAACGCAAATGCCCGATGTGAAATGGCTTTGCTATATTAGGTGATGAGTAATCTATTGTAATTGTTTTTCCTTTTCCAATATCACTTTTTCCATAATCCTCATTTTTTTGTGATATTTCATTAAGTACAGTTGACACATAGACTTCGGGCTCTATATAAAAATTAAGATATCCATTTACTACTTCAACTTTTTGCATTATATTTTCTTCAAATTCAAGTTTTTGTTTTAAATCTTCTGCTATCATTTGAGGAGCTTTTTTTAGAGCTTTAGCTAATTTAAAACATGGAAATGAGAAGTCCCCCATTTTTTCATCTGATGGCACTTCTATATATTCATAAATTTCTTCTTGTGGTAAATTTGTTATTTTACTTATTTGTTCTGAAATGTTTTGTTTAAAATCTATCATTTATTCTAAATTCCTTACTTTTTGTTATTTTTAATAATTATTTTTCATTTTCCTTTGATTAATTACCTATAATATTTAGTCTCCTAAATTAATTCCAATGTGTCTTGCTGTTTTTACTAAATCATGGTCCATATTTACTCTACGAATGTTGCTTTCTGGAGTGTTACCTGAAACTGCTCCTATTTCTTTATTGTTTCCAACAACATCTTCTAATGGAACTGAATCTAATCTTCCATCTTTAATAACTGTTAGAACATTGAACTTTCCTTCAAGTGCAAGCTCCATAGCTTTTGCACCATATTTAGTAGAAAGCACTCTATCGAAAGCAGTTGGTGAGCCACCTCTTTGCATATATCCAAGAACTGTGCATCTTGCTTCTAATCCAGTTAACTCTTGTAACTGCTCTGCAACTTTTTCACCTGCACCACCTAATCTATTATTATCTACACCTTTTCCTTTATTTCTTACTGCTTTTACTGTGATGTCTCCGCCTATTGGTTTTGCACCTTCTGCAACTACAACAACACTAAATTCTTTACCACGATTTTTACGATTTATAATTTTTTGTGCTGCTTTATTTATATCATATGGAATTTCAGGTATAAGTGCTACATCAGCACCACCTGCTATTGCAGATTCTAGTGCAATCCAACCTGCATATCTTCCCATTACTTCTAGGACCATAATTCTGTGATGTGTTGCTCCTGTTGTGTGAAGCCTGTCCAATGCTTCTGCTGCAACAGAAACTGCTGTATTATATCCAAATGTAATTTCTGTACAAGCAACATCATTATCTATTGTTTTTGGAACACCTATAACATTTACACCTTTTAAAGATAAATCTCTTGCAGATTTTTGAGTTCCATCTCCGCCTAAAGTAAATAAACATTCAATTCCATCATTGCGAAGATTCTCTACACATTTATCTGATAAATCTTTATATACTATTTCTCCATTTTCTTCTACTGGGTAACAAAATACATTTGAATTTGTAGAAGAACCTATAATTGAACCACCCTTTGGCAAAATTCCTACTGCATTTCCTGTACTGCTAGTTCCTAGTTGTACATAATTATTTTCTAATAGTCCTTTATAGCCTTCAATAAATCCGTAACATTCTATATCATTGTTTTCTGCTGTTTTTATAATTGCTCTAATAACAGCATTAAATCCTGAAACATCTCCACCATTTGCTAAAATAGCTACTCTCTTCATTAAAATCCTCCATTTCATTTTTTGCTAATTTTTCTTCTAATATTATATCAATAAATAAAAAAAATACAACATTTATGTTGTATTTTTTTCAAAAAGGTCTTGTTTATGATTATATAAATTAACAAATGTTGTTTTTTGAACTGGTCGCATTTTGAGTCTTTAAAGTATTTTAACATTTATTGATTTTAAAAGTTAAATAATATTATTTAAAAGCCTCTAAACAATTGATTTTTAATACCTTTTACTATTTGTTATTGATAAATATACACTTTCAATAAAAAACGGAAGTATTTTTATTGAAAAGCATAACAAATGACAAGTTCATTTGTTATAAAAAAACTAAAATTGTGATAGCAATTTTGGTTTTTGGGTTGTAGGGTTTACCCTGTCACTACTCAACACTTTTAGCGATTAGCGTTAAAAAGTGTTGTAGTGTGTTACAACACAATTTATATGTCCAGCATTCTGAATACCTTTTAAAGTATGTTTATTAAATTTCCAAATTCAGAATGAATTTTTTTATTTGTTGCTATAATTGTTTGCTTATCAATTTTTGAATAATCAATATCAGTATAATCTAATGAATTGCATTTGCCACCAGCTTCTTCAACTAATAGTGATCCTACACATATATCCCATAAGAAACAATACAATTCAAAATGAGCTTCTATTTTCCCAGATGCTACATAGCATAATGATATTACAGTTGAAAAAAGTTTTTCTATATTTTGCATTTTATACATTCCATTATCATGTATTTTATTAAAGAAGTCTCTTTTTTCTGGGTAACGATTGTTAAATCCAATTGTAGCTAATGAATCATTAATATTTTCAATATTAGATACTTGTATTTTTTTATCATTACAATAAGCACCTTTTCCTCTTTCACAATAATATAACTCATCCAGTTCAGGGATGTATACTGCGCCACCTTCAGGTCTATTATTTTTCAAAAAGCCAATACTAACACAATAATAAGGCATATTTCTTGAAAAATTCATTGTCCCATCTAATGGATCTATCGCCCAAGAATATTCGGTGCTACCACTCTGATATTCTCCACCTTCTTCTGCAATTATTTTATCATAAGGAAAGCACTCTTCAATCTTTTTAACAATTATATTTTCGCTTGTAGTATCAGCTATTGTAACTACGTCATTCAAACCTTTTTCTTTGGTATATATATTATCTTCGTGCAAGATTTTTTTTACTTCATTTCCTGCCTCTCTAGCTAACTTTATCGCTAATCTAGTTCTATCATTAAAAATATACATTATTATATCCTCCATAATTTTAAAATAATGATTTTCCACCATCTACAACATAAATTGAACCGGTTGTCCATAAGGATTTATCTGATAGTAAAAATTCAACAAGAGGTGCAATATCATCATATACATTTCCAATTCTTCCTAGTGGATAGGTTGAATTTCTTTTTTTAATTAGTTCTTTGTATTCTGATTCTGTATAATCTCCACTGTTTAAATAAATATTACTTTCTACAAAAGCAGGGTTGATACTATTTACACGAATTTTATATTTAGTTAAATCTTGTGCCATAAATTTTGTTAACATATCTAATCCTGCTTTACTAGTACAGTATGCTATTGAACCTCCTGGCTTTTCTGAATGTATAGATGATATATTTAATATTGATGCATTCGTACCTTTTTTTAGTAACGGTAATAATATTTTTGATAATAAAAATATTCCTGTTAGATTTACATTAATTGAATTATTCCATTGTTCTAATGTTTGTTCTTCTAATCCACCTAATTTTATAATACCTGCTGAATTAACTAATCCATCTAGCTTACCATATTTATTATCAATTTCCTCAAAAACTTTTTTGCAATCATCTTCATTACTTATATCTCCTTGAAGAAATAAAACACTATCTGCTTTTTCTTTCAATTTTTCTTTTGCTAGATTTATATTCTTTTCTCCTCTTGAAAATGAAATAACTTCATATTTACCTTGTTCTAATAAATATTCTATTGTGCCAAAACCAATTCCACTTGCTCCCCCTGTTACAAGTATAACTTTCTTTTCCTCCATAAACATACCTTCTTTCTGATTTGATTATAACATACTGTAATTTATTTGTAAGAATTCCATTTGCATTATAAATAGTTTCCTATCTCTTCAAATGTATCATATCCACTCTCACTATTTATATGTCCAGCATTCGGAATACAAATTTGCTCTGTTGCTCATCTGAAACATCACAAACATAGTAATCCGAATTAAGTCTTTCTGCTAAATCTTTCAAATTATTTTCGTCTATATCTAATAATATTAATTTTTTATTACTTAATAATTCTGCAACAGCTTTTCCTACACCGTTTGCAGCACCTGTTAATATTATATTTTTCATTTCTCCCTTAAACTTTATTTATAATTTTATATGTTTTTCAATAACTTACTATTTTTCTAAATAAATTGTAACAATAAAATCTCAAAAAATCAATATTTTATTTATTGAATTTTTTCGTTTGTGCCGTTTTTTCAACTCCCGAAAATAATATCACAAATTTTCTTAACTTTAATTTGCCATTT
>CANRCF010000021.1 GCA_947629045.1 uncultured Clostridia bacterium | reverse complement strand
TAGAAGTCTTGATACTGTACACACACACAAGACCTTTACAGAATTGGTGGACAGTCTGGAGAGAGAGCCGTAATTTAAGAAAAATAGAAGAAGGAGAAGGTTTATATAACAAAAATAGACCGTTATTTATATGCACTGCAAGAGTTAGACAAGGCAGAAGTGTAAATTCATTTTCAGGAATAACACTAATAGCCTTAGTAGTAACAATTGTAGTGCTTTTGATTTTGGCATCAGTAAGTATAACAGTGGTGTTTGGAGATAATGGAATAATACAGTTAGCAAAAGAAGCAGGAGATAAAACAAATGAAGCAGTGCAAAATGATAAAGAAAACATAGGAAATATGACAAATTATATTAAATCATTAAGTTGGGACACTACAAAAGTAACAGCAGTAACAACAAAAGATGGAGGAATAGTACCAGTGCCAAAAGGATTTGTAGCTTCTGAAGTAGATGGCGAAAATACAATAAAAGATGGATTTGTAATATATGAAAGTGATGAACGTGTAACAAATGACAATGTAGATGAGGCAAGAAAAAACAAAAACCAATTTGTGTGGGTACCAGCAGATGGTGTGAGTTTAGAATACAAACAAGATAAAGAAACATGGGCATCAAAAACTGCAGAATATAATGAATGTAAAGATTATTGGACAGATGTGGAAAGCGAAGATGAACAAAAAATTGTAAAAAGAGAAGAAAGTGTAGCAAAATATGGAGGCTTTTATGTGGGACGATATGAAGCTGGATTACCGGGAAGCGACAAATACGAAAATGAACATCAAAAAAATAATAATATTGAAGAAGCACCAGTAGTACGAAAAGGTTATGCTGCTTGGGGTTCTATAAATCAAATAAACGCAAAGACATTATCAAAAAAAATGTATGCAGAAAGTATATCAGTAACAAGTAGATTAATAGATTCATACGCATGGGATACAATATGCACATGGCTAAGCGATAAGAAAGATGTGATGAATAGTACATCATGGGGAAATTATTTAGATGCAAGTTTTAAAATAAAGGGATTATATGCTAAGTATAGTTTTTATGTAAATAGCGGTAAATATCATTGGGATTTAGCGTCGACATATAATAGGACAGCTGAGGGAGATATTTTTGAGCTAGAAGCAGGAAGAACATATACAGATACAATAGAAAAACCAAGAAAATGTTATGAAATAGAAACAGGAGCAACAATAGTAGATGAAAATGGAAATGAAATAGATAGAAATAAGGCAAAGAACATATACGATTTTGCAGGAAATATGTGGGAATGGACAACGGAAATAGAAGAACATAATAAAGAAACTCATCAAACGGAATCTGAAAAGGAAAGCGCTACCTATGCTGTTCTTCGTGGAGGGTGTTTCTTTCATGCGGGTGATAGACAGCCAGCAGCTCATCGAAATGGTGATCATGAGGTTCACGTTGCAGATTTTGATGCAGGTTTCCGTCCTGTACTTTACCTAAAATTGTAATTGAAATTTACAAATAAGAAATTATTTGTGTTACTTTAGAGCGTAAATTTTGTAAAAGTTTTAGATTTTATAATAAAAGCTACTTATAAGGAAAATCTTTTTGAGTAGCTTTTTGCATTTGTCAAAAAATGTAAAAAAACGTCAAACGATTTTGCTTGCAATCTAACCATTTTTATGATTTAATAATATAAATTGCAGTTGTGCAATAAAATATTTATTTTTAATATTTTATTATATATTTAAGTTTATTTAAAACTAATTTTAACTTATTTTAGATTTAAAAAGATTTATTTTTCTATATTTAATCAAAAAATTAAATTTAAAATCTTAGAAATTTATTCTTAAAAGAAAAATCCAAAATGAAATTTGAAAAGTAAAAATACGGAAAGGAGGCTTATTTATAGTTTAAGTTTATCTATTGTAAAACTTGCAATTTAATATATTAGCAAAGAGGGTGAAAAACTTTAATCTAAAAAATTATTATCTCAATAAACTATAAATCCAAATTTACAAAACTATGAAAACAAATTTTACTAAATAGTATTGATAAAATAAATACTCATATGGTAAAATAAAGAAAGGAAAAGAAAACTTAATGGAACAAAAAGTAGAATTATTACCACTAACAAATGATTATGTATTTAAAAGAGTATTTACAAAAGATGGAGAAGAAGATTTATTAAAAGACTTGCTATCAGCAATATTAAATATAGAAATAAAAGAAATAGAAATAAAAAATCCAGAAATGACAAAAGAAAGTAAAGAAGCAAAGAGAGAAGTATTAGATATAAGAGCAAAAGTAAATAATAATAGTATAATAGATATGGAGATGCAAGTAGAAGACTATAATAATATAGATAAAAGGTCAATAGGGTATTTAACAAAAATGTATTCAGACCAACTAAAAGTAGGAGATGCATACGAAAAACCATTAAAAACAATATCAATAAACATATTAAACTTTAATTTTTTCAAAAGAAATGCATACCATTCAATAGCAAGAATAAAATTTGAGAAAGATGATAAAGACAAATATGTAGATATGGAATATGACAAAGAAGACGAATATGTAACAGAAGATTTAGAAGTACATTACATAGAGCTTCCAAAGTTTATGAAGAAAAATCCAGGGGTAAAAACGAAATTAGAACAGTGGTTATGGCTTATATGCGGAGAAGAAGGGGGAAAAGTAGAAATGGCGAAGGAAGAAAATGAAAAAGTAAAAGAAGCATCAGAAGTACTAGAAAGAATGAGTATGAGTTATGAAGAAAGATGGCTATATGACCAAAGAATGTTAAGAAAAATGGACGAAATGAGCCTAAAAGAGCACGCAAAGCAAGAACGGATTAGAAGAACGGAATAGCAAAAGGCGAAAAAAAGGCAAAATTAGAAACAGCAAAGAAAATGCTAGAAAAAGGTATTTCAATAGAAACAATTATAGAAGTAACAGGTCTAACAAAAGAAGAAATATTAAATAAATAATTATATAAAATGTGAAGACGCTTTGTCCTCACATTTTTTTTATGCCTGCATATAATATAATAATACATCTGTTTACATAAATGGGAGGTAATAAAAATGAAAAGAAATAAAATTATTATAGCAGTAGCATTATTAATAATTGTAGTTGCAATGGCAATTGGCTACTCAGCATTTGCAACTGAACTAACAATAAATGGAATTGCAGAAATTACAGGAGAATGGAATATAAAAATAACTGGTGTTGAAATTCAAGATGCTAATGGAGAAGTAGATACAGGAAAACCAGAATTTACAGATACAACTTTTAGCTTTAGTACAAAATTAAAAAAGCCTGGAGATGCTGTAACTTATGCAGTAACGATTGAAAATTTAGGAACAATTGATGCTACTTTAAGCAATTTAATTTTTAAAGAAGGCGAAGATGAATGTCCAGAAATTAGTTATAAAACCTCAGAAGTTGCAACAACTTTATCAGCAGGAGATCAAACAACACTTTCTGTAACAGTAAGATATAATCCTTCAGCAACAGAAGTGCCTTTAATAAAAACTAAAACAATATCTGGAATTATAGAATATACACAAAACTAGAATAAAAGACAGATGAAAAGTATGTACTAAAGATATATTAGATAAAAATGTACAGCACTAAAATTAAAACAGGTGAACAATATGAAAAAGATAAATAATAAAGAAATAATAATAATTGTAACTATATATCTTTTAATAACCATTATTTTAATAACTAGAAATGCAATTCTATATACTAACTTAGTCAATCCCTTATTTTGGTTTTGCATTCTAGTTTATTTATTATGGAAAACAAAGAAAGACTATATTAGGTTAAAAACAAAGAGAAAAGTTTCCCTATATATGCTTATAATTTCATTTATATATTTAGCTATATACTTTTATATGGGATTTATTTTAGGATTTTCAAAAAGCCCATATAGCCATAGTATAGGTTCAATAATTCAAAATGTAATAATACAAATAATACCAATTATAGGAATAGAAACATCAAGGTGCATCATTTCAATTAGAAATAGAAGTAATAAATTAGTATTAGTATATATAGCGATAATACTAGCACTGATAGAAATAAAATATAATATATTGCTTGATTTGCTTTCAGACAAAGAGAAACTTTTTCAATATATATGTGAAATAGTAATACCAACGTTAAGTTACAGCTCTTTATTTACTTATTTAGCATCAAAAGGAGCATGGAAAGCATCTTTATTATGTAGAACTTTTAATAAATTAGTAATTTTGTTATTTCCGATTCTTCCAAACACAAATTGGTTTTTGAATGGAGCAATGTCTATAATTTCTCAGGTAATAATATATTTACTATTTAAATATAGATTTTTTAAAAATAAAACTGAAAGTAAAAACAGAAAAGAAAATATAATCTCGAAAATTATTTATACAATAACGATTGTTATTTGCATAACTTTAGTAAGTTTTGTTATGGGCTTATTTAAATATGAGCCAATAGCCATTGCTTCTAATAGTATGTATCCAAGCTTTATAAGAGGAGATGTAGTTATATTCAAAAAACTAAATGAAAATGAACTAAATAAAATTCCAGAAGGTAGCATAATTGTATATAGTGTGTCAAATCAAAATGTGGCTCATAGAGTTGTAAAAGTGATAGAAAAGGAAAATAAAGTTTTATATCAAACAAAGGGTGATAGTAACAATGTACCAGATATGCTTTTAGTAGAAACAAGTCAAATTAAAGGTGTATATGTGCTTTGCGTTAAATATATAGGTTACCCATCTGTTTGGCTCTATGATTATTTCAAAAACAATTAGAAGTTAGAAAAGTAATTGTATGATTAACATAGAATTTAGAAAAGATTTTGTATAGTTAACATATGGTTAGAATTTATAAAAATTTTATATGGTTAACATACAATTAAAATTTAGAAAGGAGATTTTGTATGATAATGAAAAAAATTAATAAAAATAGTCTAATTATAGTAGTTATAATTATAATCATGATTACAATAGGATGCTTTTTAATAAAAGTAGGTTTAGATATTGAAAAATTTATTTCTCCAATATATACTTATACTGCAAACAAAAATGATAGTTATGAAGTAACCTTAAAAGAAAATGATTTCTATACAGAAAAAACATTACCACAAGAAAGATACTATGCTTCTAAGTCAATTAAATCATTCAATATAAACTTTAAATATGATTTTAAAGCAAATAAAGAAACTAATATTGAGTATAATTATAATATTGTGGCAAGTTTAGTAGGATCAGTAAATGATGAAAATGAAGATAAAGAAATATGGACAAGAAACTTTAATTTAAATAATGAAGTAAATAATAAAGGGTATATGAAGGAATTTTTAATAGATGAGAATATAACTATTGATTATGATAAATATAACAATTTAGCAAGATTATATGAAACAACATATAACGTAAAAATAGATGCAGTTCTTAAAGTAAGATTAAATGTTTATTATAGTATAGAAAACGAAGCAATAGAAGATTACATTGAATTAGATATACCATTAACTAATAATGTAACTGAAGCAAAACGAAATTACGAAGAAACTACTTTTAAAAATATTTTTGATGAAAACAGTAATAACATTAGAAGAATTATTTTATGCGTACTAGGTGGCATATTTATATTATCTGCAATAGCAATAACTGTAATATATATAATAAGAAAAATGAATAAAAATCCAAAAGAAATGTATGAATATAATATAAAGCACATTCTGAAATATTATAGCGACTTAATAGTAACAGTAACAAATGAACCTAATTTAGAGAATTTAAAGCTTATGAAGCTTGAAGTATTAGACGACTTAATTGATGTAGCAGAACAAAATGAAAAAAATATTATTCATTATAAAATACCAGAAGAAGAAAGAAGTAATTTATATGTGATTCTAAATGGATATGTATATATTTATGTTGTAGATGGTAAAAAGTTAAGATAAAAACAACATAAGCTTATACTTCAAAAATAAGAGAAGTGTAAGCCTGCATAAATAAAATAAAAAATTATAGAGAAAGGGGAGAAATAAAAAATGAAAAAGAAAGTTATAATTGCATTTGTAATAATACTAGTTTTAGCAATAATCAGTTTAGTAGTATTAAATTTTAGTAAAATTGAAACAGTTTTAAAAGGAATAATCAAAGAAGATACAACTAATAATGTAATTAATGAGCAACCAGTTAGGAAGCCAAAAATTTTGCAAGATGAAGGAATATTTAGTGATTATTATTTAGAAGCGGAAGACCTACTAGCTACTATGACACTAGATGAAAAAATAGGTCAGCTATTTTTAGTCCGTTATCAAGGTGGCAACCCAATAGATATACTAAAAAAATATAATTTCGGAGGATATATATTCTTTGAAAAAGATTTTAAAGGAAAAACAGAAAAGCAAGTACAAACTATGATTTCAAATTTGCAAGAAGCAAGTAAATTGCCAATACTTACAGCAGTTGATGAAGAAGGTGGAATAGTTGTAAGAGTAAGCAGTAATAGTAATCTTGCAAAAGAAAAGTTTAAATCTCCAATGGAACTATATAAAATAGGTGGACTTGAAAAAATCGAAGAAGATGTAAAAGAAAAAAGTAAAGTTTTAAGTAATTTAGGTTTAAACTTAAATTTAGCACCAGTTGTTGATGTATCAACAAACCCAAAAGATTTCATGTATAAAAGAACATTAGGAGAGAATGCTACTATTACAGCTAATTATGCAAAATCAGTTATTAATGCAAGTAAAGGCTTAGGTGTATCTTATGCCTTAAAACATTTCCCCGGCTATGGAAATAACATAGACACACATACTTCTACTTCTGTTGATAAAAGAACTTATGAAAGCATTTTAGAAAATGATATTCCACCATTTGAAGCTGGAATTGAGGCTGGTGCGGAAGCAATTTTAGTAAGTCATAATGTTGTAACTTGTATAGATAAAGAAAATCCAGCTTCGCTTTCACCAGCAATACATAAATTATTAAGAGATGACTTAGGATTTACTGGAATAATAATAACAGACGATTTAGCAATGGCAGCAGTATCAAAAGACGAAAACGCGACAGTAAAAGCTATACTTGCTGGCAATGAGGTTATAATAACAACAGATTATAAAAAAAGCATAGAAGATACTAAAACAGCTATTGAAGAAGGAAAAATAAGCGAAGAAATGATAGATAAGCTAGTCGTTAGAGCATTGGCTTGGAAATATTATAAGGGATTGATTACTTTTGACGAGTAAAAAAATAAAATTATTATAGCTACTTTATGTAAATTTGCTCAAACCACTGTACTTTTACCAAATTTTGTGATAAAATATTGTAGTGAAATAGGAGGAAGTCATGGGATTTTTTGATAAATTAAAACAAGGATTAACTAAAACAAAAAGCTCATTTGATGAAAAAATAAATAATGTATTTAGTACATTTAGAAAAGTAGATGAAGAATTATTAGAAGAATTAGAAGAAATTTTAATTATGTCAGATGTAGGTGTAGAGACATCAACTAAAATAATTAGTAATTTAAGGGAAAGAATTAAAAAAGAAAAAATAGAAGACGAAGATGGCGTAAAAAATGCATTAAGAGAAGAAATAAAAGAAATACTAGATGAAGTAGATAATGGTTTAAAATTAGAAACACATCCAGCAGTTATTCTAGTTGTAGGTGTAAATGGTGTAGGTAAAACTACATCTATTGGAAAAATTGCAAATCGCCTAAAAAAAGATGGAAAAAAAGTTGTAATTGCAGCAGCAGATACTTTCAGAGCAGCAGCAGTAGAGCAGCTAGAAATTTGGGCAAATCGTGCAGGCTGTGAAATGGTTAAAAAAGAAGAAGGCTCAGATCCTGCATCAGTAGTATATGAAGCAATTCAAATAACTAAAAGAGAAAATGCAGATGTACTAATTTGTGATACAGCAGGAAGATTACATAATAAAAAATATTTGATGGACGAGTTAGTTAAAATTAAAAAGGTAATAGATAAAGAATTGCCAGAGGCTTCAAAAGAGGTTCTTATGGTATTAGATGCAACAACAGGTCAAAATGCAATTCCACAAGTAAAAGCCTTTAAAGAAACTGTTGATATAAATGGCCTAATTTTAACAAAGTTAGATGGAACAGCCAAAGGCGGAGTTGTAGTTGGAATTGTAGCAGAAAATCAAATGCCTGTTAAATTTGTTGGTGTAGGAGAACAAATTGATGACATGGAAATTTTCAATAGTACCGATTTTGTAAATGCACTAATTTAAAACCAATGCCTTAATTAAAGATAAATGTAGACATTTAAAACTATGTTATAAAGAAAAAATTTAATTAAAAACATATATAATAGTTAAAGACATTTAAAGTTAATAAAAAGATACAGCGAAAATTTAAACAATAATTGATAAATAAGAAAGGAGAGTACGAAGCAATCGTACAATTTAAAATGGAAAAATCAGAACAACAAAATGCACTTGTGAAAGTAGAAAAGAAAAAACGTAAGATAAGAAAATGGATTGTTTTAATTTTTTTATTAATTGCTATAGCAGTTTCCTATATTATATATAGAGGAAACTATTTAGAAACACTTGAACTAGGTGAAAATTATTTGAGCGTTTTCTGGAAAAATGTAGTTTATCAAATAAGCACATTTATGACTAATTTCATAATTCTGTTTTTACTTATTTACATTACAAATAAAAGAATAAAAAAAGGATTAATACCATTTTTTGAAGAAGAAGGAAAGAAAATTCCTAAAATGCCTAATAAATCAATAGCATTTATTGTTTCACTAATAGTCAGTTTTTTAGTAACAAATATGATGCTAAAAAAACTAATGCTATGCATAAATTTAACTGCATTTGAAATGGCAGATCCAGTAATAGGGCTAGATATAGGTTATTTCATTTTTGTACAACCTTTCTTACAATTCCTATTACGTTATTTAATATATATTTCAGTTGGAATAACCATATATGCAGCATTTTATTATATTGTGGTTTTTAATTTATTCTTTAATGGCGTTAGTAGAGAAGCTTTAAAGAAAAGTAAAATTTTAAAACAACTTTGCAATAATATAATTATAATAGCTATTTTTATATCAACAGCAATATTTATAGAAACATTTAATGTAGGACTTCAAAAGTTTTTAAATTTAGGTACTTACTCTTTATGGGGAGCTGGAATATCAGAAGTAACAATAAAATTATGGGGTTACAGAATTTTATCAGTAATTATTGTAATTTCTGTAATTATAGCAATGCATCACTTGAAAAAGAAAAATACAAAAAAAGTGCTTACCTCTTTATCAGTAGTACCAATATTTTTAATGGCTATGCTTATAGTTTTGATAGGTTTTAATATTATATTCATTAATTCAAATGAGTTAGATAGACAACAAGAATATATTAAAGCTAATATACAATCTACAAAACAGGCTTATGGAATAAATATTGATGAAGTATCTTTAAATGAAAATGAAACAATTACAAAAGAAATACTAAATCAAAATATAAATATAATTGATAATATAGATATAACAAATAAAGATATTGTATTAAATAATTTAAATACATCACAAACAAATAAAGGATATTACACATATCGTAATACACAAGTAGCTTTAAAAAATGTGGATGGAAATCAAACATTAGTATATATTTCTCCAAGAGAAATCACAGATTCAGCAGGAACATATAATAATAAAACATATCAATACACACACGGATATGGTGTAATTGTAACATCAGCAAGCAAGGTTAATGAAAATGGTACATTAATACATTTGCAAAAAGGATTTGAGAATACTGAAAATGATATAATATCTATTAGCGAGCCAAGAATATATTTTGGATTAGAAGCAAAAGATACTATTGTAACAAACAGTAATGGAAAAAAAGAATTTGATTATCCATTATTAGATTCTGCAACAGCGGAAAATGCAGAAAATATATATGATGGACAAGCAGGACTTAACTTAAAATTTTTAGATAGGCTTGTTTTAGCTTTCAAAGAACATGACTTAAAACTTGCTTTTTCAGGAAAAGTAAATGCTAATAGCAAAATATTAATAAATAGAAACATAATTGAAAGAGCCAAAACTTTAATGCCTTACGTTTTATATGACGAAAACCCATATTTAGTAACAACTAATGAAGGAAAATTGGTTTGGGTAATAGATGGATATACTGTTACAGAATGTTATCCATATTCACAAAGAATAAGCTTAGATGAAAATAATTTGTTAAAAAGAATGGATATAAACTATATTAGAAATTCTTTAAAAGTATTAATAGATGCTTACGATGGTACTATAAACTATTATATTACAGATAAAAACGATCCAATAATTTCTGCATACCAAAAAATTTATCCAGAATTATTTATTGATGATACAAGTTTAATACCAGAAGAAATAAAAGAGCAATTTATATATCCAGAATTTTTATATAATATACAAGCAGAAATCTTAGAAAGATACCACAATGTTCAAACTGATGTATTATATAGGCAAGACGATATATGGAATATTGCTACACACAACACAAGTAAAGTAACTACAAAGGTAGGTACAGAAATTACACCATATTATACAATGCTAAAAACAGTTGACAATGAAAATGCAACATTAGGATTAGTATTACCATATACACCGAAAGGAAAACAAAGTCTAATATCATATTTAGTAGGTAGATATGAAAATGGAGAAGCAAAATTAACATTGTATAAATATCAAACAGATAGTAATGTATTAGGACCTATGCAAATAGATACACAATTAGAACAAGATGAAAGAATATCTGAAGAAATATCAGAATTAAATGCACTTGGAACTAAAATAAGTAAAAGTATGACAGTAATTCCAATTAACAATTCACTATTATATGTAGAGCCAATCTATCAACAGTATGTAAATGATGAAAAGGCTACGCCAATACTTAGAAAAATAATAGTGGCATCTGGAAATAAAGTTGCAATTGGTGATACATTAAAAGAGGCACTTACAAATTTAATATCACAGAATGCAGTAGATATTGAAATAGAAAGTACAGATGATATTGAAGGTGTAATAGATGCAATTATTAAAGCAAATCAAAATCTAATACAATCTAATAAAAACAACAATTGGGAAATGGCTGGTAAAGATATGTCAAAACTTCAAGAATTAATAACTAAACTTGAAAAATTGATGAAGGAAAATGAGAATAAAGATACTCAAAATAAAGTAGAGAGTGGAAATGTTTTAGACTAAGCTAAGATTTAGAATTATCTAGAAGTGTGTAAAATATAAATATTAAAAAAGATTAGAAATTATAATATATAAATTCTAATCTTTTTATATTACCTTTGAATCATTATGTTCAAATCTATCAATAGCTTCCACATCTTTAAAATAAGGAGAATCAAAAAAATCTTTAAGCTCAATATTTAAACCTTCGCAAATATGAATTATAGAACTAATAGTTGGCTCTTTTACTTTACCACGTTTACAATCACTAATAATTGAATTAGAAATTCCAGCACGATATGAAAGTTTATAAGCGGTTAAATTATATTCTTTTAGCAATTCATTAATTCTTAAATTAATAGCATCAGATAATAACATTATATTTAAATCCTCCCATAAAATATATATTTAGTATAGCAAAATTACTAAAAACAATATTTGGAACAAACCGAATATTTTTATCAAAAAGTATTGACAAAGACTAATGCAAAAAGGTAAAATCTAATTGTATTCGGAAACATCCGAACAAAAAAATATAGGCTTAAATATTGAATAATATTTTATAATAAAGTCTAAACTATACATAAGAAATTAAGGAGGAACAAATGAATGAATAAAAAGAAATTTGAAAAAAACATGGCTGAAAATGAAAGACATAAACCCAAAAAATATGCAAATGGAATAACGCTAATAGCATTAGTAGTAACAATTGTAGTGCTTTTGATTTTGGCATCGGTAAGTATAACAGTTGTGTTTGGAGATAATGGAATATTAGAGTTAGCCAAAGAAGCAGGAGATAAAACAAATGAAGCAGTAAAAAGTGATAAAGAAAATATAGGGTATATGACAAGTTATATAAAATCATTAAGTTGGGATTCAAGCAAAGTAACAGCAGTAACAACAAAAGATGGAGGAATAGTGCCAGTACCAAAAGGATTTGTAGGCTCTGAAGTGGATGGAGAAAATACAATAAAAGATGGATTTGTAATATATGAAATACCAGAAGGAGAAAATGTAGAATGGAATAAAGACGAAAACAAAGATGGAATACTAGATATACAACAAGATTGTAACCAATTTGTATGGATACCAGCAGATGGTGTGAGTCTAGAATACAAGCAAGACAAAGAAACATGGAAAAATAAAACGTTGCAATATAATGAATATACAGATTGGACAGATGAAGAAAGTGAAGAAGAACAGAAAATTGTAAAAAGAGAAGAAAGTGTAGCGAAATACGGAGGCTTTTATGTAGGAAGATATGAAGCAGGAGTGCCAGAGAGTATAAACTATGATGAAACTACTAAATATACAGATAAAGCAAACGCAGCAAATAGAAATAAATCAGCTGACCAAGTAGAAGAAAAAGATTTACCAGCATCAAGAAAAGGATTACAAGCATGGAACTATATAAGTCAAATAAATGCAAAAGAATTATCAAAGAAAATATATCAGAATAATGATTCAGTAACAAGTAGACTAATAGACTCATACGCATGGGACACAATATGCACATGGTTAAGTAATGACGGAATAGATGTGTTAGATAGTACATCTTGGGGAAACAACATATCAGCAAAAGATTATATGATTAGTGGATTATATGCGGTCTTTACTTTTGATAATAACGTATGGAGTAATCCAACATACTATAGTAGAACTAGTGAGAATTCATACTTTGAAATAAAAAGAGGAGAATCCATAAAAGGATATGAACTAGCGACCGGAATAACAGAAAGAAACAAAGCAAAGAATATATACGACTTTGCGGGAAATATGTGGGAAATGACAACAGAAGAAGGGAAACATAAAACACAAAATGATTTAATGCCAACAGAAACCTATAAAGTTGGGCGCGGAGGTGGATATTTAAGTGCATCTGGAAATATTTATCCTGCGAGTGCGCGTGCAGGCGATACAGATACCACGACCGCTGGTTACCGAGATGCTGGGTTCAGAATTGTACTTTATGTAAAAGAATAACGTATATTTTTTTCTAAAAAATAATATTGAAATAATTGGTGAAGGGGGCCGTTGGCGAAAATAGGTGAAGGCAAAACAGAAGAATACATGAAAGGGGAAGGATTTGTTGCTGAGTTAAACGATGGACAAGAAGGTTCTCCATGGAAGCAAGATATAAACAATATAAATGACGGTTTTCCAATATTAAGTTGGCAAGAATAAATTATAATATAAATTGTAATGTAAAAAAATAAATGAGGTCAAAATAGTAGTATAAAATTTAAATAAAAGCCTTTGAAGAAAAGTTTCAATATTAGCTTATCTTCAAAGGCTAGCTGTTTTTTTACTTTAAAATATTTTTATAAATCTTGTAGATGATGATATAGCATATGTAAATGGTAAAATAATATGTCAAAAAATGTAAAAAATCGTCGAACGATTTTTCTTGCAATTTAGCTACTTTTGTGATTTAATAATATAAATTGCAGTTGCGCAATAAAATATTTATTTTTAATATTTTATTATATATTTAAGTTTATTTAAAACTAATTTTAACTTATTTTAGATTTAAAAGATTTATTTTTCTATATTTAATCAAAAAATTAAATTTGAAATCTTAAAAATTTATTCTTAAAAGAAAAATCCAAAATGAAATTTGAAAAGTAATCAAATTTTACTAAATAGTATTGATACAATAAATACTCATATGGTAAAATAAACAAAGAAATTAAATAGAATTACTTATATGTGGAGAAGAAGGGGGAAAAGTAGAAATGGCGAAGGAAGAAAATGAAAAAGTAAAAGAAGCATCAGAAGTATTAGAAAGAATGAGTATGAGCTATGAAGAAAGATGGTTATATGACCAAAGGATGTTAAGAAAAATGGATGAAATGAGCCTAAAAGAGCATGCAAAGCAAGAACGGATTAGAAGAACGGAATAGCAAAAGGCGAAAAAAAGGCAAAATTAGAAGATGCAAAGAAAATGTTAGAAGAAGGAATAAATATAGAAACTATTATTAAAGTTACAGGATTAACAAAAGAAGAAATATTAAAATAATTAATATTTATATATTAAAAAATAAATGAGGCAGATTATATATGCCTCATTTTTGCGCTTGCAAATAAAAATATATTATTAATTGAAGCAAAAAAATGCATGTATATTTTTAAAAAAACTACATTTAATTTTTTTCAAAAAATCAATTTACTTATTATATTATAAATGATATAATGCAACAAAAGAAGTAAAAAAGAAAAATTACAAATAAATCACTATATAATTAGAAATAGGAAGACTAGGAGGAATTTTAAAATATGGAATGGATGAATAGTTCAATGCGAGAAATCGAGCCAAAAGGAATAAAAAATAAAGAACAAAAACTAAAAGTTGCTCAAAAAATAGTAGAAAAAGTAAAAGACGGGGATATTATAGGTTTCGGTTCTGGCACAACTTCATATTTAGCAATAAAAGAAATTGCTAAAAAAATTGAAGAAGAGGATTTACATATTATTGCAATTCCAACCTCTTATGAAGTAAAAACTTTATGCCAGGATTTAAAAATTCCAACAGCTAGTATTTTAGAATATAAACCAGACTGGTGCTTTGACGGAGCAGATGAGGTGGATAAAAATAATAATTGGATAATAAAAGGTGGCGGTGCTGCCATGTTTAAAGAAAAATTAAACATGGTAAATGCAGGTCTTACATACATTTTAGTAGATGATACAAAATTAGTAGACAAGCTAGGTGAAAATTTTCCTATTCCAATTGAAGTTTATCCAGAAGCAGTAAGTAGTGTAAAAGAAGCATTACTGGATTTAGGTATGGTAGAATGTAATGTTAGAAAAGCAGAGAAAAAAGCAGGACCAGTATTTACAGAAAATAATAATGTTATATTAGATGTAAAATTTACAGAAATTTATGAAACATTAGAAGAAGATATTAAGTCAATTACAGGTGTTATAGAAAGTGGATTATTTATTGATTACCCAGTAGAAGTATTGCACGAGTAAATACATGACAAATATTAATATAAAATGTATTTTAAATAGCTATATTATGCTTACACTGCAAAAGATATATACTAAGAAAGTTATATGAAAAATATACTAAAAACAGGAGGAATAAAGTAAATGTGGGGAGATATTGCAATAGCATTTTTGCTTGCTTTTATTACAGCTTTTATGCTTACACCATACACAATGAAGCTAGCAAAAAAAATAGGAGCAATAGATGTGCCAAGCGATAGAAGAATAAATGTAAAACCAATGCCAAGGCTTCGGAGGTTTAGCAGTTATTTGTGGATTTTTAGTTTCAACAATTTATTTATTGATAGTTATGAGTTTAGAAAATTCTATAAATTTATTTGGTGAAGAAAATTATATAATGAAGTTACTTGGTTTTCTTCTTGGAATCATAATATTAGGAATAGTATGTTTTATTGATGACTTTAAAAATATTCCAGCAGGAGTAAAATTAGTTACTCAAATAATAGCAGCAATTGTAGTAGTTGCTTCTGGACTTCGAATTGAAAATGTAAGCTTGCCATTTATGGAGAATCAAATTGATTTACAAGATTGGTTTTCATATATTTTAACAGTTGGTTGGATTGTTGGAGTTACAAATGCAATTAATTTAATTGATGGATTAGATGGTTTATCTTCAGGAATCACATTGATTTCATGTATTTCGCTTTTAATTGTATTTATATTAAATCCATCATCACCACTAATTGCAGTTCTTTTAATTACAGCTTTAGCTGGAGCAATTGTAGGATTTTTACCATTTAACTTTAATCCTGCAAAAACTTATATAGGAGATGTTGGTTCAAATTTCTTAGGATTTTCATTATCAATTATATCTATTTTAGGAGTTGCAAAAACATATACGGCAATTGTTTTAATTGCACCAATAATTATATTAGGTTTCCCAATTTTTGATACTCTATTTGCAATTGTTAGAAGAATTATAAAAGGGAAATCACTTAAAGCTGTGTTCAAAGCTGATAAAGGACATTTACATCATCGATTAATGAAAAGAGGCTATACACAAAAACAATCAGTATTAATTTTATATGGTCTTACTGCAACACTTGGAATGTTTGCAATTATTCTTTTAGAAAGTGGAATTTGGAAAGCATTATCTTTTGCATTATTAGTTATTGCAATAATAGCAATAGGTTATAAAAATTTATTAAATACAAAAGAAGAAAGTGTAGAAGAAATAGATACCAAAAATGTGAGAAAAAACGAATAAAACAAGAAAATAATAAAGTGTAAAGTTAATTATATAAATATTAAAAAGTATAACAGTATAACTTAAGGAGAAATAAACTATGGAAATGGATGAAGAAAGACTTATTAGTCCAAAGTTAGAAGACATTCAAGAGGAAAAAATGGAAATTTCATTAAGACCTAAAACTCTTGACGAATACATAGGACAAGATAAGGTAAAAGAAAACATGAAGGTATATATAGAGGCTGCCAAAAAAAGAGGTGAGCCTCTTGACCATATTTTATTATATGGTCCACCAGGACTTGGAAAAACTACACTTGCGAATATTATTTCAAATGAAATGAATTCAAATATTAAAATTACATCAGGACCTGCCATTGAAAAACCAGGCGATTTAGCAGCTCTTTTAACAAATTTATCAGAATTTGATGTGCTTTTTATTGATGAAATACACAGATTGAATAAAAGCGTAGAAGAAATATTATATCCAGCACTAGAAGACTATGTGTTAGACATTATGATAGGAAAAGGTCCAAGTGCAAGGTCAATTAGACTAGATTTACCTAAGTTTACTTTAATTGGTGCAACTACAAGAGCAGGAGCATTAGCAACACCATTAAGAGATCGTTTTGGAATAATTCATCATTTAGAATTATATGAGCCAAAGGATTTATCAACAATTGTTAAAAGGTCTGCAAAAATCTTAGAAATAGATATAGACGAAGAATCAAGCATGGAAATTGCAAGACGCTCTAGAGGAACACCTAGAATAGCAAATAGATTATTAAAAAGAGTTAGAGATTATGCCGCAGTTTTAGGTGATGGAAATATAAATTTAAAAATTACAAAAACAGCTCTTAGAAAGCTTGAAATAGATGAAATGGGGCTAGATGACATAGATAGAAAAATATTAGAAACTATGATTATTAAATATCAAGGTAGGCCAGTTGGAATTGACACTATTGCAACAACTATTGGTGAAGAAGTAGAAACAGTAGAAGATGTGTATGAGCCATACCTAATTCAAATTGGTTTTATTGCAAGAACTGTTAGAGGAAGAATTGCAATGCCAGCAGCATATAGCCACATAGGTGTGCCATATGAAGCACAAATATGAAATAAAAAAGGAGAGAAACAATGAGCAAGCACATGAAAGTGAAAAATAAAAGAAAATTTAATAAAGCAAATGCATTACTAGATTTAGGTTTTATATTAGTCATTTTTCTTACTATTATTTCTTTCTATGTTGCACTTCTTATAAGAGGACAAAAAAGTACGTCAATTGCAGAAAATAGAGCTTTAAATAAATTGCCTGCTTTTAAACTCAGTGAATTCTTTTCAGGAGATTATCAAACAAAACTAGAAGATGCTATGACAGACCAAATGATATTTGGAGAAAAAATTAAAAAGGAAATGACTAGAGGTGAAGCAGAAACAGTAAGCAGTGTGCAAAAAGCATTAATGGAAGTATACAACTATGGAGAAAATGAAAAAAGTGAAGAAGTTTTAGCACAAGATAATATAGAAGAAAATGTGGAAGAAAAAACAAAAGAGGTTAGAAACATAAAGTATATACCAATTTCAGGTGGTGTATATTATTATGGAAATTCTAACTATATGGTATTTAAAAGTAAGAATTTAGAAAAAAATAAAGAATTAATTGATAAATGGGCAAAAGGATACAATAAATATTTTTCGGGTATGGACAGTTACTTTTATTTGGTAAATACTAGTAAAAGTATCGATTTTAATACTGTAGATGAAACAGAAAATGAATTTATAACTTACATTAGAAGTGTACTTGATTTTAAAGGAGTTACTGGATTAAAAGTAAGCAGTTATGAACAATATAAAGATTATTTTTATGAAACAGACCACCATTGGAATTACAAAGGATCATATCAAGGTTATAGAGATATAATTAGTATGATGCTTCCAGAAGATGAGTTAATAGAGCCTAAAGATACAGTAACATATGATGTTTACTATTATGGCTCAAATGCAAGAACTACATCTGTATATAAAAATAAAGAAAAATTCACAGTATACGAATTTGATTTACCACATTATAATACTAGAATAAATGGAAGTTATGCAAGATATGATAATCATTATCTATATGAAAATAATAAATATTCTAGAGAAGAAGGCTATAATCATTATGGGGCATATTATGGTGGAGATTATGCAGAAGTAATTTACGAATATGACCAACCAGAAAAAGAAAATTTATTAATTATTGCACCATCATATTCAAATGCAAATAATAACCTAATAGCGAGTCATTTTAATAAAACTTATGTAATTGATTTAAGACATTACAAAAACACATTTGAAAAAGATTTTGACCCAGAGGCTTACTGTAAGAAAAATAATATTACAAAAGTATTAGTAATGTTAAGCATAGATCATATTACAAATGGAAAATTTATATTAAAGTAAAAAGAAAGGAATTTTAGTAAAAATGGTATTTAGTAGCTTTGTATTTTTATTCATATTTTTACCATTAGTTATATTTACATATTTTATAATAAAAAATCGTACATATAGAAACGTGATATTATTTATATTTTCTTTGGTATTTTATGCATGGGGAGAGCCAGTTTATGTATTATTAATGCTATTTTCTATATTGGCAAACTACTTTTTAGCTTTGATTATAGATAAGAGTAAAAAGAAAAAGCTATTTCTAATTATAGCAGTTATCATAAACATACTAATAATAGGATTTTTCAAATATGGTGACTTTTTAATAGAAAATATAAATACAGTATTTAAGTTATCAATTCCTTCACTAAATATAGGGTTACCAATAGGAATTAGCTTTTATACATTTCAAATTTTATCATATGTAATAGACGTATATAACAAAAAAGTAAAAGTACAAAAAAATATAATAAATTTAGGCACATATATAGCACTATTTCCACAACTAATTGCAGGACCAATAGTAAGATATGAAACAATAGCAGATGAACTAGAAAATAGAAAAGAAACAATTACAAAAGTTATAGATGGTTTAAAAAGATTTATAATAGGATTGGGTAAAAAAGTAATAATAGCAAACAATATGGCAATTATTGCAGACACAATTTATAATGGAGATATAGCATCATTTGGCACATTAGCAATGTGGCTTGCAGCAATTTCATATACCTTCCAAATATATTTTGATTTTAGTGGATACTCAGATATGGCAATAGGACTTGGAAAAGTATTTGGCCTTAATTTCTTAGAAAACTTCAATTATCCATATATAGCAAAAAGTATAACAGATTTTTGGAGAAGATGGCATATATCATTATCAACATGGTTTAGAGATTATATATATATTCCACTAGGCGGAAATAGAGTAAACAAAATAAAATGGATTAGGAATATATTAGTAGTATGGTTACTTACAGGACTATGGCATGGAGCATCTTGGAACTTTGTATTATGGGGATTATATTATGGAATATTACTTATTATTGAGAAACTATTTTTAGGAAAGCTTTTAGAAAAATTGCCAAAAATCATTGGACATATCTATACATTGTTCATAGTGGTAATTGGCTGGGTGATTTTTAGAGTAGAAGACTTCTCTCAAATGGCATTAGTATTAAAGAAAATGTTTGTATTTGAAGGTGGAGATTTATTTGAGCAAATAATTTTAAATTTTGACATTTTTTCAGCTTTACCATATTTAATTATAGCTATATTAGCAAGTATGCCGATATTTAGGATTATTTCAGATAAATTTAAGGAAAAAACACCATTTAAATTAGCATTAAATATATGTACTTATGGAATTTTTGTTATATGCATTTGCTTATTACTAAGCTCAAGCTATAACCCATTTATTTATTTTAGATTTTAAAGCATTATAATAATATATTAGATAGACTGATTATTAAAGAATAAAATTTTTAAAAGGCAAAATATAAAACTAATAAAATTATTAATTTTAAAATTAGAAAGAAGTGAAAAAATGAAACTTTTAATGCATACATGTTGTGCACCTTGTAGTGTGTACTGCATAGATAGTTTAAGAAGCGAAGGAATAGAGCCAACAGTATATTGGTACAATCCAAATATACATCCATACACAGAATATAAAGCAAGACGAGATTGTTTAAAAGAATACACAGCTTCTATAAATGTAAATGCTATTTTTGAAGAAGATTATGGTTTAAAAAACTTTTGCAAAAATGTAATAGGAAATTTAGAAACAAGATGCACAGATTATTGTTATTTGGTTCGTTTAGAGCAAACAGCAAAATATGCAAAAGAACATGGATATGATACAATTACTACTACTTTATTAGTAAGTCCATATCAAAAGCATGATGAATTAAAGAAAATAGCAGAAGAAATTGCTAAAAAATATGGTTTGGATTTTTTATATAGAGATTTTAGAGTAGGTTTTAGAGAGGGACAATCAAAAGCAAGAGAGATTGGTCTTTATATGCAAAAATACTGCCGGTTGTATTTTCTCAGAGGAGATGAGATATTATAACCGCAATCCTATACAAACCAGTAATACCAATGGTTACGAGATAACAAAAGAACCTAG
>CANRCF010000020.1 GCA_947629045.1 uncultured Clostridia bacterium | reverse complement strand
TTGGTGGCAAAACCACATCTGCTTATCATCATTTCCTATGTTTACCAATATACAACATTATTAAATAAAATACAAGCGAACAGAACAAATTTTTGAAAAATATTATATTTATACTATTGCAATTTATATAAATTATGATATACTTTAATAAATTGATTGATATTTGTATCAATCGTCAAGAGAGCCAATGACGAGTTGTAAATATCTACGTCGTTGGCACCAGATGTGCAAAACTCTGTAAGTATTGAAAAATCAATATTTTACAGAGCTTTATTTTTAAATTTTGATGCAGTAATGATGCAGTAGAGAATTTTTATTTTATATTTTGCATATATTCAACGTATTTGTCGACTTGTTCTTTTTTGAATTTATCAAAAATAGTTGTATAAGTATTTATTGTTGTTTGTATATCTTTATGTCCTAGCAATTTTTGTAAAACTTCCGCAGGCATCCCACTTTCAATACAACGAGTTGCGTAAGTATGTCTTAACATGTGTTGATTATAAGTGCTTGTTTTAGAGTGTATATGTTTTTTCCCGTCTTTTTATTGTATAAGGAACAACTGCTAAGCCTGCATTAGTACAAAGTCTTTTAAACCTACTATTCATGTTTGAAACAGAATATAATTCGCCATTAGGTTGTATAAATATAAGCCCTTTTACATTTAATGTCATATTTGATATTGCATTTTTTAATGCTCCTTCAAATAATGGTGTTATAGGTATAGTTCGAGTTGAATTATAAGTTTTGGTTGTATCTCCTAGTTTTGTCTTTCCTGTTGTATTTTTAGTAAGACTTCGTTTTATATTTATAAGTCCTTCTTTAAAATTTATATCATCTTTTTGTAAAGCTAAAATTTCGCCCATACGCATACCTGTATATAAAGCAATAGTAAATATATTTTTATATTGTTTATCTTTACTTAATATATTGGAAAAAGCAGTTTGTTCGTCTATTGTAAATGCTTCTATTTTTTCGTCTAGTTTATCAGATTTTGGCTTTTCTACATTAAGCATAGGATTTTTTAATATATAGTCTTGCTTTACAGCTTCTTTAAAAATTCTTCCTAACATTTCAAATATTTTATCAATATATGAGTTAGCATATATTTTTTTATTGTCAATAAAGTTTTGTAATTGTTTAGAAGTAATTTTTTGTATTTGAATATCTTTTATATTACTATTTTTTACATGATTTAAAGTTTGAATTTCTCTACTATAACTAGCTTCACTTATTTTATTTCTTTTAAATTTGTTTTCTGCTATCTCTAAGCCAAGTTGATATACAGTTATACTATTTTTGGGGATATAAGTTCCATTATTCAAACTATTTTTACTTCTGTAACTCTAGCCTTAAAGTCTTTTGTATTTTCTTTTTTTCTCTGCTTCATTGTCTGTCTTTTTCCGTTTGTATCATAATATTGAAACATCCAACACTTTAATTTTTCACTATAATAAAGTGTTCCTTCGCCATTTCCCACTGATTTTGTTTTTTTATTTTTTCTTTCCATAATAAAAATTCAAGTGGAATCCCACCTGTTTTTGAAATATTTTCAGATAGATTTACAATAACTTCTTATGGTGGCTTACCACAAGAAATTACAAAAGAAGATTTTTTCAATGCTGTGTCAGCACCTAGAAATAAAGAATTAATGAGAGTATTTAAAGATGTAGATTTAGTGGAACAATTAGGCTCTGGTATGGAAAGAATAATGAGTGTTTATGATAAATCAATTTTTGAATTTTTACCAAATTTTTTAAGGATTAATTTTTATTTTGATAAAGAAGTTTTGAAATATTTAGGACAAACCGAACAAGACAAACCGAACAAGATAACCGAACAAGATAAACCGAACAAGAAAGAAGAAAAAATAGAATTGATTTTAGAATTTTGTAAAGTACCTAGAAGTGTAAAAGAGATAATGGAATATATTGGTCTAAAACATAGACCAACATTTATATATAATTATTTGAATCCATTATTAGAACAAGAAAAAATCAAGATGACCATACCAGAAAAACCGAAAAGTAGAAATCAAAAGTATATAATAAATTGAAAATTGCAACATTATGTTGCAATTTTCAAAACAAAAATAAAATAATATTATAATAGTAAGAAAAGATATATAGTAGGAGAATAAAGTGAATAAGAAAAAAGTAGTAAGTCAAATATTAGTATTTTTAATATTTTTTGTCATAATTATTATTGCAGTTATAATACAAAACAATAATACAAGTACCGAAACAAATAGTCCTAAATATGCTGATTTAAATATTAATAAAGATGAATTAAACATATTTTATTTAAATGTAGGTCAAGGAGATAGTACTTTTATAACAATAAATGGATATAATATGCTAATAGATAGTGGAAATGATCAAGATGGGTATTATATTGTAGAGTTCCTAAAGGCACAAAACGTAAAGAAAATTGATTATTTTATACTAACGCATTTTGACGAAGATCATATAGGTGGTGCTTATAAAATATTAGAAGAATTAGAAATTGGTGTATTATATATGCCAGGAAATTCTAATAAAACACAAACATATAAAAAATTAATATCGACTATTGATGAAAAAAATATAAATGTAGATACTACTATAAAAGCCTCAAATGACACGGAATATTCCTTAGGAAATGCCAAGTGGAAAGTTTTAAATATTAATGATGGAAATGATTTAAATGATTCTTCTATAGTTACCGAAATAGATTATGGAAAAACTAAATATCTATTTATGGGAGATGCAACAACAAAAATAGAAAAACAAATAGAGTGGAATAAAGTAGATATACTAAAAGTTGCACATCATGGTTCGGATAGCAGTACAAGTCAAGAATTTTTAGATAAAATTAGTCCTAAATATGCAATAATTTCAGTTGGAAATACTAATGCACATGATTTCCCTAAAGCCGAAATAATTGAAAGATTAAAAAATAATGATATAGAAACATATAGAACAGACCAAGATGGAACAATTTGGGTTACAAGTGATGGAACTACAATAAAAATTAACTGTATAGAATATAATTTAGATGGAACTGGAAGAAAGCAAGCAATAATTTTTAAAAGAAAGTATTTATATGCTTTCTTTTTTTGTTAAGTGTTATTAATAGGATTACCAGTTAACTTATCAAATTTGATAACATGATATAAACCATCATTTTGTAATTGCAATGAAGTCCATCCATCATTAACTAAACCTATTAAATCAGGCTTATAAACCATTTCTTTTGGAATATTATATTCTTCATGATTAAGATAGCATTGTATGTATTTTGCTTCAATTTCGTTAATGTCTAATAATTTATCTTTCGGTAATTTAGAAAGTTTGTAAATAGAATCTGATTTAAATAAGTAGTCTTTAAGTTCATGTATAAAATTATCTATTGCAGTATTTTTTATTTTATCATGAATAGAAAGATCTAAATCACATAAAGAATCTCGTAAAGTATTTCCTAAAGAATTAAAAAAATCATTCATAGATTAAAATCTCCTTTGAAAAAGTATTTTTAGAATAAAAAGTATATTGATTATATAACAATTTAAAATAGATTTCAACAAATCAATTGAAATTTATTGCAAAATTTTAAAATTTATGTTAAATTAAAAACATAGTTAATAGCAAAAAAATGACATTTGTATATACAAATCTCGTAATCTATTGCTATAACTAATTTTGAAACGGATAATAAGGTGCTTCTGCAAGTAATGTTTTTCGCATACGTCCCTTGCTAAGGCACCAAAAAGCAAGCAATAAAGCTTGCTTTAAAAGTACATTAAATAGCGAACATAAGTTCATAAAAGGAGAAAAATATGAAATTTACAACTAATAAAGAAAAAGGAAATTCTGGATTAGGAATAGCAATAGCATATTTTTCAACAAATGGTTATACAGTATCTATTCCATTAAATGATACACAAGACTATGACCTAATTATAGAAAAAGATAATATTTTTAAAAGTGTTCAAGTCAAGGCAACCGGCTGTAAAACGAAATATGGAAATTATCAACTTGCACTTAAAAGCTGTGGTGGTAGTTGTGGAAAAACCTATAAAACAGTAGTAAAAACAAAAGTAGACCTATTATTTATTGTTACTGAGGATATGTCTATGTACTTATTGCCAATTAGATGCCTACAAAATGAAAGTACAATAACATTAGGAAGAAAATACGAAAAATACTGTATAAAATCTTAAAAATCTTATAAAATATAAAAAATTAGTATAATAGACATTTATAACATTTTATGCTAGAATAATTTAAACAAAATTAAAATATAGAAGAAATAAAAGGAAAATATAAAACATGAAAATAAATAATGATTTAAAAGAATATATTGAAAAAAATATATTTCCAATGTATTCAAAAAACGAGCCAGCACATAATATTGAACATATAAAATATGTAATTAATAGAAGCTTTAAATTTGCTGATACTATACCAAATATAAATTATGATATGGTATATACTATTGCAGCTTATCATGATATTGGGCATTATATAGACCCTAAAAGACATGAAATCATCTCAGGAGAAATAATGTCAAAAGATGAAAACTTAAAGAGATTCTTTCAAAATGAAGAATTAAAAATTATTAAAGAAGCTATTGAAGACCATAGAGCATCTTCTGACCATGAACCTAGAAGTATTTATGGTAAAATAGTTTCAACAGCTGATAGAAATAATACTGTGGAAGCTTGTTTAAGGAGAAGTTATACTTATGGTAAAAAACTTGAACCTAATTCTTCTGATGAGGAGCTATTTGAAAGAGCATATAAACATCTTAAAATGAAATTTGGAGAAAATGGATATGCTAAGTTTTTCTTTAAAGATGAAGAATATGAAAATTTCTTAAAAGAAATTAGAGAGTTATTAGAAAATAAAAATCTATTTATAGAAACTCAAAAAACTTATATAAATGAATTAAAGAAGAGAAAGGAATTGTAAATAAAAATGAGAATAATATTAGCCTCAAAATCTCCAAGAAGAAAAGAATTATTAGAATTAATGGGAGTCAAAAACTTTGAAATAATAGTAAGCAATGCAGATGAAACCATAGAAGATGGTCTAAGCATAGAAGAGCAATCAAAAAAATTAGCATATCAAAAAGCAAAAGCTGTATTTGACAAAACACAAGGTGAACGTTTAGTAATAGGCTCAGATACAATAGTTGTAAAAAACGGAAAGATATATGGAAAACCAAAAGACGAAGAAGAAGCTTTTCAATTTATTACTGAACTAAGAGCAGACACACATGAAGTAATAACAAGCTTATGTGTAATAAAAGAAGAAAATGGAAAAGTAACAGAATATGTTGATTATGAAGTAACACAAATAGAAGTAAAAGATATAACAGATGAAGAAATAAAAAAATGGATTGACACAGGAAAGCCAATGGACAAGGCAGGAGCTTACTCTATACAAGATGAATTTGCAGTATTTATTTCAAAAATAAATGGAAATTATCATTCTGTTATAGGGCTTCCAACAAGTAAACTATATGATGCAATAAAACAATATATATAATTATTAATCAAATATATTGAAATGTTAGTAATGATAAATTATGAAAGCATAAATAATATAAAAATATAAAATAATTATTATAAAAAGAAATGAGAAAAGTATGGAAAATAAAATACCGGTAGAAAAAAATAAAGAATATATAGTAGAAATAATTGATAATGGTTTTGAAGGAGAAGGAATAGCAAAAATTGAAGGCTATACTATATTCGTTCTAGGTGCAATAAAAGGAGAAAAATGTAAAATTCTTATTGTAAAAGTAACTTCTTCACATGCATTTGGAAAAATTATAGAAATTATAGAAAAAGTAAGTTCAAGAAAAGAGCCAGATTGTAGTACATATAAAAGATGTGGAGGTTGCAGTTTAAGGCACATTCAATATGAAACTACATTAGAAATGAAAAGGCAAACAGTTCAAAATCTAGTAAATAAAACATTAGAAGAAAAAATAGAAGTAGAAAAAACAATAGGTATGCAAAATCCTATGCATTATCGTAATAAAGCACAATATCCTGTTGGAATAGACAAAAATGGAAACAGCATTATAGGAATTTTTGCACAAAGAACACACGAAATTATACCAATGGAAAATTGCTATATTCAAACTGTAGAATCTCAAATAATAGCAAAAACTATTTTAGATTTTATCAAGAAAAATAAAATTGAAGTATATAATGAAACTACTAAGAAGCGGATATATTAGGCATATTATTGTAAGAATAGGTTTTAAAACAAAAGAGGTTATGTGCATAATAGTAAATAACGGAGAAAATTTACCAAAGGAAAAAGAACTTGTAGAAGAAATAAAAAAAGAATTTAAAACTAATCAGAAATTAGAACAATATGAATTAAAGACAATAGTTAAAAATATAAACAGCAAAGATACAAATGTAATACTAGGAAACAAAAATATAACATTATATGGGGATGGCTATATATATGATAAATTGGGAGATTATACTTTTAAAATATCTCCAATGTCATTTTATCAAACAAACCCAGTTCAAACAGAGGTGCTTTATAATAAAGCAATAGAATTTGCAAACTTACAAGGGAATGAAACTGTATTAGATTTATATTGTGGAATTGGAACTATTGGAATTTTTGCATCTAGCAAAGCAAAAAAAGTTTATGGAATAGAAATTGTAGAAGATGCCATCAAAGATGCAAAAGAAAATGCAAGATTAAATAATATAGAAAATATAGAATTTTTATGTGGAGATGTAGAAAACGTTTTAGGAACTGTTTTAGAAAAAAGTGGCAAGCCAGATGTTATATTAGTAGATCCACCAAGAAGAGGACTAGATAATACTACTATTTCAAATATTTTAAAAGTTGAACCTAAAAGACTAATATATATTAGTTGCAATCCTGCAACTATGGTAAGAGATTTAAAAATTTTAGAAGAAAAATATAGTCTTAAAAAAATACAGCCTGTAGATATGTTTTGCTTTACGAGCCATGTGGAATGTGTATCTGTTTTAGAATTAAAGAAATAAATATATAGGAATTAACCTTCATGAAAATATAAAAGGAAGAAAATATATGAATAAGATTGTTCCAAGAAAATTAAATATAGGTGATGAAATAAGAGTTATTGCTCCGTCTAGAAGTATGTGTATAATAAATAATGATGTTATAGAAAGCGCAAAAGCAAGATTAGAGAATATAGGCTTTAAAGTAACATTTGGAAAAAATGTACTAAATTCAATAGGAGAAGATTATAAATGTGCTAGTATAGAAGATAGAATAGAAGATTTACATGAAGCTTTTAAAGATAAAAATGTAAAAGCTATTTTAACAGTAATAGGTGGTTACAATGTAAACCAAATATTAGATTATATTGATTATAACTTAATAAAAGAGAATCCTAAAATTATTTGTGGTTTTTCTGATATTACAGCTTTTTACATTTCCTATAGGAGGATATGCAAAAGTAAAAGTAGATAAAAAAATAGAAATCGAAATAATGGATTAATTTATAGTAAGATGCTATTTTATAAATTGCCATAAAGTATAAAAATAAAAGAGAAAAAGAATAGTTAAATAGTGTTAAAAACTTAACATTTTACACAAAAATATCTTGCAAAAAATTATATTATTGATATAATAATCGAAAGCACAGATAAAGGGGGAAAAGTTATGAGAAAGTCACTAAAATTTGTAATTGTAATAAGCATCATACTAACAATGCTTATGGGAAATGTATCAGTGCTAGCAAGTAGCGTTATTGATGTAGCATCAAATTCACAAATAAATGAAGAAGTTAATAATGATGAGCAAGTAAGCAAAGAAAATGACGAAATTACAAATACAAATGAAGGTTCTGAAAATAATATTGAAGAGCCTGAAAAAGAAGAAACTTCAAAAACTGAAGAAAGTTTAGAAACAAAAGAAACTTCAAAAGAACCAAAAAATCTAAAAACTATTTCAGATGCTACTACAAGAATAGCAAGTGAACTAGAATCTGGAAAAATTTTTATTAGTTTAGATTTAAGGTTACCACAAGCAAAACAAGAAGATTCAGATCAATCAATATTTACAGTAACTTTAAGAAATAAAAATGGAGAGCAATCAGGAATAAAGCCTGAATTTTATAGAGGATTTAGAGAAAGGGAAGACGAAACAAAAGTATACTATACTTTTAATGATGTTCCAGTAGGAGAATATACAGTAGAAATAACAAGAGCAGGTTATGCTAAATTTACTAGAAGCATAGAAGTAAAAGCAGATACAATTTCAGAGCTATCTCTTACAAATGGCTATAATGAAGACAAATTAGATGTTTTGAGAAAAGAACAAATTGGCGTTGTAGCAGTTGGAGATATTACTGGCGATGAAAAAGTATTAGGCTATGATTCAAATGGAAAAGCTTTAGAAAGCGTCGCATCAAAAAATAATGATGAAGAAGCAATGATTAAAGCTATAGAAAAATATTCAAAAGCTTCAAGTACATATAACTCAAAATATGATTTAAATGGTGATGGAAAAATTGACATCATAGATTTATCATATATTTCTATCAATAAAAATAAAGAAGCAATTAAAGGCGTTATTATAGAAAGTGTAGATATTACAGAAGCAACAGTAGAAGAAAACGAAGCAACTATAATAAATGAAGAACATGGAAAAGTCAAAGATATATTAGAAAACAACGACAAATATATTACATTAGAGCCAAAAAACAAAGAGACCGATATATCTAAAGATAATCCAGTAGAGATTTCTATTGATTTAGGCGAAAATGTAAAGGTTGAAACTAAAGAAATTACAATAGCACCATCTTCAAATGTAGAAAATAATATTGAAGCTGCTATAATTACAGTTGAAACAGTAGATGGTCAAAAAGTAGATGTAGAAGTAAAAAATACTTCAGCAGTAGCTTTTAAAACAGTTGCTTATAATACAATATCAAATCCAGTAGCTGTAATTGAGCCAGATGGCACAATTTCAGTTGATTTAGGAAATAAAGTAGCAGTAAAGAAAATAACAATCAAAGTTACAGCAACAAAGAGTAACAAATTCGCAGATATAGCTAAGGTAGAATTCTTAAATGGTAATGTAGATAGAATACCTGCACCAGATTTAAGCATTCCAACAAACATTAAATGGGAATCATTTGGTGAAAGCTTTACAGTTACATGGGATAATATGCAAAATGTAACAGGTTATGAGGTAAGAATTACAGCAACAGTAAAAAATAAAGAAGAAACAAAAGAGTACGCTATTGACGGAAATTCTATTACAATAAGCGACTTCTTTGGAGCTGTTAAAGATAATATTCCTTGCGACTATTATGTAGCAGTTCAATCAGTAAATGGTGAGTGGAGAAGTGGTTATAGTGATGCTGTAAAAGTAGTGGTAGATGCAGTAAAAAAACCAGATAAGCCTGATAATGTAACATTAAAAGGTGGAATAAGAGAAATTAAAGCATCATGGAAAAAGATGAATGCAACAGATTCATATAAAGTATTTTATAGAAAATACAATGAAGGAGAATACATAGAAGCTACAAAAGGTCAAATATTAAAAGAACCTTCATTTACAATTACAGGATTAGAAGATAGCCAAAGATATCAAGTATATATTATTGGTGTAAATAAAATTGGTGAAAGCGATAAATCAAATATCTCAGATGTAGAAACAGTAAACATACAGCCTGCAATATTACCAAGTTATAAATTAATTAACACACCAAATGCAGAGGGAGAACTTACTTCACATATTGAAAGTGCAGTTAAGAAATCTATGGGTTATATGGTAGAAAGTCCATTAGATACAGATAGCGACGGAAAACAAATAGAAATATCAAAAGGAAAATATTCAGCAAAAGGAGTTGTAGATAATAGTTATACATCATATCTACAAGTAGACGATTGGGATTTTGGTGGTCATTATTACGATTATAACACAAAAGGTGTAGAAATAACCTTCGACAAAGTGTATAAAATGAACTACTTTACAATGGCACAAATAGAAAATCTAGACCACATTAGAGATGCAAAAATTTGGTATAAAGATAAAGAAACTGGAGCAACAGTAGGGCCAATAACACCATCACAAGTTGTTACAAAAACCGGAGAAAATGGTAGAGACTATACTGTAATTAAATTAGATAAGCCAATTGAAACAGATACCGTTCAAATTGCTTTAACTAGAATTTATGGCTATATAAATAAAATAACAATTGCAGAAATGCGTTTTTATGAATATGATTCATTAGAAGACGATATTTATAATTTATATGCAGATCAAATGCATACTACATTAAAAGACACAGTAACAGAAAAAGATTTTGAAGATTTACAAACAAGATTAAATACAAAGGATGAAGCAAGCAATGAATATCATCCAGAAAAAGATAGTCTTCAAAAAGAGCTTGATTTAGCAAAATTAATTTATGAAACAGAAAACTTAAAAGATGTTATAAAAATAGATACATCAGTTACTAAAGCAAAAGACGGACATATAACATTCAGTAGCGGATTAAATGCATGGCAACCATTAGGAATTGTTGCACATAGCACAGAAGTAATAAAAGTATTTGTAGGAAATCCAGCTAAAAAGAGCGGAGATACTACAAACTTAAACTTAATTGCAACACAATATTACCCAGAAGCAGCAGCTTGGTATGCAACAGCTAAAACAAAATTAAAAGTTGGTATGAATGAAATTACAATACCAAAAATAGATAGTCAAGACAAAGAAAGCGGAGGCTCTCTATATATAGAATACACAGGAAACGATCCAAGTGAAATATATGGAGTAAGAGTAGTTGGTGGAGAATACATACCAGTACTTGATTTAACCAAAGTAGAAAAAACTGAAGCAAAAAGATTAGAAGCAGTAAAAGAATATGTACAAAAACTAGAAACTACAGTTTCAAATCTTGAAAGTGCTCATAATGCACATCGTGCTACAGGAGCAAAACAATTTAACTATGACTATAATGAGAAAAATTGTATATTAGGTGCAACAGAAATCGTACTAGACCAAATGATGTATTCTGTATCATCTAAACAAATATTAACAGGTTTAGGCGAAGGAAGCTTAGATGAAAAAGCACAAAGATTATATAACTCATTAGAAGCTATGGAGGATATGGTAGACCTATTCTATCAGCATAAAGGATTAAACAAAGATACTACTGAAAGAACGAAAAATACTTATCCATCAAGCAGATTAAATATTCGTTATCATCAAATGTTTGGTGGAGCAGCAATGTATGCAGGTGGATTACACATTGGTATTGACTGGGGAGATGTTCCTACATTATCAAAAGGAAATCCAATAAAAACTGAAACAGTAGGCAAAGATGGTAAATATGTAGAAGGAAACTACTTTGGATGGGGAATTTCACATGAAATAGGACACATTATAAACGAATCAGCCTATGTTCATGGAGAAGTCACAAACAACTACTTCTCAGTATTATCACAAGCAAAAGATACAAACGAATCTGTAAGATTTGAGTATAGAGAAGTTTATAAAAAAGTAATGTCAGGTAAAACTGGCAAAGCACAAAACGTATTTACACAATTAGGTTTATATTGGCAATTACACTTGGCATATGATAAAGATGGCTATAACTTTAAAACATATACAAATTATACAGAGCAACAAAAGAACTTATTATTTGCAAGAATGGACTCATACGCTCGTGACCCAGCATCAGCACCAAAAGCTGAAGGAGATAAAGGAATAGCATTAAAACTATGTGATAGCAAAGACGATAACTTAATAAGATTAAGCTGTGCAGCAGCTAAAAAGAACTTACTAGAATTTTTTACAAAATGGGGAATGACACCAAATGAAGAAACCATAGAATATGCATCACAATGGGAAAAAGAAACAAGAGCAATTTACTTTATAAATGATGAAGCAAGAGCTTATGAATTAGCAGGAAATACTAGAATGACTGAAAATGCAAAAGTAACTGCTACAAGAGAAATAGTACAAACAAATGTAGATGGAAAAGCAGTTAACACAAATCAAGTAAAATTAACAATGAAAACTACAAATAAAGTAAACGGTGCATTACTTGGTTATGAAATTACAAGAACTTATATGGACAATGACCAAGAAATTACAGTTCCAGTAGCATTTGTTACAGTAGATGACAACCAAGAAGGAAGTAGTGCATCAGGAGAAATAACATATATAGACACTATTGAAACAATAAATAATAGAGTATTTACTTATAAAGTTAAAGCTTATGATAAATACCTAAATAAAACAGCAGAGTATGTATTAGATCCAATTAAAGTAGAAAATGATGGAACAATTGGTGGAAAAGAAGATTGGGTAGTTACTACAAATCTTACTTCAACTGAAGATGCTAAAAAAGTTGATAGAGACTCAAAAGACTATGATATGACTGAACCAGTGTTAGTAAAGGTAGATTCAGAACTAGTAGATGGTAATTACTCAAAAGACTATATAGGAACAACTACAGAAACTAAAGCACAAATTATAATAGAACTAGAAGAAACTAAAAAATTAGTAGGATTTAAATACACTTCAACATCAGGAAAAGAACTTAAAAATTACACAGTTTCTGTAAGTAAAGATGGAGACTCTTGGACAGAGGTAAAGAAAGTAGAAACTTCAGCTATTAAAGCACTATTTAGCAGTAATAATGAAAATACAAAAACAGTATACTTTGGAGCAGGAGACAAACTAGAAATTTATGATGCAACATTTGTAAAATTTGAAATAGACGAAAAAGAAGTTTCAATAGCTGAAATTGACTTAATTGGTCCAACAGGAGATAATGTAGACTTCATAAAAACAGAAGACGGAACTTATAGCGGATATGGAATTTTAACAGATACAGTAACACTAGGAACAAGTGATAATACAGGAAGAGAAGTTACAATTCCAAAAGGCTCTATAGTATTTACAGGAACATATAAAGGAAACCCAGCATATAACGCATTAAAGTTATGGGATGCAAACAACAACTTATTAACAGGTGCAGGTCAAACCTTCTATGCAGACCCACTTCCAAAAGATGCAAAGCTTACAGATGTTACAGGCGGAATATGGATTTACTGGTTAGAAAAAGAAATTTATATGGATGAAGAAGGAAATCAAGTAGATAGTGCAGAAGAAGGCACACTTACAACAAATCCAATGTATGAAGAATTCTTAAAAGAAGTAGAAGGAAAATCAGTAAGAGCAGAACTATATCGTGTAGATGACGCAGAAACACTTGAAGGAGAAAGATTAACAAGTGATACTTACCGTATACCAATAAGCAGTAAATTACCTAACATAACAATAACAAGTGATGGAAAAGTTAAATAGAAAGGAGAACAACTATGAAAAGGAATAGTCTAATAATAATTATACCTATCATTATAGCAGTCCTTCTAATAGCAATTGCAAGCTTTGCAAAAGCTAATGTCTCTGAAACAAATAATAATGGAGAATATGAAGATACATATTCTCCAACTGGTGAAAGAACATTTGTAAGATTAAAACGTACTGCAAACGATAAAATAGATGTATATCTTGAATTAGCAGATACTACTATAGTAGACGGAACAGAAGAAGTAATACCAGGAGCAAGTGTTGCATCATTTCAAATAGGTTTAGATATACAAATGGATTTAGAAGACAAAAATTCAGCTATAACTTTTGAATTTAATTCAGAATTACAAGAAGAAGCATATAGTAAATTAATGAAAACAACATGGGCTGACAAAGAAAAAGAAGAAGGGCATACAGTTGTAGAACAATTAAATATATATTATGTTGGAACAAAAGAGTTAAATGATGCTGGAAAGCTAGAAGGAATTAAAGTTGGAACAATTACATTTAAAGGAATTGAGCATGAAGAAACAGCTACTATTATACCAAATGAGCAATTTACAAAAATATCATCAGTAGGGCATAATGAAACAGAAATTAATATTAAACCAGAAGATAGTTTATCACAGATTATAATTGAGCCAACTACTAGCGAAAATATACCAACACCTACACCAACGGGAGAAGCTTCAAATCCAACGCCAACAGTAAAACCAACTGAAAACGAAGTACAAAATCCAGAAGAAAACCCAACAGAAGCACCACAAGGCACACCAACAAATGAGTCAAAACCAACTCAAAAGCCAAGCAGTAACAATTTAGGAATACCAACAACAGGAGATATAGCAATAGAATTATTTGTTATATTAATGGTTGTATCTCTAATAGGAATAATAGCAGTATTAAGAATGAAAAAAGTAAAAAGTGTAAAAAATAGTGGAAATCATAGAAAATAGTAAAATAAAATTACAAATGTGATTATAAACTAAAAAGAGTCTATTTAAAATTATAAATAGGCTCTTTTATTGTGAAACAACAAGGTTCTTATTTATACTTTCTTTTTGTAAATTATTATGATAAAATAAAACAGCAGTTACAATTAAAAATATAGAAAGATATAAAAGGAGATATTAAATTGGACATAGAAAAATACCTATCAAATTTCTTTAATCGGAACAGGAAATCCAACTTTAAACGCAATGAAATACCTTATGAGCGAACTTTCACATCCTGAAAAAGATTTAAAAATTATACATATTGCAGGTACAAACGGAAAAGGAAGCACAGCAGAAATGATGACAAATATACTTATTAAAGCAGGCTATAAAGTAGGAAAATTCATTAGTCCACATTTAATAAAGTACAATGAAAGAATAAGTATAGGAAATAAAAATATTACAGATAAAGAAATAGAAAACTTAATTGAAATAATAGATCCAAAAATAAGAAAATATAATAGCATAAATGATAGAAAAATAACACTATTTGAATTAGAAACAACAATGGCACTATTATATTTTAGTAAGAATAATTGCGATTTTGTCGTTTTAGAAACAGGACTTGGAGGACTATATGACTGCACAAATATAGTAAATCCAATAGTTTCAATAATAACAAGCATAGGCTATGACCATATGCAAGCATTAGGAAATACTTTAGAAGAAATTGCAAAGCAAAAGGCAGGAATAATAAAAGAAAACTCAGAAACCATATTTGTAGAACAAACTGATAATGAAAAGAATAAGATAAATGAAATCATAGAAAATACTTGCAAAGAAAAAAATAACACACTACATTTAATTAAAAAAGAAAATATATTAAACTACTCATATAATGATGAATTTCAAACTTTTGATTATAAAAATTATAAACAAATAGTGATAAATTTAAAAGGAAAAAAGCAAACGTATAATGCTACAATATGTATAGAATGTGCCGAAATTTTAAAAAGCAAATCATATAATATCTCAGAAGAGGCTGTAAGAGAAGGTTTAAAAACAGTAGTACATAAAGCAAGATTTGAAACAGTCTGTAAAAATCCATTAGTTATTTATGATGGAGCACATAATGAGCCAGCAATAGAAAATTTAATTAGTAATATAGAAATGTATTATAAAAATAATAAAAAGGCATATATTATATCTATTTTAAAAAGTAAGGACTATGAATCAATGCTTAAACAATTAGTAAAAGATGAAGATGTAGTATTTATCTTTACGAGCGGAAATGACAGCCAAAGGTATGTGTCAAAAGAAGAATTATACAAAACTGCAAGAAAATACACAAAAAGTGAAAAGCTTTATATGAAAGATTTAGAAGAAGCACTAAATTTAATAAAAGTACAAAATGAAGAGTTAAAAGTACAGAATAAAGAATTAAAAGAAAAAAATAACTTAATAAAAGTACATGACAAAGAATTAAAAAAAGAAAATAACTTAACAATAAAGACATCTAAAAGCAGAGAAGATGTATTTATAGAAGATAGAACTATATTTATCATAGGAAGTTTTTATATATATGGAGCAGTAACTAAATACTTAAATAAATCTATATAATTGCTTTTATTTATTTAATGTGATAAAATCTATAAAAAGTAATTATATGAGGAGGAACCATGGAGCAAGACAGAAAACAAAGGATTAGAAATTTTAGTATAATTGCACATATAGACCATGGAAAGTCAACATTAGCAGATAGACTAATTGAAATGACAGGTGTGCTTTCTAAAAGAGAAATGGAAAGTCAAGTACTAGACAACATGGACATTGAAAGAGAACGTGGAATTACTATAAAAGCACAAGCAGTTCGTATGAAATACCATGCAAAAGATGGAAATGATTATGAACTTAATTTAATAGATACCCCAGGCCATGTAGACTTTAATTATGAAGTATCAAGAAGTTTAGCAGCATGTGATGGTGCAGTTTTAGTAGTAGATAGTAGTCAGGGCGTAGAGGCACAAACATTAGCAAATGTATATTTAGCATTAGATAATAACCTAGAAATATTACCAGTAATAAATAAAATAGACCTTCCAAATGCAAGACCTGACGAAGTAAAAAAAGAAATAGAAGATATAATAGGAATACCAGCTGAGGACGCACCATGTATTTCTGCAAAATCAGGCTTAAATGTAGAAGAAGTTTTAGAAAGAATTGTTACAGACCTTCCAGCACCAAAAGGTGATGAAAATGCACCATTAAAAGCACTTATATTTGATTCAATTTATGATAACTACAAAGGTGCAATAGCATATGTAAGAATAAAAGACGGAACAGTAAAGGCAGGACAAGAAATGCAGTTCATGTCTAGTAAAGCTGTATTTACAATTACAGAAGTTGGCTATTTTGAGCCAGGAAAATATCAGGAAACAGATGAGTTAAAAGCAGGAGAAGTAGGTTATATTGCAGCCAGCATTAAAAGCTTATCAGATGTACATGTTGGTGACACAATTACATTAACAGAAAATCCAGCTTTAGAACCACTTCCAGGATATAAAAAAGTTAATCCAATGGTATATTGTGGTATTTACCCAATAGATGGTGGGGATTATGAAAATTTAAAAGTAGCACTTGAGAAGTTAAAACTAAATGATGCAGCCTTAGAATATGAGCCAGAAACATCAGGTGCATTAGGCTCTGGCTTCCGTTGTGGATTTTTAGGACTACTTCATCTAGAAATTATAGAAGAAAGATTAGATAGAGAATTTGATTTAAGCTTAATTACAACATCTCCATCAGTTATTTATAAAGTACACAAAACAAATGGAGAAGTAATAGAACTATATAACCCATCTGAAATGCCACCACCAAATGAAATAAATTATATGGAAGAGCCAATCGTAAAAGCTGAAATTATTACACCAAAAGACTTTGTCGGTGGAATAATGGAAATTTGTCAAAATAGACGTGGCACATATATTGATATGAAATACTTAGATGCAAATAGGGTTACGCTTCAATACGAACTTCCACTAAATGAAATTATATACGACTTCTTTGATAGTTTAAAATCTAAAACAAAAGGGTATGCTTCTTTTGATTACGAAATAAAAGGCTATCAAAGAGCGGACCTAGTAAAATTAGATATTTGGGTAAATGGAGAGGGTGTAGATGCACTATCATTTATAGTACATAGAGATAAAAGTTATGAAAAAGGCAAGAAAATGGTAGAAAAACTAAAAGAAGTAATACCAAGGCAATTATTCGTAATACCTTTGCAAGCAGTAATAGGTGGAAAAATTATTGCAAGAGAAACAATATCAGCTATGAGAAAAGATGTACTTGCTAAATGCTATGGTGGAGATATAACAAGAAAGAAAAAGTTACTTGAAAAACAAAAACGTGGTAAAAAGAAAATGAGACAAGTTGGAAATGTAGATATTCCACAAGAAGCATTTTTATCAGTATTAAAATTAGATGAAGAGTAAAGAGGGAAAAATAAAAAATGGAAAATGAAGAATATCAAGACCAAGTAGAAGGCAGAAATGCAGTAATTGAGTTATTAGAAGCAGAAAGAGACATAAACAAGATTTTAGTGGCAAAAGGAGAAAAACATGGTTCTATTCATAAAATAATTGCTATGGCCAAAGAAAGAAAAATATTAATATCTGAAATAGAAAGAAGCAAATTAAATCAAATAGCACAAACACAAAATAATCAAGGTGTTATTGCAATAGTGCCACCATTCAATTATTGCGAAGTAGAAGACATTTTAGAGCTAGCAAAACAAAAAAATGAAATGCCATTTATATTATTATTAGACGGAATAGAAGATCCTCATAACTTAGGCTCAATCATCAGAACCGCAGAAACTGCAGGTGTGCACGGAATAATTATTCCCAAAAGAAGGGCAGCATCAGTAAATAGTACAGTAAGTAAAGTATCAGCAGGTGCAGTAGAATATATGAAAATAGCGAGAGTAAACAATTTAAATGAAACTATACATTACTTAAAAGAACAAGGCTTATGGATTTGTGGAACAGACATGAATACAGAAGTAACATATACAAAACAGGACTATAAAATGCCACTTGCAGTTGTAATTGGAAGTGAAGGCTTTGGAATGAGTAGATTAGTAAAAGAAAATTGTGATTTTTTAGTTAAAATACCAATGAGAGGAAAAATTACATCCTTAAATGCTTCAGTATCTGCTGGAATTATAATGTATGAAGTTATAAGACAAAGAAAATAGCAAATTAATAAGAATACTTATGAATAAAAATAAAGAATATAAAAGTTAAAAGGATATACAATAAAAAATATATAAGATAAAAAATAGAGAGTAAAAAATCTAAAATAAAAGGTATAAAATCTATTTACAAACTGAAATTTATGGTATACTAATTATGATATTAATAAAATTTTAAACGAAGAGGATAAAAATGAAAAGTAAAAAAATAATTTTAATTGTAACAATAGTTTTAATAATACTAATTGCTGTAGCAGGTTCAGTAGCAGGACTTTATTTCTTTACAGATATATTTAAGACAAATGAACAATTATTTTTTAAATATGTATCACAAATTTCTAATCTAGACACTATATTACAAGCAGATAATAAAATAGAACAAGAAGAATTTGAAAATGCAAATTCACATACATCAGTAGGAAATTTGGCTATAAATATACAAGAAGGACAAAATGAGAATAAAAATTATTTACTTACAACTAATTCAAAATATGATGTTAACACTAAAAGAAGTTTTTCAGAATTAGCAATAAAAAACGGAGAAGAAGACTTAGCAAAAATTTCATATATTAATAGTGGAGATATATATGCTGTTAAATGTGAAAATGTATATGAACACTATATTGGTATCCAGAATTCAGGACTAAAAGACTTTGCAAGAAAAATAGGAATACCAGAAGAAATTGTTGTGCAAATTCCAGACAAAATCTCACTAAATGAAGATAATTCAAACAAAAATCAAGAATTGGATCCTACAAGTCTTGCTGGACCAATGGATGTTACTAATTCTACAAATGGATATAGTAATAGTATGACACTTTCAGAACAAGAAAAAACATATCTTATAAATGCATATTCTTCTATTATAACTAGTGTTATTACAAAAGATAATTATACAAAAACACAAAAAACAAACATAAATATAAATGATAAAAATTATGAAGCACAAGGGTATTCATTAACAATTCAAAAGGAAAGTTTAAAAACGATATTAACAAATACATTAAATAAAGCAAAACAAGATGCAACTACATTAGAAATTATAAATAATGTAATACTATCATTAGGATTACCACCAGAGTTATTAGAACAAATAGATGTATCAGAAATGTTAAGACAATTATCAAATTCAATAGAGCAAACTAATCTAAGCGACATGAAGATAACAGTTTATGAAGCAAATGGAAAATTAATTAGAGTTGAAATTATAGATGACAATTCTAATTTGAATATAGACATAGAAAATGATACTGAGAATAATAAAAAAGTAATTATTACAGTTAAGAACTATCAAGAAAACTCAGGAGAAATTACTACGCAAATATTTATTAGCAAATCAGTTATTGATTCAGGAATAAATTATATAATTGGAATTATAGGAGAAAATCAAGGACAAAAGTTTAGAATAGAAATGAACAATATTTTAGGAAATGTTGTTAGCAATACGATTTATAATACAAGTGATATTACTATAAATAATGGCAATACTAATATTAATGTTACATATGAAAAAACAACGCAGGCAGCTTTAGAACCAATAGAAATTCAAGAATTAAATGGAACTAATACAGTTATTACAAATAATTATCAAATTGAACAATTAACACCATTTATGATAGGTATTGGCCAAAAATATGGTGACCTATTACAAACAATAGCAAATAACTTAAATATAGATGTACAAAACCAAAATCAAATATATAATTTAGCTAATGGAATAGGAGGAGCAGTTTTAGCAATGTCTAGTACAAATGTACTAGAACCATCTGTAAGTTTAACTGAAACTTTAATTATTTATGAAGTAAACAATTTAAATAGTTCTTTACAAAGTTTGCCATCAGAAAATGATGAATTAGAAGCTCAGTCAGTTGAAATGTTTAATGCTCCATTTATAAATTATGCAGGCACAATAACTGGAACTCAAGCAAAAACATTATGTGATGTAGTAAAAAATCATAATGCAACTTATGTAGAAGATGTTTCAGCACAAATAAAAATTATACAAGAAAGCAGTTCAGGAACAAAAGATGTTCAAACAACATTAATTAATGAAGAAGAGATAGAGAATATAAAAAATCAAATTAATGTAACTAGTAATTATAATGTAGATTTTGGATATAGTATACAAGGTAAAATTGTAGTTATAGGAATAACTCCAATAGTTACAACTCAAACAGATTTGAATAATTAAAATATTTACACATTAAGAAAAAAGAAGTTTTTGAAAAAAACTATAATTTAAGAAAGAAAAATAAACAAAGAAATTTTAAAAAAATACTATAATTTAAGAAGAAAACAACAAACGCTGAAAGCTTAGAAATATAAGAGATTAGAAGCTGGTAAAAAATACATCAAAAAATTTTGAAAAAAATTTAAAAAATATGTTGACTTTATAGATTACCTGTGCTAAAATAAAAAATGTCTTCAGTCGAAACACTTCGTCTGGAGATTTTAAAAGCAAAAAGCACATTGAAAAGTAAACAATAAACCTTTGAGAAACCAATAAGAAAAGATAGAAAGAAACTATCTATAAAAAAAT
>CANRCF010000019.1 GCA_947629045.1 uncultured Clostridia bacterium | reverse complement strand
CTTGATATTATAACTGTTTTAATGAAGAACGACAGGGTACGCGAATTTGAATGGTTAGATACGAGGGGTTGAGAGGAGGAAAGGTATTTACGACACAATAAGAAATAATCTAGCTATTTCATGACTCAAATTTTTCTGATTTAACGCAACTTACCATAGAAGAATATTATTTGAAAGGAAAACATTATTATGTCAAAAAAAGATAATGAAATAACTATTCGTTCGAGTGCAGCAGAATATTTAACTTATGTAGCAGCAATAGGAGATAATCCTGAATCAATAGAAGTTAGATATGAAGATGAAAATATTTGGCTTACACAAAAAATGTTAGCTACTTTATATGGAATTGAATTAAACACAATAAATTATCATATTAAAAAAATTTATGAAGATAATGAATTAGAAGAAGATTCAACTATTCGAAATTTTCGAATAGTTCAAAAAGAAGGTAACAGAGAGGTTTCAAGAAATGTTGCACATTATAATCTTCAAATGATAATTGCTATTGGATTTAAAGTAGATAATGAAAGAGCAGTGCAATTTAGAAAATGGGCAAACCAAATAGTTAAGGATTACACAATAAAAGGTTGGGTAATGGATGATGAAAGACTAAAAAATGGTGGCTCAATTTTAACAGAAAAATACTTTGAAGAACAATTAGAGCGTATTAGAGAAATAAGAATGTCAGAAAGAAAATTTTATCAAAAAATAACTGATATTTATGCAACCTCAATAGACTATGATAAGACAGCCAAATCAACAATTCGATTTTTCACTTCTGTACAAAATAAATTACATTATGCAGTATCTGGTAATACTGCTGCAGAAATAATTTATAATAGAGCAGATCATAAAAAAGAGAATATGGGACTAACTACTTGGGAAGGAGCACCAAATAGTAAAATACATAAGTATGATGTAATTGTTGCTAAAAATTATTTATCAGAAAACGAAATTGCTCAGTTAGAAAGAATGGTATCGGCTTATTTAGATTTAGCAGAAATGCAAGCTATGAGACATATTCCTATGACAATGGAAGATTGGGAAAAAAGATTAAATGGATTTTTAACATTATGGGATCACGATATTTTAAAAGATAATGGTAAAATATCAGCAGAAATGGCAAAACTTCATGCTGAAACAGAATTTGAAAAGTACAGAATCGTGCAAGATAAAAAATATATTTCAGATTTTGACGAACTTTTAATGCAAGCAAAAGATATAAAAAAATAAACGAAGGGAAAAATTTATATGAGTAAACTAAAAGAAAAAATAGGAAGCTTGTACTTAACATTTAGAAAATCTATAGAAAGATTTCCAGTAACAATAATAACGATAATAATATTAACTTTACTATTTGTTATAAACATAGAAGAAGATATTATTAAGGAAAACTTATTTAGAAATATAACATTCTTTGGAATGGCATTTGCCAATGGAGCATTCTTAGTAGAATCACTAGCAAAAGAAAAAATAAAGAAAATAGGTTATATATTTCCAATATTTTTTGCATCAATATATACATATATATTTGCAATGCAAGAGGCAATAGAAATCCTACTACCTACAAACATGCTAAATTGGATTGGAAAGTTATTCGTTTGCTGTATGATATCATTTTTTGCACTAGCAATATATTTTAATTATAAACGAAGTACAAAAACTTTTGAACAATACGTAACATCAGTTTTTGTAAATATATTTAAAACAACTATTATATATGGAATACTTGCAATAGGAAGTGCAATTATAACAGCTATATTTATTTACTTAATATTAGATGGTGGTAGTTATACATTACTTGCAAGAATAGAAGTATTAATACTTGGAATTTACTATATACCAGCAGTTTTATATTCTTTATATAACATAGAAGAAAAAACATCGAAATTTTCAAAAGTAGTAATAAAATATGTTTTAGGAACATTAGTAATATTAGCATTTGCAATAATTTATATGTATATAATAAAAATTATTATTTTAAGAGATATGCCATCAAATCAAATATTTAGAATACTTGCTACCTTATTTATATTAGGTTGTCCAATATGGACAATGTCAACAAACTTTAAAGAAAACACACTAATAGATAAAATAAATAGGTTACTTCCAAAATTGTTTATACCATTTATTTTCTTGCAAATATATTCAATAGGTGTAAGAATACTAGATAATGGTATTACAGAAAATAGATATTTATGTGTAATGCTTATAATTTTTGAAATTATTTATATAATAATGAATTTAAGAAAAAGCGAAAAACTTGGAAAGATGATATTAGTATTTGTAGCACTTACAATAATTTCAATAATTGTACCATATATAAATATGTACAAGGTATCACAAATAAGTCAATATAATAATTTAAAAATATTTAAAGAGAAAACTCAATATACAGAAAAAGAAAAGCAAAAAATTTATGGAGCATATGACTATTTACAAGGAACAGATGAAGGAGATTTATTAATAAGAAAATTATTAAGTGAAAATGAAGAAGAAGAAGTAAAAAATATATTAGGTTTAGATATAGTAGAAAAATATAATATGACTAAGTATCTTACTGCTTATACAGATGTTAATTATATAGATGTATCAGAATATAAAAATTTATATGCTATTAATTTATCAAATTATAGTAGTAGTCAAGGAACTATAGAAGAAGTTTTTGGAAACTTAGAATTAAGCCTTAAAAATAACCAAACAATATATGTTAATATTTCTAATAAAATTAATGAATATATACAATATGGATATAATTTAAAAAATAATTTTGAAAATATAAATAAAATACAAATAGATTATAATAAAACACTTATATTAACAGATATATCGATATCTTATGATAGAGATAGTAGAAAAGTTGAAGATTATAGATTAAGAGGTTATTTGTTAGAAGCGGAGGTAAGAGATGGAGAATAATAGTAGAAAAAATAAACTAATGGAAATAATAAATAATATTCCAGTTACATCGAATAATAAAAAAATGATTGAAGACATAAAAAAATCAATAGAAGAAGATAAATTAGAGGTAGCACTAGAAAAATTAAATGTATTATCTAAAATAGGGGAAGAAAAAAAGACAATAGATGAGACAGTAAATAATGAAGAAAAAAATAATATATTGTATAAATATCCAAAAGAACTAAGCAATATAGAATTAGAATATATATACATGGGATTACTATTGCAAAATCCAGAAGCAATAGCAAAGTATTATTTCACTATTAAAGAAATTTCATTTGAAAACACTATAATACTAAATTTATATAAAAGAGTTCTATTTACTGATGGACAAGCATACGCCCCAGAAAGCGCAAAAAAAGGTTTTAACTTTGCAAAAGTAAATGCAGAAACATTAAAACTAGAAAAAGTGTTAAAAAGACAAATAGATGCAAAGAAATTTGATATTGAAGAAATATACATAGAATTAAAGAAGTTATTTGTAATAAGAAGAAGTTATAGAGAAATACCAATTAAAAAAATGCAAGATAAAATAATAGATATATTAAATTATAAATTGTATGATAAAATGTCAGTTGAAGAAGTTGAAAGTGCAGTACAACAAGTAAATGATACAGCAAAATTCAAAAGTGCAGTATTAAATGAAGGATTAACTGATTTTCTAGAATTACAAGAAAATAACTTGAAAAATGGATTATCGCTTCCATTTCCAATAATATCAAGTGTATTTAAGGGAATAAGGAAGGGAGAAACAATGTCTTATGCTATGCCATCTAATGCAGGAAAAAGTAGATTTGCAATAAATTTAGCAGCATATACTTGTTACATCCATAAAAAGAAGGTTTTAGTAATTTCAAATGAAATGTCAGAAGAAAAAATGAAACTATGTTTAATAACAACAATTGTAAATAATCCAGATATTCAAAAGTTGCATGGGCAAAAGATTTCTGTAACAGAGGGGGAACTTCTAGAATTCAAGTTTAGACCAGATGATCCCAAAAAGGTAAAAGTAGATGAAAATGGATATTGCGTTAAGGAAAAAGGAGAAACACAAGCAGAATTTGTTAAAAGACTTTTAAAAGTATCATCAATATTTAAAAGTGTAATTAAAGCAACAGATTGGGTAAAAACACAGGTAGAAAACTCAATATACTTTATAAATATAACAGATCATACAAATGATGAACTAAAAAAAGTAATTATGAATTATTATTACAAAGAACATATAGAATACGTATTTTATGATACATTAAAAACAGACACTGCAAATATAGGAAAAGAACACGAAATAAAAATAACAGCAACAATGCTTTCAAATTTAGCACAGAATTTTAATATTTTTATATGTTCGAGCCTTCAACTTGCAGAAAGTGCAACTTCGCCATTAAACTTGGATGTAAACGATTTGGCTGTAAGTAGAACAGTAAAAGAGGTATTAGATACATTATGCTTGATTAAACAAATCCATCGTGATAACTTAGCAGATTACGAGTATTCTTTGAATGAAGTAGATACTAAATTTTATGATTTGAAAAAATATGAAGATCCAGATGTTAGATACTATGCTTGCGTAATTGATAAAAACAGGGCAGGTGCAAAGCCAACTGTAGTATTTAGATTAAATTTAGCATATAACAGCTGGGAAGAACTAGGATATTTAAGATTAAAACAACCTAAAAGAGATTAAAATAATAATGAAAGGTAGGTAAATTTTATGGAAAAATCAAAAGTTTATTTCACAAAGGAGATAACACCTGAAAGCATTGTAAAAATATATGATGTTTTAGGTAAGAAGCTAGAAGGTAAAGTTGCAGTAAAATTACATTCAGGAGAAAAAGGAAACCAAAACTTTATAAGACCAGAAATGGTAAAAAACATTGTAGAGCATGTAAATGGCACTGTTGTTGAATGTAACACGGCATATGAAGGTGCAAGAAACTCAACAGAAAAGCATAAAAAGCTAATTGAGGAACATGGATGGAGCAAATACTTTAATGTAGATTTATTAGATGCAGAAGGACCAGATTTAGTACTTGATATTCCAAATGGAAGAGTAATAAAAGAAAACTATGTTGGAAAAGATTTAGCAAATTATGATTCAATGTTAGTATTATCACACTTTAAAGGACACGCTATGGGTGGATATGGAGGAGCATTAAAACAATTATCAATAGGCTGTGCATCATCAGACGGAAAAACATGGATACACACAGCAGGACAAACAAGGCATCAAGAAGAATTATGGGGCAAAGTTGCAGAGCAAGATAAATTCTTAGAGTCAATGGCAGATGCAGCATCATCTGTAATAGATTATTTCAAAGGAAACATTGTATATATAAATATTATGAAAAATATATCTATTGATTGTGATTGCGACGGAAATGCAGAGCCACCATGTATTAAAGACATTGGTGTTTTAGCATCTACTGACCCAGTAGCAATCGACAAAGCTTGTATAGATTTAGTAAAAAATTCAAATGACCCAGGAATAGAGCATTTCTTTGAAAGAGTAAATTCAAGACATGGAACTCATACAATAGATGTAGCAGAAAGTTTAGGCATTGGTAGTAAGGAATACGAATTAATTGATATTGATTAAAATATGAAAGAGAATGTAATGGAACTTAAGAAAAATAAAAAAGAAAATAATTTTATTTTAATAATTGCTACAATTGCTATTGCAATTTTATTTGCTATACCATCAATAATATATTATATAAAATTCCAATCAATTCTTCCATTTGATGGTGGATGGACAGGCTTAGTCAAAATGTCATTAAATTGGAATAAGCAAGTAGGTTTAATTGTTTTTTTGATTATATTTATTTTATACACATTATATTATTTTCTAATTACAAAAAAAGAAAAACAAATTTTTAAAAATAAAAAACAATTATTTATTTTTATTACAGTAATTTCTATTATATTTACAATAGTTATTCCATATAGTTGCAGAGATGTTTTTGCTTATATTGCTAATGGCTGGTCAAACGCAAAATATCATGAGAATCCATATTATATGTCTGTGGGAGAAGTTCAAGACAAATATCAAGTTTCTGATGAAATGTTTGAAAAGGTAGCAACTGTTTGGAAATATGAAAGGCTTACTTATGGTCCATTATCAAATATAATAGGCACATGTTTGACTTATATGTCATTTGGTAATATAGATGTAGCATTATTCTTATTCAAATTATTTAATTTAATAATTCATTTAGGCTGTTGTGCTTTAATTATGAAAATAACAAACAAAAAAGCATTTGCATTGCTTTATGGACTTAATCCTATTATTTTATTGCACGGACTAGTAGAGGTTCATAATGATTTATGGATGGCATTTTTTATAATACTTGCAATTTATTTTGCTTTAAAGAAAAATAAACTATTTTTAACTACAATATGTATTGCAATTGCAACAGCAATAAAATATGTAGCAGTCTTAATACTACCGTTTTTGTTAATTTATATTTTAAGAGAAAAAACAATAAAACAGAGAATATTTGGATTAATAAAAGCTGGAATAGTATATGTTATAGTGCTTTTAATTTGCTATTTACCATATTTAAGAGACTTACAGGTCTTATATGGCATATTACTTCAACAACGGAAAATACCATAATTCTATTTTTTACTTTATTGCTTCGATACTTAAAAATTCGCCAGCATTAGTAAGTCTGATAAAGTATACTATATATGCTATATTTGTTAGCTTATATGCAGTAACAATTATAAAGTTACTAAAAAAGTCACAAATTGATTTTTCTGAAACTATTAAAAAATATCATTTGTTATTAATGATTTTTGTATTATTGATTATTACTAATTTTTATTTATGGTACCTTATATGGGTATTTCCAACTGTATTTTGGCTTGACAAAAAACAAATAAAAGACGTAATATATTTAGGGTTAGGTGGACAAATTGCATTTCAATGTACTTTTATGTATATAGGAGAATATGACTTTTTAGGATTTGTATGGTTCGGTGCTATGATTTTTACTGCAATGGTAGTAAGAATAATAGATGAATCAAAAAATATAAAAACTAATAATAGACAAATTAGTGCAAAATAAGATGAAAAAATAAACTTTTTACTTAGAGAAGAGAAATGAAAATTTACATACCTTGACCTCAAAAATAATAAAGTATATAATTTGAAAAATTATGATATATATAATGGAAAGGAGAAGATGCTCTCTAAAATATATAAATATTTTAGGTAGCTTCAACCTATTAAATGGATAAAATTGTTTTAATTGATGGAAATAGTATTTTGAATAGAGCATTTTATGGAATTATGGGTTCTAAAATGCTAACAACACCAGACGGAAAATATACTAATGCAGTATATGGATTTTTAGCAATATTATTTAAAGTGTTAGAAGATATAAATCCACAATATTTAATGGTAACATTTGACTTAAAGGCACCAACAGCGAGACATAAGTTATATGAAGGTTATAAAGCAAATAGACAGGGAATGCCAAAAGAACTTGCAGAGCAAATGCCTATATTAAAAGAAATATTGGAAGCTATGAATATTACTATAATTGAAAAAGAAGGATATGAAGCAGATGATGTCTTAGGTACTATTGCTAAAAAAGCAGAAAGAAAAGGCTTAGATGTTACAATAGTTTCGGGAGATAGAGATACTTTTCAATTAACCTCTGACAAAATAAAAGTACGTATTCCTCATACAAAAGTTGGAAAAACAGAGGTAGATACTTTTGATAAAAAAGAGATAAAGAAAAAATATGGTGTTACACCAAATCAATTAATTGAAGTAAAAGGGTTAATGGGAGATACTTCTGATAATATTCCTGGTGTTCCTGGAATAGGTGAAAAGACTGCTTTGGAGCTTATAAAAAAATATCATACTATAGATAATTTATATGAAAAAATAGAAAAACAAGAAGATGACATTAAGCCTAAAATGAAGGAAAAACTATTAGAAAATAGAGAATTAGCAGAGCTTTCAAGAACTTTGGGTACTATAAATGTAAAGGTTCCAATAGAGGAAGACATTGAAAATTTAAAAATAAAAGAATGGAATCAGGAATTAGTATTTAAAAAATTTAAAGAGCTTAACTTTAATCGTTTTATAGAAAGATTTAATTTACAAGGAAGTGAAGAAGAAGTTTCTTCAGAACCATTAGAAGATTTATTTGAAATAGAAACGATTTCAGAAGGAAAAATAGAAGAGTTAATTCAAAAAATAGAAAATGAAAAGAAGCTAATTTACTTTTTAGAAAAAAAGGAAATAAACCAAACAAATGAAGAAATTATATCTAAAGAAATTACAGCTATATACATTTATGGTGAAAAAACAATATATGAAATAAAAGTAAACAGAGATATTTTGTTTAAACATTTTAAAAATATATTAGAAAATGAGAATATATTAAAATATGGTCATCATTTGAGTGAAGATTTTGTTTTATTTAAGCAAATTGGCATTTACTTAAAAGGAATTTATTTTGATGCTAAGGTTGCTGGATATAATTTAAATCCAACTAGCAGTCATTATGAGTTAGATGAACTATCAAAACAATATTTGAATTTAGATATTCCACAATACCTAGAAAAGATGAGCATAAAAAAACAGGAAGAAAAACAATTAAACTTATTCCAAGTAGAAGAAGCAAATGATGATTATGATAGATACAAAAACTCTGCTTTTGTATATGCAATTGCAAATCTTGAAAAAGTATTAACGAAAAAATTAGAAGAAGCAGAATTGATAGAATTATTTAGAAATATTGAAATGCCAGTAGTAAAAGTCTTAGGCAGTATGCAGTATGAAGGAATATATGCAGACAAAGAAGAACTAATTAAGTTTGGAAATAAACTAAAGGAAGAAATTGAAACTTTAAAGCAATCTATATATAAGTTTGCAAAAGAAGAATTTAATATAAATTCTACACAGCAATTAGGTGTAATTCTTTTTGAAAAATTAAAATTGCCAGTTTATAAAAAAACAAAGACTGGCTACTCGACAGATGTAGATATTCTAGAAAAACTAAGACCAGAACATCCTATAATTGATAAAATTTTAGAGTATCGTAGTTTAATGAAATTAAATTCTACTTATGTAGAAGGTCTTATTCCATATATTAATCCTACAACCAATAAGATACATTCATATTTTCATCAAACAATTGCTGCAACAGGTAGAATAAGCTCAACAGAGCCAAACCTACAAAATATACCAACCAGAGTAGAATTAGGAAAGCAAATAAGAAAAGTATTTAAAGCGACAGAAGGAAAAGTTTTTATAGATGCAGACTATTCTCAAATAGAGTTAAGAGTTTTAGCACACATCTCTAAAGATAGAAATATGAAAAGGGCATTTAAAGAGGGAGAAGATATTCATAAAGAAGTAGCATCAAGAGTGTTTGAAGTTCCAATAGAAGAAGTAACTAAGGAACAAAGAACATCAGCTAAAGCTGTAAATTTTGGAATAGTATATGGAATTAGCGGTTTTGGATTAGCAGAACAATTAAAAATTAGTAGAAAAAGAGCAGAGCAATATATAAATCAATATTTAGACAAATATACTGGCGTAAAGAAATATATGGATAAAATGGTAGAACAAGCAAGAGAAAATGGCTATGTAGAAACTTTATTTCATCGCAGAAGATATATACCAGAAATCACATCTAATAATTATATGGTAAGACAATTTGGCTCAAGAGCTGCGATGAACACACCAATTCAAGGTACAGCAGCAGATATTATAAAAATCGCAATGGTGAAGGTATATGAAAAACTAGAAGAAGAACATTTAGAAGCAAAATTAATTTTACAAATACATGATGAACTTTTAATTGAATGCAAAATAGAAGAAAAAGAGAAAGTAAAACAAATTTTAAAAGAATGTATGGAAAATGCAATGAAACTAGATATACCGCTAGAAGTGGAAATGTCAGAGGCAGATAATTGGTATGATGTTAAATAAAAAATATAATAACTTTAAGTGCGACTTGTTGTCGCAACTAAAGTTGCTCCATACGCGCTTCGCTTGAACGCTACGCGTCGCTACATAAAGTTATTATATTTTTTACTATAATTAAAAGGAGGAGAAAAAACATGTCAATATTAGTAACAGGTGGGGCAGGTTATATAGGAAGCCACACAGTAGTAGAATTATTAAATAAAGGAGAAGAAGTAGTTATAGTAGACAATTTTTGCAATAGTAAACCAGTTATGCTAGAAAGAATCAAAGAAATAACAAACAAGGACTTTAAGTTCTATGAGGCAGATATTTTAGACAAAAACAAATTAGATGCAATATTCGAAGAAAATCCAGACATTGAGCTTGTAATTCATTTTGCAGCATTAAAAGCAGTAGGAGAATCAACAAAAAAACCATTAGAATATTATTATAATAATGTAACAGGAAGCATAGTTTTATTAGAGACAATGAAAAAGCATAATTGCAAAAAAATAATATTTAGTTCTTCTGCAACAGTTTATGGAAATCCAAAAGAGCCAAGAATAACAGAAGAATTTCCAACTACAAGACCAACAAATCCATACGGAACTACTAAATTAATGATAGAGGAAATATTAGAAGACGTATATAGTGCAGATAATGAATGGAGCATAGCACTTTTAAGATACTTCAATCCAATTGGCGCTCATAAAAGCGGTAAAATAGGAGAAAATCCAAACGGAATACCTAACAATCTAATGCCATATATTGCACAAGTTGCCTATGGAAAATTAGATCATTTAAATGTTTTCGGAAATGATTATGACACAGTAGATGGAACAGGTGTAAGAGATTATATTCATGTAGTTGACTTAGCAAAAGGACATATAAAAGCAATAGATAAATTAAGAGAAAATAAGGGTGTACTTATATATAACTTAGGTACAGGACATCCATATTCTGTATTAGAAATAGTAAATGCATTTGAAAAGGCTAATAATATTAAAATAAAATATGAAATAGCACCAAGAAGACCGGGAGATATTGCAATATGTTATGCAGACCCTTCGAAAGCTGAAAGAGAACTTGGCTGGAAGGCAGAATACGGAATAGAAGAAATGTGCAAAGATTCATGGGCTTATACACAAAATGAGTTAAGTGGAAAATTATAATATTGTATAAAATTAAAGTATAAAAACATGAAATTATAGTAAAATAATATTCAAATAAAACTACAAAAGAAAAAACTTTAAAAAAGGAGAATCAAAATTGAATAAAGCTTTAAAGCGAATATTTTTAGTCATAATTATTTTAGTGATTTTGTTGTTAATCTTTTTTCCAATTTTAAAAATTGACAAATTTATTATGAAAAAGATTTATCCTAAAAAATATGAATACTATATAGAACACTATGCAGAAGAATATAATTTAGACGAACTACTTATATTTGCAATAATAAAAACAGAAAGCAATTTTAATGAAAAAGCTAAATCTAAAAGTAATGCAATAGGATTAATGCAACTTATGGAAAATACAGCAATAGAATTAGCAAATAAAACACAAAATTATAATGCAAATAATTCTATAAGTGAAAATGAAATATACGATCCTATTAACAATATTGAATTAGGAACATATTATTTTTCTACTTTACTAGAGCAATATGGAAATATTGGAACAGCATTAGCAGCATATAATGCTGGAATGGGCAGAGTAAATGAATGGATTGAAAAAGGAATAATTAAGTCAGATGGCTCTGACTTAGAAAATATTCCTTATCAAGAAACTAATATGTATGTTAGAAAAGTGTTGAATAATTATAAGATATATCAAGAGTTGTACACTTAGTCTGGTACAATTGGGTCAATTATTTCATACTTTCTAACATAATCCTTTGTTTCTTTGTTACCCATAACAGTAGCACTTCTATTTTTCTTTAAGAAATCTACTAAATTATAAACATCAACCCAAATTTGATTAGGACCATCTTTTTGAACCTCATTAAAAATAAGTTGAATTCCAAAATGCAAGTGGGGAACATTTATATTATTAGTATCTTCTTTTGTACTATAACCAGTCATACCCAAATAACCAATAACGTCACCTGCCTGCACAACCTGACCTTCATAAATATTCTCAGCATAAGGGTGACCTTTTCTTAAATGTGCATAATAGTAATATCTTTTTTTATCAAAGCTACGAATGCCAACCCTCCAGCCACCATATTGATTCCAACCGAACAGCTTCTACAATCCCAGATTCTACAGCAATTACAGGTGTGCCAATACTTCCCATTAAATCATTTCCAAAGTGAAGCCTTTTATACCCATAAGACCTAGAATTACCAAAATCATCATAATGTGAGTAGCTATAATTTTGAGCAAGAGGGTGAAATGCCTTTATGCCATATACTTTAGTGTATAAATTAGCACTTTCAGAGTTAGTATTTGAATTATTTGATTTATCTGTATTTCCATTAGTGCTTGTTTTAGAAGTAGAAGAATTAGGCTTCTGAACTTCATATTCTCCAATAAATTGTGAAAGTACAGCATTATATCCTTCAAAATAGTAAGAATAATTTTTCATATCTTTTGTAATACTTTCCATAGTTTCACCATTATTTAATTTAGTAATAAGGCTATCTAAGTCACTTTGGTTAAACTTTTTAAAATCATTGCCGTATTTGCAAGCTAAGTAAGAAATAAATTCTATCCAATTATATTTGATTTCTTTATTTTCATTATGTGATTTAATATCAAGTTCTGAAGTCTTTACTAAAACATTATATGGAACATTAAATTCAAACCATTTTATATAAGATTTAGAATCATCTTCCGAAGAATTAGAGGCAGAAGTAGATATAGCTTGTTTAAATATAGCAAGATACCAGATAAGAAAGAAAATAAGCAAAATTGCTATAATACTAACTAATGCAATTATTAATTTTTTTGATAATTTAATACAGCTAATAAACAATATAATTCACCTAATTTAGTATATTATTATAATTTATATTTATGATAAAATTGAGACAATGGGACGGGGTTTTTGTCTTAAAAAATGTTGACTACTGCATATTAAAAATATATAATAGTGTAGACTGATAAATTTACTTAATAACAAAAGTAGGAAGGAAACGTGATAAAAAATGAAAAAATATTACTTTACATCAGAAAGTGTAACAGAAGGACATCCAGACAAACTATGTGATTATATATCAGATAGTATTTTAGATGAATGCTTAAAACAAGACAAAGATTCAAGAGTAGCAGTAGAAACTTTTGCATCAAAAAATAAAATAACAATAGCAGGGCAAATTACAACTAATGCTCAAATAGATGTAGAAAAAATAGCAAGAGATACAATAAAAGAAGTAGGTTATGATGACGATAAAATAGGAATAGATTATAGAACTTGCACAGTAGATGTTAATATAACAAAACAAAGCCCAGATATTGCAATGGGTGTTGATATAGGTGGTGCAGGAGATCAGGGAATTATGTTTGGCTATGCAAGTAACGAAACAGAAAATTATATGCCATTTGCAATAGATATGGCACATAAACTTGCAAAAAGGTTAACAGAGGTACGAAAAGATGGAACACTTCCATATTTAAAACCAGATGGTAAAACACAAGTTACTGTTGAATATGATGAGGACAAGCCAAAAAGAATAGAAACAATACTAATTTCAAACCAACATAGTGAAGAAATTAGCTTAGATAAAATGAAGCAAGATATTATAGAAAATGTAATTTGCAAAGTAGTGCCAAAAGAATATTTAGATGAAAATACAAAAATCTATGTAAATCCAACTGGAAGATTTGTTATAGGTGGACCTTTAGGAGATACTGGTTTGACAGGAAGAAAAATCATTGTAGATACTTATGGTGGATATAGTAGAAATGGTGGAGGAGCTTTTTCTGGAAAAGATGCAAGCAAAGTAGATAGATCTGCAACATATATGCTTCGCCATATTGCAAAAAATATTGTAGCAAATGGATTAGCAGATAAATGCGAAATTCAAGTTTCTTATGCAATAGGTATGGAGGAGCCACTTTCTATTTATATTGATACATTTGGAACAGGCAAGAAAACAGATGAAGAACTTATAAACTTAATTAGAGAAAAGTTTGATTTAACACCAAGAGGAATGATAGAATATTTGGACTTAAAGAAACCAATTTATAGACAAACAACAAATTATGGACATTTTGGAAAAGAAAACTTGCCATGGGAGAGAATTATTGCCTTATAATTAGATATACGATTATTTGAATATAAATTGATTATAAAATTAAAATGTTCTAGTTCTTATAATTAAATATACTGTTAATAATTTGTATGTAAAAAATTAGAACAATAAAATGGAAAGGTAGTAATATGAAAAATTGGATAGGAATTGTAGTATCATATTTAGCAATATTTTTAGTAATACTTGGTGCAAAACTATTTGAAAAAAAAGGAAAAGAAGCAAGTAGAAAATTTATACATATAATGCTTGGAAATTGGTGGATAATAGCCATGATTTTCTTTGACAATGTATGGTTTGCAAGTTTTGTACCTGCAACATTTGTGGTTATAAATTACTTATCATACAAGAAAGATTTAATAAAGGTAATGGAAAGAGACGAAGGCAAAAAGGAAGGCTTAGGAACAGTTTATTATGCTATATCACTTTTAATTTTAGCAATAGTTACATTTGGAATAATTAATAAGCCAGCTGTGGGGTTAGCAGCAATATTTACAATGGCTTATGGTGATGGATTAGCTGCAATAATAGGAAGAAGAGTTAAGAGCCCTAAGTACAAAGTATTTGATACAGAAAAGTCAATTGCAGGGTCGATTACTATGTTTATAGTTTCTTTTATAATTGTAGCAATATATTTACTATACATAGGAAATCCATTATGGTTAATTTTAGCATTTGCAGATGCATTAGTACTAACTTTAATAGAGGCACTATCTATAAAAGGAACAGATAATATTACAGTTCCAATAGCAAGCTTATTGATGCTTATGCTTCTGTAAAAAATTTGAAAATTTATTTGACAAAAGTAATAAAAAAATTGTATAATAGATATACTAGAAGAAGTAATATTATAAAATATTACGAAAAGGAAATCCCTAGCCTAATAAAGTAGGGTATATTTGAAGAGGAAACCCCTAGCCTAATATTTGCGAATAATATTGAAGTAGGGTATTTACAAAGAGGAAACCCCTAGCCTAAAGTAGGGTATAAAAAGAGCAAGGGCAATCAAAAACCTTTGCTCTAATTTATTTTTGTTAGGAGATATACTAAGATTGAATAATTTAAAACTTTATAAAATTGATATTGATTATATTAAATATTTATATTCTTTTGATAATAGAATACAATATAATCCAAATAGAGAAGATGAATATACAGCAAAAAGACCGTATTTAGGTATAGTATTAACAATAGGAAAATTTAATTATTTTGTACCTTTAGAACATCCAAGAGTATCACATACAAAAATGAAAAATAATATATTCATTTTTAAAATACATAATGGAAAATATGGAATATTAGGATTTAACAATATGATACCTGTAAAGCAAAATCAACTTATTGATTTTGACATAAACAAAGAAAACATAAGTTACAGACAAATTTTAATTAGTCAATATCACTTTTGCAATAAACATTGTAATGAAATTAGAGAAAAGGCAAAACAAACTTATATTAGAAGCCAGAATAATTCATTTATTAAAAAGATATGTTGTAATTTTAAATTATTAGAAGAAAAATGTATAAATTATAATATAAAGTAAAATTTACAAGAAACACTTGCGAAAACACGAAAAGATGTGCTACAATACTATTCAGTGAATTTAGATTTAAAATTCTAATGCAAAACAATAAAATGTTAAAAGAAATTTTAAATAAAATTTACAATGAAAAATAATAAAGAATTAAAGAATAAAGGAGGAGTTAACTATGTCAGGACATTCAAAATGGCATAATATTCAAGCCAAAAAAGGTAAAGCAGATGCAGCAAGAGGAAAAATATTCACAAAATTAGGAAGAGAATTATTATTAGCAGTAAAACAAGGTGGTCCTGACCCGGCAGGAAACTCAAAATTAAAAGATGTTATTGCAAAATGTAAAGCAAATAATATGCCAAATGATACAATAAATAATGCAATCAAAAAAGCTTCAGGAGCAGGAAATACAGAAAGCTACGAAGAAATTACTTATGAAGGTTATGGAACAAATGGTGTAGCTGTTATAGTAGAAGCAAGCACAAACAACAAAAATAGAACAGCAGCAGATGTACGCCATGCTTTCGATAAAGCAGGAGGAAACTTAGGAACATCAGGTTGTGTATCATATTTATTTAATAAAAAAGGTGTTATAGTAATAGATAAAACTACTACAAAATTATCAGAAGATGATATGATGATGCTTGCACTAGATAGTGGAGCAGAAGATTTTGAAGCATCTGATGAATGTTATGAAATAACAACAGCACCTGAAGATTTTTCAAAAGTAAGAGAAGCATTAGAAGCACAAGGACTAGAATTTATAGAGGCAGAAGTTCAAATGGTTCCATCTACATATATCACTTTAAGTGAAACAGATGGAGAAAAAATGCAAAGATTATTAGATATGTTAGAAGACCTAGATGATGTAATGAATGTATATCATAACTGGGATGAGTAAAACACAATATAACTTTAATTATAAAGTGCAAAAAACATAAAGATTTAAATTAATTATAAAAATAATAAAGTTCTAAAATAAAAAGACATAGCATATATATATTTATATATAGCTATGTCTTTTTATTTATATGAAAAGGAGTACAAGCCATGGAGGAGCTGTTAAAGTTTTTTCCAGAGGAAATAAAGGTTGCCTTAAGAAAAAGTAATTTAAATAATGTGGAAGAAATTAGAATAAGAGCAAATAAGCCAATAATTCTAAAAGAAGAAAATGGAGAAGATGTTATTCAAATTATAATAACACCTGAAATGATTTTACAAATCATGCAAAAAATATGCGACAACTCTATTTATACATATCAAAATCAAATTTGTGAGGGTTTTATAACTCTAAAAGGTGGGCATCGTGTTGGAATTACTGGAAATGCTGTAATGAATGATGGAAAAGTAAGTAATTTAAACTATATGAGTAGCCTTAACTTTCGTATAGCAAGGCAAATTTTAAATTGCAGTAATCAAATATTGCCATTTATATTAGATACAAAAGAAAACCAAATATTTAATACACTTATAATTTCTCCTCCCGGAATAGGAAAAACTACAGTATTAAGAGATGTTATAAGAAAAATTAGTAATGGTATTCCAGAGATGGGCTTTAAAGGCATTACAGTTGGTGTTGTTGATGAAAGAGGAGAATTATCAGCCACGGACAAAGGGGTTGCACAAAATGATTTAGGAATAAGAACAGACATTATAAACAATATTCCAAAAGCTATTGGAATGAAAATGTTAATTCGTTCCATGGCTCCAAAGGTAATTATAGCAGATGAAATAGGAAGTAAAGAAGATATTGAAGCAATAGAATATGCAATTACTTCAGGTGTAAAAGGAATTTTTACAGCACATGGTGCAAGTTTAGAAGAAATAAGGCAAAATCCAATATTAAATAAACTCATTTTAGAAAATAGAATAGATAGAATTATTTTATTAGATAAAATGAGAAAATCGCATTTGATTTATGAAAAAGAAATCTTTATGCCAAAAACAAAAGAGGAGGAGAATAATTATGTTTGTTTTTAAAATGTTTTTATTAAGTTTTATTGTAAGTGCAAGTAGTGGAATAGGAATTTTACTTTCTAAAAGATATTCAAACAGAGAAAAAGAAATTAAAGAAATGAAAAGTGCACTAAGTATGTTTCTAACCAAAATTAAATTTACATATGAGCCAATACCAAATTTATTTATGGAAATATCAAATAAAATTGGCGGAAATGTTGGGATGATATTTTCAAGAGCAAGCATAAGAATGAAGGAAGAAACAGCAGGAGATGCGTGGCAAAATGCCTTAGATGATGTAGAACATAATTTTAATGCAGAAGATATTTCTGTGCTTAAAAGTTTGAGTAAACTACTTGGACAAACAGATTTAGATGGTCAAATAAGTCAAATTGAAGTAGTGAATCAATTTTTAACATCACAACTAGAAAATGCTTCAGAAGAAAAAAAGAAAAATGAAAAAATGTATAGAACTTTAGGAATTATAACCGGGCTTACAATAGCAGTTATATTAATTTAGTATATATATTAAGAAATAAAATTTATGAAAGAGGAAGGGACAAGTAAATGGACATTAGTTTATTGTTTAAAATAGCAGCTATTGGAATTTTAGTAGCTGTACTTTATCAAGTATTAGTAAGAGCAGGTAGAGAAGACCAAGCTATGATGACAACTCTTGCAGGATTAATTATTGTACTTACCTTAGTAATTAAAGAAATTAGCACACTATTTACAACTGTTAGAACTATGTTCGGACTATGAACTTTAAAACAATCTAAATAAAATGTAATAATAATTTTGTTACACATAATATATTGAAAATTATAGTTTTAGAAATAATGAAAGGATAAACTGCTATGAAGCGAAATATTTACATTAAAAATAAGCAGTTTGAACAAGAAATATGGATATTATAAAAATAATTGGAATAGGTCTTATTGCACTAATTATCATTGTAATAATAAAACAATATAGACCGGAATTTGTAATTTATATTTCACTAATAGCAGGTGCCTTAATTTTAGTTTTAATAATGGACAAGATAGAGCCAATTATAGAACTTCTAACAACGATATCAAATAAAACAGCAATAAATAATGAATTTTTAAAATTACTACTTAAAATAACCGGAATTGCTTTTTTGACAGAATTTGCAGTTAGCATTTGTAAAGATAGTGGAGAAAGCGCAATAGCTAGTAAGGTTGATTTGGGAGGAAAAGTAATTATTATTTCTATGTCAATTCCAATTATAGCAAGTCTTTTAGAAACTGTAGTTCAAGTCCTACCTTAAAAAAGGAGATATTAAATGAAAAAAATATGGAAAATACTCTTTTTAAGCCTCGTATTTTTATTAATATCAAACATAAGCTTTGCCTCTAACGCAAGAAATTTAAATGAAATAAAACTTGCTTCTAACACAAGCGATTTAAATAAAATAAAACTTGCCTCTAATACAAAAAATTCAAGTAATCAAAGTGAAACTAATGAAAACCAAGCAGAAGAAATACTAAAATCACAAAAGGAAAGTTTAAATATAGGAGCATTTATTAAGGAAACAAAAAAATACACAGAAGATAGTTTAGAGGGAATTGACTTAAATGAGCTTTTTAGTAATGCTATTGCAGGAAAAATTGACAATAAGACTATTCTAGGGAGCATTTCTAAAATAGCACGGCAAAGAGGTTTTAGATTGCATTAAAGTTTTAGGCAGTATTGTGATTATTATTGTTATACATAGTATTTTAAAGAGTATAAGCGAAGGCCTAGAAAATAAAAGCATTTCACAAATTACATATTATGTGCAGTACATTTTAATTGTAACACTTATTATGAGCAACTTTGCAGACATAATAAATATGATAAGGACAAGCATTAGCAATTTAGTTGGCTTTATGAATAGTTTAGTACCAATTTTAATTACTCTGATGCTAACTACTGGAAGCATTACATCAGCAGGACTTTTGGAGCCAATAATATTATTTATAATAACATTTATCGGAAACTTTATTACTGCAATTATAATTCCATTTGTATTAATTTCAACAGCACTTAGCATTGTATCAAAAGTATCTAGCAGAATTCAAATAGACAAGCTTTCTAAGTTCTTCAATTCTACAGTAGTATGGATTTTAGGAATTACTTTAACGTTATTTGTAGGAATAATTTCAGTAGAAGGAAGCCTAAGCAGTACAGTAGATGGAATAACAGCCAAAACTGCAAAAGCAGCAGTTTCAAATTTCATACCTGTTGTTGGTAAAATTTTAGGAGATGCAGTAGATACAGTAATAGGTTGTAGCAACATTCTAAAAAATGCTCTTGGCTTAGTTGGAGTAATTGTTGTAATAGGAATTTGCATTTCACCAATTATAAAGCTTGCAGTTCTTATGGGACTGTACTATCTGGCAGGTGCATTGTGTCAGCCTATTGCAGATGAAAAAATAGTTAAACTATTAGATGAAATGGGAGGTACTTTTAAACTTTTACTTGCTATAATGTGTAGCATTTCAGTAATGCTCATTGTTGGAACAACATTAGTAGTAAAAGTTACAAACACTGGGCTTATGTATAGATAATTAGATAAGGAGGAAAACAAGTAGCTCTAAACAATTAAAACCAATTTAAATAGATAAGAGTAATCTTGTAACTAATGAAAATGGTATGGAATGGATAAGTAGTTGGATTCAAGGTATCATAATTGCAGTAATAATAGGAACTATAATAGAAATGATACTACCAGAAGGAAATAGTAAAAAATATATAAAAGTAGTAATAGGAATATATATTTTATGCTCAATAATTTCGCCAGTAATTACAAAAATAACTAAGAAAGAAATACAGCTTTCTAATATTTTAAATTTAGAAGAATATATTGAAACTTCTAATAGTAAAACTTATGAGAATTTGAATAATAATCAAGATAATCAAATAAGAAACATTTATGAAGAACAATTAAAACAAGATATGAAGGAAAAAATCGCATCTAAAGGCTATGAAACTTTAAATATTTATCTAAGTATAGCAAATGATAAGCAATATACAATAGAAAGCGTTGAGATAAATGTACAAAAGCAAAATGAAAACTTAAATGAAGAAAACATAGAAAATTCAAATAGAGAAAATTCAGATATAAATGCCACAAAAAATGGCAAAGAATTGGTAGAAAAAATTGAAAATGTAGAAATAAAAGTTCAAAATGAAAATTCAAAAAATAATTCTAATATACAAAAAAATAATTCGGACACTCAAGAAAATCAAAATAATAGAAATGATTTACAAGAAAATGCAAATAATAAAAACGATTCGCAAGAAAATGTAAATAATGAAAGCATTAGCAAAAAAGAAAAAGATGAACTTAAAGAATATTTAAGTAGCATTTATGCAATAAAAAAAGAAAATATTAACATAAATTGAGTAAGGAGGGAATATATATGTTAATGGACAAGATAAAAGCATTTTTTAATAAAGGAAAAGATACTAATAGCGATAGTAATGCACTTGAAAAGACAAATACAAAACTTAGCGACAAGAAAAAGATTGAAAACTTAGTAGTATTTGTAATCATTTTAATAATAACACTTATAATAATAAATTTAATTATAGGGGATGGAAAAGAAAGCGTAAAAAGTCCTGCAACAGATTCTAACAAAAAACTAGCAGTGGCAAATGAAGAAACTGTAAATATGGCAAGTGTAAATTCACAAGATGAATTAACAGCAAAATTAGAACAAATATTGGAAAAAATCCAAGGTGTAGGAAAAGTAAAGGTGCTTATTACATATTCGCAAACAAGTCAAACAGTACCTATGTACAATGAAGATACATCACAAAAAGACACAGAAGAAACGGACACAAGTGGTGGCAAAAGAAAAATAATAGAAACAGATGTAAAAAAAGACATAATTTATGAAGAAGCAGATGGAGAAAAAGTTCCAATAACTCAAAGTATAATTAGTCCAAAAGTAGAAGGGGCAATAATTACTGCTGAAGGTGCTGGAAATGCCACAACAAAGGCAAATATAATTCAAGCAGTAGAAGCCGTAACAGGTATTGCTTCACACAAAATTCAAGTATTCGCAATGGAGGTATAGAAAAAATGAAAAATTTAAAGAAAAGTCAACTAATTATTTTTGTTATAGCACTTATGCTAGTTACAGCAGGTTATTTGAATTTTACGAATAATAATAACTTGATACCAACAAGCAGTCTAGCAGATTCTGAAGAAATGGCAAGTATAGGAGATGCAAGGCTTGTAAATGCAAATCAAATGGGAGAAAATGCTAATAATACAAATAAAAGTGAAGTAGCAACTAATAATAATCTTCAAAATTCTCAAACTACTAATTCTATACAAGCAAATGGAAATAATCAAACAAGCGCAAATAATCAAAATAATCAAATGAATCAAAATACTCAAAGTAATCAAGCAAGCCAAACAAATGCCAATGTAGAAGATAGCTATTTTACACAGTCAAGATTAGACAGAGATAATATGTATTCTCAAATGTTAGATAATTATCAAAAAATATTGGAAAATGAAGGCTTGAATTCAGATGAAAAATCAAAAGCACAAACAGAGATAAAAAGAATTTCTGAAGAAAAAAACGCAATTATGATAGCAGAAAACTTAATTAAAACAAAAGGTTTTGAAGACATTGTTTTATTTGTAAACAACGGAAATGTTAGTGCAGTAGTAAAAGAAGAAAAATTAGATGAAAATAAAATTGCTCAAATACAAAATATAATTACAAGAGAATTAAATGTAGAAGTTAAAAAGATAAATGTAAGTAATAAAAAATAGTATAGCAAAACATATTTCTTATATATGAAAATAACTGGCCTCAAAATCTAAATGGATTTAAAAAATCCAATTTCTTAAAAATACTGATAAATATACAGGTTTAGGTTTTGGTAGAATTTATTTTTTACTAAATATCTAACCAAAAT
>CANRCF010000018.1 GCA_947629045.1 uncultured Clostridia bacterium | reverse complement strand
TTAAAAATCTATGAGTTTTAATTTTTATTATATATTTTGATTTATTATTTTTTCTATTCAACGGACAGTCTCTCTCTAGAGCCACAAGCGTTTTTGTTTTTCATGTGTTCTCCTCCTTCTTTTAGATAATATTTTACAATTTTTACATAGCTACTTATCATAAGTTAAAATATTTCATATTATCTATCTTTTTTTCTTACTTAGTATTATGAGTGTTATTGCATTATTCTATTCATAGATTATAACTGTTTTTACACTCATGTGTATAATACTTTTATACTATACTTAAATTTAATTGTCAATAAAATCTTTCAAAAACATATTATATTTATATAATTTTTCCTCCACCTAATACTACATCATCTATGTAAAAAACTACTGATTGTCCGTGGTGTAATTGCTCTTTGTGGTTCTTTAAAAGTTACTTTGGCAATTAAGTCGCTTATATTGTTAATGCTATTATTTTCTATATTATCACTTGGACTAATTTTTTCACTACTACTTTTATCTATTTTTTCAATATGTAAAATAGCATCTGCCTCTTTTGCCCTGTACCTCACTTTTGCTTTTATTTCAATAGGTTTTGATAAATCTATATCTAATAAAAAGTTTAATTCGTTGGCATATAATTCATTTGTATATAGTTCTTCTTCTGTTCCAACAACCACTTCATTTTTTTGAACATCTATTTTTAATACATATAAAGGTTCTTTATATGCTATTCCTAAGCCTTTTCTCTGACCTACTGTATAAAAAATTACGCCTTCATGCCTTCCTAATATTGTTCCGTCACTTAAAACAATATTACCTGCTTTTGGATTTAACTTTGCTTTTTTCGTTAGAAAATTTCCATAGTCATTATCTGGTATAAAGCATACTTCTTGACTGTCTTTTTTGTGTGCAACTCTTAATTCATATTGTTCAGCAATTTTTCTTACTTCTTCTTTTGTTTTAAAGTTTTCTAAAGGAAATAACATTATTGGCAATACCTCTTTTGGTATGCTGTATAAAAAATAAGTTTGGTCTTTTTTTTCTGATTCGGATTTTTTTAATACATATTGCTTGTATTTTTCTGAATATTCTACTTTTGCATAATGACCTGTGGAAATATAATCACATCCAAGTTCTAAGGCTTTTTTATAAAACACACCAAATTTTAAGTATTTGTTACATTCAATACAAGGATTTGGTGTTCTTGCATATTTATAGCAATTAACAAAGTCGTCTATAACATATTTTTGAAATTCTTCCTCACAGTTTAAAGTGTAATGTGGTATTCCTAGTTTATCGCATACTCTTTTTGCATCATAAGTAGCACTAAAAGAGCAACAACCTCCTTCTACTTCTGGGCACTCTTTATCTTCCCATAGCTTCATTGTTGCTCCTATTACTTCGTATCCCTCATTTTTTAATATTACTGCTGCAGTAGAGCTATCTACACCACCGCTCATACCTAATAATACTTTTGCTTTTTTATTTTTTTCCATATTATTTTTCCTATTTGTTTTCAGATTCTTTTACTATTTTAATATGAACATCTCTTAGTTGTTCGCTACTTACTGTACTTGGTGCTCTCATAAGTAGGTCTCTTGCCTTTTTATTTTTAGGGAATGCTATTACTTCACGAATATTTTTACTATCTGCAACAAGCATTACCATTCTATCTAGACCTGGTGCTGCTCCTGCATGTGGTGGAGTTCCATATTGGAAAGCATTGTATAATGCACCAAATCTAGTTTCTACTTCTTTTTCGCTATATCCAGCTATTTCAAAGGCTTTAACCATTAGCTCTGGGTCATGGTTTCTTACTGCTCCTGATGCTACTTCATAGCCGTTGCATACTACATCATATTGATATGCTAAAATATCTAATGGATCTTTTGTGATTAATGCTTCCATTCCACCTTGTGGCATTGAGAATGGATTATGATTGAAGTCTATTTTTCCTTCGTCTGATAATTCATACATTGGAAAATCTACTATATAGCATAAACGATATACATTTTTTTCTAATAAATCTAATCTATTTCCTAGTTCTATTCTAATAGCTCCTGCTATTTTTTGAACTGTTTTAAATTCATCTGCCATAAAGAAAACAGCTGTATTTTCTTTCATTCCTATTTTTTCTTTTAAAGCACTTTGTACATCTTCATTAATAAATTTTGAAATTCCTCCTGAAAGTACATTTTCATTATCTACTTTTACCCATGCTAAGCCTTTTGCACCTGTTTCTTCTACTGCAAATTCTGTCATTGAATCAAAGAATTTTCTTCCTTGTTCAGCGCCATTTTCCACTACTATTGCTTTTACTGTCTTATCTTTAAATGCATTAAATTCTACATTTTTAAATATTTCAGTAACATCTTGTATAATTAATGGGTTTCTTAAGTCTGGTTTATCACTTCCGTATTTTTCCATTGCTTCTAAATATGGTATTTTAATAAATGGTGCTTCATCTACTTTCCAGTTTGTATGTGTTTTAAAAACAGTAGTAAATATTTCAGCTAATACTTTTAATACATCTTCTTGTTCTGCAAAGCTCATTTCAAAGTCTAATTGATAAAATTCTCCTGGTGCTCTATCTGCTCTAGGATCTTCATCACGGAAACATGGAGCTATTTGATAATATTTGTCAAATCCTGATACCATTAAAAGTTGTTTAAATTGTTGTGGTGCTTGTGGAAGTGCATAAAATTCGCCCGGATGTAATCTACTTGGTACTAGAAAGTCTCTTGCTCCTTCTGGTGATGAGTTTGCTAAAATTGGTGTTTGAATTTCTGTAAATCCAAGTTCGTCCATCTTTCTTCTAATAGTTTTCATTATCTCGCTACGAAGTAAAATTGTGTTATGTAGTTTTTCATTTCTTAAATCTAGAAATCTGTATTCTAGTCTTAAGTCTTCTTTTACTTCTCCTGCTTTTTCAGAGTTTATTTCAAAAGGTAATACATTTTTGCATTTACCTAAAATTTGAATTTGTTTTGCATCTATCTCAATTTCTCCAGTTGGTATTTTGGTGTTTTTGTTAGAGCGCTCTATTACTGTTCCTTTTACACCTACAACACATTCTGTTACTATTTTTTCTAGTACAGTTTTATCTATTGAATTATTGTCAGCTGAAATAACAACTTGTGTAATTCCAAATTGGTCACGAAGGTCTATGAATACCATTGAGCCTAAGTTTCTTATTTTTTGTACCCAGCCTGCAAGTGTAACTTCTTCTCCAACATTTTTTATATTTAATTCTCCACAATTATGATCTCTATACATATATTTATTGTCCTTTCTAATTTGTATAAAAATTTTGCTATGTCTAATATTTCGTAAATCACTACGTTTGCTTTATTATTTTATTCCATTTTTGCTTGAAAGTAAATGGGTATTTATAATTTTTTAAAAGTTTATAAGTATATACAGAACTTTGGAAGTCTAAAAAATCCTTACCAAGATAATAATCTTAGTAAGGATACATTTTTATTTTTCTTAGTATTTTGCATTGATTAAATATTATTTTACCTCGTATTCTTTGCAAAACCTTTCAAATGTTATACCTTCGGTATTTGGTATAAGAGCAGCGTCTTTAAAAGTAAAGTCTTTAAGGTCTTCCAAAAAACTACATACTGCATCTAACTTATTGAGTCTATAGCGATAAAGTCCATGGCAAAATGCTATATACCTTTTAGCATACAATGTCCCTTCTTTAAAAGCCTTTTTTTCTTCTTCGGTTTTAAAATTTGTCATAACCTTGTGTCCTCCTTAAAGTGATTTTTTAGTTGCAATACCGAAAAATAAAAATGTGATTATATTTAACTATACAAATTTTATCATGTTTTGTAATTAAAGTCAAATGCTTAACTGGTGTCAATTTTGCAATAACTATCTAATCTTATTTATAAAATTAACTATCTAAAAAATTCAAATCAAAAATTAAAAAAAGTCGTAAATGTAACATATTATTTAGCACATAGTGAAAAAAATTCCAACAAAATATTGAATTTCATAGTATTATCCTATATAATTAGGGTATTATTATTTTAGTGAAAAATTATTTTAAAAAATATATTTAACAAAAAGAAAGGGATGTTTTTTAATGGAAACAAAAAAAGTATTAGTAAAAAACCTATATAGAGATTTAGATACCTATGCTGGAACTACTGTTGAAGTTTCGGGTTGGGCTAAGACAATTCGTGATTCTAAAAACTTTGGATTTATTGAATTAAATGATGGTAGCTTTTTCAAAAATGTACAAATAGTATTTGATACTGAACTTTCAAATTTTGAAGAAATAAGAAAACTTTCTATAAGTTCTTCTATCATCGTTACAGGAGAGGTTGTAAAAACAGAAAATGCAAAGCAACCTTTTGAAATAAAAGCAAAAGAAGTTAAAATTGTAAATCAGGCTGATTTAGATTATCCTCTTCAAAAAAAGAGACATTCTTTTGAATATTTAAGAACAATTAGCCATTTGCGTCCAAGAACAAACACATTCAATGCAGTTTTTCGTGTTCGTAGTATTCTTTCTTATGCAATTCACAAGTTCTTTCAAGAAAAAGGATTTGTTTATGTTCATACACCTATCATTACTGGAAGCGACTGTGAAGGTGCAGGAGAAATGTTTAGAGTAACTACTATGGACATGCAAAACCCTGCTAAAACTGAAGATGGAGATGTTGATTATAGCCAAGATTTCTTTGGTAAATCTTCACACCTTACTGTTAGTGGTCAATTAGATGTTGAAACTTTTGCACATGCATTTCGTAATGTTTATACATTTGGTCCTACTTTCCGTGCTGAAAATTCTAACACAGTAAAGCACGCAGCTGAGTTTTGGATGATAGAGCCAGAAATTTGCTTTGCTGATTTACAAGATGATATGGATTTAGCTGAAGAAATGGTTAAATATATAATTTCTTATGTGCTTGAAAATGCACCTGAAGAAATGGAATTCTTTAATCAATTTGTAGATAACGGATTATTAGAAAGATTACACAATGTAATAAATTCTGATTTTGGTAGAATTACTTATACAGACGCCATTAAAGAGCTTGAAAAAGTAAACGACCAATTTGAATACCCTGTTTCTTGGGGTGTTGATATTCAAACAGAGCATGAAAGATATCTATCTGAAAAAGTATTTGGAAAACCTGTATTTGTAACAGATTATCCAAAGGAAATTAAAGCATTTTATATGAAACAAAATCCAGATGGTAAAACTGTTGCAGCTACTGACCTTCTAGCTCCTGGCATTGGAGAAATTATCGGTGGTAGCCAAAGAGAAGATGATTTTGATAAATTAACTGCTCGTATTGAAGAATTAGGTCTTAAAAAAGAAGATTACTGGTGGTACTTAGATTTAAGAAGATATGGTAGTTGCGTTCATAGTGGTTTTGGTCTAGGTTTTGAAAGAATGCTTATGTATTTAACTGGTATGCAAAATATTCGTGATGTACTTCCATTCCCAAGAACACCAAAGAATTGCGAATTTTAAGACAATGGGACTGGTTTTTTGTCTTAAGTCTAAAAAAGCTTAAGACAAAAAGCCAGTCCGTTGTCTTAGTTTATTCTTCTAATAACCAATCTATTACATTTTTATGAATAATTCCATTTTGTGAAAAGTCAAATTTGTCCATTGACAAAACATATTTAGGATAGTTATCTTCTATGTTTTTAAATGCTCCAAACTCTCTTTCCACAACAGAATCATCTGCTAAAATATATGCTACTTGAATATATATCTTTTCTTTAAACCTTGTTGCTATAAAATCTATTTCTCCATTTCCCAAATTTCCTACTTTAACATCATAGCCTCTAGATAATAATTCATTATAAATAATATTTTCTAAATATGCTCCTAATTGTGGTCTTTTACTAATATTCATTATTTGACCAAATCCTAAATCAGTTAAATAATATTTGTATTTTCCGTTCAATATTCTTTTTCCTCTAACGTCATATCTATCAACTTTATTTATTATCATGCCTTTAGTCATATATTCTAAATAATTATATAAGGTTATTTTTGAAACTTCCCTATCGTCTTTATTTGCAAAATAATTTGATAAACTTTCTGCCGAAAAATTCTGTGATGGTGTTGTAACTATATATTCTACTATTCTATTAAATAAATCTAAGTCCTTAATATTAAATCTAGCTATAATGTCTTTTACTAAAATAGAATTATAAACATCTAACAAATATGTTCTTGTTTGAATTTCATCAGTCATCATAAATCTTTGTGGCATTCCACCCCAAATCATATAATCATTAAATGCTACTTCTGTGTCCTTCCTATCTGTTATATTTTCTAATTCACATACTTCTTTAAATGTAAATGGATAGGTTTTAAAGCTTACATATCTTCCTGCTATATGTGTAGCAAGTTCTCCAGATAGCAAATCACTATTAGAACCCGTAATAAATATTGATACATTTTTAGATGCTTTAAATGAATTTATTGCTTTTTCCCAATGCTCAACATCTTGAATTTCATCAAAGAATAAATAATATTTATCTTTGTTTACTATCTTTTCTTTAATATAGTTGTGCAAATCCATATCATTTTTTATAAAAGCATAATCTTCATATTCAAAATTTATATATATTATTTGAGATTCTGGTATTCCTTTTTCTTTTAATTCATCTATTATTTGTAATAATAGAACTGATTTACCACACCTTCTAACTCCAATTATGACTTTTATTAAATCTTGATCATAAAATGGTCTTATTTTAGATAAATACTTTTCACGAATAATCATCTTTTTTGCCCCTTTATTTAATTTATTATTATTATTATATCGTAATTTTTTTGTTGTGTCAAGTTTTTGTTTATTGTACTAAACAAAAATATGTTTTTTGAGCTTTTTGTTTAGTTTGCAAGATAACAGGACGTGGTTTTTGTCTTAGGAAAAATTAATCCTAAAAAAAGCTTAAGACAAAAACCCCGTCCCATTGCCTTAAATTTTTCCTCTAATATATTCATATATTAGTATTCCAGCTGCAACTGATGCATTTAGACTTTCTGTTTTGCCAAGCATAGGTATTTTTACCTTTTTATCTGCTATATTTAATATTTCTTTTGAAACACCATTTGCTTCATTTCCAATTACTATTACTTTTTTATTATACTTAATATCATAAATAGATTCGCTTGTTTCTAGTGATGTTGCAATTACTTCGAATTTATGCTTTTTAATTGTTTGCAAAGTTTGAATAAGATTATTTGACCTTATTATATTTATTCTAAAAATTGCTCCCATGGTTGAGCGAACAACCTTTGGGCTATATGGGTCAGCAGTATTTTCAGATATAATAATTTGCTTTAAGTTTGCACTATCTGCTGTTCTTAAAATAGTTCCTAAATTTCCAGGATCTTGAATTCCATCTAAAACTAAAATGATGTCTTCTGAATAGTTTATATTTTCGCTATTATCACCTTTTTCTACAACTGCTAAAATGCCTTGTGGAGTTTGTACTTCTGAAAGAAGGTTAAATATTTTTTGCGTTACATATATACATTCATATTTTGCTATTTCGTATAGTAACCCCTGCTCGATATGGCTGTTTGGGCTTTTTGCATTTTTTAAGCTTTCTTCTTCACAATCTTCGCAAATAACAATCATTTTAATATCAGCTTTTTCCTCAATTGCTTCTCTTACTAATTTAATTCCTTCTACAATGTATCTATTGGTTTCATCACGATACTTTTTTTCTTTTAATTTTCTTATTGCTTTTATTTGCTCATTATCTTTACTTGAAATAACTTGCATTTTAACCTTCCTTTCATTTTTGCTTAATTTATTAAAAATTATTTACAATTTAAAATTATAGTTAATTTTAAAATTTCTTCTTAGTATCTTAATTGACTATTAGAATTTTTATTACTATTTACTAATTATACATTTAACTTCAACATATTTATTATTTAATTATACAACTAGCTTCAAAAACTCTTTAATCGCTTCTAATAACTTTTTCTCTTTTTTATCTCCAGTTTTAAATGTAACATAAGGGTCAATTCCAGAAGAAAAGCGGATTTTCATTCCATATTGTTTTAACAAATTATCTACTCTTTCTACTGGTATTTTTTCCTTTTTAAAATAAAATACTATTGAATCTGCTCTTTGTGTAATTTTTATAACACCAGCTTTTCTAGCTAGTTCTTTAATTCTAGTAACTTCTAGTAAATTTTCTAATTCTTCTGGCAATTTTCCATATCTATCAATAACTTCATCTACCACATTTTGTATATCTTCTTCTGTTCTGCATAGTGCTATATTCTGATAAATTTCAATTTTTTGACTACCATTTTCAATGAAGCTATCTGGTATATAGCTAGATACTGATAAATCAATTTGAATATCTTGCTCCTCTACCACTTCAATTCCTTGCATTTCTTTAATAACATCATCTAATAGCTTGCAATAAGTGTCATATCCAACCTGCTCCATGTGACCATGTTGCACTTCCCCTAGCATACTTCCTGCTCCACGAATTTCTAGATCTCTCATTGCTATTTTAAATCCAGAGCCGAACTCTGTAAATTCTTTTATTGATTTTAACCTCTTATCTGCTACTTCTGAAAGAAGTTTGTCTCTTTTATAAGTAACATATGCGTAAGCTTGTTTATCACTTCTTCCTACCCTACCTCTAATTTGATAAAGTTGAGCAAGACCTAGTCTATCTGCATTTTCTACTATAATAGTATTGGCATTTGGAATATCTATACCTGATTCTAGAATTGTTGTACATACTAAAACATTTATCTTATGCTCCACAAACTCTTGCATTATTTCTTCTAGCTCATGACCTGTCATTTTTCCATGTGCAAATGCTACTTTTGCCTCTGGAACAAGGCTTTCTATCTCGTGTGCTTTCTTTTCTATACTCTCAACTTGGTTGTATAAATAAAATACTTGCCCGCCTCGTTCTAACTCTTTTGTAATTGCCTCTGTGATTACTTCTTTATCATATTCTAGCACATAGGTTTGAACTGGCTTTCTATTGTGTGGTGGCTCATATATAACTGACATATCTCTAACACCAACTATCGACATATGAAGCGTTCTTGGAATTGGTGTTGCTGTCATTGTTAGAACATCTACACTATTTTTAAGTTGCTTTATTTTTTCTTTATCTTTTACACCAAAACGGTGCTCTTCATCTATAATAAGTAAGCCTAAATCTTTAAAATTAACATCTTTACTAAGTAATCTATGTGTTCCTATTACTACATCTACTTCTCCTAATTTTAGTTTCTTTATAACCTCTTCTTGCTCTTTTTTAGTTCTAAAACGATTTAGTAATTCTACCTTCATTGCAAATTCGCTCATTCTCTTTTTAAATTCTTCATATTGTTGGTTTGCTAAAATAGTGGTTGGTACTAAATATGCTACTTGCTTTTGGTCCATTACTGCTTTAAAAGCTGCCCTTATTGCTACCTCTGTTTTTCCATATCCAACATCTCCGGCAAAGCAATCTATCCATTGGAAATGGCTTTTCCATGTCTTTTTTTACTTCCTCTATACACCTTAATTGGTCGTCTGTTTCTGTGTATGGAAAACTATCTTCAAATTGCCTTTGCCATGGGGTATCTTTTGAAAAAGCATACCCTTTAATTTTTTGCCTTTTTGCATATAACTCTACTAAATCTTTTGCAACTTCTCGTAATTGCTTTTTTACCTTACTCGTAGTTGCATTCCACTCTTTTCCACCTAATTTATTTAGCCTTGGTGCAGTTTCTCCTCCACCTATATATTTTCTTACACTATCTAAATTTGTGGTTGGAACATATAGCATATCATCATTTCTGTATTTTATTTTAATGTAATCCTTTGTTATATTATCTGCTGTAATTGTGTTAACACCTATAAACTCGCCTATTCCATGTGTTTGATGCACTACGAAATCGCCAGGTTTCAAATCTGCAAAAACTATCTTTTCTCCCTCTTTAAATTGACGCGATAGCTTTCTTTTCTTTTTCGTAGTTTCTTCAAAACCATTTTGCATACTGATAACAACTAAATTTAAATCATAGTTTTCAAAGCCTGATGAAATAGAATTTGTTGTTACTACAATTTCTGCTTGTTTTACCTCTTTTAAATTTTCTTCATATTTATAATTTACTTCATGCTCTTTTAAAACTTCGCATATTTTCTTTGCATTTATTTCATTTCCTGCAAGTATGCAAACTTTCTTTTTTGCCTTTTGATAATTTATTAAATCTGACATCAAAAGTTCTAATTCTGGTTGATAAAAGTTAATTTCTCTCGTTTCAAAATAATATTTAGGCATATTTTTGATAGTATCATTTTGCTCTAAATATATTATTGGTCTTTTTGAAAAGTTATATTCAAAATTGCTAATTTCTCTAATTGCCTCAGGTACAAATCTTTCCTTTTGAATTAGAGAATCTATTAAATGGTTGTTATCTAATATGATGTTTTCCTGTCTTTGATTTATTTTCAAATTTTCATCTAAAAATAGCAAGTAGTCATCTGATAAATAATCTAAAAATGATGAGCTATTTGCATAAAATTGATTAAAATATTTATCAATTTTACTAATATAATCTTTTGCTTTAATTTGCTCTATATCTTCTGTTTGTTCTGGATAACTTTCTTCTATATTTTTTACAACTGCATCTAAATCATCTACAATAAATTCATGTGCAGGAAATATTGTAATTTCTTTTATCATTTCAGTTGACCTTTGAGAAGAAATTTTAAAATACCTAATTGAGTCTACTTCATCTCCCCAAAATTCTATTCTAACACCTATTGTTTCAGATAAGCCAACATCTACAATGCCTCCACGAATGCAAAATTGACCTTGGTTTTCAATAAGCTCACTTCTTTCATAGCCTAGTTTAACAAAGGTTTCTTTTAACGCATCCAAAGAATATGATTTTCCAACTTCTATATCAACTTTATTTTTGTACAAATCCTGTTTAGTAATCATTTTTTGCATTGCTGTTTCGATAGTTGTTACTATAACCAGATTTTGACTTGAATTGTTTATATTACTCTCTTTTATATCTTCACTTTGTTTAGTATTATTTTCTATTTGCATATTTTTCTTATTTTTATTTGTTTCTTCAAGTATTATTTTGTTTAAAATGCTAATTCTTTCATAAGGTAAATCCTTACTTTGTGCAATATAGTCATAACTTGCTATTTCTCTTTTTGGAAAATAGTTTGTTTTTATTCCAAAGCTTTTTAAATCTTCACATAGTTTTTTTGCTTGCAATTCATTGTATGTAAGTAAGCAAATTGGCTTTTTTATATTGTTTAAAATTGCTTTAATTATGTGCGCCTTTTCCACGCAAACTAAGCCCGATATTCCTACCGGGCCTTTTATTTTTTTCAGCTCTTTTAAAAGCTCTTTGAACTTTTCATTTTGCTCTAATAATTCTACTAAAAAGTTCATGGTGTTTAGTTTTCCTTCCTTAGCTATTATAACACAGATTAGTGAAAATTAAAACTATAAATTTAAAATAAAGCTTTTTGCTGCTCATAATTTAATATATAAAGATATAAAAAAGCCCAGACTTTAAAATCTGAGCTTACTTGGTATTTCTACCTAACCTCTCATTTGAGAAGTTACTTTTCAGAGGATTGTCTTATCTCACGAAGTTTACGTTGTACGGTAAGTCCTCCTCTCCGAGGTGCTTCTTTGGAATGCCGTTTTAGGACTTTTCTTACCTCGTTTCCAAGATAGGAATTGTAGTCATAAATTGTTTCGGTCATTTTTTTGTGAACTGTGGTTTTGGATATTCCAAACGCATCAGCTGTTTCGCGGACAGTAGCATCATTATCTAAAATATAGAATGCCATATCTACACACCGCTGTTCCTCTTCAGAAGAGGTACCATCCACAATTATCTGGCTCGTGTACTTTTTGCTCATAGTTTTTTCCTCCAAAAAAATTTTTTAGTTTTACAACTAATATATATATTATACTGCATTTTGCTAAGATTTTCAAGTCTTACAACTTTTTTGTTGTTTCTATGACCTGTCCCAAGTACCTCAAAAATGGGAAAGCGGACCTGGTCCCTATAGCCATTCTCCATACTTTTTAATATACTCTTTCTTTACAATGGTTGCAATAAAGCAATATAAAATAGGAACACCTAATATTATCATAAAAATATACTTGATTGGTATTGCTGTTAGTCCAATTAAAGCTCCTAGTGGTGTAAATGGTATAATAATTGCTACTATACTTAAGATTATAGATGTTGCATAAACCACTTTTGAACTATTACTTTGAATAAATGGTGTTTTTGCAGTTCTAATTATATGCAAGCCTACTAAGTTTGAAACTACACCATATGAAAACCATATACTTTGGAATATTGCTGCTTCCCTAATTCCAAATAAGAACCATAGACTGCTAAAAATAAGTAAGTCAAATGCTGAGCTTGTTGGTCCCATCCATAGCATAAATCTTTTTAAATCTTTCATGCTCCATCTTTTTGGCTTTTGTAAATATTCTTTGTCAACATTATCATAAGGAAGTGATAATTGACCAATATCATAAAGTAAGCTTTGCACTAAAAGTTGAATTGGTGTAATTGGGAAAAATGGTAGGAAAATACTTGCTATTAAAATTGATAGAACTTCTCCGAAGTTAAAGCTAACTGCCATTTTAATATATTTTAATAGATTGCCAAATGTTTTTCTTCCTTCTATTACGCCTTCTGTTAGAACATTCAAATTCTTTTTAAGTAAGATTATATCTGCCGTTTCTTTTGTAATATCAACAGCTGTATCTACTGAAATTCCTACCTCTGCATTTTTAATTGATGGGGCGTCATTTATTCCATCTCCCATGTAGCCTACTACATTTCCCTGCTCTTTTAATACACGAACAATTCTAGCTTTTTGAATTGGTGAAAGTTTTGCATATACATTTGTGGTTCTTAGAAGCCTTGCAAGTGCAATGTCTGATAGCTTGTCTATTTTATTTCCTAATACAATTTTATCTGTATTTATATTAACTTTTTCGCAAATTGCTTTTGTTACATATTCGTTGTCTCCTGTAAGTACAATTACCCTAATTCCGTCATTATTTAATCTTTCGATTTCTTCTCTTGCACTATTTTTAGGTGGATCTAAAAATCCAACAAAGCCAACTAATATCATTTTTTCTTCTTCTTTTACTGTATAGCCTGAAATTTCTTTTTTTGTTTTTCTTTCGCTATCTAAAAGTTTATTCTCATTTTTAGTATTTGAGCCTTCTTCTTTATTACTCAAAGGCTTTGATGAGATTTCTTTTTTACAAACTGCAAGTACTCTTAAACCCTGTTCATTTAAGGCTTTTGCAATTTCTTTTACTTTTTGCCTTTTCTCCAAAGTAAAGTCTGATACTTTTCCATCTTCTTCTACTTGTTTGCAGATGCTTAAAATTTCTTCTACTGCACCTTTTGTAATCATTTGCACCTTTTTATCTTCATCTTCTAAAATTACTGAAAGCCTTCTTCTTGAAAAATCAAATGGTATTTCATCTATCTTTTTATATTTCTTAGCATATGCTATTAAGCCATTTTCTTCTATTCTTTTAATTATTGCTTCATCTATATTTCCTTTTAATCCTGTTTGAAAATATGAATTTAAAAATGCAGTTTTTAAAATATTTTCGTCGTCTTCTCCTTTTAAGTTCAAGTATTTTTCAAGTACGATTTTATCTTCTGTTAAAGTTCCTGTTTTGTCAGTACATAAAATATTCATTGCTCCAAATGACTGTATACTGTCTAGCTTTTTTACAATAGTTTTCTTTTTAGACATTGCGGTTGCACCTTTTGCTAAGCTTGAAGATAGTATAACTGGAAGTAATAATGGTGTAATTCCTATGGCTATTGCAACTGCAAATGTAAATGCTGTTAGGCTTCCATGTTTAAATACATTTATGAAAAATGTTATTGGAATTAAAACTATCATAAATCTAATAAGCAAATTACTAATACTTTCAATTCCTTTTTCAAAGCTGGTTTTAGGTTTTCCTTGCTCTATGCTTTCTGCAATTTTTCCAAAATAAGTATTATCTGCAGTTTGAAAAACTACACCTTTTCCAGTACCACTCATTACATTTGTACCCATGAAACAAATAGTATCTAAATCTGTAATATCTTCTATCTTTTTTAAACTTTTATTTTCCGTTACTGCTACTTTTTTTACTGCATCAGATTCACCTGTAAGAGATGACTGAACTACATACAAATCTTTTTGCTCTACTATTTTTAAGTCTGCTGGAATTAAATCACCTGCTGATAATATAACAACATCTCCTACTGTAATTTCGTCTAAATATACTCTTTGCTCTTTTCCATCACGAAGAGCTGTGGATTTTACTGCTACTAGCTTCTTTAATTTTTCTGCTGCTTTATTTGAACGAAATACCTCAAAAAACTCTAAGAAGGTACTTATTATTATAAGTGCTATTACAACAGCAATGTTTGCATAGCTTGGCACTTCTTGCAAAATTACATCTGTATATACTAGCACTAATGCAATTCCTACTAATATAAGGTTAAAAGCATTTAAAAAGCTTTCCCATAAATAGTTATACCACTTTTTTGGTTTTGCTTGTTTTATTTCATTTTTCCCGTATTTTGCTTGAGACTTTAATACTTGTTTATAAGTAAGACCTTTTTCAATTTCTACTTTATTTTTTTCTAAAAATGTTCTCACATCTTCCATGCAAATTTCGCCATATGTTTTTTGAATATCTATTTCTTCTAATTTTTCTTTGTTCATATTTCTGTTTGAATTTTAATTTAGTTATTAAAACTCGAACTTTCTCCCCTTTCGTATTATATGTAAAATTCTTATCTTTCGTATTATATTAAAAATTTGAATATAAGCTTAATTTTTACAATATGTTTTTTCTTATTATACACTAATTTTTTCTTTTCAAAACATATTTGTTTTAAATTTTTATATATTTTAATACTTATTTTTCACTTGACGATTTTATAAAATATATACTTGACCTTTATCAAATGGATTGCATCTGGCTTTTCACCTGATAATTTTATAGACTCTTCAAGATTTTTTCAAATATGGCTTGTCATAAAAACCTTTTTTAAGCATAAATATTAAAATGAAATTGCTTAAGAAAGGTTTTAATTTTTAAATGGTTATTGTATATTCTCTAAAAAGAAATGCGCTTTCAATTATTTTTTGTATATTTTGCATTTGCCTAATTCTTTTTTCAAATGCTAATTTTTTGGCAGCAGGAAATGGGCTTTATTTATGGGCAACTGCTGTTGTACCCTCTTTGTTTCCTTTTTTTGTTGCTACAGAATTATTAAGTAATACCAGCCTTATTCCGTTTCTTGGAAAATATTTAAGCCCTATTATGAGGCCTCTTTTTGGTGTTCCCGGTGAAGCAGCTTTTGCATTTCTAATGGGTATGATTAGTGGCTACCCTGTTGGCGCTAAAATTGTGACTAATTTTAAGGAAAATGGAATCTGTACCGAAGAAGAAGCTGAGAGAATGCTTGCTTTTACTAACAATTCCGGTCCTTTATTTATCATTGGTACTGTTGGTGTTAGTTTATTTGGAAATAGTTTAATAGGCATCCTTCTTTTTGTAACGCATATTTTAGCTTGCATTACTGTTGGGATTGTACTTAATATTTCTTCTAAAATGAAAAATAAAAAGGCTAATTCTTATGGCACTTATACTAGAAATTCTTATTATAAAACTTACACTGAAAAAAATTTAGTTTTTAGCTCAAAAAGTAATTATAATAGAAATAAAAAATCTAATAATACCTCAGTTTCAGAAAAAGAAGACAACTTTGTTACATTTTCTTCTTTAGGAGAAGTCTTAGGAAAAAGCATTATGAGTGCAATTCACACTACCCTTTTAATTGGTGGCTTTGTTGTTATTTTTTCCGTTGTGCTTTCTATTCTATCACAAAGCCATGTATTAGATTATTGTAGTAATATTCTAAGCCCAATTTTGTCCATATTACATATTCCTACTGACTTTGCAAGCCCTATTTTATCTGGAATAATTGAGCTTACAAATGGCGTTAATTTAGTTTCTAATGTAAACATTAAAACTATTTCTATTAACATTGTTATATGTGCATTTTTATTAGGGTTTGGTGGACTTTCTGTTTTGCTACAAGTTCTTAGCATTATAAGTAAATCGCATATATCTATTCGTAAATACTTTATAGGCAAATTGCTTCAAGGCGTATTTGCTACCTGTTACACTCTACTTGCACTTGAATTTATTCCCATTTTTCAATTTAATTTATAGGATTATATACACTTTATTTTTAGGTAAAATTATTATTTGAATTACTTTTAGACATATTTTTTCTCTTACAGAATACAATAAAACAAAGATATATAGCAATATACTGAAAAATTTTAGTTATTAATTATAATCAATTTATTATTTCACAAAAAAATTTAAGGAGGCTTAAAAATTGGATAAGAATGATGCAAATTTTAACTTTTCTCCATTTATGAATTATGATATGGTTTTTGACCCTTCAATGGCTGATGGCTCTATGTTTAACCCTGTTATGCAATATGAGCAAGCATATATGTATTACAGGTATTTGACACAACAATTAGAGTATAAAATTAAGTGTAAAGAATATGAAAAATTGTCTGGAAATAATAAAAGTGATAGAAGGGTTGAATAAAAAATTGGCACCGGCAGACCGGATGGCCTGCCAGGTGCTTTATACTCTTAAATTAAAAACACTTTTACTTTCCTAATTCCGTCTTCCACTTTAAATTTTTACCATACTTTGCATTGAATAATGTAAATAGTTTTTTTGTTATTTATAATAATAATTAAAATGCAGATAGAATTTATCTTATATCATTGTTTTCCTTTAGTTAATTTCTTTTTATCCAGTTTACTATCATCTAAATATTGATAACTTAATGTGTTTTCCTTACTAATAACAGATTGTCCTAATTCTTTTTCCATATCTTCTCTTGCAACTTTTGCCACATGACCACCTTTTTTCGCAATTTTTTTATTTTCCTCTAACCCATAAGGTTTATGCTTTTTTGCAAGTTCTCTCGTTGCAATTTCTCCTAAATTAGCTAATGCTACTTCAACATCTGTCATATTATCTCTTAATGATTCTTTTCTAATATTTTTATATTCTTTATATTGACTAGCTTTCATACCAGACCATTCTTGATATATTTCATTTGTTAGTACTGCATATTCATAATTTTGTTTAATTCCATTTGCTTTCCATGCATCTGTTAATTTTTTTCTATCCAAAATTCCTTTTAACCTTGCTTCAATCCATTTATCTGAGTATCCTCTATTTCTGTAATAATCAATGGCTCTACTCATAGCAATTTCTGGGTCAAATACTTCATCAATTCTTTCTTTTCCCATTTGAGCAAGCCATAGTTTAAAAGGCTCTGCTTTGGGACTTGGTATTGATTCAATCAATCTTAATATTCCTTTTGTATCTAATGTATCCGTACTATAAAATTTTCCATCTCTTGATTTTAATTTCAGTTGTCGACATTTTGTCGATAACTCACTTTTTTCTTCCTCTGTCATTCTTTTTTTTAATCTATACCAATAATCTTTTGAATCAGTACTCTCTGTTAAAGCACTAATTACATCAACTACACTAAAATAGTATTCTTCTTTTTCTGCATCCCAAATACTTCTAATTTCTTTTCCTTCAAAAAGATTTGAAATTGTTGCTAATTTATTATTTTCCATAAATTCACATCCTATCTTTATTTGTATATATTGTAAAACATTTGTTTGTAATTGTCAATAATTTTATAACTATTTTTACTTTTTTCATTTTACATATTTCTTTATTTAATATTTGCATATAAGCATTTTATACATAAAAAGGAATAAAAAAATACCATTCTTTTTTTAGAATGGTATTGGCATCTATCTGTTCTATTTTTGAATAGATACGTTTTGGTAGCGACGATGTGGATCGAACACATGACCTATCGGGTATGAACCGATCGCTCTAGCCAGCTGAGCTACGTCGCCATATTTTTTAATTTAAGACGTTTATTATTATATTATGTGTTTTACTGTTTGTCAAGAGAAATAAAAGAAAAAAGCTAAATCGCTTTTTCTTTTATTTTTTTACTTTATTATTTATCTAGTCTTTTCTTCTTCTTTTTCAACTCTTTCTTCATTCATTTTGTCTGCTAATTCTTTCATTGCTTTTGGATCTATTACTACTGTTTCTACAACTTTGCCAGACTTTCCACCTTTTCCTGCTTTATTACTATTAGTGGTTTTTGTATATTTTTCTACTAAACCTGCAACGTTTTTTTCAGATTCTTTAAATAACGCTTCCATTTCTGGATTATCTTTATAATCTTCATCTGGACAATCTACTTCACCTAATCTATCCCAAAATCCTTTTAAAGCATTTCCTATATCTTTAATTTTCATAATTTTCTTCTTAAAATTTCCTTCCTTAATTTTAAGAAAAATTCACCTCCATAGGTTTATTTTTCTAAACACGTATTTATTATACCATATTTAATAGGAAAAATCAAGTTTTTTATGTTAGTTTAGTTCATGTAATCCTTTAGCTTCTTGCTTCTGCTTGGATGTCTTAATTTTCTTAATGCTTTTGCTTCAATTTGTCTAATTCTTTCACGAGTTACCATGAACTCTCTACCTACTTCTTCTAGTGTTCTTGCTTTTCCATCTTCTAATCCAAATCTTAATTTTAATACTTTTGCTTCTCTTGCTGTTAAAGTATTCATAACTTCTTCTAATTGTTCACGAAGCAAAGTGTATGCTGCTGAATCTTGTGGTGCAGGGCTGTCCTCATCTTGTATAAAATCTCCTAAGTGGCTGTCGTCTTCTTCACCTATTGGCGTTTCTAGTGATACTGGGTCTTGTGCTATTTTTTGAATTTCCATTACTTTTTCAACTGGAACTTCCATCTCTACTGCAATTTCTTCCACACTAGGTTCACGTCCGTTTTGTTGTAGTAGATGTCGTGATATTCTAATTAATTTATTTATTGTCTCTACCATATGAACTGGTATACGAATGGTTCTAGCTTGATCTGCAATTGCTCTAGTAATAGCTTGTCTAATCCACCATGTTGCATAAGTACTGAATTTATAACCTTTTGTATAATCAAATTTTTCAACAGCTTTAATTAAGCCCATATTTCCTTCTTGAATAAGGTCCAAAAATAGCATCCCTCTACCTACGTATTTTTTTGCAATACTTACTACTAATCTTAAATTTGATTCGGTTAATTTCTTTTTTGCTTCTTCGTTTCCTTCAAGAATTTGTTTTGCTAATTCTAATTCTTGATCATATGTTAGTAGAGGAATCTTACCAATTTCTCTTAGGTACATTCTAACTGGATCATCAAGGCTAACACCTTCTATATTAGTTAAATCAATTTCTTCTAATTTGATATCTTCTACATCTTGTAAATCCTCTAAATCTGGCTCGATATCTCCGTCGTCATCTTTTAAAGTGTCTACCCCTAAATCTTCAAATGCATCAAATACTCTGTCAATTTGCTCTGGATTTGTATCTTCTAATTCATTTGCTAATTCCCCATAAGTAATTTTTCCGTTTTCCTTTGCCATTTTTAGAATTTTTTCTACTTTTTCTTTACTTACATCATCTAATTTTTTAACTTTTTCATTATTTTCTTGTTTGTTTTCTTTTTTTGTTTCCTTTACTTCAGCCTTTTCTTCTATATTTTCTGTTTTTTTAGCTTTTTGGTTTTTATTTTCTTCTTTATTTTCTACTATACTTTCTGTTTTATCTTCTACTCTATTTTTTACTTTATCTTTCGCTTTACTTTCTGCTTTATTTTTTTCTACTTCTATTTTTTCCTCTTTTACTTTTTCTTCTTTTACCTTTTCTGTCTCAGTCTTTTTTGCTTTCTTAGTTTTTTCTTTTACTTCTTCTATTTCTTCTGGCTTTTCATTTTTTGCTTCTTCTATTGGCTTATTTGTTTCCTTCTTTTTCATTTTTTAAACCCCCTATTTATTTTGGCGTTTTTTATTTTTTGTAATCTCTTTACAAAATTTTTCCTTCTTGATTTTATAATTTTTAAAAATTTCTCTTACACTTTGAATATAATTATATTTTTATATTTACTACTTATTTTTAGTTACCTTTAAAGTAATTGTATTAAGCTCATTTTCTAGCTCTTTCGTCTCATCTGTTCCTAGACCCAAAGTAGTATCATTTAGCTTATTTAATATTTCATTTCTTCTTGCAAGTAACTTTTCTTTTTCGTAAATACTACTTAAATCTTCTAATGCCTTATTTACATCAGCTATTTCAAAATCGTATGCCATAATTTCTGTAATGTGATTAATAATTTTTTCGTCGCCATTAAACCAATCTAATATATTATTAGTATTAATATTTCCTTTTTCTAATTCTTCATACAATTTTTTTAAAATTTGCTGATTTAGCTCATATTTTAAGTTTTCTGGTTTTATTATATCTTTTAATTTTTCATAAGTAACATCTGAATTATTTATTAATAAGTAAATAACCATGTTTTCTCTTTTTAAGATATCTTTTGAAACTTCCTTATCTTCTTGCTTTGGTGCTTGCATTGTAGTAACCTTCTTTTCTAGTTTTTTTGCACCTTGACTGCTACTATACATTATTTTGTTTACTTCTGCTTGTATCGCTTCTTTTGATATTTTGTATTCTTTTGATAATTTGTCAATGTATATTTCTCTTTCTATTTGATTAGAAATTTTAGAAAGAATTTTTGCAATTTCATTTAAAAATTTTATTTTGTCATTAGTATTTTCTAAGTCTAAGTCTTTTTTTAAGATTTTTACTTTGAATTCTACTAATGAAATGCTGTTATCTACACATTTTTGAAATCTTTCTGGTCCATATTTTATAACATATTCGTCTGGATCTTTTGCACCTTCTATTTGTAAAACTCTAATGTCACAACCTAAATTTTGCAAAATTTCCATTCCTCTTACAATAGCTGCTTGTCCCGCTCCGTCTGCATCATAGCCTAATATTACTTGCTCGCTATGCCTTCTAAGTAGCCTTCCTTGTGCTTCTGTCATTGCAGTACCTAAAGATGCTACAACATTTGTAATTCCTCTTTGATAAAGCGAAATTGCATCCATGTAGCCTTCTACAATGATGATTTTTTTAGTGTCATGCTTTTTTGCAACATTTAGTCCGAATAAATTTCTGCCTTTGCTATATACTATATTTTCTGGTGAATTTATGTATTTAGGCTTACTATCATCTAAAACTCTACCGCCAAATGCAATTACTCTTTCTCTTACATCTTGAATTGGAAACATTAGCCTTCTTCTGAAGCTATCAATAAATTTGCCATCTTGTGATTTTTTAATTAAGCTTGATGCTAACATTTCTTCTTCTGTGTAGCCTTTTGATTTTAGCAAATTATATAATTCATCATATTTACCAGCATATCCTATTAAAAAGGCTTTTAAGGTACGATTATCTAACTTTCTCTTTTTTATATAGTCTTGTGCTGCTTTTGAAGTTGGTTTATATAAGTTTTCATGATAGAATTGTGCCGCAATTTGGTTTATTTCATATACTTTAGATTTTAGCCTTGCTGTTTTTTCATCTTCACCGCTATCTAAAACTGGTAATTCAATTCCTACTCTATTTGCTAGCATTTCTAATGTATCTTTAAAATCTAAACCTTCTATTTTGCTTATAAAGTGGATTACATTTCCACCTGCGCCACAGCCAAAGCAGTGAAAAATTTGCTTATCTGGAGAAACAGAAAAAGAAGGAGACTTTTCTTTATGAAATGGACATAACCCGAAGAAATTTCTCCCGCTCCTTTTTAGAGTAACATAACCTGAGATTACTTCTACTATATCGTTGTTTGCTCTAATTTCTTCAATTAATTCTTCACTGTATCTTAACAATTTTTTCTACCTTTCTAATTGCTTATATATATTATTCGACATAAAGTGGATAAATCCTTCATACCTTTATGACAATAATACAAATTAAGACAAAAAAATAGTGATTCTTCTGCACACTTTAAATTGCTTTGAATTCACTATTTTTATGTAATTTTATCTTTACAAATTTTAATATACTAATTTTTAATAAATATCAAATTTGCTTTTTCAATAGTTTATTAATTTTTAGTTTTCTTCGTCAAATGGAATAAATTTGTTTACCACATTTGTATTTAAGTCTATTTGGTCATGTGGTGCTCTGTATTCATCAAAAGATAAATTGATTTTATTTTCTATTAAAGCTTCAACTTCATCTTGTGATGCATGCTCTGCTAAAACAAGTTCACTAACTAAAATTTGTTTTGCATTTGAAAGCATTTTCTTTTCACCTGTTGATAGACCTTTTTCCTTTTGTTTAAAGCTTAGATTTCTAACAACATCAGCTACTTCATAAATACTTCCACTTTTCATTTTTTCCATATTGTCTCTATATCTTTTGTTCCAATTTTGAGCCATTTGAGTTTCGTCTTCACCCAAAATTGAAATTACTTTCTCAGCTTCTTCTTTACCTATTACATTTCTAACGCCAATTTGCTCTGCTTTACTTGTTGGCACCATTACTTTTACTTCTCCTGGCATTTTAATAACATAATAAGCTTGGTTTTCCCCTAAAATATTTTTTTCTTCTATGCTATCAATTGTACCTGCTCCATGCATTGGATATACAATTTTGTCACCTACATTAAACATGTAAGCCCTCCTTTCCAGATTTGTAATTATCCTCTTTAGTTAAAGAAAGGTGGTTACTATTTTTCCCCCAACCACAAATCTATTATACTACAAAAAATGGCAAAAGTCAAAACTTTTACCATTTATTTTTTAAAAATTTTTGAAATAATAAATAACTGATATTTACTCGCTTTTATTGACTTTTAAGTATAATGCTGGTCTGAAAGATGTAACGAATGTCCACGCAGTTTCAGTAGTTTCCCATTTAATTCCTGCAAAGTTTTTGTCTTTATTATTAGAATATAAAGGATAGCCACCGCGTCAAGAATCTAAGATTAACACTTGATTTTTCCATCGTGAACTCGTCACAATTTCCAGCTACATCATATATGTTAGCTGCCATGTTTCTATCAGTAGCTCCTGTGGTTAGTAGATAAGAGGCATTAGTAGCTCCAAATGTACCATAAGCTGACTCCCATGGTACATATTTCTTCATAGTTGTATCATTTTCTTTTACTAATTGTTTCTTTGCAGATTTTCTAGTAATTTCGAACTCTGAACCATAATAATTTCCCCAGTTTGTACTTGAAACATCTATATTGAAATCATGTTTTTCTATAAAGCTAAGCATTGCATCCCACTGTATTCCATAACACAACGTACTTTTTACACCTACTGACTTTCCATCATACATATGTCTACATAAATATACAGCTCCTTTTCCATTGTTCTCCATTGCATATTCTTCCGTGCCACCATTAATGTCATCCGAGTAATCTTTAGTTTCTTCGTTATATTGTCCCCAGCCAACCAAAACATATGGATATTGATCTCTTTTTACTACCATTTTGGTTGTACCATTTCCTTCGGTTTGCCATCCTTTTCTTTCTGTAGTACTTCCTGCTTCATATCTTCCTATAAAAAAACCTTTATATTTATTTACACTTTGCTTCATTTCTTCATATTCTTCTTTTTCCCATGCAGGAATATCACTTAGGTTTTCTTCTCTTTCAAAACCATCTTCTACTGGTATCCATACAAATTCATTTCCTTCTGAGTCTATTATTACTAATCCTTCATCTATTGTGCTTTCCCCTTCTATTCTTGTTGGTGCAAAACCAGCTGGAATTGTTACATCTTTATATTTAGTATTCTCCAAATTCATTGCTGCTTCTGCCATTGCTATTTGTCTTAAATCACTATCTTTTGCCTCATTCGTCTTTTCTCCTGCTTCTTTGGCTAATTGTAATATTCCATTATCTCCAAACACTACTGTTATACTTACTGATGCCAAAATCAAAAGCACTACAATCGTTACTACTAAGGCTATTAGTGTTATTCCTGACATTGCATTTAATGTACTTCTCATGCTATTACTTTTTCTAATACTTTGCATTTTTAGTATATTGCTTGCATTATCATTTACACTTTTACCTTGTGTAAGCTTTGTAGTGCATATAAATAACGGTCTATTTTTGCTATATAAACCTTCCCTTTCTTCTATCTTTTCTAAATTACGGCTCTCTCTCTCTCCAGACTGTCCACCAATTCTGTAAAGGTCTTGTGTGTGTGTGTGTGTGTGTGTGTGTGTGTACAGTATCAA
>CANRCF010000017.1 GCA_947629045.1 uncultured Clostridia bacterium | reverse complement strand
AACACAGAAGTCAAGCTCCAATGTGCCGACGATATTTGTGGGTTACCCTACTGAGACAATAGGTTGTCGCCAGATTTTTTATGTTTTTTTATATGAAATTTTATTTAAAAGACTGTTTAGAGTTAATATACAAATTATATATAAAAGAATATAGATTATGAATAATTTTAACGAAACTAGAAATTGATTTTCTAGTTTTTTTGTGCAATTTTTTATAAAAAGTTATTATTTACAACTATTTGCTTTTTTGCTATACTTCTATTATATAAATCTGTAAGATTTGTAAAGGAGATATAAGATTATAAATGTAAGATAGTTAATTGAAATTGTCTTTATATTAATAATTTGCAAAAAAGGAGAGATAAAAATGAGTAAAGTAATTTGGAAACCGGGAACATTTATATATCCTTTACCAGTTGTGATGGTATCTTGTGGAACAATGGAGCAAAGTAATATTATAACAGTAGCATGGACAGGAATTATAAATTCTGATAAACCAATGTGCTATATATCAGTTAGAAAAGAAAGGTATTCACACGATATTATAAAAAATTCAAAAGAATTTGTAATAAACTTAACTAATAAAAGTTTAGCATATGCAACAGATTGGTGTGGGGTAAAATCCGGTAGTAATGTAGACAAATTTAAAGAAATGAAGCTAACTAAAGAAAAAGCTAAAAATGTAAGATGCCCACTAATTAAGGAAAGTCCGGTTTCTATTGAGTGCAAAGTAAAAGAAATAAAGAGCTTAGGAAGCCATGATATGTTTATTGCAGAAATTTTATCAATTGATGTAGAAGATGAATATATAGATGCAAAAGGTGCTTTTGATATTAGTAAATGCGATTTAATAACATATGCAAATGGAAAGTATTTTGCATTAGGAAAACAAATAGGAAAATTTGGTTATTCTGTACAGAAAAGAAAAACAAGGAGATAAATTTATAGAAAAATTAAATAAATGTATAAAAAATGTAGGAAAATTATTTCTTGCATTTTTTTATATGTAATCAGAACTTTTATATAAATAAACGATATAAATTTATAATAATATGTATAATAAATGTACATTATAAAATGTTATACAATAAATTGTAAAAAAATGTAAAATAATAAGTAGAATAAAAAATGACAAAAAATGGAAAAAAATAATATTTTCACACTGGTGTGAAAATATTGATTTTAAGCAATTTTTTTCAAAAAACCTCTTTACAAGAAAAAGAAAATATGATTTACTTATATACGGATAAAATAAGACGAAAAAAGGAAAAAAATGTAATCAAATGTCGCAAGAAACAGCACAAAATCAATAAAATTTCAAATAGATTTTAATATTTTATTCCTTTTTTACTATATTCTGTATATGAAAATAGCAAAAAGAGAGTAAAACATATAAAAAAGTAAATTATTAATCAATTTTAAAAACTAAGGAGGAAAGAAAAAATGAAACAAAAGAAAGGTATAACATTAATTGCATTAGTAGTAACCATAGTGGTACTTCTAATATTGGCGTCAGTAAGTATAACGGTGGTATTTGGTGATGATGGAATACTAGCAATGGCGAAAGAGGCTGCGGAAAAAACTAATAAATCTATGGAAAATGATGTAGAAGATATTGGAAAATTACAAAATACAATCAATGATGTAACAAATAATGGATGGGATGTATTAAAAGTAACAGCTGTAACAAGTGCAGACGGAAGAACAGTGCCAGTACCAAAAGGATTTGTAGCATCAAGTGCAACAGGAGAAAATACAGTATCAGGAGGTTTCGTAATATATGAAGGAACAGATGCTGTAACAGATGCAAACGTAGAAAATGCAAGAAAGGAAAGAAACCAATTTGTATGGATACCTGCAAATGGTGTAAGCTTAAAATATGCACAAGATAAAGAAACATGGAAAGACAAAACATATTGGTATAATGAATGTAAAGAACATTGGAAAGATGAAGAAAAACTAGAAGAAAGAACAGCAAGTGTAGAGGAATATGGAGGATTTTACGTAGGAAGATATGAAGCTGGTGTAGAAGAAAGTAAGGATTATAAAAATGACGATAATTATAAAGGAAGTGCTGAAAATAGAAATAAATCAGAAGGTGTAGAATTACCTGTAACTAAAAAAGAAAGACAAGCATGGAACTATGTAGACCAAACAAATGCAAAAAAACTATCAGAAAAGATGTATGCAACAAGTACATCAGTAACAAGTAGACTAATAGATTCATATGCATGGGACACAATATGCACATGGCTAAGTGAAAGTGATATAGATGTGAAGGACAGTACATCATGGGGAAATTATTTAAATGTAGAAAAATATAAAATAAATGGTTTATATGCACACCATACTTACAATGGTGAAAGCTGGACACCAGCAACACAGTATCAAAAGGGAGAATTTGAAATACCAGATAATAGGACATATACAGATACAGAAGAAAATCCAAGACAATGTTATGAAATAGCAACAGGACTATCAGAAAGAAATAAAGCAAAGAATATATACGATTTTGCAGGAAATATGTGGGAGTGGACAACGGAAACGGAAACACATGATTCGACGCACCAAAAATCAGAAAGTTATACGAAAACAGACGGTACAACCTATGCTGTTCTTCGCGGGGGCAGCTTCTGCTACCACGGTGGTGATGGCCCAGCAGCTCATCGCAGTGGTGACTGCACGGTTAGCAACTGCTACTTCGGCGTCGGGTTCCGTCCCGTGCTTTATCTATTGTAGCACTGACCACTGTTAACAGTCGAGAGTTTGTTTTAAGGTAAGAGCCGTATGAAATGAAAACTAATTTTATAATAATTTTAACATATAAAGAGGGTATTATTTGCTATTATTTAGTACCCTCTTGAAAAATAGTTATGGAAGAAAGTAGAAATTCGACATTAGCATTGATTCCAAAATATGAAAATTATATGGAATATATGTTAGACTATGTTTTAGTAAGATTGCCAAGAACAGAAAAATTTAGTATGGGAACAGAATATAAAAAAATAATGTATGACACTTTGACTAACATTTTATATGTAGAAAAGGTAATAAAAAAAGAAAGATTATATTATCTAAACAAGATAGATTCAGGATTAAATGTGCAAAGAATATTACTTAGGGTTATGAAAAAGCAAAAATGGATGGACGAAAAAAAATTTGATTATGTTATGAATAGCTTGATAAGAGAAATTGGTCAAATCTTAGGAGGACTCATAAAATATTATGCCAAAAACAGTTAGAAATGTTTTTAATGATGCACTAAGTATAAAAAAACTAACTGAAGCACATAAAAAATGCCAAAAGGCAAAAAGAAGTAAAGATAATGTAATTAGATTTAATTTGAAGCAAGAAGAATATATTGCTTGGTTATATGAAGAATTAAAGAATAGAACATATAAACATGGAGGCTATACTAAATTTATTATAAAAGAACCCAAGATAAGGCAAATTGAAGCATCATCATATAAAGACAGAATTGTACATAGGTGGTGTGTAGACAATTTTTTAGATAAATATTTTACACCACAGTTTATTCCTAATAGTTATGCTTGTATAAAGAACAAAGGAATGCATAAAGCAGCTTTAGATTTGCAAAAAGCTATGAAGGAATGTAAAAAGAAATATGGTGATTATTATATTTTGAAAATGGATGTAGAAAAATATTTTTCTAATATAAATAAAGATATCTTAATGAAAATTTTATCAAGAAAAATAAAAGATAAAGATGTATTATGGGTTCTAAGTGAAATTATATATTCAAAAAATTGTGGTAGTGGAATTCCACTTGGAAATCTAACAAGTCAAATGTTTGCTAATATTTATTATAATGAAGCTGATCAATTTATAAAGCATAAACTAAAAATACGTTACTATTTTAGATATATGGATGATAGCGTGCTTTTGATGCAAAATAAAGAAGAAATAAAAAAAGTAAAAAAACAAATAGAAGACTACATACACGAATATCTAGGATTAAAGTTTAATAAAAAGACTAATATATTTAAAGGTAAGCAAGGTGTTAACTTTTGTGGATACAAAATTAATGAATATAGGTTAAAGATTCGCGATAAAGGGAAAAGAAAGCTTAAGAAAAAGATAAAATATTTAAAAAAGCAAATTTTACTAAAAAATATGACTTCAAAAGAGGCAAAAAAGTATTTATGTGGTCATTTTGGTTATTTAAAATATTCAAATACTTATTCTTTGACTAATAAGGTATTTGCTAAAGATTAGGGATAAACTATACTCGAGAGTATCTGTTCTTCGCGGGGGCAGCTTCAACAACAACGGTGGTGATAACCCAGCAGCTCATCGCAATGGTAACAACACAGTTAGCAACTACAACATCAACATCGGGTTCCGTCCCGTGCTCTAATATAATTCCAGATTATTTGCTTCACGGAGCAAATACAGTGAAGTATTAGATATTAAAGGGGTTTATTCCTTCCTAATATAGGTAAAAATGAATCTTGAACGAGGTACTAGTAAGAGAATTATTCTGAATGTATAGTAGTTTAAAATAAAACAAAGGAGAATTTATTATTTGAGTTATAAAGAAAGTGTGTTATTAAATCATAATATGATATTAAATAATAAAGAAAACAGGTTATTAGATGGAGAAATTCGCTTTGGAAATAATATAAATTTATGCTTTTTATATGGAAAAATTATTTCTGAATTAGATTTTGAATTTGTATATAATAGTAAAAGACATATTTCTAAAATAACATTTTTAATGGAAATATATCAAAATAAACAGAAAAAATGTATTGTTCCGATAAAGGCATATGATTTATTAGCTGATAATATATATCAAAACGTAAAAAATGGTGATTATATTTATGCAGTTGGAGAAGTAGAAAATAATTGTGTAGAAGTTAAAGAAATAGAAGCAAAAAAATTGTGAAAATAGTTGACATATTTTAAAAAAAATGGTAAAATAATTAAGCGTATGTGGAAAGCATACGCTTAAAAAAATGAAAAAATTAAAGCAAATAAAGCTGGAGGTGTTATTAAATGGCTGCAAAAGGAGCAAGAGAACCAATTACATTAGAATGTACAGAATGTAAAAGAAGAAATTACTTAACAGAAAAAAACAAAAAAAATGATACAGATAGGTTAGAAGTCGTTAAATATTGTAAATTCTGCAAAAAACGTACGACACACAAAGAAACAAAATAGCCTTTTAGGAGGGAAAGTAAATGCCTAAAGATATAACAAAAAATGAAAAAAAAGAAAAGAAGGAAAAAAAGCATTTTTTCAAAGATTTTAAAGCAGAATTAAAAAGAGTAATTTGGCCAACACCAAAGCAACTTGTAAATAATACAGTAGCAGTTATTACTATTGTTATAATTGTAGCTGCCATAGTATTAGTATTAGATTTAGCTTTTGAATCGCTTAATAATTATGGAATTAATAAATTAAGAGATGTTGTAGGCACAAGAAATGAGCAAGTAGAAAACACAGAGGCTAATGGCGAAAATTCAGAAAATGCTACAGATAATACTTCAAGTAATAATGAAGTAGCAAATGAAGCTACTGGAAATAACCAAGCAGAAAATGCACAATCTGGAAATAATGAAAGTAAGTAAGCAATAAAATAACAAAAATAAGTAAGGGGGCTAAAAAATGTCTCAAGAAAAAGAAGAATTAGTACCAAGATGGTATGTTGTGCATACATATTCTGGGTATGAAAACAAAGTTAAAACAGACTTAGAAAAAACTATTAAGAATAGAGAGCTTGAAGATTTCTTTTTTGAAATTATAGTTCCTATGGAGGAGCAAATTGAAATAAAAGATGGTCAAAGAAAAACTAACTTAAAAAAAGTTTTCCCAGGTTATGTTTTAATTAAAATGATTGTAACAGAAAAAACTTGGTATATCGTAAGAAATACAAGAGGTGTTACAGGTTTTGTTGGTTCAGGAACCGACCCAATTCCTCTTACTGATGAAGAAATTAGAAAAATGGGCTTTGATGAACAAATTGAAGTAAATGTAGACTATAATTTAGATGATTCAGTTCGTATTATTGATGGACCACTTTCTGACTTCACAGGTATTGTAAAAGAAATAAATAAAGAAAAACACAAAGTAAAGGTGCTAGTATCTATGTTTGGTAGAGAAACACCAGTTGAACTTGAATTTTCACAAGTTCAAAAAATCTAAGTTATATACTTAATTATAAAATAAATGATTTATAAAGTTTATATGAACATTAGGTATAGAAAATTTTTAGTTAATAATCTATTTTTAGATTAATATACATAATTCACTACAAAGAAGGAGGTGCCAAGTACAATGGCAGAAAAAGAAATAGGAACAGTAATTAAATTACAAATTCCAGCAGGAAAGGCTTCACCAGCTCCACCAGTTGGACCAGCATTAGGTGCTAGTGGTGTTAACATTATGGACTTTGTAAAACAATTCAATGATAGAACAGCTCCAATGGGAAACACAATAGTTCCAGTTGTAATCACTGTTTATAAAGATAAATCATTTGAGTTTATTACAAAAGAACCACCAATGGCAGTTTTAATTAGAGAATCTGCAAAAATTGAAAAAGGTTCTGGAAAACCTAACAAAGAAAAAGTTGCAAAATTAACAAAGGCACAAGTAGAAGAAATTGCAAAAAAGAAAATGCCAGACTTAAATGCAGCTACATTAGAGTCAGCAATGAGCATGGTTGCAGGAACTGCAAGATCTATGGGCGTTGTTGTAGAAGACTAAAAAACAAAAATATTTTGGGAGAAATTTTTAAAATTTCGATTGTACCAAGGGAGGTAAAAAATGAAAAGAGGTAAAAGATATCAAGAAGCTGAAAAGCTAGTTGATAGAAAAAAATTGTATAGTGCAAAAGAAGCACTAGAAACTATTGAAAAAATGCCAAAAACTAAATTTGACGAAACTGTAGAACTACATGTTAAATTAGGTGTAGATTCTAAACAAGCAGACCAACAAGTAAGAGGTACAACAGTACTTCCAAATGGAACTGGTAAAACACTAAAAGTATTAGTTTTTGCTAAAGGACCAAAAGCAGAAGAAGCTACAAAAGCAGGAGCTGACTTTGTTGGAGCAGAAGAATTAATTCCTAAAATTGAAAAAGAGAATTGGTTTGATTATGATATAATCGTTGCAACACCAGATATGATGGGTGTTGTAGGAAGACTTGGTAAAGTATTAGGACCAAAAGGTTTAATGCCTAACCCTAAATCAGGAACTGTAACAATGGATGTTACAAAAGCAATCCAAGAAATCAAATCAGGAAAAGTAGAATACAGATTAGACAAAAATAACATTATCCATTTAAGTTTTGGTAAAGTATCATTTGGAGCAGAAAAATTGCTAGAAAACTATGAAACAATTATAAATGCAATCATTAAAGCAAAACCAGCTGCTGCAAAAGGACAATACATTAAGAGTGTAGCCATTTCTACTACAATGGGTCCTGGTATGTATATTGATCAAAAATAAGATAAATAAAATATAGCCAAAGACAGTAAGCAATTAAAAAATGTAAGTCTTACCGAGGCAAAAGAAAAACGGAAAATTAATTCCAATCAATCTTTGTCTTGGTATAGGCAAAATTGGTTGGAATTTATTTGTCTTATGAATATAGGTTATAGCAGAAATGTTAAAGCCTATGATACCATTTTTTATGTTATAAATATTTAAAAAAATAAGATAAAAATAGGAGGTGAAAAAATGGCAAGTAAAACAATATTAAAACAAAAAGAAGAAGAAGTAAAGGCACTTGCAGAAAAACTAAAAAATGCGAAGGTAGTTCTTTTAACAGACTACAGAGGAATAAATGTTGCAGATGTTACTAAATTAAGAGCAGATTTAAGAAATTCAAAAACAGAATATAAAGTAATCAAAAACAACATTATCAAAAGAGCATTAAATGAAAATGGAGAAAACGGACTAGATGAATTACTAGAAGGTCCAACAGCAATTATATTTGGAGAACAAGACTATTTAGAACCATCTAAAATAGTATACAACTACTCTAAAAATAATGAATTCTACCAAATTAAAGGTGGAATTATAGATGGAAAAGTTATGACAGCTGAAGAAATTATTACTTTAGCAAAACTACCATCAAGACAAGAATTACTTGCAAAATTGGCTGGCAGCTTACTTGGAAATATTACCAAATTGGCAGCTACACTTGATCAAGTTAGAATTAAGAAAGAAGCTAACGCTTAAATTTTAATGAAAAACTTCGTCTTGCGTTGTCAAACGTCGCGTAAAAATTTTTCGATATACAACTCGTATAATCTCAAAATTTTTAGCTAGTTTTCCTAGCAATACTCGTTTTTGATTAAAATTAAAACTTAAAAGTAAAAAAATTAAAAAATTAAAAAATTAAAAATTAAGAAGGAGGTCATTTTAAAATGGCAAAAGTTGATGAATTATTAGAAACTATCGACAGCTTAACAGTTGTTGAATTATCAGAATTAGTAAAAGGAATTGAAGAAAAATATGGAGTATCTGCGCTAGCCGCTGCAGCACCAGTAGCTGGTGGCGCAGCAGCAGGAGCAGCTGAAGAAAAATCAGAATTTAATGTAGTATTAAAAGAAGCAGGAGCAAACAAAATCCAAGTAATCAAAGTAGTTAGAGATGCTACAGGATTAGGATTAAAAGAAGCTAAAGATTTAGTTGATGGAGCTCCAAAAACAGTTAAAGAAAATGTTAAGAAAGAAGAAGCTGAAGAATTAAAAGCTAAATTTGAAGAAGTTGGAGCAACTGTAGAATTACAATAATTTATAAAAATTATAAGAAACTCGTTGTTTCACAATAAAAAAGAAACCCTACACTATAAATAGTATAGAGTTTCTTTTTTTTGTTTTTTAGAATTCTATTGAATAGTTAGTACAAGTTTATATTTCTTTATAATTAGTATAGTTTTAACAAGTGAAGCGAAAAAATGAAAGTAATTCATTGACTTTATGAATATTAAGTTATAAAATAAGAAAGCAATAATATACTATTGCTAAGAAAAAATATAAATAAAATGAATTATAGGTTCATTTTGCAAGGAGAAAATAATGAGAATATTATTAGATGCAATGGGAGGAGATAAGGCACCAGACGCCAATATAAAGGGCGCAGTACAAGCAATAAATGACATTGAAGCTGAAGTAGTTTTAATAGGAAATGAAGAAATAATTAAATCAAGAGTAAAAGAATTATATGGAAAAGAATTATCAGAAATATCATCAAGATTAACCATACATAATGCATCAGAAACTATTGAAATGGAAGATATTCCAACGCAAGCAATAAAGCATAAAAAAGATTCTTCTATGGTAGTTGGCTTTAATATGTTAAAAGAGGGCGAAGGGGATGTATTTATTTCAGCAGGAAACTCTGGAGCATTATTAACAGGTGCTACTCTATTAGTAGGAAGAATTAAAGGTGTAGATAGACCAGCACTTGCTGGAATTTTGCCAGCATATAAAAGTAGATTAGTTTTAATGGATTGTGGAGCAAATACAAATTGCAAGCCAATAAACTTATTACAATTTGCACAAATGGCAAGTATCTATTTAAAAACGACATTAAAAGTGGAAAGTCCAAGAGTAGGTTTATTAAACATTGGAACAGAGGAAACAAAAGGAAATGACCTTACAAAGGAAAGTTATCATTTATTAAAAGAAAATGCTGAAAAATACAATGTTAATTTTATTGGAAATGTAGAAGGTAGAGATGCTTTTTCAGGTAATGTTGATATTGTAGTAACAGACGGTTTTACAGGAAATATCTTTTTAAAAGCAGTAGAAGGCTTAGGAAAATTCGTAAAAAGAACTTTAACTGAAAGCTTAAAGAAAAATATAATTTCTACAATAGCTGCTGTGCCATCACTACCTGCAATTAATAGATTTGCAAAAACTGTTGATTATAAAGAATATGGCGGAGCCTTGTTTTTAGGTGTAAAAAAACCAGTTGTAAAAGCACATGGAAGTAGTGATGAAAAACTATTTGAATTTACTATTAAACAAGCAGAACAATTCGTTAAAAATAAAGCTGTTGATATGTTAATAGAAGAATTTGAAAAGCAAAAGGAAGAAGAAATAGAAAGTCAAAATGTAGAATAAAAGCTACATATAAAATAAAAATATCGAAAATTGGATTTAAAAGATAGATGGCAATTATTAAGAAATATTGATTTAAAAGGAAAAAAACGACCGAGTAGTATAAAAATAAAATATTTTTTAAAAAGTCCTTGACATTTAAATCTACATGTATTATCTTGTAGATAACAAAACGAAGGAAAAATAAAAGGAGGTGAATGACAGCTATGGGTTCAGAAGAAGTATTTGAAAAAGTAAAAAATATTATAGTAGAACAATTAGGTGTAGCAGATACAGCAGTTACAACAGAGGCATCTTTTATAGATGATTTAGGAGCAGATTCTTTAGATATAGTTGAATTAATAATGGCTCTAGAAGAGGAATTTGATATCGAAATTCCAGATGCTGATGCAGAAAAAGTAGTTACTGTAGGTGATGTTGTAGATTATATAAAAGACAATGTTGCATAAGTAAGAGAAAATAAGAAAATGGAAAGGCAATGCCTTTTCTTTTTTTACATGTTTTAAAAATATTAGTTACAAAGTGTAGTAAAAACTGGAATTTAATGCTATAATAAGTATATAGTGAAAGGAAGAAAAACATATGAATAGTGTAGAGTTAACGAATTATTGGCTTCAGAGTTCTGATAGAGATTATGAGTCAATGAAAAAGAATTTTGAAACAGAACAATATACATGGGCATTATTTATTGGTCATTTAACTATAGAAAAGTTATTAAAAGCAATATACGCTAAACTAAATAAAGACAATCCATATCCACCTAAAATTCATAACTTAAATATATTAGCTGAGAGATGCAATATTAAATTAGATGATAGAAAAGCTAAAATTCTAATGACATGCAATTCATTTAATATAAGTGCACGATATGAAGATTATAAAAATGAATTCTATAATAAATGCACAAGAGATTATACCTTTGAACAAATAAAAAATATTGAGGAGGTTAGAACATGGCTAAAAGAAATATTGATATAAAAATTTTAAAAAGTGTAAAAGAATATGTAAAAGAAATATCAAAGTATTATAACATTAAAGAGGTATATTTATTTGGATCTTATGCAAAAGGAACAAATAATGTAGATAGTGACATAGATGTAGCAATTGTTATAAATAGTGATAATAATATCTTTGATTTGATGGTTGAACTAATGATGTTGACACAAAATATAGATTTAAGAATAGAACCACACCCTATAAAAGTAAAAGATTTTGAAGAAGGAAATCCTTTTGTTCAAGAAATAATTGATACAGGCATAAAAGTAGCATAATTAAGAAAGGAGCAAACTAAAAAATGGATTTTACGAAATTAGAACAAAGCATAGGCTACACTTTTAAAAACAAAGATTTATTATTGAAAGCCTTTACACACACATCATATGCTTATGATAACCATGTAGAAAGCAATGAAAAGTTAGAATTTCTAGGAGATAGCATTTTAGAGTTCTTATCTAGTAAATATATCTATAATAATTATCCAAAATTAAAAGAGGGAGAAATGACTAAAGTGAGAGCTGAAGTTGTTTGCGAAGATAGTCTTTACTTAGTTGCACAAAAACATCATTTTAGTGATTTCTTGTATCTAGGAAAGAGCGAAGCTGTAACACACGGAAAAACAAAGCCTGCTATTTTAGCAGATAGTGTTGAAGCTTTAATTGCAGCAATTTATTTTGACAGTAGCTTAGAAGAAGCGGAAAAATTTATTATAGAAAACTTAAAAGATGCAATAGAGGAATCTAGTAAAAATGTAGGAATGAAGGACCATAAAACAGTATTGCAAGAAAAATTGCAAGTACATGGAAATGTGCATATTACTTATGAAGTTATTAAAACTACTGGTCCAGACCATGATAAAACCTTTGTTGTAGAGGTTTCATGTGATGGAAGAAAGCTAGCAATAGGGGAAGGAAAAACTAAAAAACAAGCAGAAATGCAAGCTGCTAAGAAGGCATTAAATGTCATTTAGCTAAGTATCATGGTTATAAAAATAATATTTTAAAATCTGTGAAAGGTAAGGTAGATTGAATGAAGAAAGAGTACATTATACCAATTTTCGTACCACATTTGGGTTGTCCGCATCAATGTACTTTTTGTAATCAAAAAGAAATTAGTGGGCAAACTAAACAAGTAACAAAAGAAGATGTAAAAAATACCATTGATTATTATTTGAAAAACTTTAAAGATGATTCAAAATATGTAGAAGTAGCCTTCTTTGGTGGAAGCTTTACAGCTATTGACGAAAAAGTGCAAAATGAATTATTAGAATCCGCAAACGAGTATATAAACAATGGGAAAGTAAATAGTATTCGTATTTCTACAAGACCAGATTATATTGATAAGAATATTTTAAAAAGGCTAAAAAAATATCATGTAAAAACAATAGAGTTAGGTGTTCAATCAAGCAATGACTACATATTAGCAAAATGCAAAAGAGGCCATACATTTGAAGATGTAAAAAAGGCTTCAAGGCTAATTAGGTGGAACGGCTTTATATTAGGCCATCAAATGATGGTCGGACTTCCAGAAAGCACTAAATTAGACGAAATACATACTGCTAAAAGTCTTATTAAATTAAAGCCTAAAATTGTTAGAATTTACCCCGTACTTGTAATTAAAGACACACCTTTGGAAAAAGAATATAAAAGGGGAGAGTATCAACCATTAACAGTTGAGCAAGCAGTAGAACGTTCAAAAGAAGTAATGCAATTATTTAACAGAGCAAAGATAGAAGTAATTAGGCTTGGACTTCAAAATACAGAAGAAATTTCTGACCCAGCACAAGAAGAAAGCAAAGTAGTAGCAGGACCATATCACCCAGCTTTTAGGCAACTTGTAGAATCTAGTATGTGGTATGATGAAATTGTAGCTAAAATTAAAGAATGTAACGCAAAAGTAATGCAAGTGCGCATAACTGCTAACCCAGAAAATATGAATAATATAATAGGCCACAAAAAAGAAAATGTTTTAAAATTAAAAGAAATATATGATGTTGATGTTATAGTGAAAGCAGATGAAAATATTAAAAAGGGAAAATTCAAACTAGATATTGAAAAAACTTATGATGATGCATTAGAAGAAAAATTAAATAAAAAGACAGTAAATAAATAAAACAAAGTATAAAATCACTTATAATTGCCAAAATAAATGGTAATGATAGGTGATTTTTTAGTGTTAAAAATCCACCTACGCAAAAAAATTAAAAGAGAGAGTAAATATGAATTATAAAAGGACAAAGAGAATATATATACTTAGAAAATATGCTATTGATTTATTTTATATAGTATTAGGCTGTTTTATTATGGCAATGGGAACAGCACTATTTTTGCTTCCAAATCAGCTTTCTTCTGGTGGATTTACTGGTGTTGCAACAATTATTTATTATTTTTTGCACTTCCCATTAGGAACAGTAATATTTCTTTTAAATATACCATTTTTTATTTGGGCATGGTTTAAAGTAGGAAAAGAGCTTTTAATAAAGTCCATTTTAGGAACAGCTATTTTATCTGCTTTTATTGATATACTAGAAAGGTTTCCGACTCTTACAGAGGATAGATTTTTAGCTTGTATATATGGTGGAATTCTAATTGGAATTGGCTTAGGCTTTGTGTTAAAGGCAAGTGCTTCAACAGGTGGAACAGATTTAATATCGCAAATTGTAAGGGCATACAATCCACATATAAGGATGAGTAGCATAATAGTTGTAGTAGACGTCATAATAGTTGCATTAAATGTTTTGTTCTTTAGAGAAGTTGAAATAGGTTTATATTCTGCAATAGCTATTTATTTAATGGGAAAAATGATAGATATTATTTTTGAAGGTGTTAACTTTACAAAAATGATGCTTATTGTTTCTAATAAATATAAAGAAATAGCAAAAGAAGTTGGAGATAAGCTTCAAAGGGGAAGCACTGGAATTTATGCTAAGGGAATGTATACAAGGGAAAAAAAGATGATGCTATTTTGTGTTGGCTCAAGAAATGAAGTGGCAAAAATAAAGGAAATTGCAGTCAAAATTGACCCAAAATCCTTTATTGTAATTGCAAATGCTAGAGAAGCATGGGGAAAAGGCTTTAAAAGGGATTAACTCGTAATGAATTTTAAAAGGTAAGGTATATAATTTTTATATTTACGCATATAAAGTGTAAATATTTAATAACCAATACCTCCTTGTATTCCTAGCCCATCTCCATCGCAAACTAGGGTTTCTACTTTCTTCTTTTTCTTCTTAACTACATTTACTTTTAACGAGTTAATAAAGTTATCTTTATTATTTGCTAATTCCGTATGTTCTTCTTTAGGCTTTTCTATCATTTTAATATCTTCTTGCTTAAACAAAAGATTTTTAAAAAATAAAAATATTCTTTTTATAATATTCATCTTTCTTCTCCTTTTTCTTCATTTTTGTCATTAGGGTAACTATTATTAGGAGTTTTTCCATTTAGCATAGTTGCTTCATCTGGTTTTAATTTGTCTTTAGCTACAGTGCCAGAACTTGCAGCTAAATTTATTTGGTCATTTTCTTTTTCATCATATTCCCATGGCCTTTTGCCCTGATGCTTTTCTAGATCTTTTTCATAGCATTCAAAAGTATTTGAAAATTCTTCAGGTGTTAATTCTACAAATTGAGCGCTATCTTTATCAGCAAAGTAAAATTTTTTACCGATTTTTTCTGAAGAAACATAAACATATACAACTGGAGCTTGTTTTTCATCAGATTTATTATAAACTCTATTTATAACGCATTTGTCAAAGTCTAATGCATCATTTGAAAGTAAATCTGATAAAATAGACATAGTTGAGTTTTGGCATGTAGCAAATTCAGGACAAGCTTCTGCAATAAGTGAAAAATGCTTGATAATATCTTCTTCGGGGTTATTTTCTGCATAAAGCTCATGTAAAGCTTGGGATTTATCTAGTAAGCTTACAATAGGAAAATTTCCATCTTTATCTGCTAATCCAACACTTGTAAATAATTTTCTTAAACTAGGTACATCTAAATTTAATGTAGCATCCTGTAACTTATCATCATTTTCATGGCTATGGTGGTCTACTCCATTTGCATCAATATCATGCTTTCTAATTTCATCATAGTTAACGAAGAAATTAAAAGGTCTTCCACCAAATCTATGTGCCGTTAAATTCCAAGTTGGGTCTAATAATGTATTACCTCTAACAATTTCACCATTCGCAAGTGGAACTTCAATATCTGTAAATTTTAAAAATGCATGTGTGCCGGTGCCTATAATTTCACTTTTAATTCCTACTTTACTAAGAATGTATTGTTCTACTCTTGATATTCCATTACATACACCGTAACCAGAATTTATAATCTTCCACATGGCTCTACAATCATCAGAATCAAATACTTCTGTACCAAAATCTGGACTGTAACTTATTTTTTTACCAATAGCATTATCTATTATAGCAATTTTTTGTGCATCAGAATATTTAGAGTCTATACTATCAATTAAATTAGTAATCCATTTATCAGCATTTATATAGTCTTGAACATTTGAAGCATAATCAAGATTAGGTAAAGTGCTAGATATTTGAGGTGTATTACAAAGAGAATTTAAAGAATTAAATATTTTCATATTTGGGCAAATATCGCATAATCTCATAAGCTTAGCTTTTTGCTCCTCAGTAAATTGCTCAGGGTTTATTGCAATTAAATTATCTAATCCACGATAATCTTCTAAATTTCCATTTAAATCTATATCAATTTTATCTACATATTTAGTAGAATTCATATTTAGTGCTGCAATGTACTCTTTAGGAAAATTTGAAGTATCTATGCTATCTTTAACTTCTTGTTCTAAAGTAGCTAAGATTTCTTTTTTTTCTGACTCAGTTAACTGCATATTTTCTAAATTTTCTATAAATGATTTCTGTTTCTCAGCACTTAAACTACTTGTAATTTTATATAGAGGAATATTATTCTTAATACAAAAATCTTTATGATTAGCAAGAAAATCATTTAATGCTTTTGAGTCCATTGAAGTTAAGATTGAAATTGAATCATAAATAGTAAAATTATTTTTTTCTAATAATATAGTAGTTTTAGTTTGGTCACTAATAGTTAATATAATTTCTACCTTTTGATATTGTGGTAATTCATAATCTTCGGCGATTTTTAATTTATCTTTTTCATTTGATAATGTAAGTGCTAACTTAGCAACACCAAAATTGCTAATTCCAAGTGTATCTGAAACTAATTTTTTATCATTTAATACTTGCTTTCTTGTTTCTTCATTTAAATCACCAATAATTTCTTCTATGTTAAAGTTATTAAGTTTACATTTTTGTAAAAGGTTTTGATTATATAATAATTGCTTTTTACTGCTATCGCTTAGGCCATCTATAATGGTCCTTATATAATGACTTTGAAAATCGCCTGTTATAGCATCATTGCCTAACATTTGAAGTTTCAAATTATCATCAGATATAAGAATAGCTATGCTTGCTCGTACTGTATTACTAACCTCTTGAAAATGAGGATAGCTAATTAACTGATATTTTTCATTATCATCTAAAAAATCGCTCACTAATGAGCAAAGCTCATTAATAGTAAAATTGCATTTACGTAATGTTTTAGTATTTGCAAATATACTTAATTTATTATTTGATTTTTCTAATAGATTTCTTAAATCTTTTGCATCCATAAAATTCCCTCATTAGTATTTTATTTTATATGAAAATAATATCATATATTTATAATAATTAAAACGGTTTAATAAAAAATTTTTTTCATTAATTATAATCGTCAAGTGAAAAGTTAAATGCAATTATATAAAGTAAATGTAATTTATACGATTAAATGCATATTTAAATGAAATTATAAAAAACAAAATAATTTAGAATCTATACAAGGTAAATAAAATATAGTATAATACTAATTATAAAGACAAAAAACAAATTAAAATAGATATACTTAAATTGAAATTAAAACTGCTTTAATATAAAAATAAATGAAAATATAACTTAAAAGAGGAGCATTAAAACAATGGAAGAACAAACATATATAATGAAAAAAATACCTACATTTGAACTAAAAGCCATATTTGAATGTGGACAATGTTTTAGATGGAATGAAGAAAATGATAAAAGCTATACAGGTGTTTTTAAAAATAATGTTTTAAATGTAAAAATAGATGGCGAAAATATTATATTTAAAGGCATTTGTGAGAACGACATAAAAGAAACTGTAAATAAGTATTTTGATTTAGAAAGAGATTATGAAAAAATAAAAGAGACTTTAAGAAAAGTAGATGAACCACTTAAAAATAGTATTGAGTATGGAAGCGGAATAAGGCTTCTAAACCAAGATTTGTGGGAAACCATAATTTCATTTATAATTTCTGCAAACAATAATATTCCTAGAATTAAAGGAATAATTGAAAGAATATCTAAAGAATATGGAACAGAAATTAAGTGGAATGGGAAAACATATTATAGTTTTCCAACAAAAGAGCAACTAGCAAAGGCAAAAGTAGAGGATTTAAGGAGATTAGGCTTAGGGTTTAGAGATGAAAGAGTTTACCAGACTACAAAGCTTATTCTTAATAAAGAAGTAGATTTGGATAAGCTATCAAAAGAAAAAGATAGTAAAGTTATTAAAGAAATACTTTTAACACTTCCAGGGGTAGGACCAAAAGTAGCAGATTGCATAATGCTATTTTCTACATTAAAATGTTTAGATGTATTTCCAGTTGACGTCTGGGTAAGAAGAGTAATGAATGAGCTATATTTTAATTTACCAGAAGAAAGTAAATTAAAAAGAGAGCAAATAGAAAGTTTGGCAAAAGAGAAGTATGGAAATTTAGCAGGTCTTGCACAACAATATTTATTTTACTGGAAAAGGGAAGCTTAAAGAAGGAGGAAAAAATAGTGAGTTTACAAATAATATATGGAACAGTAGGAACAGGAAAAAGTAGTTATGTATTTGAGCAAGTGCAAGAAAAAATAAAGGAAAACACTGCTCATCAAATTAAAATAATTACGCCAGAACAGTTCTCTTTTACAGCAGAAAAAAAGTTATTAGAAACATCTCCTTCCAATAGTATATTAAAAGCAGAAGTAATTACATTTGCTCGTATGGCATATAGAATTTTAAATGAAGTAGGTGGAAAAACAAGAAAGCATTTATCTAGCTCAGGTAGAGCAATGCTAATTGACCACATACTTTTAACACAACAAAAAGACTTTGCATTCCTAGGCAAAACAGACGAAAATGTAGAAATGATAGGAAGGCAGTTAACAGAGCTTAAAAAACATCAAGTTTCAGTAGAAAAGCTAAAAGAGGTATGTAATCAAACTAAAAATAAATATTTACAAACAAAGCTAAAAGATATTACTAATCTTTATGAGCTTTATACAAATCAAATTGAAACACAGTACCTTGATGAAAACGATGATTTGAACCTTCTTGCTGAAAAGCTAGAAAGCTCAAAAGAGTTCTATAACTGTGATATATACATAGATGAATTTGCAGGTTTTACTTTGCAAGAATATGAAATTTTAAGAAAGTTAATGAAAATATCACATAAAGTAACAATAACAATTTGTGCAGATAATCTAAATGAAAATACAAATCCAGATACTGATATTTTTTATGCAAATAAACAAACTGCAAATAGAATTTTAAATATTGCAAGAGAAGAACAAATAGAAATTGAAGAGCCAATTCGTTTATTAGAAGAAAAAAGATTTAAAACTGGTGAGCTTGCATACTTAGTAAAAAGCATGAGAGAGCCTTTTTACAAGCCGTATCAAGACAAAATAGAAAACATTTCTTTATTCTTAGCAAATAACCCATATTCAGAAATAGAAGAAGTAGCAATTCAAATAACAAAGCTTGCAAAGCAAGGATATAGGTATGAAGATATTGCAGTTATTACAAAAGATATAACCACATATTCAAGTTTAGCAAAGGCAATTTTTAACAAGTATCAAATTCCAGTTTTTATTGATGAGAAAAAGGATTTAAGTTCAAATTTATTAGTAAAGCTAGTGTTATCTTTGCTTGAAATATTTGCAAAGAACTGGTCTTATGAAGCAATGTTTGGGCTTATTAAAACTGGCTTTTTTGAGTTAGATAATTATGATATTTCTTTATTAGAAAACTACTGCATAAAGTGGGGAATAAAAGGCTCAAAATGGTATACAAAAGAGTGGAAATTCTATGATGAATCTGACGAGGAAAAGCAAAAAATATTATATGCAAAAGAAAAAATAGTTTCACCATTACTAAAATTTAAAAATAATTTAGCAGGCTACAAAACCGTAAAGGAAATAACAAAGGGAATATATGAATTTTTAAAGGAAAACAATATAGAGCAAAAACTAAATGAAAAAGTGCAATATTTAAAAGAAACAAACAACTTAGAAATTGCAAAAGAATATGAAACCAGCTTAAAAATTTTAATAGATTTACTTGATGAAATAGTGTTAGTGTTAGGCGAAAAGGTAGTAACTTTTGAAAGATATAGCAAAATTTTAAAAATGGGATTTTCACAAAGTGATTTAGGTACAATTCCAGCAACCGCAGATCAAGTAGTAATAGGAGATATAGATCGTTCAAGAACACATAAAGTTAGAGTAGCATTTTTAATAGGACTAAATGATGGAAGTTTTCCACAGGCAATAAAAGATGAAGGATTTTTAGATGACGAAGATAGAAGAACATTAAAAGAGCAAGGAATAGAGCTTGCCAAAACAACATTAGAACAATTATATGATGATAATTTCAATATATATAAAGCATTTGGAACAGCTGAGGAAAAGCTATTTTTATCATACTTATCTTCAGATTCAGATGGTGGCTCTTTAAGACCATCTATTCTAGTAAATAAAATTAAACGCATTTTTCCTAATTTAAAAGAGACAAGTGATGTTGTAAAAAGAGAAAGTAGTATTTTGCTAGACAACACTACATTTGACGAATTATTAGTAAAACTAAGAGAATATAAAAATGGAGAAGAAATAGAGCCTATATGGTTTGAAGTATATAAATATTATGAGTTACATGATAAGGAAAAATTAGAAAATTCCTTAAAGGCATTGGAATACAAAAATATACCTGAAAAAATAGAAAAAAATAATTTACAAAAATTATATGGTGATACATTAAAAACAAGTGTATCTCGCTTAGAAAAATATAGAGCTTGTCCATTTTCATATTATTTAAATTATGGATTAAAATTAAAAGAAAAAAGAGATTTTAAAATAGAAAGCTTCGATACTGGAAGTTTCATGCATGAAGTAATAGACAGATTTTTTGAAGTTTTGGAAGAAAGAAATATATCTGTAAAAAGCCTAGAAAAAGAAGAAGCAAAAAAGATTACAGAGGAAGTAATAGAAGAAAAACTAGCATTAAAGCAATATGAAATATTTAATAGTATTCCAAAATATCGAGCAGTAGCAAGAAGATTATCAAGAGCAATTACACAATCAATGTGGTATATTGTAGAAGGACTTAAATATAGTGAATTTGAACTAGTAGGGCATGAGGTGGAATTTGGAGAAGGAAAAGAATACTTGCCAATAATTTTCGAGCTAGAAGATGGTAAAAAAGTAGAAATTGTAGGAAAAATTGATAGAATTGATATAGCAAAAATGCCTGATGGAAGCTACATAAGAATTATAGACTATAAATCAACTCCTCATAATATAAATTTAAATGAGGTGCGTGGCGGCTTACAACTACAACTTTTAACATACTTAGATGTAGCTTGTAAAAGCAAAGGTTATAAGCCAGCAGGAGCATTATACCTTACCTTAGTTGGAAAAAATATATCAAGAGAACCTGAGGAAAATCAAGAAATTATAGAAGCAGAGCTTAGAAAGCAATTTAAAATGCAAGGACTTATTTTAGCAGATAGCAATATTGTTAAAAAGATGGATACGAATTTAGAAAAGGCTGGTGGGAAGTCAAATATAGTAGATGCAAGCATACTAAAATCAGGTGATGTAGGAAAAAATAATAGAAATATTAGTAGAAAGCAATTTGAAGATTTACAAGTATACATTGAAAAAACAATAAAACAAATTTCAAGTGAAATTTTAAATGGAAGCATTCCAATTGAGCCATACTATAATGTACAAAGCAAAACAACTGGATGCGATTACTGCCCATACAAAGCAATTTGCAATTTTAATCAAGTATCGCAAAATAATTATAGGTATATTTAATTTAAGACAATGGGACGGGGTTTTTGTCTTGCGGTTTATAAGGTATGGAACAATATTAGACAATAAAATTTTATAACTAACTATGTATGACTACAAGCAAATTTAGAAAGGAATGAAATTTACAATGAAAATTTGGGAAGATGAAAAATTAGTATGTTTTGAAAAAGATGATATACAATATATACAATTTAAAAAACTACTAGAATACCCAGAAATTACACACTGCTATACGTTAAGAAGTAATGGCAATTTGGACTTTCCTCCAAGTTATAAAAATAATGAAAAACTACAGGAAAGTTATAAAAAAATTTGTAATGCTTTAAATTTGAAAACTCAAAATATAGTAAAACCCCATCAGACCCACACAGACATAGTAGAAACAATATATAAAGTATTTTTAGAAGAGGAGAAAATTAAACAAGAAACATTAAAAAATGATATAATACAAAATGATATAAATTATATAGAAAATACAGATATTGAATTTGAAGAAGTAACAAATCAGCAAAAAACACTAGATAATGTAGATGGAATACTTACAAATCAAAAAGAATTAGTTTTATTAACTACATCAGCAGACTGCACCTCACTTTTATTCTATGACCCAGTAAAAAAAGTAGTAGGAAGTGTGCATTCTGGTTGGAAAGGAACACTTGCTGGAATATGTAAAAATGCAGTAAAGAAAATAATTACAGAGTATGGAAGCAAACCAGAAAACATTATATGTTGCATTTGCCCATGCATAAAAACCTGCTGCTTTGAAGTAGATGAAGATGTAAAAGAATTATTCTATCAAAAGTATAAAAATTTAAGTGAAATTTCAGAAATTATAAAAAAAGGTGAAGTAAAAGAGCAAAAGCAAAAATATTTTATAGATACAACCAAAATAAATATATGCTTATTAAAAGAAATGGGGCTAAAAGAAGAAAATATAGTAGATAGCAATATTTGCACAGTATGCCATAGCAACAAATTCCATTCATATAGGGTAGATAAAGAAAACTCAGGAAGAAATGCAGCAATAATTGCGTTAAATTAAGAAGTATGATACATTTAATATAAATGAAATGTTTAAATTAGAAAGGATTAATATATGATACCACAAAGATTAAAAAAAGGAGACACAATAGGTTTAATTTCTCCATCAGATGTGATAACAAAAGAAGATTTAGAAATAATAAATAGGTCAATTTGCTTAATGGAAAGTTCAGGATTTAAAGTAAAGCTTGGCAAGTATGCTTTAATTAATACTTTAGGTTATGGTGCTACTGCAAAAGAAAAAGCACAAGACATAAATAATTTATTTCAAGATCCAGAAGTAAAGGCTATCTTTTGCATTTGCGGTGGCTTTAATTCAAATAGTACATTTGATTATATAGACTATGACAAAATAAAATATCAACCTAAAATTGTTTGTGGTTTTAGTGATTCTACATCATTATTAAATGTAATTTATAACAAAACTGGTTTAGTAACATTTCATGGACCAACCTTTAAAGCACTAACATCTTGGCAAACCGAATATGGCTACAAAGAAGTAATGAAAAGATTTTATGAAGCGGGGCTTAGTATTGGAGAAGCAGGTGAAGAATACAAAACAATAAAAGAAGGAAAAGCTAAAGGCATATTAGTAGGTGGAAATTTAAGTTTAGTATCTCAAATGTCAAGTGGTAAATATCAAATTGACTTTACAGATAAAATTTTATTTTTAGAAGAATTATTTTTAGAAACACCACCAGCTTTAGTAAGTAATCATTTATATAACATGAAACAAAATGGTGTGTTCGATAAAATAAAAGGAATATGGCTTGGAAATTATGATGGCTCAATTTCTATAGAACAAATTTTATTAGATACTTTAGAGGGTGAATATAATTTCCCAATTATAAAATCAGATAACTTTGGACACATAGATAAAAAGACTGTAATTCCAATAGGAACAATGGCAAAGATAGATACGGAAAAAGAAATAAAAATTGAATTATTAGAAAATTGTGTTGAGTAAAAAGAGGTAGCTATGTGGGAAGAATTAGAAAATAGTATTAAAGATTGCACTAAATGTAAGTTATGCGAAGGTAGGCATAACATAGTATTTGGAGAAGGTAACAAAGAAGCAGATATAATGTTTATAGGAGAAGGTCCTGGTGCAGATGAAGATGCACAAGGTTTACCGTTTGTTGGCAAAGCAGGTCAGCTTATGAATAAGGCATTTCAAGGACTAGGAATAAAAAGAGAAGAAGTATATATTGCAAATATTGTAAAATGTAGACCACCTAATAATCGTGTGCCAGAAGATGATGAAGCTGAGGCTTGCTTAGAATATTTAAGAAATCAAGTAATGTTAGTAAAACCTAAAATCATAGTATTATTAGGAAGTACAGCATTAAAAAATATATTAGGAAAAGAGTATGGAATAACATCAGCAAGAGGAAAATGGATAGAGAAAAAAGAAATTTATTATATGCCAACATGGCACCCAGCAGCGCTTTTAAGAGACGAGGCAAAGAAAATTGACTTTTGGAAAGATTTAAAAGAAGTGGTTAAGAAATATAATGAAATAAAAATGAATTATTGTTTAAACTGCACAGCAAAGCCATGTAGTAAAAATGGATGCCCATTATCAAATGATATACCAACTTTTATAAAATTAGCAAAAGAAGGAAATTTAGAAGAAGCATATAAAGTATTATCAGAGACGACAGTTTTAGGTAGTATTTGTGGCAGAATATGCCCACATCAAAAGCAATGTGAAGGAAGCTGTGTAAGAGGTATAAAAGGCAAACCTGTTAGCATAGGAGAAATAGAAAGTTACATATTTGATAATGCTCTAGAAAAAGGGTATTACAAAGAGGGCATTGAAAGTGACGAACACAACCCAAAAAGTGAACATACTGAAAAAAATGAAAATACTCAAAATGCTGTAAATCGTAGAATTAAAACCTTGCAAGGCAAAAGAATTGCAGTAGTAGGTGGAGGTCCTGCGGGGCTTACTTGTAGTAGCTTTCTAGCAAGAAAAGGTGCAGATGTTACCATATATGAAAAATATAATAAACTTGGTGGAATTTTAAGCCATGGAATACCGGATTTTAGGTTGGATAAAAAGATAGTAGAAAAAACTATAAATGCAATTATAGAGCAAGGCATAAAAGTAGAATACAATAAAGAGCTAGGTAAAAATCTTTCATTAAAAGATTTAAGTAAAAACTATGATGCCGTATTTTTAGCATTTGGTGCAAATATACCTAGAAAAATGGCAATAGAAGGTGAAGATTTAGAAGGTGTATATGGAGGAAATACCCTACTTGAACTAAATAGCCATCCAAACTACCAAAATAAAAGTGTAGCAGTAATTGGTGGTGGAAATGTTGCAATGGACTGTGCCAGAACAATTAAAAGACTAGGTGCTAAAAGAGTAGTTGTAATATATAGAAGGTCAGAAGCGGAAATGCCAGCAGAAGTTAAAGAGATTGCAGATGCAAAAAAAGAAGGAATAGAATTTTTATTCCAAAATAACATTACAAAGATATTAGGAAATGGTAAAGTAGAAAAAATAGAATGCATAAAAACAGAACTTGTGCAAAAAGAAGGAGAAAATAGAAAAGTACCAGTAGATATAGAAGGAAGCAATTATATAATGAGTATTGACTATGTAGTAATGGCAGTAGGTGCAAAGGTAGAATTAGAAGTATTAGAAAATGAGAAGCTTCCTAGTACAAAGAAAAAATATTTAGAAGTAAATGAAAATTACCAAATAGAAGGAACTAATATTTTTGCAGGAGGAGATTTAGTGGGAACAACATCAACTGTTGCATGGGCCGCAAGAGACGGTAGAGAAGCGTCTAAGGAAATAGAAGAATTTATAAAAAGTATGTAAATAGTATAAAAAAACAGATACATAAATATAGATTTATGGGTATAAAAAATAGTCAAAATAGAGTTTAATTTAAACTAAAAAGCTTAAATTATAAACCATTTTGACTATTTTTTTAAAGCATCATTTTTAACATACATTAAATCACCAATTTCGCAATCCAAGTATTTGCACATATCTTCTATATATTTAAAAGAAATTGAGGAAGTGCTTCCTTGAATAATTCTGTTTAAATTTCTAGAAGTAATATTCATATTTTTGCAAAGCCAATATTTACTTTTTCCTTGTTTCTTTAATAAATTTTCAATATTAAAATTAATCATAACTTCACCTTATAAAATTGTAATATATTTTTATAGAATTGCTTTTAATTTACTAGATATAATTAAGTTGCTATTTGAGAAAATTGTAATACAAAAAAATTTTTTAAATAAGATATTTACAAATACCTTATTTATAGATATAATAGTAAAAGTTAAATACATTGTATAAAAGATACAGAAATTAGCAATAATAAACATAAGAAAAGAGGTAAAAAGATGATTAGTAAAATTAAGGAAAAAAGATTTATTAAACAAACCCTAACAGAAAATGGCATAACATTAATAGCCTTAGTAGTAACAACCATATTATCTTATGACGAAAAATTAAAATGTAGTAATAACAAGGGTTTCCTCCTAGCAACAATTTAACAA
>CANRCF010000016.1 GCA_947629045.1 uncultured Clostridia bacterium | reverse complement strand
AAATGGCAAATTAAAGTTAAGAAAATTTGTGATATTATTTTCGGGAGTTGAAAAAACGGCACAAACGAAAAAATTCTCTTGAAAATAGTTTGACAATTCTACTTTTTCATAGTACAATATAAGTAGCTTAAAAATTGACTAAAGTTCTGCAAAAGTCATATAGTTAGAAAGAGATGCAATGGAAGAAGGCATCTCTTTTGTTTTTACCAAAAAATAAAGGAGTAGCAAATGGAAGTTACTACCCCTTTATGATTAGATATGTACTAATCTTTGCTCTGACCATTCTTTTCATTAGCATTCATTGTTTGTTGTTTCTTTTCAGATTCAACAAGCATTTCAACTAACTTCAAGATTAGTTCTGCATTGGTCATATAGCATCACCCCCTTCATTAAAGATTTCCTTTATGAAAAGGATAGATACATTATACTTTATAAATGCCTAAATTACAACAAAATTGTCAATTTTTTGCATATTAAGCCACTTATTTCATATTATTTTGTGGAAATTTAAAAAGACTTTTATTTATGAAAGTCAAAAATCTTTTAGGATTTTATAGAAAATTTACCATAATATAGCAAAAAGATGTCTTTCGACATCTTTTTGCTGGTCATGTAAGTTGACTTCTTTTTTTAAAGTAACACAGAATAGATAAATGTTGGACTTTCCCATATTTGAACTGTATTTATTTTATCGAACACATCAAGATAAGTCAAATAGCTTCCCGCATCGAAAAAGTCATAGTATTTGATTTGTTGAATTACTTTTTCCGGTATTTTATTTGCAGGGACCTCCGTTTCCAATGACTCGACCAAAAGAACTCTCGAGGTTGGTATAACCAACTCTTTTGACCTCGTCTTAGAGCAATTATAGTATAATGTCTACATAATAATTTAATAATTTCCTTTTAGGAGCTTACATATATTTTATTACATAACAATAATTTGAAAGGAGAAAAATTTATGTCTAACAACCGGAATAAAAAGAAGTTAACCACACGTCAGCTTAACAAGATAATAATATTAATACCTGGCATCTTTTGTGTTTTAGTTTTTGCACTTTTGATAATAAGGATATGTTCTGCTGGCTATTTTAGTTGGGTTGATAATCCTTATGAGAAGGCAATAATAATGATGACTGCTTTCATTTGTCCCTTCTTGGTTTGGTTTATGATATATATAATATTATATTTATATACAGTCCACCCAAAAGTCCTTAAAGAAGAAATGAAAGAAGAAATGTCTGATATTGCTAAAAATTTATCCAAAAACTCTTTTACAGAAATTTACTATAAGTTTCAAAATAGCAATGATACTATTTTAGTAGAGATTGTAAAAAATAATCAGTGTAAATTTTATGCTAAGCTTGACGAAGACCAAGATGATAATATTATTATCATTGCAAAAAATAAAAGTGAAGAAGAAGTTTACAGAACTGTAACAAAGAATCCAAAATATTTTCTCTATCACTTTAGCTTAACTGAAAATTAAGGTTCAAGACAAAAAAGAAACTCTATACTATTTATAGTGTAGGGTTTCTTTTTTATTCACAATAACAACACATTCTACTCTCTACCAAAATTGCGAATGTATTATTATAACTAGTGGTAACCACATTAACTTCGGTTATTCATTTTCCATATTTGTTATACTTCAGATTTTAGAAAATTTCAACGCTAATTAGATTTGTGCTATATTATCGTATGTTTCACAAGTTAAAGCTATACTAATTATAATAAAAATATGGAGCAAGTATTATTTTGTAAATTCATAGTACTAATTGTATAAAGGTTATTTTATATTTTAAAATATACATTAATTTTCACTTTAATCTCTCGCTCAATTCCATATTTATCAGTATTTTTCAAAACTACCATTTTGTTATTACCATGTGCATGGGCTTTGGCTGTAATGCAGCAGGTGTTGTTGGTTGCAGAATTATTGATTCTCCAAGAGAAAAGTTAATTGCAATACTTACAAATGCCTTTGTACCTTGTAATGGCAGGTTCCCTTTTTTAATTACAATAGCAGGAATTTTTATAGGTGCTAGCGTTGCTTCTGGTTTTACTTCTTCCTTAGTTTCTACGCTAGTAGTTTTAGGTGTTATTTTACTTGGAATTGTTATGACACTTCTTATTTCTAAGTTACTTTCTAAGACTATTTTAAAAGGTGTGCCTTCTTCTTTTATGTTAGAGCTTCCACCTTATAGGAAACCACAAATCGGCAAGATTTTAGTTCGTTCTATTTTTGATAGAACATTATTCGTTTTAGGTAGAGCAGTTTCAGTCGCTGCACCTGCTGGGCTTGTTATTTGGCTTTTTGCAAACATTACTATTGGCAATATCAGTCTTCTTACTTATGTTGCAAATTTCTTAAATCCTTTCGCTAATTTAATGGGCTTAGATGGATACATTTTAACTGCCTTTATTTTAGGGCTTCCTGCAAATGAAATTGTGCTTCCTATTATTCTTATGAGCTATATGCAAAAAGGGGTTTTAGTTGATTTAGAAGACAATTTCCAGATTGGTCAAATTCTATTACAAAATGGTTGGACTTTACTTACTGCAATAAATGTAATGATATTTACTTTACTTCATTTCCCTTGTAGTACTACTTTGATGACAATTAAAAAAGAAGCTGGCGGTTGGAAATGGGCTATTATTGCTTTTGTGCTTCCTACTGTTTGTGGAATTGTTTTTTGCATGATTACTACTGGAATTTGGAATTTGGTTAATTTGTTTGTTTAAGAAAAGTTTGAAAACCATAAAACAGGGTATTTTCATTTCACAAAACTAGAAAAGTTAAATAATTAACTTTTCTAGTTTATAATAATCCTAAAAAAATTAATAAATTAAATCTCTTATTCTATTTTCTAAATCTTTGTCAACATCATTATAAAGTATCATCTCTAAGAAATCTTTAACAGACTGCTTTTCATCTTCAGTCAAATTTTCATTTTTATATAAGTCCATAAATATTTCACATATTTTCTCATGATTTTCAGTAACTATTCCAATAGTACCTTCTTCTTCAACTTGTTTTAAAATTTGTTCTTTTAATAGTTCATATTCATCCTTTTTACCATATTTGTCTGCAAGATTTATTAACTTCTGTTCTAATATAACATATTTTTCACTTGGCTTTGGTATATATACTTTATTATTACCTATACTTTCATCCGATGATTGTGCTTCTTCCCCATGTATTCGTATAGTTTCAAGTTCTTTTTCCCTTAAAAGATCTTCCCTTGTTTTTCCTTTAGAAACTTCCACTATCTTATTACCTATTACAATATATTCTAGTTCTCCTTTTGCCTCATTTACAGCATACACTATTCCAATGCTTAAAATTAGGCTTGCAAAAACTGTAGCAATAATTTTTGCTAATTTATAAGAATGCTTTTTTTCATATTCCAAATCATTGTTCAAACATTCTTCTATAACTTCTTTATACCTATCTGGTATTTGTATATCTTCTTGTAAGTCTTTATATAGTCTCTTATCAACTTCATCAGTATTATTCATTACAACCTCCAATTTCTAAAATACTCTTAATTTTTTTCTTCGCTCTTGTTCTTTTTGTTTTCACAGTATTTTCCTTTAAATTTAATATCATTCCAATCTCTTTATCAGTAAATTTTTCCATATAGTATAAAATAATAATGACTCTATCTTCATATTTCAACTTGCTACATATGTAATTAAAGTTTAATTTAACTTCAACTTGCTCTATATTAGAAGTTTCTGTATACTCTATCATATCAATGTCTTCAAATGCTACTATCACTCTTTTACTTTTTTCTCTATAAATATAACTACTTTTATTTATTAAAATTCTAATGAGCCAAGTTTTAAAATACTGAGTTTGTTTTAACTTTCTAATAGAATTAAATGCTGTTATAATTGTTTCTTGAATAGCATCATAAATGTCATCATCATTTTTTAGCCTTATTTTTGCAATTTTATATAACTCATCTTGTAGTGAAACTATAAGACTTGTAAAAGCTTGTTTATCTCCGTTTTTTGCTTTTTCTACTAGTTCCTCCATATTTTCCTCCAATTTATTTTTATTCTTTTACACTTATTAGATGCTTTTTTTATATAAATTAGTTTCATATTTTTATTAAAAAAGCAGGAAAGTTTCCGCAATAACTTCCCTACTTTAGACTATGTATTGTCATATTTTTAGTACCAAATAAGATATTGTATGAGAAAAATCTTTGTTAGCTTTGGTTAATATGTTTATGTTAGATATATATTGCGCAATTACCAATATGCTAAGTATAAGTACAAAAGCAGCTATTATTATACCAATAGCTATCAATATTTTTAATATAACATTAGAAAATTTTACTACTTTATCTACTTTTTTTGTGTTTTTATCAATATTATTAATATCATTAATATCAAATTTATATGTATCTATTTTTCTTTGTTTATCGTTTTCTGCCCATTGTTCTAGTTCTTCCCAATCTTTATTTTTTTCCATTGTTCCTCCAACTACTTTTTATATTCTTATGATTTGTTATATTTTAAAATAAGATATACATAAGATTTAGTAAATTAAATGGTTAAAAATTTTTTTACTTTCTTATCTTAAATCCACTATATTATCTGTCAAAATATCTATATCAATGGTATATTTCTTTTTATTATTGTTGTCAATATACACAGGAAATTGTTTTATATTTCTTTCTTTTATTATGTTTTCTGGATTAATCCAAACATTTTTACTTTTAAATATGTATTTCTTACCATCTAAGGTATTGTTCCATTCACAAATAATATTATATGGGCTTTTTCCATTTACTTGATATGAAGTATTTAAAACTGTTTCAACATAGTTCGCATATATCAATTCTCCATTTTCTTTTAGGTCTTTTTCTGATTTTCTCTTATTAATTTTTACTAGTATTCCTGTTCCTCCTATTATTAAGAAAATCAATCCTATTCCAGGGAAAATCAAAAATAATAAATCCAAAGATTTTACACCTATTTTGTTTGGGTTATCTTTGTCATAATATATTTCTATTTCTTTGCCTTCATAAAAATTAGAAGAATAACTATTTAGTTTTGATTCGTATTCTTTTCCATCAACAATGTATGAAACATATACTTCGTGATTTCTATTATGTTTATCATTGCTGTAATAAGATGATATTTCTGTAATAGTTCCTACTGTATCAATTTTATTCTCATAATTAAATATATTTCCAAATGCGACTAACCCAATTATAACAAATATTGCTCCAATACTTGCAAATATAATCCATATTAAATTTTCTATTTTATTTTCTTTCATAAGTTTTAGTCTCACTTTCAAGCTACTATTGTTTTACTAATATAAATTTCCTAAATCATTTATTGTCATATCTCTAGTACCAATATAAACATCCCTATTTCCATCTATTGTATGATATTTAATAATTGTATAATTATCATAATGGTATTCAATACTTCCACCATCATCATAAGATATTGTATTAGGAAAGTCTTTGTTAGCTTTGGCTATAATTTCTTCCATTGTTATCTTATCTTCTAATAATGCTTCTTTTAATGAATATTCTTCTCCATTAATTCTAATATTTACACTTCCATCGTACGCATATATAGTATAATTATATTTATTTGTTTCAGATTTATCTAATATAGCATAAATTTTATTATAGCTATCGATTGGTTGCCTATCTTTAAAAAGTATTTCAAAATCTACTAATTCTTCTGGTGGAGCATATTTTTCCCATCTAAATACTGTTACTTTTTCTCCATTGGTAAAAACATAAGTATATACAAAAATTCCTTTATCAACATAATCTACATTTCCTCCATCACGATTATATCGTATTTTTATTAAAGGATTATTATCAAATACTTTCGCTTGTATTGTATCTGCTAATACAATAATTACTATTATAGCAAAAATTATTAAGAATATTTTTATACCTTTTTTCATAGCATACCTCCTAAAATATAAATTACTGATTAAAATTAACACAAATTGAGTGTTAGTCTAATTCTTGTTTATTCCATGTTACCTTAGTTGATATATGTATTACCATTATAGTTGCTATAAGCATAATTATTATTTGAACAATTGGAAAATAGTATGGCATATTTTGCTTTGCTTTTAAAATACTATATATTCCATAATTCAATAATATTCCTATTAATGTACCTATAATTAGAGCTTTTAGTCCATATAGTAAACTTTCATAAGTAAACATTTTATTAAATTGTTTATTAGACATTCCTATTGCCTTTAAAATTTCAAATTCTCGTTTTCTTAAATTCATATTGGCTGTAATTGTATTATAAATATTAGTTATTCCTATTAAAGATATAACTAAAAGTAAGCCATATAAGAAAATAGACATAATAGTTGAAATTCTTTGTGCATCTTCTTTTTGTTTGGTATAATTTACTACTGCTATTTTATTAGGATTAACAAATTGTAATATTTCTTTTTCTAATTGATTTGGATTGCTAGAATTTATTTTCATATCCATAGAAAAATTTCCTCGTACATTACTGTCTCTTTCATCGTCAATATCTATGGTTTTTGCTATATCATTAGATATAACTAATTTTTCATAATTTCCTACATTTAGTATTTTAGGATTATCAAAACCTGATAACTGCATATATGGATCTAAATTAGAAGTTTTTATTATAGGAATTTCGTATTCTTTATTTTTTATTATTATATTTAAGGTTTGTCCCTCTTGAACTATAGGATTATTAGATATGAAAATTCCTGTTTTGACAGTATCTTCATATTTTAGTCCTAAATTATCTAAATAGTCTTTATATTGCTTTCCTTCGCATCCATAAATACTAATTGATTTATTATTTTCCTTTATAATTCCTTTAAAACTTACTAAAATAGAATAATCTATAATACTATCTTGCTTCTTAATTCTATCAAAATTTTTAAATACTGTGCTTGTTTCTTCTTGTCCGTAACCATATATTATTCCTACATCTATGTTTCTATTAGTAGGCATATAAGTATTATTCACTATTGAAAATACATATTGTATTATGCCACTTACTATTATAACTAATATCATAATAATACTAATTGAAATTGTTGTAGAGCAATATTTTCTTTTATTTCTTTTTATGTTTTTATAGGCTAGTTCTCCTTCTATTCCAAGAAATTTTGATTTTACTTTACTAATTTTAACATCTTTATTTTTTATTTCATTGTTTTGTTTTATTACTTCAATTGGTGATGCTTTTTTAGCTTCTTTTATAGGTTTGATGCAAGAGATAAAAGTAGATAATAATGTTATTAATATTGTAGCAATTACGAATAATCCATTAATGCTAAATTGAATATTTAACTCATTTCTATAAATATTTTCTAATACATTTCCAATTCCTCTTGTACTAAAAAATACAATTCCTATTCCTAATATTAAACCTATTGGAATACTAATAATTGCATAAATAATTCCTTCTAATAATACAATTTTTGTAATTTGCTTTGAATTTGCACCAATGCTAATTAATGTTCCAAATTCTTTCATTCTTTCTGATATAGAAATTTGAAAACTATTTCTTATTAAGATAATTGTAATTGCTACTACTATTATAATTGACAATATACCTATTAATTCCATCTGAGATTTTTCATTCATTTCATTAGTAGCACCTTGCCATAATAATAACTCACTATTCTCTGAAACATGATTTGCCAAATTTGTATTCATTAATGCTTGATAAAATGCATTTTCTTCTTTTGGATTTTTTAGTAATATTGTTACTTCACATGGTCTTGCTTCTTCAATTTGTTCTAGTTTTGTAATTGCTATGTAAGCATTGCTACTACTTGCTTCTTGTCTTGTTTGTTTTATAATTCCTGTAATAGTATAAACTACTTTTTCTACCCCATCTGGCTCTAAAACGCTATCTTTCCCATCATTATAAATTGTTAGTTTTACTTTTTGAACATCAAGAGTTAGTTTGTCACCTATTTTTACTGGTTCATTCATATTATTTACAAGATAACTTGAAATTAATATTTCTTTTTCATTTTTTGGTAATCTTCCTTCTATTATTGAAATGTCTCTATTAAATAGAGAGGTCTCATCATAAGCTTCTATTCTAATTCCCTGTTTAGCATAAATTTGTGTTTCATAATCAGATGCACCTATTGTTTGAGATATTCCTACTTTTTCTATTTTTTGCATTTGTTTAAATTTTGTTGCTACTTCAGATGCTGTTTCATCAATATGTATATGGTAATTACCTACACTTTTTTTAGTGTTTTCTATCATAGAATTTTGAAAACTATATATTAAAGTAAATATAAAACTAATTAAAGCTACTGATACTATAATTCCAATACTAGTAGCTATTGTTCTTTTTTTATTTCTTTTTAAATTTTTCCAGGCAATTGAACTTAAAATATTCATGCTTCATCCTCTATTCTTCATTTTTTTCAATATCTTTAACTATTTTACCATCTTTTATTGTAATAATTCTATCTGCCTCTTTAGCTATTTTTTCATCATGTGTTACTAATAAAATAGTTTGATTATATTTTTTATTTGATACTTTTAATAATTCTACAATTTCTTCAGATGACTTGCTGTCTAAATTTCCAGTTGGTTCATCTGCTAATATCAAAGCAGGATGATTAATAAGAGCTCGTCCTATTGCTACCCTTTGCTGTTGTCCTCCTGATAATTGATTTGGTAAATGTGTAACTCTATCTCCTAATCCTAAAACATTAATTAAATCATTTAATTCTTTTTCATCTATCTTTCTTTTATCTAATTGACTTGGAAGTAGTATATTTTCCTTTACATTCATAATTGGTAATAAGTTATAAAATTGATATATAAGACCAATTTCTTTTCTTCTAAATGCTGATAAATCATTCTCTGTTAAACTATGAATATCTATATTATTAATAAATACACTTCCTGATGTGGGTTTATCTACTCCTCCTAATAAATGTAACAATGTAGATTTACCACTACCAGATGCCCCTATAATTGATATGAATTGTCCTCTCTTAACATTAAAAGATACATTATCTAGTGCAATTGTTTTATTTTCTTCATTTCCATATATCTTTGTTAAATTTTCACATTTTAGTATTATATCCTCACTCATGTTTTTCTCCTTAAAATTTAATTTATTAAATAAATAATTGTAAATATATTCTAAAATTTTTTTGATACATTTAATATTTTATTTTCTTTACTATACCAAGAACAATAGGTCTTATTTCTCTAAATTTATCCATATCTTATTATCTCTCCTCTCTAAATTATTCGTATGAATATATAAAAGATAAAAAAGTATAACAAATAGTAATATTTATACCCACTGTATATATATTTTTTTCTGATTTTGCTCACTAGTTCCATCGTAATAATTATAATAATAAATTTCTCTTTCTATTGCGTCTTTTAAAATAACATAAGCCGAATCTTTAATTTGTAAATATTTTTCTATAACATTTTTAGGAAAAATACTATAATCGTTAATGGCTTCTGAATTTAGTTTATCTGAACTAATTATTTTTGTATCTTTTAGTATAAATTTGTATAGTTTTGTAGTAGAGTTATGAAACCTTAATGATTTATTTTCTATATTGTAAGCATCACTTAAAACCAATACATAATATTCCACATTTTCTTCATTTTTAATTATATCAATATCTGTATAAGCAATGAATGTTTTTAAAGTATTATCATTTTTTTCATTTTCTAATATAAAATCTTCTATGATTTCTCCATCTATAATTGTGTCTCCAATTTCGATGGGAGATGGTACTATATCCATACAAGTATAGATGTAATAGCCTAATGATATAATTAGTAATAAAGAAGTTATCAATATTAATAATATTATTAAATTCTTTTTTTTCATTGCTCCCCCAGTTATTATAATTTGTTATATGTTGAAATAAAATTCTTAACTACTATTTTTCTAGTAAATTAATTCTCTTAATTTCTTTTTTAATCCATTCTTTATGTATTCTTAATATTTTATCATTTTTAATCTTCATTTTCCTTTTGTACTAACACAAACTCGCCATCTTGGAACTCATATCTTAACATATTATCATCCTCATACATTACAACGCCTTCAGATTCTCTATATTCCCTATTACCTCTAGCAATTATTTCTTTTCCATGTTGCTTATAGTATTCTTTCTCCATAGTACATAAATAGCTTCTCGCAGGATGCATTGTGTATTCTTCATCATTCCAAAGTTCATCTTTATAATAGAATATATATGCTTTGTCTTGATTTTCCGAAGCAAGATTTTTAACCTTTTCTAAAAGATTTTCCATCTCTTCTGTTGATGCATTTTGCTCATCTTTATTTTTATCGTCGGAATGGTCATATAGTGCTATATCGACATATAGATTTTCTTGCAATTCTTCCATTTTATGATAAAAACTATAGTCAAAATATCTTTCGGAAAAAACAAACATTTCTTGATTTTGTTTATCATTTTCGTATAAATTATCATTAGATAAGTATCTTTTATATATTGCAATATTTTCGTAAAAGTCTGGCATATTAATTTGTATTATATCATTACCTATAATAACATCTATTCTATTATGTGAAAAAGCAAATATTTTCTTTGCACCATTTATATAATTATTCACTATTTCAAATGTACTTGTCTCAACTTTTGAATAATCTATTTTATTTAAATCTGCGAACTGGTCATATTGCTTAATATATTGCTCATATGCAGCTTGTGTTAATATTGTTCTTATATATGCTTTATTTGTGAATAAATCTTCAAATTGAATTTGCTCGCCTGTATCTAAACGATAATTTAATGTTTGCGCATTATCGTAGTCTGCAATTTCTCCTGTGTTTTGTCCTGTTATAGATATTGAAAATACATTTGCATAATTTGCTCCTATCGTTGTTTCTACAACCTCATATTTTTCCGATAATTCTTTGGCTACTTCCATAATTTCTTTGTTGATTTTATTTTCTACTTCTTTATTTTTTAATCCTTTTATTTGTATATATTCACATTGTTTCTGATGTTCTTCTTGATTGTCTCCATCTTGATAATATTCTTCTCGCGTTTTAGTTTTGCCGTCAAAATAGAAATATGATTCAAATTCTATTGGATTATTATGATAAGTATCAGTTAATTTTACTGCTAAATTTACCTCATCTTTTATATCTTCTTTTTCATTATTATTTGGTACATTTCCTTGTACATTATTATTTTCATTTTTCGAAAGGTTTTTATCGCCAAAAATTTCGCTATTATTTGTTAGATATATAAGAAGCGCTGTTACAAGCATAGCTAATATGGTAAATACGACAAGAAACCATACTAACATTCTGTTTGAAGATTTTTTTGGTATATTATCTTTTATAAATTCATTATTATTTAATTGTGTATTATTTAGTTCTGTATTATTTTTTTCAAAATTATTTGGTTCTAAATTATTTAACTCTGACATAGCCCACACTTTCTGCTACTGCTTGTCCTCTTTCTGAAAGCATAGCTTCTATTAATTTTCTTGTTTTGCTTCCTTCAGGTTCGTTTTTATTTATTACAATATAGTACGCAGTATTTAATGGATATTCTCCTGATTTTATTGTTTGGTTGCTTGGCTTCACACCATTTATTCCTAGTAATTTAATTCCGTTTGCTATTCCTTCATCAATGCTTGCATACATTGTTTTTGCATAGTAGTAATATGAATATCCTATTGCATTTTTTCCATTATCATAGTCTGAAACTAATCCAATAATAGCTGACATAGTTTCTACTAAATCTTCTTTTAATGGCTTCATTAGTGGTAAATCTTTCATTACTAATGATAGCATTCCAGTTTGACTACCTGAATTTTCTGGTCTTTGGAAAGCTCTAATTGGTGCATCTTCACCACCTACTTGCGACCAGTTTGTAATTTCACCAGTATAAATTTTTTGAACTTGCTCTAAGCTTAAATTATCTACTTTATTTTCTCCATTTACATAGAATACAAATCCTTCATTTACTACTGGAATTACTTCTAATTCAACATTTTTTTCTTTTGCTAATGCTAGTTCTTCTTCTGATGGCTCTGTTACTACTATTAAATCTACTTCTCCGTTTATTAGTCTAACATAGCCTGGATGTGTGTTTGTATAATCTAATTTGCTTACATCTACATCTGTATTTGTAAAATTTTTAATAAATGCATTTGTTAGTGGCTGGGTTGCAAGTGAAGCATCTACTTTTGGATAGTCTGCTAACTCAAATATTGCTTCTTTTGAGTTTTCTCCTAAATTGTTTTTGTCTTGGTTATTTTGGTTCCATAAGTTTAAGTTATTTCCTATTTTTCCTGTGAAATAAAAATAAGAAAATGCGCATGCTGATAATACTAGTACAACAAATATTATTACTAGTACAATTTTTAATCCTTTTTTCATATTTACATCCTCCTAATATTTTATAAATTGTTACATTTTTTATTTCGATTTCATGTTATCATAAAAGGATATAATTTTCAAGACAAAGGGACTTAGGTTTTTATTTTACCTAAGCCCCTATATTTTATTTACAATCTTCTATTTGCAAGCTTTTACTTCCTATATAAATATCTCTATTACCCGTTACCGTATGAAGTTTTATTATTGTATAATCAGGATAATGGTATTCTATACTTCCTCCATCTTTTAGTATTTCAGCATCTGGATAATCTTTATTTGCTTTTATAATTAATCCACCTAAAGTCATTTTTCCGCTTCTTAATGCTTCCTCTAATGACATAGTTTTATTTTCTATTGTAATATTTACTTCATCTAATCCGTAATAATATAAGTTGTAATCGCTATAATCTTTATATAGTTCCGTATTATTCAATATTTTAACAGCTTTATTTTTATTTGAATTCTTTACAGATAATTTGAAATCTTCATATCCATTTATTAATATATCATCTGTAATAATATGAGCATATGGCTCTATAATACAGTCATATTCTTTGTTTTCTGCTATTTGTTTATTAGTTGGTGGAACTATTTTTTCTGTATAATTTATTATTACTTTTCTTCCTATTCCATATAAATAATCTTTGTGGTCCGTTCCATAGCTTACTTTTATTTTTTCATATTCTTTTCTTTCTTCTTCGTCTTCGTTTGGCTGTACTATCATGTATGTAGTTGTTTCTTCTAATATAGTTCCTACAAAACTATTTTTGACTTTACCTTCCATTGCTTGCAAATTAGAATTTTGTGAGTTTATATTATTCGTATCGTTATCTGTTTGATTAGAATTTTGCACATCATTACTATTTTGTTGTTCATGACTTTCTTTAAAATTATTAAAAATTTCCAAGCCTAGTATTTTTATACTAATTCCTTCGTCATATCCGCTACCTGATGACATTGGAGCTAATCTATGATATTTTGTTATTGAGTATAGAAGTGCCGTATACTTAACTGTTCCCCCATCTTTTAAAACAGTTCTAGAAGGAAATAATAATACAACTGCTATTATTATTGATATTGCTATAATAATTTTCTTTTTCATAATTTCAAACCTCCTTTTTCTATTATTTAGATGTTTTATGTTTTGGTTTTAGTTTGAATTTTGAAAAAGAAATTATATATATTATTACTACAAAAAAAATTGCGGATATGCATAATGTGCCTATTCTTGCATAATTTAAGTAATTTATTTGAGGTGTATCACTTGCTATTGTTTCATTATTGGTTGCACTTTGTTCATTATTTATATTTTCTTGATTGTTTTTATATGTTTCATTATCTATATCTTGGTTATTTTCATTTGCTTCATTAGCTATATTTTCATTTGCCAAATTATTTTGTTTTTGATTTTCAGTATTATCTGTTAAAGGTTCTCCCATACCAGTAGCGTTTTCAATTTTATCTGTGTTTTTAGATAAATTTAAAGAATTTTCTTTTTCTATTCTGTTTGCTTCTTCTCTATAATTATTATCTATTTCTTCATTATCTAAAGCTATATTTTTCTCCATACTACTGCCTTTTTTTAAGTTTTTAGTTATTGCAGATAAGCCTGTAACAAAGGTTATTATAAACATTGCAATATTTCCTAATAATAGCTTTATTTTGTATACTGCTTTATAGTATTTCCACTTGATTGTGCTTTCTGGTTGTTCTAATAAATTCGATATTTGATTAAATGATAAATCAGAAACTATTTTTAGAGTTACAATTTCTTTTTCTTTATCATTTAATTTTCCAATTAGTTTATTAAAATTTTCTTTATCAAGTATTTGCTCAATTTCGTCGTTTTCATCTTGTATTTCATAAATATTTTCTTTACAGATATTTAATTCTTTGTTTTTTCTTCTAATTATTTCTAATGCTTCATTTTTAACAACTGCATACATCCATGTAGCTTCTTTGTCTGTTGGAAGCTTATTTACATCTATACTATATATTTTTGTTATAAAATTTTGCACAGCATCTTCTGTGTCTTCTTTGTTTTTTAGAATACTAAATGCTATTTTGTAAATAAGATTATAATATTTATTGCATAATTCTTCTACTGCTTTTTTCCTATCTGTTTTCATTTTATTAAATATTTTCTTTAGTTCTTTTTTATCTATTTTTTTCATTTTAGCCCCTTTTACTAATTTGAGTTTTATTGTCTAAAACTTAAAATAATATAATTACATTTGGCTTTTTATATTTTTAATTATATATAATTTAGATGTTTTTTAAAATAATTTTAGTTGGTTTTTTATATAATTTTAAAAATAAGGCAGTGTGATTCACTGTCTTATTTTAATTGCAATCCATCTTTAAATGCATTTCCTACTCTACCATTTACTTTATAATATCCATGAGTATATGGATCAAATGCTATTGCATCTACTAAAGCAATGTCAACATTATCTCCATTTATTACTTTTTCATCTGCTGTTACATTTACAACCTTTCCTACTACTCCACAACCATACTGACCATTTTGGTATTCTATAAACTCACATTCCATACATATTGGAAACTCATTTATAATTGGAGCATCTACATTTTCAGATTTTGTTGCTGTTAATTGTGTGTTTTTAAATTTATTTTTTAATTTTCCATTTACAATTATTTTAACCTAATCTATCTCCATTTTCAACTTGTTTATCAGGTTTTATCAAAACAACGCCTTTCTTACTATAAGTTCCTAGTACCAATACTTCTGACATAAAGTCTGCTATTTGTCTAGGTGGAAAATTTACAACTGCTAATACTTGTTTATTAATTAAATCTTCACATTTATATACCTCTGTTATTTGTGCCGAAGATTTTTTAATTCCTATTTCATCCCCAAAATCTATTTTTAATTGATATGCTGGTTTATTTGCTTTTTCAAATACTTTTGCGTCTATAATTGTCCCAACTCTAATATCTAATTTCATAAAATCTTCAAATGTTGCCATATTTTTTATCTCCCTTTGTCTTATTTCTTTTTAATAAATCTATCACAGCAAGCAAGAACTGCTGGTAATAATGTTAAAATTAAGATTGTAGAGCATAATGTACCTTCTGAAATTGTTTTACATATTTTTGCAGCAATAGCAGAGGTAAAGCTTGCTATAATTAAAGTTACTATAATAAGTATAGAGCTTGAAGTAAGTATTGTGTGTATTGAACTGCCATATGCAGATATGACTGCTTCTTTTATCTCTTTTGTTTTTCTGTGTTCAATATAATATGATGTATAAAGAATAGCATAATCAATAGTTGCACCCATCAATATACTTTGAACAATAAGTATTGCAATGAAATATACATTCTCACCTACTATTGATAATATTCCCATTGTTAAGTATACTGCTGTCTGTATTGTTAGGACTAATATTGTAGGAATAATTGCTGATTTAAATGTAATTGCTACAACAATAAATATTGCTATCATTGTTATTACTGTAATAAAGTTTAACTCATTATCAAAGCTTTTGCTCATTTCATAAGCCATAGGTGAATCTCCTATTATGTAGAATTCATCTAATTTGCCTTCTAATGCATCACTTGTTTTTTGTATAAATTCAAAAGTTTCTGGTGCCTCCATATCAAATGTTGTATTTAAGACTACTCTTGAATATTCTTTTCCTAGCAATAATTCTTTTGCATCTTCTATTGTTGTTTTTGCTTCTGTTATATCATTTCTCATGTCATCTTCTATAAAGTCAGTGTATCTTTCATCTTTTAAAACATTTTCATTTAGAAATGTAACAAATTCTTCGACTGTCATCTCCCAGTCCTTGTTATATTGTTTATCACTTCCATAATAAGTATAAAGCATGTCTATCGTGTTTTTTTCTACATCATTACTTAATTTACTAATTATAGCAAATATTTCATCTGAAGTATACGAAGTTTTTTTGGCTACTCCATTCATAATTCCATTTACTGTGTTTAGCTTTGTTATTTGCTCGCTACTAAAATTACTTGAATATTCTTTATTTGTAACTACATCTTTAAGTAGAAAACTAATAAATTCTTTTAATGATATACTTGGATTTTTATTAATGTATTTAAAATTATATAATCCATAAATTAAGCTTGCATCATCTTTGTTTATGCCCAATAGTGTAGATAACTCGCTACTATTGTATTTTTTATTATTTATAATTCCATCCATAACTAATTGAAGTAGTTTTAAATCTTTGATTGTACTATCTGATATTTGGCTTGCAAGCATACTGTCGCTTTTATGTAATAATACAAAATCAACAAATTCTTCTGGTGTTATACTTGTATTATTTTGCTTTGAAACATATAAAGTGTAGATATTTTTTGTACTATTGCTATCTATTCCTATTGTTTGTGAAAGTTCTTGATATGTAAAGCTTTTATTATTTATTGTATTTGTCATAATAGTTGATAATAGTTGTAATTGCTTCATACTAGTTTCATCAATATTACTTTTTATCATTTCCATCTCTTTATTTTCTAGTATTATATTTACAAACTCATTAGGTGTAAGAACATTGAGTTTTGAATCTCCTTTAATATAACCAATCAAAAAATATAATCTATACATTTGTCCTGCATCTATATTTAATATTGAAGCTAACTCTTCAGCAGTCATTTGTTTATTTATAACACTTAAATCGCTAAATGTTGCTAGTAATTTTATATTTTGTATAGTTTTACTATCAAAACTACTTGCATAGTTACTATCTTTTAATACATCATTTAATACAAAGTTTGAAAATTCTGAAATTGTCATCTTTATATTTATATCGTTTTGTAAAATATAGTATTTATACAGTTCATTCATTGTATTACTATCAATTCCAAATAATTTAGACATTTCATCGCTTGTCATTTCAGTTTGTATTTTTTTCTTATCAACAAATTTTGATAAAGTATTTAATTTATTTCTATTTTCATTATTTACTTTAACAGCATATTTTTCATTTGGTAATACATCTTTATTCATAAAGTTAATGAATTCATTTATGCTTATTTTTGTATCATTATTTTTAGAAAGATAGTAAATAAAAATATCATCTATCTTGCTTTTATCTATTTCTAATATATTTGCTATATCACTTGCTGTTCTTTTCTTATTAATAGCTTCTACTGTAACAAAGTTCTTTAATCTTGTAACATCTTTTTTAGTTTCAGCATCAATTTTTTTACTTGCTTTTTCATTGTTATATGCTTCTTTTTCAATGAAATTAATAAAGTCGTTAAAGGTTATTTTATTATCTCTTTCTGGGTTATAATAATCATAGTAGACTATTTTTAGTAGATAATCTTCTACGCTAACATCTGAGCCTAAGTCATTTAATTTATCATTTAGTTTGTCATAAGTTAGCTTTTCATTTATTGTATTTCCATAGCCTAAAACATCATCTATTTTTTCTTCATTTTCAAGCTCTTTTAAGTATTTTGAAATTTCTGCTTCGTCTTTATTTTTATATATAATTGCCATCTGATTATTTTCGTCAAATACTTTATTTATTTCATCTTCTTGTGAATCCGTATAATTAATTCCTAAGTTTCCTTTTAATACAAAACTTGTAATAAATACAATTAGGAAAATTGGAACTGCAACAAATCTAATTTTATAACTATATTTTCCTAGACTTTTTAATTTAATATTAGGGCTTTTCTTCTTTGTTTTTACAATCCATTTGTCAAATATTAATATCAATGATGGAAGCACAAAGAATATACAAATTAAACTAAATAATACACCTTTTGCTAAAACAAATCCTAAGTCCCTGCCTATTGTAAAGCTCATAAATACTAATGCTAAAAGTCCAACTATTGTTGTAACAGAGCTACTTGATATAGCTGTAAATGCTTTATATAAAGCATTTTTCATTGCCTTTACTTTGTCTTTTTCTACTTGTTTTTCTTGGTCATACCTATTCATAAGCATTATTGAGTAATCCATTGATAAAGCCATTTGCAATATTGCAGCTATTGAATTTGTTATATGTGATACATTGTGAAATATTATATTAGTTCCTTTGTTTAATACTACCGCCATTAAAATTGATATTAAAAACAAAAATGGCTCCACATAAGATTCGCACATTATAATTAATATAACCAAAGCACTTGCAACTGCAAGTACGATAATCCAAAATGGTAATACTGTTTTATTACATTCAGATACATTTCCACTTGTGTAAAAAGTATAATCTTTATATTTTTCTGTTACTTCATTATATATATTAGTAGCTTTGGGTGAATCTGATTTATCATCTACATTAATAACATACAAAGTATAATTTTCTTTATTGTATTTTTCAGTATCATCATAATCTACACTTTTAACACCATCTATTGCTTCTAGATTATTTTTTATTTCTGATTTTTCATTATCTGCTAAATCTTCAAACATTAAATTTAAAGTAGCAGTTTCCGAAAACTCGTCCTCCATAATATCCATGCCTATTCTTGTTTCTGAGGTGTTTGGTAAGTACCTAGCTATATCATAATTAATCTTTACTTTCGATGATAAAACTGCTGAAATTATTGTAAGTATAATGAATAATGCTAATATAAAATATCTTTTGTTAATTATAAAGTCTGTAAATTTTCTCAAAGTAAAATCCTTCCTTTCTTTTAGTCCCCTTTATATTATCTCTATTTAATATGAAAGAATGGTTTAAAAAGATATTTGATTGATTTTAGTTCATATTTTCCTCCATAACTTTATGAACTTCTTCCTTTAATTTTTCTACGCTATCTTTTTTGCTATCATTTTGTCCCTCATATTTTATTGGTTTTAGTATTTTTACTGTAACATCTTTTTTCTTTTTAAATAATTTTCTTATTCCTTTTGGATCTCTAAATGTAATTACTATTGGAATAACTGGAACATTGTTTTCTACTGCTAAATTAAATGCACCATTTTGAAATTTCCTTATTTTTTCATAATGAGGCCATAACGCTTTTTCTGGATAAAAGTGTATGATTTTTCCTTTTTGTATGGCTTTGCTTAGTTCTTTTATAAAACAAGCTCTATTATTTATCTTTGTAGGAATAGGTATCGCTCTTAATAACTTTATTAGTTTTCTTACAAAAGGAATTTTAAAACTTCCTTCTCTTGTTGTAAAATATATTTTTTTAAGACCAAATGCTAATCCTACCATGGTGCAATCTAGAATTAAAACATGATTTGATACACTTATTGCTCCAGTTTTTAAATTTTTAATGTTCTCTTTTCCCTCTATTTTTAAATCATATATTATTTTGTCCAAAATTGTTAGAACTGGAACAGCTAAGCCATAATATATCAAGTTAGAAAAAAAAGTAAATATTTTTCCTTCTTTAATATATTCGTAATTTTTATCTATGTTTAATTTTAATGGCTCATACAAATGAATTATATCTTCATTTTCGTTTGGCATTAGATTTTCATATGTATTTGCCTCCATATTCTCTTCTAAATCTTCATATGTATCTTCTATTACATTTTCTTCTATTAAACTTTTTTCCACTATATGTTACCCCTATTTAACTCTTTAATAATAGTACCAACTATTTGCTCACAAGCATCCCCTGCTATGTATTTTTTTTGATTTTCGGCTATTTCCATTTGTAAGTTTTTATTCTCTATTATTTTTTTCGTATTGTTTATTACTTGGTTAATATCTTCACACTTCATTGACATTTGCCTATCTGCAAAGAAATTTGCATTATAATTTTCGCATCCTGGTATTGGCATTATATGAACTAATGGCTTCCTCATTGTTGCAATCTCCGTAGTTGTTAATCCACCCGGTTTAGTAAGTATAATTTCAGAACTTGCTACATATTCCCCTAATTTATTAGTATATGGAAGTGCTATAATTCTTTCATTATCTTTATATTTATTGTCAAGAAAATTTTTAAGTTTATTATTGTTTCCACAAGAAATTATAAAACTAAAGTCTTTAATATTTTCCAATAGTTTTTCTGCTATTTCATTTACATTACCAAACCCCATGCTTCCATTTAATATTAAAATGTATTTTTTATTTAGGTCTAAATTTAAACTTTTTTTGGTTTCTTGTTTATCATATTCTTTTCTATATTGTTTCATTACAGGTATTCCTAATGGTAATAATTTTTGCTTTTTCATACCTTTTTCTATAAAGTCTGATTCTAATTCTTTGCTTGGAATTACAAAATAATCTGGATTTGTTTCCTTCCAAAATGGTATGCTAACATAATCTGTGGCAACCTGCATAAAATGAATATCGTGCTGTTTTTTTATTGCTGTTAAGGCTTGGGCTGCAAATAAATGCGTTGTTATTATATAGTTATATTCATTATCTTTTATATACCTATAAAGTTTTTGTTTGCTTAAACTGTTTAAAATATATACTGGAGACCTCAATTTAGTTTTTTCATAGATTTTTCCTAAGTGATATATATTTTTAAATACTCTTCCATCTCTATTTGTAGATTTTATATATAAATTGTTAACTTTATCTTTTAATTTAGGGTTAATTATTTCTAAGTATTCTTTAAAGTCTGCTTGAACATTTTGTGTAAGTAGCTCTTCTTGTATTGCTTTTGCCGCTGTATTATGCCCTCCACCTGTTCCACATGATAAAATTAACACTTTATAACTACTATTTGATTTATTTTCATCATTATCAGACAATTTTTCTACAGTATTGTTCATATTTAGTGCTCCTTTTAGCTATATAAATTGCTATAATTAGATAATATTTAAATTTCTTTATATTTTAACTTCACATTTTTCTTGGGTTTCATTTTTATTGGTATTAGCACTTTCTAATTCAGGCCTTTCCTTATTTTTAAATTTATGTACTAACTTGACTGCATAATAAATAATGTAAAATGGTATCGTCATTTGCAATAATATCATAACTGCCGTAAATAGGAATCCTCCATTAGTTAATTTGTATACTATTTCAATTAGTGTACCTGGAAAATTATATGATATAAACATTAAATTACCTTCAAAAAGTTTATTTACAACTAATGCCATAATGCTCATACCAGCAACTAGGCTTGCAAAATATTTTATATCTTTTCTTTCTAATTCTATATATCTTGTTTTGTTTATTAATATTCCCAAATATACCATTGTTCCATGAAATAAAAAACTGTGAATACTTAAAAAGTGAAATGCCGGATATATAGGTAATGATGTAGATGGGTATATCATAAAGACTATTCCACCAATTATTGAACCAGTTGCTAATGATACATCTCCTACTCTTTTTAGAGTGCCTTTGGCAAATGAGCTTAATAAACCTGCATACAATAATATGCTACAATAGTAAAGTGGCACATAAGTATTAACTGCACTAAATGAATTCTGCCTTATATTGAAAACTATTTTTATAACTTCTAATATACATATAATTATTGTTATGTATTTTATAATTTTATGTATTTCTTCTTTGCTTTTCTTTACTGAAAATTTTAGTGCAATAAAAATTCCTACTAATGTGAGTGCAAATAATATAAAATGCCCTATTGTAAATATTCCACAAGGTTCATATTCTCCCATATTTGAAAACATTTTGCTTCATCTCTTTCTACATAAATTGTAATTATCTTTTCCTATTTTTATGAATAATTCTCTTTTTAATACAATAAATTTTTCCCTTATAATTTTTAATACAGCAGTGTTAATTTTGCATAAAAATTTGTTGACCTTTAATTAAGTCATAATTTACTAGCTCATTACCTTCTAAATTTTCTTTATGCATATCAATAGCAGTAATTTGGCTATTTTCATAAGTTTTATAATAATAAATTCCTTTGTCCATATTACAACAAGAACTATAAATAGTTATTTCATATAAATTTTCTCCCATATATACGCATCCTCTTTGTTGGCAAACTGAATCTAATATGTGAAAGAATTGACTAATACTTTCTGATTCTGAATCTCCTGAAATTGAATTCATTTTAGTAAATGTTGCCTTTACAAATCTTGATGCAGAAGATAAATCTCCTGGAAGCCCCATAGCACCCATTCCTCTACTATAAGTTTTTAAGTTTAATTCTTTTGAAAATGTATTAACCGGTGGTTTAGTTGATAAACTCATATAATTATTTAAATTAAACATTTGAATATCAAATGTTGGGTTATTAGTAAGTATACCTACTGGATTTTCATATATTTTAAGCCCATCTTTGACACTTTCTACAATTATAGATGACTCTTGGTCAGCAATAATCCAATGTAAAGGTGATGCTGGTAACTCTTTACTAAAATTAATTAATGCTATATTTATATTTTCTAATAGTTTTTTTGCTTCGCTAACATTTGCACATTGTGCTAATATATATGGTATAAATTCAAATGGTGCTACATTGTCTTTTCCTTCTTTTTCTGCTTTGTAATCTGCATTTTCAGGGAAGTTTAAGCCTGCCATACCTAGACCTTTTTCATTAATCGCATCATAATAAAGTGGATAGTTCTCTGCTACATAAGCCATTCCTATTATAGCATAATGCTCTTTTAAATCCTTTACTTTTCTAAATTTAAATTCATATTTTCTAGGTGTTATTGTTACTGTTTCTTTATATGAATATTCTAAATCTAAATTTCTTCCAAAGTAATGGTCTTTTGTTTTATATGTTATAGCTGTACACATATTTTAAACCTCTTTTCTTTATTTTATAATTTTTTCAATATTTCCTATACTGTATAGTGGTATATTAATAAGCCAATCTTCTTCTCGATAATTTGACATTGATGTTCTAACATTTATCTTTGTTTCATACTTTTGAACAAAGAATTTTAAACTTTTTGCTTGTAAATTTTCACTTGCTTTTACTTCTATTGGAACATTATTTTTTCCTATTTGTACTATAAAATCTATTTCCGCCATACCTGTATCAGATGACCAATAAAAAGTATCTAATTCTGTACATTCTTTTAACTGACATAAAACATACTGCTCTGTTAAACTTCCTTTGAACTCTTCAAATATTTCGTTTCCCTCTAAAATAGTTTTTTCGTCTAGTCCAGCCATAGCAGATAGTAGCCCTACATCCAATAAATATAATTTGAATGCATTAAAATCTTGATATGCAGATAGTGGAACCCTACTATTATTTACCCTATTCACTTGATATATAAGCCCACAATCAATAAGCCAAGATAATGCTATTTCATATTCTCTAGCTCTTGCACCCTCTTTAACTAAACCATATATAAATTTTTTATTTTCTTTTGCAAGTTGTGTAGGAATATTACTCCACAATCCTCTAATTCTTGGTACAACACTACTAGGAGCATGTTTTGAAAAATCTTGTTCATATGCATCTAATAATTTTTTTTGAATTTTTCGCACTTCTGTTAAGTCCTTATCTTGTATGTATGAATTAACTGCTTCTGGCATTCCTCCGATATAATAATAAAGTTTTAAATATTCTTTTAGTTTTGTACTAAAAACATCTAATAAGTCAAAATCATTCTTTTTGATTAATTGTAAGAGGTCATTTTCTCCTAAGGCTTCCATAAATTCAAAAAAGCTTAAAGGACGCAAATCCAAAAAATCCACCTTACCAACTGGGAATGAAGTTCCTTCATGAATTGCAATTCCAAGTAATGAACCTGCTGACACAATGTGATATTCATTAGCATTTTCACAAAAATATTTCAGTGCTTTTAGAGCTTTTGGTGTTTCTTGAATTTCATCTAAAATTATTAATGTATCTTCTGGTTGAATATTCACACCTGATTCTATTTTAAAACCTTGTATTATTTTGTTTAAATCAAAATCATCTTCAAAAAGTTTGTTCATTCTCATATTATCATCAAAATTAATATATGCCACATTTTTATAGTATTGTTTGCCAAATTCCTTCATTAGCCATGTCTTTCCAACTTGCCTAGCGCCTCTAATAATTAATGGCTTTCTATTTTTAGATTGCTTCCATTTTTTTAAATCTTCCATTTTTTCTCTATACATATTATCATCCTCCAAGGATATTGATACACATATTATATCATTTAATTTCACAAAAATCAAATGACTTTTTAAAATTTTATCACATTTTGGCAACGACTTTTTAAAATTCTATCACATTTTTTTGATGACTTTTTAAAATTTTATGAGAACCTCATCCACCATCACAATCAAAGATTATGGGTGGGTACTCGAAAGCCTTGTTGTTTCACAATCATAGATGGTGTCCTAGAATAGGAACCCTCTTCGTTTCACAATAAAAAAACTCAAGTAACCTATTTTTTTAAGAATTACTTGAGTTTTTTATTTAATTCTTATATTTAAACATCAAAATAGCAAAATTATTTATTACAAAAATATAATTATCTGTCACAAGGAATCAAAGTTACTCTAAAACCAACATTGCCGTACGAAGCACCGTACGAAATGTCTCCTTTATGGGCGAAACATTTATCTCCGGCCTTTTGGTAGTCTCCCCCTCTTAAATTGAGACTTATAACTCCACCTACCAGCGTACTCAATCTCATTTCCAATGAAAACTCATTAAGATTTCCAACGAGATCATATATATTTAATGCACTATTTCGTTTTGTTGCACCTGTTGTTAATAATACACCTTTACCAGCCTCATATGCTCCCTTTTCATAGCTTCCTATTACTTCAGTAAATGTTTCACCATCGTTAACTGAGTATTTTCCTTTTGCTATATTAAATATAGAATTTCTACAATTTCCCCAACTCATACTATCATTTTTGATTTCATCTTTAGTTTTACCATTATTTACTTCTATAAATTTACAAACCAAATCCCATTGAATACCAAACATTAAGCTTCCCTCATATTCTCCATAAATCATACTATTAGACAATTTTTGAGCTTGAACATAACTAATATAGTTAAGTGGATATGCTCCTTCTTTAATAACTGGATTTTTATCTACCTCTTCTGACCAATTATTATTTTCTTTATATCTTACTTCTCCTTCATATCCAACTTCATATCTTCCAATCCAGAATCCTCCATTTACATATATACTTTTTAGCATTGAATTTTTGAGTGTAATATATTCATCTCTATCTAATTGACAATCTTCTAGACATTCATCTGAGAAATCTCCTCTTTCATCTCTATAATCTTTCACATATTTTTTTAAATCATTTTCTATGTTCGTATAGAAATTATCATCAAAATTTGTTGCATTTACTGTTGTTAACTTATATATCTCGTCATTTTTTGGTACTGCTATCCATACAAACTCATTTCCTTTTTCATCTGTTATTACAAGTCCTCCATCTACTCTATTTTCGCCACTTATTTGTGTAGGAGCAAATCCAGCTGGTATTGGTATATTTTTTTCATCTTCTGTTGTATATATCCATGTTTCTTTATGCAATAATGCGTTCATTCTAGCTATTTGTCTTTGGTCGTCTTCACTTGCCTGATTTGTCTTTTCTCCTGCTTCTTTGGCTAACTCTAATATTCCATTATCTCCAAACACCACTGTTATACTTACTGATGCCAAAATCAAAAGCACTACAATTGTTACTACTAAGGCGATTAGTGTTATTCCCGATACTGCATTTAATATACTTTTTTTGCTATTATTCTTTATGCTGATTTGCATTTTTAATATATTACCTGCATTATCATTTATAACTTTGCCTTGTGTAAGCTTTGTAGTGCATATAAATAACGGTCTATTTTTGCTATATAAACCTTCCCTTTCTTCTATTTTTCTTAAATTACGGCTCTCTCTCTCTCTCTCTCTCTCTCTAGAGCCACAAGCGTTTTTACTTTTCATGTGTTCTCCTCCTTCTTATC
>CANRCF010000015.1 GCA_947629045.1 uncultured Clostridia bacterium | reverse complement strand
ATGAAAAAATTGACAAAAAAATTAAGCATTTTTAATGCTTACATCAAATTTTGTTTCATAAAAGTGTCAAACTTCCGTATAAAATAGTAGTTAAAAATTTAAAATTCACAATAAGTGATGAAGGAACATTTACTTTTAATCTTATATGATTAAAAGCCAATGTTCTTTTCTTATTTATTAAACATATAAAGTTATAACTTTTATAAATCTACCTATTAATATAGACAGATAGTTAAATGCGATGAAACAAATACCATAAAGAAATTTTAAAAATCTATTTACATTAAATTTAAAATATGATTTAATTATAAACGAATTAACAAAGCTACTAGAAGGTACAAACAAAAGAAAAGGAGAAAAACAGATGAAAAGTAAAAATGCTTGTGGCTCTAGAGAGAGAGAGAGAGAGAGAGCCGTAATTTAAATAAAAAAGAGACAAAGCTATTTGAAAGAATAGCTAGTGTTTTAGTAGAAGAAAAAAATAATAAAAAAGGAAATAATTTAAAAGATATAAATAATAAGAGGGATAGACTATTTTATATAAATAAAGTAGCCTGTCCTTTTTGCTGTCTATAAACAGATTTTAATATTTTTAATTTAATAAATAAAACTTTCTAAATAATAAAAATAAAATCTATTAATTGCTTAAATTTATTAAATTAAAGGTTAATAAAAATATAAAAAAATTAAAAAGAAGGAAGGAAAAGAGAAGATGAAAGAACAAAATAACACAAAGAAAGTGCAAAAGCAAAATACAGGAAGAATTAAAGGTATAACTTTAATAGCACTTGTAGTAACAATTGTAGTGCTTTTGATTTTGGCGGGAGTAACTATAACAGTGGTATTTGGAGATAATGGAATATTACAATTAGCAAAAGAAGCAGCTGACAAAACAAATGAGGCAGTTAAAAATGATAAAGAAGAAATAGAAGAATTAGGAGACTTAATAAAAGATTCAGTAGCGGGAATAAAATCACCATTAAAATCAAAAGAAGAAGATGAAAAAGTAACATTTGAAACAAACTATGGAACAATAGATGTAATATGGTTAGATACAAATAATAAAGTAAAAGCAGTACCAAATGAACCAATATTAAGTGCAAAAAATGATGATGGACAAGAAGAAAGTATGACAAAAGTAAAATGGACAGAAAAACAAACAGTAGAAGATAAAAGTGCAAAATGGGAAGAAGAAACAGAAAGTGAAGAAAAAACATGGTCAAATGCAGAATGGTATAATTATCGAAAAGCAGAAGGAACAGATGATACAAAAATGAGTAGATGGGCAAATGCGATAACAGCAAATGGAAGTTATTTTGTATGGATACCAAGATATGCATATAGAATAACATATTATGAAAGTGAAGAAAATATAGAAGAACAAGAGCCAACCGGATATTATGATGGATGGGGAATGTATGATAAAGCCGGAAACTTAAAATATAAGTTAGATGAAGGAATAGAAACAGTAGCATATAATGGAAATAAATATATAGTACATCCAGCATTTATGGACAATAGAGAAAACAACTTTGATAATGGAGGATGGGATAAAGATTTAGCAGGTTTCTGGTTTGCAAAATATGAGATGTCAGAAGATAGTGAAAAAATAGATGATGATTCTAATGAATTAAAAAGTGTGCCAGGCGTACCAAGTTTAAGAGAAATTACAATTGGAGCAATGTACCAAGCAAGTAGAAATGCAAAATATGGTTATGTTGGAATGAAAGAAATAATCAATTCAGGTGGAACAGAATATACGCATACAAGTTATATGAATAGCCATTTAGTAAAAAATAGTGAGTGGGGAGCAGTAGCTTTTCTAACACAAAGTGCTTATGGAAGAAATGGACATGAAATAGATATAAACAATAGTTCTAGCTATATAACAGGAAATGGCGGAGGAGCTGTTGGAGGGACGGCAAGTCCTGCTAGCAAAACAACAAACGCATATAATACAGAAATAGGCGCACATGCAAGTACAACAGGAAATATATATGGAATATACGATATGAGCGGTGGATCATGGGAATATGTAGCATCTTATGATAAAAAAGGAGATAGTTCAAAATTAACGGATTTAAACATGGGATTATACTTAACAAAAGAAACAAAAAGTAATATACCATCAACAGAAGATGGAAGTGGCTATGAATATATAAGTACAAAATACGCAACAGCATATGAAAACGGAACTACAAATTATAATGATAATACAACAATATATAAAGTAAGCAGAACAGGTGATGCAGTAAAAGAAGTTATAACTGGCTCTACAGGATGGTTTGATGACTATTCCGTTATATGCTGGTCGAACGGTCCATTCTTAGTACGCGGTGGAAATTACATGGAAAAAGTTCATGCGGGAAAGTTCTGTTCTAACTGCAGTAATGGCGGTATCCACAGTTCCGACGGGTTCCGTACGGTGCTTTGTCCGTAACACTTTAGACTTTCCTTGTTCCCTTTAATTCGCCAAATTCGAGAGTGTAAAAGATTTTGTGTAATTTGAAAAGTATTTAAAAAAATACTTCCTTATGATACAATAAATAAATCATATGGAGGTATTTTTTATGAAAATGAATCTATCTTTTATAATTTAATATTTAATTTAGATAAGCTAAGTTACGATTTATTTGTAATTTAGCTTTTTTTCTTTATGATATATATAATTGTAAAAAAATGTAAAAATATGTCGAAATGTTTTTCTTGCAATTTAGTAAAAAAGCTAATATAATGTTTTCATAATATATTTCTAGCCGAAAGGCATTAATAAAAAAGTTTTAATTCAAATACAATTTTATCTAAGGTTATCTCTTAAAAAATCCAGAAGATGCGGAGGTAAAAAGAATAATGGAGAATAATGAAAATATAAAAGAAGCGAAAGAAGAGTTAGATGAAATAAGTAGAAATGATATATTAAGAAGAATGGCATTAAAAGCAGAAATAGAGAGAATGGACCAAGAACAAAGAATGTATGAAGCAAGAAGAGATGGCAAAAAGGAAGGAATAAAAGAAGGAGAGAAGAAGGCAAAATTAGAAGATGCCAAGAAGATGTTACAAGAAGGAATAAGTGTAGAAACAATTATAAGAATTACTGGATTAAAAAAAGAAGAAATATTAAATTAATATAGTGTCAAAAGATATTTTTTGAATAAGTGATGAAGGAACATTTACTTTTCGGTAGTATATACTAAAAAGAAATGTTCTTTTTTCATGTTATAAATAGCAAAGTTAAAAGCCAAATATAATTTGCAATATATAAATCAGTCGAAAATAAAAATAAAAAAAGCTTGCAAAATAGATTAAATTAAGCTATTATACTATATAGTCTAAACTTAGAAAGGAGAATATAGTGCAATTTTAAATTGCATTATATAAAAAGATTATGACAGATAAGTTAATTATTGTTGAGTCACCAGCTAAGGCAAACACTATAAAAAAATTCTTAGGTGGAAATACAAAAGTAATGGCATCTATGGGGCACATTCGCGACTTACCAAAATCTAAAATGGGAATAAAAATAGAACAAGACTTTGAGCCAGAATATATTAACATTCGTGGCAAAGGAGATTTAATAAATAAACTAAAAAAAGAAGCAAAAGAAGCGAAAAACGTATATCTAGCAACTGACCCTGATCGTGAGGGAGAAGCTATTGCATGGCATTTAGCACATATATTAGAAATTCCAGAAGATAGTAATTGTAGAGTTACATTCAATGAAATAACTAAAGAAACAGTAAAAAATTCAATCCAAAAACCAAGAAAAATAGATATGAATTTAACAGATGCACAACAAGCAAGACGTGTACTAGACAGAATAGTAGGTTATAAAATGAGCCCAGTACTTTGGAAAAAAGTAAAAAGAGGCTTATCTGCAGGAAGAGTGCAGTCAGTTGCAGTAAAACTAATTGTAGATAGAGAAGAAGAAATAGAAAAATTTATTCCAGAAGAATATTGGAACATATATGCTAAGCTTCAAGACAAAAAAACTAAGAAATCATTTTCAGCAACCTTTTATGGCAAAAATGGTAAAAAACAAGAACTTCATAAAGAAAATGAAGTAAATGAAATTTTAGAGCAAATTGAAAACGGAAAATATATTGTAACTAACATTAAAAAAGGTGAAAAGAAAAGAACACCAGCACCACCATTTACAACAAGTACAATGCAACAAGAAGCATCTAGAAAACTAGGCTTTACTTTAAAAAGAACAATGTCAGTTGCACAAGGCTTGTATGAAGGGGTACATGTAGGAGAAAGAGGAACAGTAGGTTTAATTACTTACATGAGAACAGATTCTATTAGAATATCAGAAGAAGCAAGAAGTGCTGCAAAGGAGCAAATTACTAAGAAATATGGCAAAAGTTACTACGAAAATCGTTATTATAGAACAAATCAGAATGCACAAGATGCACATGAAGCAATAAGACCAACATATGTAGATTTAGACCCAGAAGATATAAAGGGGTATTTATCACCAGAGCAATATAAGTTATATCGCTTGATATATAACAGATTCATTGCAAGCCAAATGTCACAAGCAGTTTATGATACAGTATCACTAGATATAAATGTAAATGACTATTTATTTAAAGCAAGTGGTCAAACACTTAAATTCAAAGGCTTTATGACTTTATATGTAGAAACAGTAGAAAACGAAAAAGAAGAAGACGATGTTTCAATTCCAGAGTTAGAAGTTGGAGAAGAAGTAAAAAAACAAAAGTTAGAACCAAAGCAAAGTTTTACTGAGCCACCAGCAAGGTACACAGAGGCAAGCTTAGTAAAAGCCTTAGAAGAAAAAGAAATAGGAAGGCCAAGTACTTATTCACCAACAATAACAACAATTCTAGAAAGAAGATACATTCAAAAAGAGCAAAAGCAATTAGTACCAACAGATTTAGGCAAAATTGTAAATCAACTATTAGTTGAAAACTTTAAAGATGTAGTAAATGTAGAATTTACAGCAAAAATTGAAAAGGAATTTGATGAAATAGCAGAAGGAAAAGAACCATGGAAACAAGTAATTCGTGAGTTCTATGGACCTTTTGAAAAACAAGTAGAAAAAGTAGAAAAAGAATTAGAGCATGTAAAATTAGTAGAAGAAGTATCAGATGTACCATGTGAAAAATGCGGAAGAATGATGGTAATTAAATATGGCAGATATGGTAAATTTTTAGCGTGCCCTGGATATCCAGAATGTAAAAATGCTAAGCCACTAGTAGAAACAGTTGATGTACCATGCCCAGTTTGTGGAGGAAAAGTACAAGTAAGAAAAACAAAAAGAGGTAAAAAATATTATATTTGTGAGAACAACCCAAAATCTTGTGAATATATTTCATGGAATGTGCCTAAAAAAGGTGAAAAGTGGGTACCGGGAGAAAAACCTAAAAAGACTACAAGAAGAAGGACTGCAAAAAAGAATTCAAAGAGCACAAATATGAAAACGACAAAAAGAACAACTGCTCAAAAAAGTGTAACTAAAACGAATAATAAAACTGCAAAAAAATCAACAACAGTAAAAAAGACTACAACTAAATCTAAAAAGAAGTAAATTATAAAACTTAAATTTAATTATTTACTTTAAAAAATGGTTATGCTATAATTTTTTATAGATATAATACTTAGGAAAAGAAAGGAAAAATTAAATGAATCAAATTCTTGCCACAGAAAATAATAAAAAGAAAAATAAAACAAGTGGGCCAATAGAAATTAAAAAAATTGTTAGGTTTTTCGCTGTTGCTATGATAATTTTAGGTATTGCATTAATAGGTGGAGGTTCCTATGCAGTCTATGAAAATATTAGTATTCAAAATCCTGATAATGCACCTAAGGTAACAATTTATAGAGAAAATGATAAAGCAATCTTAAATGTACAGCATAATGTAAATATTTCAAGAATTGTATATCGCTGGGATAACGGAGAAGAAACTGTACTACCAATAGGGTCGAACGTAGCAAATGAAAGTATTACCCTTTTAGGGTATGATAGCACTTTATATATTATGGTTGAAGATATTAATGGAAAACAATCAAATTATTCAAAACAATATATATTAAATGGTGTGGACATTAAACAACCTGAAATAAAAATAGACACTGCTCATGGAAATAAAACCATGAATATAATAGTTACAGATAACTCAGCATTAAAAACACTTACTTACAACTGGGAAGGTGAGGAAGCAGTTGTAGTAAATATAGATGGAGAAGGCCAAACCTTCTTTGAACGTGAAGTAGAATTAACTCCTGGAAGTAGAAAAATTTATATAACAGCGGAAGACATGAATGGAAATATAGAACGAATAGAAAAAGAAGTTATTGCAACAACAGAAGATACAGAGGTTAAAATTCAACTATTACAAGGTGGAAAATTCTATGTAAAAGTAAAAGATGAAGATGGTGTATCAAGTATAAAAATAAACTTAAATGGACAAGAATTTTCAGTAGATAATATTAATCAAAAAGAAATAGATACACAAGAATATACATTAACAGAGGGAATGAATATAATTTCTGTAACAGTAACAAATGTTAATGGCTACACAAAAACTCAGGCAGGACAAATACAATATCCATATTCGTATTAATTTAAGCTAAAATACAAAAGTAAAAGGAGAAAATATATGGCACAAGAAATTTATATTATAGATGATAAAAATAATTTAAAAAATAAACTTGTAGAATTATTTAAAAAAGAAACTGAATATAAGTTTAAGAAAGCTAAAACCTCCGACTTAGAAGATGTTTTAAGAAATATTCCTTCACTAATTATTATAAACGAAGATGAAATAAATGAAAATTCGGTAGAAATATGTAATCGAATTAGGAAAAATGAAGATAACACGATAACACCAATCATTGTAATTTCTTCTAACAAAGAAAAAGAACATAGAATTGAAATTTTAAAATCATGCGTAGAGCATTATATTAAGGCACCAGTCGACGACGAATATTTATATTATACAGTAAAAAATATAATTCGCTTGCTTGATACAAACCGTACAGTAAGCCCACTTACAGGTTTACCTGGAAATGTACAAATACACGCAGAAATGAAGAAAAGACTATTAAATAAAGAAGAATTTGCTATTTTATATGTCGACTTAGACAATTTTAAAGCATATAATGATATGTACGGATTTTTAAAAGGAGATGAAATAATAAAGTTTACTGCAAAATGTATTCAAGACCATATATTAAACTCTGAGTCAAATATTGAAGAAGACAATTTTATAGGTCATATTGGTGGAGATGATTTTGTAGCAATTACATCACTTACAGAATGTGAAGAAATTTGTCAAAATATTATTTTAGAATTTGATAAAGGAGTTTTAAAATTTTTCAATGAGGAAGATTTGGAAAAAGGCTATTTAGAAGTACCTAATAGAAAATGCATTTTAGAGCAATTTCCATTAACAACAATTTCAATAGGTGTTGTAATAGCAGATAAAGGCAGATTTAAAAATGTACTAGAAATAGGTGAGGTTGCAGCACAAGTAAAGCATCTAGCAAAAACAACTCTAGGAAGTACATATGTAATTGATAGAAGAAAAAAATAAATAATTAGTTTATTCATAAAATTTAAAACCCTATAATATCTTTATATAAAGAACTTGATAAGAAAAGTACTAAATAATAAAAATTTTGTACATAAAGTAAAGTTTTAAGAAGATATTGGAGGGTTTTTATGATTATTTTAGACAAAAAAAGATTAGGTATAATGGCAGGAATTATACTTGTAGCAATGTTTGTATTTACATTTAGAATAGCAAATATAAATAAAAATGATAGTTTGATTAACAGATCAAATTTAGATAAAACAGTACAAACTGTAAGCTTGCCAGTATCAAATAAAGTGATAGTTTTAGATGCAGGTCACCGGTAAACCAGATGAGGGGGCAGAATCAAGCACACGGAACAACAGAAGCAGAAACCAACTTAAAAATAGTGTTAAAACTTCAAAGTCTTCTAGAACAAAGTGGAGCAACAGTACTTTTAACTCGTAGTGATGAAAATGCAATATATGATTTAGATAAAAACACTTTAAGAGAAAAGAAGGTTTCTGACATACATAACCGTGTAAAAATAGGAAATGAAAGCTCTGCTGATATATTTGTATCTGTACATTTAAATAAAATTCCACAATCACAATACTATGGTTGGCAATGCTTCTATAAGCAAAATGATGAGCAAAGTATGAATTTAGCTAAAACAATACAAGAAAACTTAAATGATGCAATTCAAAAAGAAAATAAAAGAGTAGCTATGAAGTTAGATACAGTATATATTATGAAGCATGTAGAAATACCTATTTCAATAGTAGAATGTGGCTTTTTATCAAATCCAGAAGAAGAAAAACAACTATTAGAAGATAGTTATCAAGATAAACTAGCATGGGGAATTTATAATGGAATAATGGATTATTTTGCTAGCCTATCATAGAAAAAGCAAAAACACCTTTACTTTTTATGTAAAACATGATATAATTTTTTCACAGTTTCTATTAACTGATTTAATATATTCTACAAGGAGGAAAGACATTATGAAAAAGACAACAGCAATTGCTCTTGTAGGAGCAGCATTAGGAACGATTGCTTGTGTTGCAATATCAATTATTGTGTGCAGGCAAGTTTGGGAAGAACTCGATGTATTAAAGGGAGTTGATAAAGAATTTCCTCCATACGACGAGTGTGAAACATAAGACGGCTGGATTATAAAGACTAAAATTAAAAAAAGGAGGGTAGACATCATGGGAAAGGCAGTAAAAATAATTGCCCTTGCACTGGTACTTGTTGTAGGCAGTCTGCTGGCAATTGCTAGTGATGAGAGTAATGCCGAATATGAAGACGATTATGATCTTGATAGATGGCATTACTAAATAAGCAAGTGTTGGCTGTGTGATAACAAATACTAAGTCAAAAAAGAGCCCTTAGGGGCTCTTTTTTGTATAATGAGAGTGTAAATTTTTAACAAGTATATGTCGAATTTACTCAAAAAGTGACGAACGAAAAAGCTTTGAAAAATAGGTAAATAAGAGTTTTTGCTCTAAAAATTCATATAAAATGAATATATTTCCACTCTTTGGAGAAAATACATATAAATGTATGAAAACAAGGAGTGGAAATTTTTTTAATGGAATATAAAATTTTAAATGGAAATGGAGCTATTTTAGGAGAAAGTGGGTTAGAGCAATATTTAGAAAAAATAGCATCAGACCATAGCTTAAAGACAAATTCAGATAAAAATACTTACCCAATACCAAGGTTAGAAGAAAATTTCGAAGTAATTACTGAGGTATATCAATTATTAAATGAACATATAAAATTAAAAATTCCTATTCATCCAGCTGGAGAATGGATTTTAGACAATTACTATATAATAGAGCAAACCGTAAAGACTATAAAAAACAATTTAAAACAAAAAGAATATATAAATTTTTTAGGTATAGCAAATGGTGCAAATGCAGGATTTGCTAGAATTTATGTGCTTGCAAATGAAATTGTAAATTATAGTGATAATAAAATAGATGCCAAAACTTTAACTAAATATCTTCAAGCATATCAAAGAAGAAAAACACTAAATATGGAGGAAATATGGAATATTCCGCTTTTTCTTCAAATTGTTTTAATTGAAAATATAAGAGAAATATGCGAAAAAATTTATTCTTCACAGCTTCAAAAATATAAAGTTGAAAACATGATAGAAAGATTAGTAGAACAAAAAAATAAAGAAGAACTACAATTTACACATTTAGAGGAATATAAAACAAAGGTAAAAGGATTTGGAGAGATGAAGTACCCATTTGTAGAGTACTTATCATATCGATTGAAAAAATATGGTAAAAAGGCATATCCATATTTAACGATTTTAGATGAGCAAGTTGCTAAAATGGGAATGAGTGTAAAAGAAGTGGCTCAGAAGGAGCATTTTGATATAGCTCTTCGCAAAATTTCGGTTGGAAATGCCATAACCAGCATAAAAAATGTAGGCAGAATTAGCATGGCTGAAATTTTTGAAAAAATAAATGGTGTTGAAGATATTTTAAGAAAAGACCCTGCAAATGTGTACGAAAAAATGGATTATGAAACAAAAGTAATGTATTGTAATACTATAAAAGAATTAGCAAAAAAAACTAAAATTTCAGAAATTTATATTGCAAAAAAAGTGTGGGATTTAGCAAACCAGGCAAAAGAAAGCAGTAAAGATGTAAATGGTGAATTAAATACACAAAATAGTACGACAAAAGAAAATGAGCAAAATTCTATAATACAAGAAAATACACAAAATGGTATGATAAAAGAGAAGAATGTTAATATAGAAAGCAAACAAGCTCATGTCGGCTACTATTTAATAGGAGATGGCAGGCGGAAAGCTTTGGGAAGAGCTTACAGGTAAAAAGAAAAGTAAGTTAGGAAATAACAAGAAAATTGGAATTGTAGCAATGCTACTTTTATTTTTCTCGATAATAATTTCTAGCGTCTTTACAGTTTATTTATATGATCAAATAGGAATTATTTCATGTCTGCTTATTTTTTTACTTTTAATTCCTGTGGAAGTAATTTTAGTGCAAATTGCACAATATATTTTAGGAAAGTTTATAAAACCTAAAAAAATTCCAAAGCTAGATTTTGAAAAAGGTGTACCAGAGGAATATGCTACATTTGTTGTAATACCTACAATTATAAATTCAAAGGAAAAAGTGGAAAAGCTAATGAAAAAATTAGAAAGCTACTATATAGCCAATAAAAGTGAGAATGTATATTTTGCACTTTTAGGAGATTGCACTGCTGGAAAAAATGAAAAAGAGCCATTTGATGAAGAAGTAATAAAGACTGGTTTAAAAGAGGCAAAAGAATTAAATGAGAAATATAAAAGTAAATTAGATGAGAATTATCAAGGTAAATCAGAATTAGATGAAAAGTACCGAAGTACATTTCCTAAATTTCACTTTTTATATAGAAAAAGAACATGGAACCCAAAGGAAGAATGTTACTTAGGTTGGGAAAGAAAAAGAGGTTTATTAAACCAATTTAATGACTATATTTTAGGTAAAACTCAAAATGAATTTTTAGAAAATACAATAGAAAGATTTTGCAAAGGAAAACTAGAAAATAAAACTAAAAGTGATTATTCAAATATAATAGAAGATGATTTAGAAAATAGTAATCCTAAGGAAATTCAAAATAAACTTCCACACATTAAATATATTATAACACTAGATGCAGATACTGTTTTAACCTTAAATACTGGTTTAGAGCTAATTGGATCAATGGCGCACATTTTAAATAAACCAGTATTAAATGATAAAAAAGATTTAGTTATAGAAGGGCACGGAATATTGCAACCAAGAGTGGGTGTTTCTTTATTAGAAGTGGGAAAAAGCCTATTTACTAAAATATATGCAGGCTCAGGTGGAAAAGATGCTTACACAAATGCAATTTCAGATGTGTACCAAGATAATTTTGATGAGGGAATTTTTACAGGAAAAGGAATATATGATGTAAAGGTATTTTCAGATGTATTAAGTAATGAAATACCGGAAAATACAGTATTAAGCCATGACTTGCTAGAAGGAAGCTATTTAAGATGCGGACTTGCCTCAGATATTATGCTAATGGATGGCTACCCAATAGGCTATAATAGTTTTAAAGCAAGGCTTCATAGATGGATTCGTGGCGACTGGCAGATTTTAATGTGGCTTGGAAATAAAATAACGAATAAAAGGGAAGAAAAAAAGCATAATCCAATAAATCTTTTATCTAAATATAAAATTTTAGATAACTTAATAAGAAGCTTACATGAAAGCTTTATAGTAATTTCACTTATATATATTAGTATATTAGACTTAATTTTTAAGATAAAAATATGGCCGATTGCTTTATTACTTCTAGCGTCATTGCTAATACCAAATATCTTAGAAATAGTGAATAGAATTATATTTAAAAAGGAAGAAGAAAAGCCTCAAAAAATGTTTACAAAAACAATAGCAGGGGTACGTTCAAGCATAGTAAGAGGCTTTTTAGCACTAGCAAGTCTTCCAGATAAAGCTTATTTTAGTTTAAATGCTTGCATAAAAACAATATATAGAATGACAGTTAGTAAAAAGAATTTTTTAGAATGGATGACAGCAGAAGAAGCGGAAAAAAATGCAAAAAAAGATGTAAAATCATATTACAAAAATATGATGGCAAATGTAGTTTTAGGAATTTTAGGCTATGTGCTTTTATTTTTCGTAGAGCAGAATTGGTGTAATATTTTTATATTCCTCCTTTCTTCTTTATGGCTTATAGCACCTTTAATTTTCTGCTATATAAGTAAAGAAATAAAAGTGCCAAATAAATTAGATGAGCTAACTGATGAAGAAAAAAATTATTTATTGGAAGTGGGAAAAAGAACATGGCAATATTTTAAAGAAAACATGACTGAAAAAACTCATTTTTTACCACCAGATAATTACCAAGAAGATAGAATTCCAGTTATAATTACAAGAACTTCGCCTACCAATATTGGACTAGCACTACTTGCTACGATTTCTAGCTACGACTTAAAATATGAAACTTTAGAAAATACAGTTCTCTTATTAGAAAAAATGATTGATTCAATATCAAACCTTCCAAAATGGAATGGGCATTTATATAACTGGTATCAATTAGAAGATTTAACACCACTTACACCCAAATATGTATCATCTGTTGATAGTGGAAACTTAATAGGGTACCTTTACACAACAAAACAATTTTTAGAAAATTCGATTAAGCAAATTCAAGAAAATTTAAAAGAAAGATCAAATGAAGATAATAGTTTAGAAAACTTAAGAATTAACAATGCAATCAATAATGAACAGGAAAAACTAAAATCAGAAAAAAAAGAGCAATTAGAACAAATAGCAGTAGAAAATAATAATGCAGAAATAATGATTCAAAAAATAAAAACCATGATTTCAAAAATAGAAAAAATAATTTCTGAAACAGACTTTTCAAAGCTATATGACAAAGAAACAGGGCTATTTTCAATAGGCTTTAATGTAGAAGAAAACAAACTTACAGACTCATATTATGATTTGCTTGCATCAGAGGCAAGGCAGACAAGCTTAATAGCAATAGCAAAAAGAGATATACCTGCTAAACATTGGAACAATTTAAGTAGAACACTTACAATATTAAATAAATATAAGGGCCTTATTTCGTGGTCTGGAACTGCATTTGAATATTTAATGCCAAACGCAAATATTCCAAGCTACCCTGGTAGCTTACTTGACGAGTCAGCCAAATTTATGCTTATGAGCCAAAGGGAATACACTAAAAAATTAAATGTACCATGGGGAATTTCAGAATCTGCATTTAATTTGAAAGACTTAAATAATAACTATCAATATAAAGCGTTTGGAATACCATGGCTGGGTTTAAAAAGAGGGCTTTCAGATGAAGTGGTAGTATCATCTTATGGTAGCATAATGGCACTTCCAGAAGCACCAAAACAAGTGCTTAAAAATCTTAAAAACCTAGAAAAACATGGAATGTATGAGAAATATGGATTTTATGAATCTATTGATTATACACCAACAAGATTAAAAAAAGGTGAGGAATATGCAATTGTAAAAACATATATGGCTCACCATCAGGGTTTAATTTTACTTGCAATAAATAACCTTTTTTCAAACAACATATTTCAAAAAAGATTTATGCAAAACCCTGAGCTTCAAGCAATAGACATTCTACTTCAAGAAAGAATGCCTGAAAATGTTATTCTAACTAAGGAAGAAAAAGAAAAGGTTGAAAAAATAAAATATGTTGAGGATATGGATTATCAAGAAAGAGAAATAACCAAAATAAATAGCAAACTCCCACAGATAAATAGCCTTTCTGGTAATGAATATTTGATTATAACAGATGCAAAGGGAGAAGGCTACAGCAAATATAAAGATTTAAATATAACAAGATATAAGAAAAATGCAGATGTTGACCAAGGAATTTTGTTTTTCTTCAAAAATGTAAAAAATAAAAAAATATGGACATCAAATAAAAGTAGCTTTTTAGAAGAGCCTGAAAAATTCCAATCTCTATTTGCACCATCACAAAATAAAATAGTAAGACTTGATGAAGATATTGAAACAACAATAAAAACTACTATTGCACCAAATGAGCCGATAGAACTTAAAACCATAGAGCTTACAAATCACTCATCTGATGCACAAACTATTGAAGTAACAAGCTACTTAGAGCCTATTTTGTCAACAGAAGCACAGGACAACAGCCACCCAGCTTTTAATAATCTATTCTTAAATTATGAATATTTAGAAAATGAAGAAGCAATTTTAGTGACAAGAAGGAAAAGAAGTATAAGTGAAAAGCCTATATTTGTGGGCGTTTCAATGAACGCAGAAAGTGGCATGATAGGAGAGCTAGAATATGAAATAGACAAAGAAAAGTTCTGGGGAAGAAATTTAAGAAGTGTTCCAAAAGCAGTACAAAATTCAAGTCCTTTAAGTAGGCAAATTCAATACACCACAGACCCTATTATCAGTTTCAAAAGAGTAATTGAAATTTTGCCTGAAAAAAGTTTAAGTTTGAATTTCATTTTGGCAGTAGGAAATAGTAAAGAAGAAGTAGTAAATAGATTAAATTCTTTAACAAATAGCGAAACTGTTAAGCATCAATTTGAGCTTTCAAAAGCAAAAGCGGAAGCGGAAAATAGGTATTTAGGCGTAAACGGAAAAGAGCTAGAACTATATCAAAAAATCTTAGGCTATTTATATATGCAAAATCCACTTAAAAAAGTGCAGTACCCAAGTGTAAATAATGTTCCAGTAAGTAGGCTATGGAAATATGGAATATCAGGTGATTTGCCAATTTTACTTGTAAAAATTAAAGAGGTAGAAGATATAGAAGTAGTAGAAGAAATGCTAAAACTATATCATTATTTCCACTTGAAGAATATTAAAATAGACCTTGTAATTATAAATGAAGAAAAGTATAGCTATCAAAATCACTTGAAAGATAGAATATTCAACAGCATTTTAAATGAAAATATTAGTTATATGCAAAACCAAAAAGCAGGAATTTTTGTGCTTGAAAATTTAAAGCCAGATGAAATCTATTATTTAGAATGTAGGGCAAATTTAAGCATAGATTCAAGCTATGGAAATGCAAAAAGGTATTTAAAAGAATTAGAAGAAGAATATTTAGATACAGTAAAAGAAATGCCAAAAGATGAAAATTATGAGGTGGTAGAAGAAAATCCAATAAGGCAAAAATTAGAAAATTTAAAATATTATAATGAATATGGTGGATTTTCTGAAGATGGTAAAGAGTATTTAATTCGTGTAAATAAAGATGAAAAACTTCCAACAGTATGGAGCCACCTTCTAACAAATGAAAACTTCGGAACACTTGTAACAGAAGGAATGGGAGGTTATACTTGGTATAAAAATAGTAGGCTAAATAGGCTAACTTCATGGAATAATATGCCTGTAACAGATGTGCCATCAGAAATAATCTATCTGCAAGATGAAGAAAGCAAAAAAATTTGGTCATTAGGTGTAAGCCCATGCCCTGACGAAAATGATTACTATGTAACTTATGGCTTTGGCTACGCAAAATATAATCATACAAGTAAAGGCTTAGCACAAAAGCTAGATGTATTTGTTCCAACAGAGGACAATATAAAAGTACAAATATTACAATTAGAAAATAATGATTTAAAAAAGAAAAAAATAAAGCTGATGTATTATATTAAGCCAGTTTTAGGTGAAGATGAGATAAAAAATAATGGATATTTAAAATTAGATTTTTATGAAAATTCTAACTTAATATGTATGAAAAATCTTGCAGAAGAAAAGCCTTTTGAAGGTATGGTGTTTGTTTCATCAAATGAAAAAATAGTGTCATATACTGGTAGCAAGGAAAGTTTTGTAGGAAAAGGAAATTTAAATAATCCAGATGCAATGCACCAAATAGCCTTAGATAAGCAAAATGGATTGTGGCAAGACGGAATAATTGCTATGCATATAGAAGTAGAATTAGAAGCATTAGAAACTAAAAAAGTAATTCTAACCTTTGGTGTAGGAAATAGTGTAATAGACTGCCAAGACTTAAGCTACAAATATAATAACATGGGAAAGGTCTATGAAGAATATGAAAAAACAAAGAGATTTTGGAAAGAAAAAACGGAAAGGTTGCAAGTAAAAACACCATTAGAATCTAATAATATACTTCTAAATGGTTGGCTTATATACCAAGTTATGGCATCAAGAATGTGGGGCAAAACAGGTTATTATCAATCTGGTGGTGCTTATGGCTTTAGAGACCAACTTCAAGATTCAATAGCACTAAAATATGTAGATACAAATTTAATGAAAAATCAAATTATTAAGCATTCCGCTCATCAGTTTATAGAAGGAGATGTGGAGCATTGGTGGCATGAAGATACTGTAAGGGGTATAAGAACAAGATTTAGTGATGATAGGTTATGGCTTGTATATGTTCTAGAAGATTATTTAGAATTTACAGGTGATAAATCTATTCTAGAAATAGAAGTACCATACTTACAAGGTGAAGCATTAGAAAAAGGTGTAGATGAAAAGTACGATTATTACCCAGAATCGGAAATAAAAGGAAGTATATATGAGCACTGTAAAAAAGCAATAGATATTTCATTAGATTTTGGAGAAAATGGACTTCCAAAAATAGGCTCAGGAGATTGGAATGACGGATTTAGTGAAGTAGGAAATCTTCGGAAAAGGAGAAAGCGTATGGCTTGGATTTTTCCTTTATGATATTTTGAAAAAGTGGGTGCCTATTTGTAAGGAAAGATTAGAAAAAATTAGAGCCGAAGAAATAAAGAAAAATCGAGACGAAAAGCAAGAAAAAGAAGTAAAGGAAGTAGAAGAAATAAAAGAAACAAAAGAAACAAAAAATACAGAAAATGAAGTTGCAAAAGAAGAACTAGCAAGCAAAAATTTAGAAAAACAAATAAAACAATACGAAGAAATAATGAAAAATCTAAAAAATGCTCTAAACACTGCTGGTTGGGACGGAAGATGGTTTAGAAGAGCCTTCATGGATGATGGAAATATATTAGGAAGCATACAAAATGAAGAATGTAGAATAGATGGAATCGCGCAAAGTTGGTCTATAATTTCAAATGCAGGAGATGATGACAAGAAATATATTGCAATGGAAAGCTTAGAAAATCATTTAATAGACACAGAAAATGGAATCATAAAATTATTGGATCCTCCATTTGAAAACGGCAATTTAAAGCCGGGCTACATTAAAGCATATCTTCCAGGAACAAGAGAAAATGGAGGACAATATACGCACGCAGCAATTTGGGCGATTATTGCAGAAGCAATACTTGGCTTTGGAAACAAAGCAGGAGAATATTATAGAATGATAAATCCAATAGAGCATAGTAGAACTAAGGAAGCCGCAAGCAAATATAAAGTAGAACCTTATGTTATATCAGCAGACATCTACGGACAGAAGAATTTAGCTGGTAGAGGTGGCTGGACATGGTATACTGGCTCAGCAAGTTGGATGTATGAAGCGGGAATTAAATATTTGCTAGGCTTAAAGATAGAAAAAAATAAGCTTAAAATTGAGCCATGCATTCCAAACGACTGGAAAGAGTATTCTATACAATATAGATATGGAAACAGTATTTATCATATAAATGTAAAAAATCCAAATGGAAGAAATACTGGTGTAGAAAGGTTTATTTTAGACGGAAATGAAATAGAAGAAAAACAAGTAATTCTGAACCCTAATGGAGAAGTGCATCATATAGAAGTTTTAATTTAAGGCTTTTGTATTAAGTTTTTTATAGCTTAATTTTCAAAAATAAAAACCCTTCAAAAACTATTTACATTTTTCGACAAGAATGATAATATCTTTATATAAAAGTAGCAATATAAGAAATGCTATTATATAATAGAGAAGAAGGGGGATACTTAAAATGAGTGAAAAATCAAAATGCGTATTAGCTTATATCTTTGGATGGATTGGAGGACTTGTTGTTTTATATGCAGCAAAAAATAATGAAAGAAATACTAAATTTCATGCAGCTCAATCAATAGTATTAAGTTTAGCTTATTTCATAATTAGTTTAGTAATTGGATTTATTCCATTTGATATTCCATTTGTAGGAACAGCATTATATGTTGTTTATATTATTGGAGTTATTTTTGGAATTGTAAAAGCTTGCAAAAACGAAGATCCAGAATTACCATTAGTAGGTGGTTTAGCAAAATCTATCTTTGGAAAGAAAATAGAAGAATAGTATTATAATCATAAATCTACAGAAGCACTTTTATATGAAAATGCAAATTCATATAGAGGTGCTTTATTATTTAATTAAAAAAATATTATTCTAAAAGTATTAACTTAAATCATAACTGCAATATTTTAAAAGTTTATAGTTTTATATTTTAAGATATGAATTGTAATGGAAATATTACAAAAATATTACAAAATTGTTAAAAAAATCTTGTTAAAAAAAACGTAATATGATATAAATATGTTTAAATGAGAAATCAAAAAATAAAAGAAAAAAATATATAACACTAATGTAAAATCTAAAAAGAAAGGTAGGGGCTTTTTGTGGAAGAAAATAAGAATAATGTAGAAGAAAATGAAAATCAATTATCAAATGAATATCAAAAGAAAATACTTGTAGTTGATGATGAAAAGAGAATAGTCGATATTCTAATATATAACCTACAAAAAGAAGGATATCAAACATTAGAGGCAAATGATGGAGAAGAAGCAATTAATATTGCATTGCAGCAAAAACCAGATCTTATTTTGCTAGATATAATGCTTCCAAAAGTAGATGGATTAACTGTTTGCAAAAGACTTAGACATACGTTAAATGTTCCTATTTTAATACTATCTGCAAAAGATGAAGAAATTGACAAAATATTAGGATTAGAATTAGGAGCAGATGATTATATTACAAAGCCATTTAGCGTAAGAGAACTTATGGCAAGAGTAAAAGCAAATTTAAGAAAAGCAGAGATAACAAATCAATTACCTGAAAATGCAGACAACGCAAAAAAACTAACAAATGTTATTTCTATTGGTGATTTAGTAATAGATTTAGATAAATTCGAAGTAAAGGTAAGAGGCGAAGTAATAGATTTAACTTTAAGAGAGTTTGAAGTATTACGTTATTTAGCAAAACAACCAGGACAAGTAGTAACAAGAGAAATATTACTAGAAAAAGTATGGGGATATGAATATTACGGAGATATTAGAACTGTTGATGTTACGGTTAGAAGAATTAGAGAAAAAATTGAGAAGGATACTTCAGCACCAAAAATTCTAATTACTAAAAGAGGAGTCGGATATTATTTAGCTAACAATTAGTAAATATAATATTTTAATAATTATAAAAATATAATTATTTATATGTTAAAAATATAGAAAATTTATAAGATAATCTTTTTATGTAATTAACTAAGAGGAATAAAAATGATAAAAAGTATACAAACGAAAATTATATTAATATTTTTTGTTATAGGTATTATTGTAATTGGAACACTTTCATTTTTGCATATAAACTCATTAAAACAACTAAGTGAATCATTGGTGCAAAATGCTGATGTGACATTATTAAATGAACAAATTATACAAACAGAAGTAATTACTATTATATCTATAATAATTTTTGCAATTATAACTTTATTATTAGGTTATTATGTATCAAAATCTGTTACAAAACCGATAAACTTTTTGATTCAAAGTGCAGAAAAAATAGCAGATGGGGAAGAATTAGAAATAAAAGAAGTAGATAGAAAAAAAACAGAAATAGATGAGCTTGTAAATGCATTTAGCTTAATGACTAAAAAATTAAAACAAAACTTAAATGAAATAGATAATCAAAAAAAGCAAATAGAAACTATCTTATTACACATGACTGATGGAATTATTGCATTTGATATGAATGGAAATATTATTCATATAAACCCAGCAGCTATGAATTTATTAAATTTAAATAAAATGGAACATTCTTTTAATGATATATTTTCAAAATTCGATATTAACCTGGAAAAAATAGTTTATCTAGAGAATTGGACATCATCAGAGCAAAGACTTAATATAGGTGAAAAATATGTTAATCTTCTTTTTGCACCATTTCAAAGTGAAAATGATAAACCAGCAGGCGTAATAGTTGTAATACAAGATATTACAGAGCACGTAAAGCTAGATAATATGAGAAAAGAATTTGTAGCAGATGTATCACATGAATTAAAAACACCAATCACTTCTATTATGGGATATGCAGATACACTTTTAGAAAGTGAATATGATAAAGAAATGCAAACAAAATTCTTAGAAGTTATTAGTTCAGAAGCTAGAAGAATGGCAAAATTAGTAACAGATCTTTTAACACTATCAAAATATGATAATAAAAAGATTACAAAGGAAGAAACCGAATTTGACTTAGGAGATTTAACTAAAAAATGCATTGAAAGATTAAAATTTGAAATAGAGAAGAAAAAACATCAAGTTGAATGCTTTGTAACAGCAAATGTACCATTAGTACACGCAGATAAATATGGAATCGAAAGAGTAATTTTGAATATTATTTCAAATGCTATTAAATATACACCAGAGCAAGGAATAATAAAAGTATATGTTGGCTTTGTGTACAGTGATGCATATATAAAAGTAATAGATAATGGAATTGGAATACCAGAAAAAGACCTGTCAAGAATTTTTGAAAGATTTTATAGAGTAGATAAAGCAAGAACTAGAGAAATGGGTGGAACAGGTTTAGGGCTTCCAATAGCAAAAGAAATATTAACACAGAATAATGGCAGTATTGATATAAAAAGTGAATTTGGAAAAGGAACAGAAGTAGTAATTAGAGTTCCTGTTAATAAAAAATGATTATTAGTATAAGAAAAGTCTTATAAAAACTAAACTAACACAATTAGTTTACTAGAAAGGGAAGACACAAATATGAAAATAAGTGAAAGCGCAAAAAATGTTATAGAGTGGATTATTTGTATTATTATTGCATTTGTTTTGGCGGTATCTATAAAATATTTTGTAGGAACCCCTACAATAGTAAGCCAAGAATCTATGTATCCAACATTAAAGCCAAATCAAAGGTTAATATTAAATAGATTAATAAGAACAGCGAAGAAAATGCCAGAAAGATATGATATTGTTACATTTGAAGCACCTAGCGTAACTGGTTATTTATCAATAGATGAAGTGGATTTAAATAGACCAATTGCTAAATACGAAAATGAACCAACTAATTGGTGGTCAAAATTTCTTTATTATGTATTAGAAATAAATAAAGAAAGTTACATTAAGAGGGTAATTGCACTTCCTGGCGAGCATGTAAAAATAGCAAATGGAAAAGTATATATAAACGGTCAAGAGCTTGAAGAACCATATTTAGGTGAAGATATAATAACAGAAGAAAAGGTTGGAAATGTACAAGTAGCTTTTAATGATTTTATAGTGCCAGAAAATACTGTATTTTGTATGGGAGATAATAGAAGCAAATCTACAGATTGTAGAGTATTTGGTTGTATTCCATTAGAAAAAATAGAAAGTAAAGTTTGGATTCGTTTTTGGCCATTAAATCTATTTGGAAAAGTAGATGCTAAATAATTATAAAGATGACAAATAAGCAACAAAATGCAATAATAAAAATTTATAAAAATAGCATTAAAAAAATAGCGAGGAGAAAAAAGTGGCATTTGAAAATATTTTAGGAAACGAAAAAAATAAAGAAATATTAGTAAGAATAGCAGAAGAAGAGAGTAGTGTACATGGCTATTTATGGGTTGGAAAAGACGGAATAGGGAAAAAATTATTTGCCATCCAATTTGCTAAAATGCTTCTTTGCGAAAGTAATTCTAAAAAGCCATGTGACAAATGTAAATCTTGTATAGAATTTAATGCTGAAAGTCATCCAGACTTTATGATGATAGAACCAGATGATGGAAAAACAATTAAAATAGAACAAATAAGATATATGCAAGAAAAAATAGCAGAAAAGCCAATAACCGCATCAAAAAAAGTATATATTATTAATAACAGTGAATTAATGACAAGAGAAGCTGCAAATAGCTTATTAAAAACATTAGAAGAACCTCCAAGCTATGCAATAATTATTTTAATTACTTCTAATGAAAGCAAATTACTTGCAACAATAAAATCACGTTTAATGAAAATATATTTTAAACCGCTAGAAGAAGATCAAATTTTATCATATTTAAAAGCAAATAATTTGGATGTAGACATTACAAAAAATATGCTAAAACAATGTGAAGGAAGTATAGGAAAAGCTATAAAAGTACTAGAAGAAAGAGAAAAATATGCTTTTATAGATGATGTAATAAAAAGTCTTAGTGTAGATGATATTACTACAATATGGAGAAAATCCGATGTTTTGTACAATGCAAAAGATAATATAGTGCCATTACTAGAATATATGGGAATAGTGCTTTATGAAAAATTACGAGAAAAAAATGAAATAAAATATGCAAATGGAATAAAAATTATAGAAAAAGCAAAGCAAAGAATTTTAGCAAATGCGAATTATGATATGTCAATTGATGATTTATTACTAGAGTTATGGGAAGAATTTAACTCATAATATTTAATTTATAATATTAACTTATGTCATGGGAGGAATTAAATTGAAAAAAATAATAGGCGTTAGATTTAGAAAACCTGGAAAGATATATTTTTTCGATGCTGATAATATAGAAGTTCAAAAACAAGATAAAGTAATAGTAGAAACTACTATGGGGCAAGAAATAGGAGAAGTAGTAATTAGTAAAAGAGAAATAGAAGAAGATAAATTAGTAGCACCATTGAAAAAAATAATACGTATTGCGACACCAAAAGACATTAAGCATGACGAAGAAAATAGACAAAAAGAAAAAGAAGCATTTAAGATATGTGAAGAAAAAATTGCAAAATATAAATTAGACATGCACTTAACTGAAGTAGAATATAAATTTGATAATAGTAAAATATTATTCTATTTTACAGCAGATGGTAGAATAGATTTTAGAGAATTAGTAAAAGAACTAGCTGCAATATTCAAAACAAGAATAGAACTAAGACAAATTGGTGTAAGAGATGAAGTAAAGAGAATAGGTGGAAATGGTGTTTGCGGTAGAGAATTGTGTTGTTGCTCATTTTTAGGAAATTTTGAAACTGTTTCTATAAAGATGGCAAAGGAACAAAATGTATCATTAAATCCATCTAAAATATCTGGTAATTGTGGAAGACTAATGTGCTGTTTAAAATATGAACAAGATGTATATGAAGAAAAATTAAAAAATCTTCCTAAGATAGGAGCAATAGTAAAAACAGAAGATGGAGAAGGTACAGTTGATTCTATTGAAACCTTAAAAGAAATGATACTTGTAAAGTTTAAAGATGGGGAAGAAAGCTTTTATAAAAAATATCCAGCAAAGGATGTAAAAATAATAAAGAATGTTGGAAAAGAAGCAATGGACCAAGAAGAAAAAGAAAATTTAAAGGAATTAGAAGAATTAGAAAAACTAGAAAAGTTAGACAAACAAAGTGAAGAAGATATTTAAGATAAAAATTTAGAATATTCGTAGTAGTGAAAGGTGGTGAAATTAAAATGGCATATAAGATTACAGAAAAATGTATTGGTTGTGGAGCATGTGCAGCAAGTTGTCCAGTATCTTGTATAGCACAAGGAGATGGAAAATACGAAATAAACAAAGATGCTTGCATAGGATGTGGAACATGTGCTGGAGTTTGCCCAGTAGGAGCACCAGAAGCAGAATAATTACATATTTTTATAAAATAAAAAATGTAAGTTCAATTATTGGATAAATAATTGAACTTATTTTCATTTCACAAAAAAATAAGGTTGGAAATTCCAACCTTATAAAAATGTGCGAATGCCATTATATGTAACTTTTATTCTTTATTACTCATTTCTTCTAACTTCAAAAGTGCATCCCAACGTTTGTCAACTTCTTTTTGGAATTCTTCTATCATCCATTCATTGCCAGGAGCAAACATATGCTTAAATCTCTTTTGAGGTTTTAAGAACTCTTCAATAGGTAATTTTTTAGCAGGTTTATAGTTAATTTTGTATTTACCATTTTCAATCTCATATAAAGGCCAATAGCAAGTTTCAACAGCTAATTTATTCATTTCCATTAGCATATCAGTAGGGTATCCCCATCCTCTAGGGCAAGGAGATAACACATTTAAGAAACATGGACCTTCAGTATAAATTGCTTTTTCAGATTTTTCATATAAATCTTTAAAATTCATGTATGCAATAGTTTGTGCAACATAAGGCAAATGATGTGATGCCATAACCTCTGTTAAATCTTTTCTTGATTGCATTTTTCCTGGAATTACTTTACCAGCAGGTGATGTAGTTGTATCTGCAAATTTAGGTGTTGCAGAAGAACGTTGAATACCAGTATTCATATAAGCACCATTATCATAACATACATAAACCATGTCATGACCTCTTTCCATAGCACCAGAAAGAGCTTGAATACCTATATCATATGTACCACCATCACCACCAAATGTGATGAATTTTGTAGTTTTATCTTGAGGTAATTTTCCTTGCTTTTTCATAGATTTGTAAGCAGCTTCAGCACCAGAACATGTAGAAGCAGCATTTTCAAATGCAGTGTGAATATATGAATCAGTCCAAGCTGTGTATGGATATATGAAAGTAGAAACCTCCATACAACCAGTAGCATTACAAATTACAGCATGGTCTTCTGGTTTTAGAGCTCTTAACACCATTCTTGCGATAGGTGGAGCACCACAACCAGCACACATTCTATGACCAGCAGTTAATCTAGATGGCTTATTTGCCATTACTTCTTTTAAATTATATGCCATTTTAATTTCTCCTTTCTATTTTCTTAATCCTACATAACGATAAGGGTTATCAATATTTCCTGTTTTTGCAACTTCTTGTAAATAGCTATATACTTCTTCAATATCTTTAGATGTAGTATCTCTACCACCAATACCATATACATAGCTAACTGTTGGTACTTGTTTTTTAGCTGTATACATACCAGAAACAACATCTTCAAATAATGCACCGCCTGCACCATTTAATGAATCTGATTTATCCATAACAGCTAAAGCTTTTAAATTTCCAAGTGCTTCAGCTAATTCCTCAGCAGGGAATGGTCTAAACATACGGATTTTAACCATACCAGCCTTAACGCCTTTTTCTCTTAAACTATCTACAACAGTTTTTGTAGTTCCTGCAGTAGAGTTCATACAAACAACTGCAATTTCTGCATCTTCCATTTTATATTCTTCAAAGAAAGAGTATTTTCTGCCAGTCATTTTTTCAAAATCTTCAGCCACTTCTTTGATTACTCTTTTAGCATTTCTCATAGCTTCAGCTTGTTGATATTTATGTTCAAATAAATAAGTTTGAACATCTAAAGGTCCAATTGCGATTGGCTCTTTATCATTTAATAAGTAATGCTCAGGAGTATATTTCCCTACAAATTCTTTTACTTTTTCATCTTCAATAAGTTCTATATTTTCAATAGAATGTGATGTAATAAAACCATCTTGACATATCATCAAAGGTAATAAAACATCTTTATGCTCAGCTATACGATGAGCCATTATCAAATTATCATAAGCCTCTTGGTTGTTTTCTGAAAATAGCATAATCCAACCACTATCACGAACGCCCATTGCATCTGAATGGTCATTGTGAATATTTAAAGGTCCTGATACTGCACGGTTTACCAAGTTCATTACAATTGGAAGCCTTAAACTTGAAGCAATGTAAATCATTTCCCACATATAAGATAAACCATTAGCAGAAGTTGCAGTCATAGCACGAGCTCCAGCTGCTTCTGCACCAATACAAGCACTCATAGCACTATGTTCACTTTCTACAGCTACAAACTCAGTATCTACTGTTCCGTTACTAACGAAAGTAGAAAAATATTGAGGAATTTCTGTAGAAGGTGTAATAGGGAAAGCTGCTACAACATCAGGGTTAATTTGTCTCATTCCATAAGCTACTGCTTCATTTCCACTTAATCTTTCTCTAATTCCCATATTTAGTTACCTCCTTCATCTACCATTTCAATTGCATTAAAAGGACATACTTTTGCACAAACGCCACATCCTTTGCAATAATCAAAATTAAAATCTTCACGATTTCCTTCTTTATTTACTGGAATAGCATCCTCTGGGCAAACAGGAAAACATAGACCACATTGTTTACACTTTTCACTAAGATAAACAGGTTTAACACTTCTCCAGTCACCAGTTTTAAACTCTAAGGCATTACCAGATTTATAAATATTACCACCAATAGTCATTTCTGATGCAGGTGTATTTTTATCAATATTTGTTGACATATTTAGCTCCTTTCTTATTTAACTTTTTGAATTTGACTTAGAGCAAGCTCTAATGCTTTCATATTTCCTTCTATAACTTCAGGCTTCTTTGCAAATTTGTGTGCAAAAGAACCTTTCATATCTTCTAAGAAATCTTTTTCATCCATAACATTAGCCACTTTTACAATTGCAGCAAGCATAGGTGTATTTGGAAAATATTTTCCAAGAGCTTCAATAGATATTTTTCTAGCATCTATTGTGTAAATAGAACCTTTGTAATTAGGTAATAGTTTTTCAATTTCTTCTTTTCCTTTTGTAGTGTTAATAACAATTGCGCCACTTTCTTTTAAACCTGCTGTTACGTCAACAGATTCAAGTAAAGTATCGTCAACAACAACAACGTAATCAGGCTCATAGATATTACTATGAATACGAATTGGCTCATTGCTAATACGATTGTAAGCTGTAATAGGGGCACCCATTCTTTCAGGACCATATTCAGGGAAACCTTGAATATACTTACCAGTGTTAAAAGCAGCATCTGCTAATAAAAGTGAAGCTGTTTTAGCACCTTGACCACCTCTACCATGCCATCTAATTTCAATTAAATTTTCCATATGTAGACCTTCCTCCTTCTTAAATTTAACATCTTAATTCTATTCTTAAATAATATTAATGTCAAGAAAATTTTATTAACATTTTATTCTTGTTACAATATAATTCTATGTACTCATTTAAACAGTACAATAATTGATTTTTCATAGCTTTGCTGTCGCAAATTCCATATTTAAAATATACAATATGTAATTTGCTCCAAACGCACTTCGCTAACGCTTCGTTTGAACGCTGCGCAGCTATTTTAAAATCAATTATTGTACTGTTTTAAAAAACATTATTATATAATATATTTTAATTAAAATAAATGTAAACAATTGAAATTTAAAGTTATAAAGCTAAAAACATAATATTTTTAGCTTTACACTTTGAAATGTAATATATAATAGATTTTAATAAAATCGCAAAATGATTTGTAAAAAAACTATTTAAAGGGTATAATATTTTTAAAAGAATATAAATTTTAAATATAAACACAAATTAAAAATTTATTCTGCATTATAAAAAAGTTGAAATAAAAAATGGGAGCATTTATGCAAGAAATAAAACAAGATAGAATTAAAGAAATTGCATATAAAATAAAAGAAAATAGTGGAACTTTGTACTTAGTTGGAGGAGCAATTAGAAATAAATTATTAGGAATACCAGTTACAGACGAAGATTATTGCGTTACTGGAATTTCAAAAGAGAAGTTTCAAAAAATTTTTGCACAAGCCAAAGTTCAAGGTAAAGATTTTCCTGTATTCATAATAGATAATGTTGAATTTGCACTTGCTAGAAAAGAAAGAAAAATAGGAGCAGGGCACAAAGCATTTGAATTTGATACTGACGAGAAAATTACAATAGAAGAAGATTTAGCAAGAAGGGATTTAACTATAAATAGCATAGCACAAAACGTTTTAACAGGAGAAATTATAGATCCATTTAATGGCAGGAAGGATATAGAAAATAAAATTTTAAGAAAAACAACAGATGCATTTATTGAAGACCCGTTAAGAGTATATAGAGTAGCAAGATTCGCAGCAAGTTTAGAATTTTCAGTAGATAAAGAAACATTAAATAGTATGAGAAAATTGAAAAATGAGCTTAATACACTTTCAAAAGAAAGGGTATTTACGGAATTTAAGAAAGCATTAGGGGCAAATAAACCATCAATTTTCTTTGAAACATTAAAAGAAGCAGAAGTTTTAGATGTCCACTTTTTAGAAATATACAATTTGATAGGAAAGGTACAACCCGAAAAATATCATCCTGAAGGAGATAGCTATAACCATACACTAATGGTAGTTGATAATAGTGCAAAATTAACAGATGATTTAGAAATTAGGTACAGCTCATTAGTACATGATTTAGGTAAAGGAAATACTCCTAAAGAAATTTTGCCACATCATTATGGGCATGATGAAAGAGGAGTAAAACTAGTAGTAGATTTATCTAGAAGAATAGGAGTTCCAAAGTCATGGGAGAAATGTGGTAAAACTGCAGCAAAATGGCACATGAAGGCAGGAATTTTTGAAAAAATGACAGTACCAAAACAGGTGGACCTAATTCAAGAAGTTTCAAAAACTATATTAGGTTTAGAAGGCTTAAAAATAGTTGTTGCATGCGACAAAGCAAGAGGAGAAAAAAATTTGGAGCAAAGTTTAAATGAAATTAAATTTGCAAAAATAGGAAAAGAGTGTATAGAAAAAATAGACGGAAAATTTTTGCAAGAAAAGTATAAAGGAATAAAAGATTTATCAGGAGAAAATTTTGCAAAATATTTAAGAGAAGAAAGAATAAATTGGGTTAAAAATTTTCAAAATATAGAGTAATAATCTAAATTTATACTTAAAAATATTATGTTTTTTGCACCTTGCTGTCTGGGCATAAAGTTGCTCCAAACGCGCTTCGCTTAGGACGCTTAAGCGGTACTTACAAAACATAATATTTTTAAGTTAATTTCAAATAAAATAATTTAATAATATTGACAGTAATAATTTTTTAAATTAAGATATAATTGATGTATTGCAAATAAAATGAAAAAAATTATAAAGGGAGAAAATACAGATGAAAAATTGGTTTAAAAATCAAAAAGGTTCGATGACAGTTTATGTAATTGTTACTATGTTATGTTATATATTTATATTGACAGGATTATTTTTTACAGCAACATCAGTACGAAAAGGACAACTAAAAACAATAGTAAAAATTATAGAAGCATATAAAAAAGATAACGATAAAGTAGAAGAAATATACGCACAAAGGCAATATGAAAGTAATCATATTAAAAGTGGCTTGATTTTACAATATGATGCAATAAATAATACTGGTACAGGACATAGCAATGATACAGAAACATGGAAGGACCTTACAGGAAATGGATATGATTTAACTTTATCTAATTTTGACAAAACGTCATCTAGTGGTTGGAGCGATAATGCTTTAAATTTTGATGGAGTAAATGATTTTGGTCAGGTATCAAATTTACAAAGCAAATTAAATGGACCAATTACAATAGAAATGTGTTTTTATTCACAAAAAGCTGAAAATTATAGAGGACTTTTTGGAAATCATAGTGGCTCGGATAATGATATTACAGGAATTGTTGCTCAATATGGAGATACTAGTGGTGGAAATGTACTTAGCTTGGGATATAATAGTAATGTGGCAAAAATAGATGGTAATACAACTATTAATAATAAAATTTCACTAGCAGTTCAAATGGATTCAAGTATTGGAACAAAAGTATATATAAATGGTGAACTAGTAGGAAAAGAAAAAAAAGATACTAATCCAATTAGACCATTAGAACAATTTTGGCTAGGAAGATCTTATGAGGGTGATGATAGATATTTTGTAGGTAAAATTAATAATTTTATGATATATAATCGTCTATTAAATGATGAAGAAATAAAACATAATTATCAAATAGATTTAGAAAATTATTAAATTAAAAATGGATTCTAAAAAATAATATTATAGAATCCATTTTTTGTTGTTAATTATGATAAAAAATGAAATAATTATATATAAAAAACACAATAGATATTTTAAATTAAAAATAACTACACTTTTTTTATATGAAACATTGATTTTTATATGATTTTCGTATATAATAATAACCGTTAATATTGCATTTTTATAAATACAAGCCCAAAATTAAGGAGGAGGAAACATGGGAGAAGTTATAGTAGTCACATCAGGAAAAGGTGGAGTTGGAAAAACTACAACTACAGCAAATGTTGGTTCAGCACTAGCATTAAGAGGAAAAAAAGTAATACTAATAGACACCGACATTGGTTTAAGAAATCTTGATGTTGTTATGGGATTAGAAAACAGAATAGTATATGATATTGTAGATGTTGTGGAAGAAAAATGCAAATTAAGACAAGCTCTTATAAAAGACAAGCGTTTTGAAGAATTGTTTTTACTTCCAGCAGCCCAAACAAGAGATAAAAGTGCAGTAAATGAAGAACAAATGAAGGAATTAATAGAAAAATTAAAAGAAGAATTTGACTATATTTTAATAGATTGCCCAGCAGGAATAGAGCAAGGCTTTAAAAATGCAATAGCAGGGGCAAATCGTGCAATTGTTGTTACAACAGCAGAAATTTCAGCAATTCGTGATGCAGATAGAATTATAGGTCTTCTTGAAGCTTCTGATATTAAAAATCCAGAGCTTGTTATAAACCGTTTAAGACCAAACATGGTTAAAAAAGGAGAAATGATGGATGTAGATGATATAGTTGACTTATTATCAATAGACTTAATAGGTGTAGTACCGGACGATGAATTCATTATTACTCAAACTAACAAAGGAGAACCAGTAGTAACAAATCATAAAGCACCATCTGGAAAGGCATACATAGAAATCGCAAGTAGAATTTTAGGCGAGAATGTAGAAATTACAATTCCAGGAGAAGAAAAAGGATTTTTTACTAAACTGAAGCGAATTTTTAAAAGAAAATAAATACTACTATTGGAGGTAAATTATGTTTGAGAACATTGTAAGTTTCTTTAAAAAGCTTAGTAAAAAAAATAATCCAAAAGAAAGCTCTACTATGGCAAAGGAAAGATTGCATCTAGTATTGATGCAAGATAGAGCTAATGTATCAGTCGACTTTTTGGAATTGATGAGACAAGAAATTATTGAAGTAATTAAAAAATACATAGACATCGATGAAAAAGCAATTGATGTAAAATTAACAAATAAAACAAACGAAGATGGTACAATAGGTGCACCAGCTTTATATGCTAACATTCCAATTATTACAATCAAAGATGAAGCAAGAAAAGTAGGAAATGCTCAAGCAAATGTAATTAAAGATGATAAAAAAGAAAATAATACAGAAAAAAAGCAAGAGCCAGAAAAACAAGAAGAACAAAATAAAGAAGTAGCAAATAAAGAAATAGAAAAAGAAGATAGCAAACAAAATGAAGAAAAGCAAGATGAAACAAAACATGAAGAACTAAATCAAGAGAAAACAAATCAAGAAGAAACAAATCAAAATGAAACTAAACAAGACAGAACAGAAGTAGAAGAAGCCAAAACAGAAGAATTACAACAAGAAGAAGTAACAGAAAAACAAGAAAAAACAGAGGAACCTAAAGAAGAAGTAGTAAGTGAGCAAAAATTGGAAGCAGAAACAAATTCATAAAAAGAGGTTTCGAATGAGAAAAAAACTATTACACAATATTGAGTGGGGAATTTTAGTATGTACTATATTGTTAATTGCAATAGGTTTAATTGCGCTATATTCTTCCACTCAAAATTCAGATTATGAGGAATTAAAAAAGCAAATAATGTGGCTGGTAATAAGCATACCAGTCATTATAATACTAGTTTTAATAAATTATGAATTTTTAGCCAAAATATCACCAATAATTTATGGCGCAAGTTTGCTGTTACTTGTAGCAGTTTTATTCACAGAGCCGATAAATGGTGCTACAAGTTGGTTTAGCATAGGACCATTTACAATGCAACCATCAGAATTTGCAAAGATAGCAATAGTGCTTTTTTTAGCACAAGTAATTGTAAAATTGCAAAAAAGAGATAAAGACGATATAAATAAAATATGGAGATTAGCTTTAAGCATTATAGTAGTTGGTGTTCCAGTTTTACTAATTATAAAACAACCAGACTATGGAACAGCACTTGCATTTTTATTTGCTTTAATTTTTATGCTATATGTAGCAGGAATAAGAAAAAGATATATTATTACAGCACTTTTGCTAATAGTAATTTTAGTGCCAGTAGCTTACTTTTTTATCTTGCCAGAACACGCCAAAACTAGAATTGATGTATACTTAAATCCAAACTTAGACCCAAGAGGTGCAGGCTATAACATAATACAATCAAAGCTTGCAATAGGCGCAGGCGAAGCTTTTGGAATGGGAATATTAAAAGGAAATCAAACACAACTAGGCTATTTATATCCAAAAACCACAGACTTTATATTTGCTGTAATAGGTGAAGAGATGGGATTTATAATGGCAGGTACAGTTATTTTGCTATATATCATTCTAATTATAAAAGCAACAAAAGTTGCAAAAACTGCAAAGGATGATTTGGGCTCATATATAGCAATTGGAATAGCGGGAATTTTCTTCTTCCACATGATAGAAAATATAGGAATGACAATGGGATTACTTCCAATTACAGGTATACCACTTCCATTTGTAAGTTATGGTGGAAGCTCACTTCTTACTAATTTAATTTTAATTGCAATTTTATTAAATATTAGTGGACGTAGGCAAAAAGCATTGTTTGTAGAGTAATTATACAATACTAAATATAAGAGCAGAATTAATAAAAAGGCTATAAAAGTAAATATAAAAGTAATATATAGAATTAAAATGTAAAGGATAAAATAAAGAAAATAAATGAATAACTATTTACATGAATTAAAAATAGGAAATGTAACATTAAAAAATAATATATTATTAGCTCCAATGGCAGGAATTACAAACCTGCCATTTCGTAGAATATGCGAAAAATTCCGGACCAGGATTAGTATATACTGAAATGGTTAGTAGTAAAGGTCTTTTTTATAACGATGGAAAAACGAATCAGCTTTTGAATATGGAAAATGAAACAAGACCAGTTGCAGTTCAAATTTTTGGAAACGACGTAGAAGCAATAAAAGAAGCTACAAAACAGGTAAGTAAAATAGCAGACATCATAGACATAAATATGGGATGCCCAGCACCTAAAATAGTAAAAAATGGTGATGGTTGTAAGCTTATGCAAAACCTAGAACTTGCAAGAGATATAATAAAAACAGTTGTAGAAAATGCAAACAAAGTTGAAACAAAAAATGCAGAATTTGAATATAGTTTAGATAATAACATTAAAAATAATTTAAATAAAACACTTAGACAAAACTTGGAAATGGCAGTTACAAAAATTCCTGTAACAGTAAAAATGAGAAAAGGCTGGGATAAAGACAATGTAACAGCAATAGAATTAGCAAAAATAGCAGAAGAAGTGGGAGCCTCAGCTATAACTATTCATGGAAGAACTAGAGAAGACTTCTATTCTGGTGAAGTTGATATGCAAATTATTAAAAAAGTAAAAGAAGCTGTTTCTATACCAGTAATAGGAAATGGAGATATAAAAACAAAAGAAGATGCTAAAAAAATGCTAGAAGAAACTGGTGTAGACGGAATAATGATAGGCAGAGGCTCAATTCGGAAATCCATGGATTTTTAGAGATATTCAAGAATATTTAAGTGGAAAAGAAATTACAAGAGTAACGAATAAAGAAAAATTAGAAATCATTTTAGAACATATCAGTATGCAAGTAGAATTCTTAGGAGAAAACACAGGCATAAAAGAAATGAGAAAGTACATGACATACTATTTAAAAAATTTACCAAATGCAAGTATTGTTAGGCAAAAAATAAATGAAATAGAAACTAAATCAGAGTTAGAAGCTTGTATTACAGAATACTTCAAAAATTTATGAATATAGATAGAAAAGAATAGTTAATAGCTATTCTTTTTTGTTTCTATTTAATTATTATGAAATGTAAAAATTATAATAAAAGTTTATTTTAAAAGAAACAGAAAAAATATGATGTAAAGAGAGGTGACTAATAATAAAAGGTGAAATTAGAAAAAATAGAGATTATAATTTGCCTCAAAAGCAAAGAAACTTTAAGTTAAAAGGAGAAAAGAAAAACTCTATATTACAAAACGAAAGCGAAAAAATTAACATATCAAAAAAAACAATAATTATTTTAACGATAGTTTTAATAATAGCTATTTTAATATTTATTTACTTTTTTAGTCAAAAAGGTAATAAAAAATTAAATTTGGGAAATAATCTAAGTAACAAATCAAATCAAGAAATTGAAGAATATATTTTAAACATTAGCTCGTATGAAGCAGATATCGTAATGACAGTAGAAAGCAACAAAAACACTACACAATATAAGTTAAAGCAAAGTTACACCAGCCCAAATTTAGAAAAACAAGTAATAGAAGAACCAAGCAATATACAAGGCTTAGAAACAATTTATGATGGAACAAAATTAACTATTAAAAACACAAAATTAAATTTAAGCACCGTTTATGAAAACTACTCATATTTAACAGATAACTTCCTTTGGTTGAACTCATTTATAGAGGACTATAAATTAGCTAAGAAAAACGGTGGAAACTATCAAATATATGAAGAAAATAATAAAGTAATTATGACAGTAAAATTAGAAAGCTCAAACCCTTATGCCTCATATAAACAACTATTTATTGATAAGCAAAATAGTAAAATAGAGAAACTTATCGTACAAGATAAGAACCAAAAAAACTTAGTTTACATATTATATAATGAGATAAAAATAAATAGTTTAGGAAAAGAAGAGGTATTGGCTTTTAAATTAAGATGAAGTAAATTAAAAACAATATTAAAATGTTATCTGCTCTAAAACTATATTTTTATTGCTAATCCTTAAAATATATCGAACAAATATATAAATGTACTAGGAGTGAAGAAGATGGTAGTAAAAAGAGGAGATATGTTTTATGCAGATTTAAGCCCAGTAATAGGTTCAGAGCAAGGGGGAGTAAGGCCTGTTTTAATAATTCAAAATGACATAGGTAACAAACATAGCCCAACAGTAATCGCAGCAGCGATTACCTCACAAATGGGAAAAGCAAGACTTCCAACCCACATTGAAATAGAACCAGAGCAAAGCGGACTTAAAGCAGAATCAGTAATATTAACTGAACAAATTAGAACTATAGATAAGAGTAGACTAAAGGAAAAAATAGGGCATATTGATGATGAAAAAATAATGTCGCAAATCAACAATGCACTAGGGGTTAGCTTTGGTATCAATGATGATTAAATAAACAAGTTAATGTAGGTAAAAAAATTACTTACATTAATTTTTTTTACTACTTAGCCAAACTTATTGATTGAAAAAAATATTAATTGATTTTATTAATACAAAAAAATCGTCAAGTGAAAAGTTAAATGCAATTCTGTAAAGTAAATGCAATTTGTACGATTAAATGCATATTTAAAAGCAATAT
>CANRCF010000014.1 GCA_947629045.1 uncultured Clostridia bacterium | reverse complement strand
TTTACTGATGCAACTTCACTTCCTCCGTTGCTATCAAATGTTACTGTGTATTCTTTTCTTATTAAGAATAGTAGTAACAATATGATAAGTAGAAGTACTACTACTGCAATAACAATTGCTATACGTTTATTTTTTTCTTGATTTTGTTCTTTTTTATTTTCTTCAAGTCTTTTTGCCATCGACTTTTTCTCCTTCCTTATTAATTTAATTTAAATTGATTTTAAACTTATACTAAAAATGTCTTGCCTTAGTTGTATTTACAGCTTACCACCCCCTTAAATTGTTAAGCTACTAAAATCAACCATAAAGATATGAAAAAGAATATATAACCTAAAACTCTATATTAGGCTATATATTCCTTTTCATTATTTATATTTATTTTTGTATGACAAATAATACTTCTTTTAGAAGTACGGCTCTCTCTCTCTCTCTCTCTCTTACAGCTTCAAGGTTTCTGTGTTTCATCATATTTAACATCTCCTTAATTTTCTTGCTGTTTAGTTGATTTTCCTTTTTCTTTTTTATTCTATCATTTTCTATACATCAAAGTCAACTCATTTTTGCTATTTTTCTACATTATTTTTATAGTAATTTTTGCTAAATTTTCTATATTTTTCCTATATAATTATTTTATGTTTTTTATAAGCATAGCATCTCCAAAACTAAAAAATCTATATTTTTCTTTTACCGCTTCATTATAAGCCTTCATAATAAATTCTTTTCCTGCTAATGCTGACACAAGCATAATTAAAGTAGATTCTGGCAAGTGAAAGTTTGTAATTAATGCATCTAAGCATTTGAACTTATAACCAGGATAAATAAAAATGTTTGTATCTCCTTCTGTTTCTTTTACCATTCCATTTTCATCTGCTATTGTTTCTAGCACTCTACAAGAAGTTGTTCCTACTGCAATAACTCTGTGTCCTTCTTTTTTTGCTTTGTTTATTTTTTCAACATCTTCTTTCTTTATATAAAAATGTTCTGAATGCATATCATGTTCTTCTACATTTTCTACTTTTACTGGTCTAAATGTGCCTATTCCAACGTGTAAAGTTACATTTGCAATTTCTACGCCTTTTTTCTTTATTTCTTCAAGAAGCTCTGGCGTGAAATGTAATCCTGCTGTTGGTGCTGCACTTGATCCTTCATATTTCGCATATACAGTTTGATATCTGTCCTTTTCTTTTAATTGCTCATGAATATATGGTGGAAGTGGCATTAATCCAATTTCATTTAATATTTCATTAAATATCCCATCATATTCGAATTTCACTTTTCTATTTCCGTGATTCTAAGGTTTCTAGTATTTCAGCCTTTAAGAGTATTTTTTTAATATTATGATTCTCATTATTTTTTTCTATATTTGGTGTTGTTTCGAAATCTGTTTCAAATAATCCTTCTCCAAAAATAACTTTTGTACCAGGTTTTAGCTTTTTGCCAGGTCTTACCATAACCTCCCATATATCGCCTTCTATTCTTTTTAGAAGTAAAAATTCTATATGTGCACCTGTTTCTTCTTTTATTCCATAAAGTCTTGCTGGGATTACTTTTGTATTGTTTTTAACCAAGCAGTCTCCTGGCTCTAAATATTCTATTATGTTTTTAAAGGTTTTATGCTCTATGGTTTTATTATTTTTATCTAACACCATTAGTCTTGATTCATCTCTGTTTTTTATTGGTACTTGTGCTATTAGCTCTTTTGGTAGTTCATAGTCAAAATCTGATACTTTCATTTTTGTTGCCTTTCTTTTCTATTACGATTTGTTTTTCAGTTCTAATATATCTATGATAATTCTCGCTGTTTTTTATTTGCTGTTATATTTTTTAATTACTAGTTTCTCCAACCATTTCAAAAACTTTGCCTATTCTTTTAATTAAACTTCTAATATGTTCTATAATATTAGCTGGTTCTTGAAGTGCATCTAATTTAGTACTATATGCAAAATTTTTTTCATTTACTGGTTTATAAGCATAAATCTCGCGTGGTAAACCTATTAGCTTTCCATTATAATTTATTTTTTTATTCATATAATCGGTATACCATGACTTTAAGCCTTGCAATCTATCCTCTGAATAGCCATATTTTGCATAATCATGTAAAGCTGGAACCTCGTATCCATATTCCTTAGCATTTCTTTCTAAAGTGTGCAAAAATTCATGAATAAATACTTCTTCTGGAAATATGTTTATTAAGTTATTATATTCATATGCTAAGTTATTTTCATCATCTGGCATACGAATATTTGAAAATCCGATTCCTGCATAATCCATTCCACCAAGCCCAATCCAATCATTTACTAATATATCGCTTCCTTTTTGCTTGTCTGCCATACGAAATGCAACATATATATGGTCATATATATCTTCTTTTAAATAGCTGTCTATATAGTCTATAACATCACTAGATGATACATAATAGCCACTTTCTTTTTCATATGAAAGTGTTTTTATTGGCTCATAAATTGTTACGGTTTTTATGTTAACTGACATTTTATTATTGCTTACTTCTCTGATTGAAGTTTCAAATCTTTCAAAATTTGCTTTAATTTTCGAAATATCGCTGTCAGACATTTGTAAATTAACATGCTCATTTTTTCCATTTACATTTACATTTACATCTATTGTAGGGAAGATAAAACAAATCATGTTCCAATTAGTGTCGTTGTTTGCTACCCCTGCTTCCATTTTAAAATCTGAAAACCATGCTGTTCCTTTTACTTGTTCTTCCTTCATGAATCCGCCTAAGCGAAAGCCTATGTTTACTTCTTCTCTATTTTTAGAATTAAAGTAGAAAACTAGGTCTTGCCAATCTGAAGTTCCATTTATAACTTCAGACCTTTCTGTTGTTCCTTCTATGCAAATATGTGCTCCACCATTTTGGGCTGTATCTTTATTTTCTACATTTTCCACTTTTACTTTACAAGTTACTTTATAAGGAGTAAATGGAATTACTGAAACTACTTGTGAAAACATTGCATCATGATAGTCTATATTTTCTATTTTGTAACTATCCATTTTTGAACATTTTACTTCACTATCTCTAGTAAATGTGGTTTTATTCTTTTCGCTTATGTTTTTAGTAAAGTCATTAAAATTATATTTATTGTACATTATTAGCATAAATATAATTATTGCTATTATGAAGATTGCACTTATGATTTTTTTAACATTTATTTTTCTTTCTTCCATTTACTTTCTCCTTAGTTATTGCTAAATTATTTATTAGATTTATATATTTAATTTATTTTTACAATATAGTGATTAGAATAGCACCGCGCCTAATTAGCAAGCACTTCACTACATTTATGGCAAAGTGTTGGATGCTCTTTATTTTCTCCAACCGTTGTAGAATACTTCCAGCATCTTTCACATTTTTCGCCTTCTGCTACTTCTATTTTAACAGTTCTCTTATTTTCGCTTGTTTTTTCTATTTCTAATTTAGAAACGATGAAAACTGTTTCTAATAAACTTTCATTTTCTTTTAAGAAGTCATATTCTTTTTCTGGTGCTGAAATTGTAACTTTTGCATTTAATGAATGTCCTATAGTTTTATTTGCTCTTGCTACTTCTAATTCTTTTGCAACTTCTTCTTTTAATTCTAAAATATGATTCCATTTTTCTTCTAGTTCTTTGTTATCATATTCTGGTTTTACTTCTGGCCAGTCTGTAAGCATTACGCTTTCTACTTGTTCCTTTTTAGTATGTGGCATATACTTCCAAATTTCTTCTGCTGTAAAGCAAACCATTGGTGCTAATATTTTTACTAATGTGTCTAGTATAGTGTACATAGCTGTTTGTGCTGATCTTCTTTCTACTGAATCTGCTTTTGAAGTATATAATCTATCTTTTATAATATCTAGATAGAAGTTACTCATATCAATTACACAGAATTGGTTAATATCATGATATACAATGTGAAAATCGAAGTCTTCATAGTTTTGTGTACAATTCTTTAATAATTGGTTACATTTTAGAAGTGCCCATTTATCTATTTCTTGCATATTCTCATATTTTACAGAGTCTTTTTCTGGATCAAAGTCTGAAGTATTGCCTAAAATGTATCTTGCAGTATTTCTAATTTTTCTATAGCTTTCACTAATTTGTTTTAGAATGTCTCTTGATATACTAACATCTGATTTGAAATCAGAAGATAATACCCATAATCTTAAAATGTCTGCTCCATACTCTTTTATAATTTCTTGTGGGCTAATTCCATTGCCCAAAGATTTAGACATTTTTCTGCCTTCTTCATCTATTACCCAACCATGTGTTAAAATTGCTTTATATGGTGCTACACCTTTTGTTGCAACAGATGTTAGGATTGATGATTGGAACCATCCTCTGTATTGGTCATGTCCTTCTAGGTATAAGTCTGCTGGGAAGTCTATTCCTCTTTCTACTAATACACCTTGGTGTGAAGAACCTGAATCAAACCAAACATCCATAATATCTGTTTCCTTCTTGAATTCATGACATCCACATTTAGGGCAAGTTGCACCTTCTGGCATTAATTCTTTTTCGCTTAATTCAAACCAAGCATTTGAGCCTTTTTCTCTAAATATTTTTTCTATCTTCTCAAAGCTTTCCTTTGTAGCATATTCTGTACCACATTCTTTGCAATAGAAAATTGGAATTGGCACACCCCAAGTACGCTGTCTTGAAATACACCAGTCTGCTCTATCTTTTACCATGCTTGCAATTCTTTCTTTTCCCCAACTTGGTGTCCATTTTACAGTTTCAATTGCTTTTAAAGTTTCATCTTTAAATCCATCTACTGATGCAAACCATTGATCTGTTGCTCTGAATATAATTGGATTTTTACATCTCCAACAATGTGGATATGAGTGTAAAATATCTTCTTTTCTTAGTAAATATCCATTTTTATCTAGCCATTCAGGAATTACTTTATTTGATTCATCACATGAAAGTCCTACAAATGGACCTGCACCTTCTGTTTGATAACCTTTTCCATTAACTGTAACTATTATGTCTAATTTATTTCTTAAACCACATAAATAGTCTTCTTTACCATAGCTTGGTGCTGTGTGAACTGCGCCAGTACCAGTTTCTAAGTCAACTGCAACATCATTTTCTGAGCCAAGCACTACTCTTGAAGTTCTATCTAGGAATGGATGCTTGCAAAGTATTCCTTCTAAATCTGCACCATTTATTACTTTTAATGTTTTATAATTTGTTATTCCTGCCTTAGACATAACTTCATCTACAAGTACAGTTGCAACTACTAGTTTTCCTTTTTCTGTATCAACTAAGCTATATTCATATTCTCCACCTACTGTAATACCAGTATTTCCTGGAAGTGTCCATGGTGTTGTTGTCCAAATTACTATACTTGTATCATTATCTAATACACCTTTTCCATCTTCTACTGGAAATTTAACATAGATAGATGGTGATGTAATATCTTTATATTCTATTTCTGCTTCTGCTAATGCTGTTTCGCAGTCAATGCACCAATGAACTGGCTTTAAACCTTTATATATGTATCCTTTTAAATACATATCAGCAAAAACGCCAATTTGTCTTGCTTCAAATTCTGGCATTAATGTTTTATATGGATGTTCCCAATCTCCAAGTACACCTAGTCTTCTAAAGCCTTCTGATTGTTTATCTACATATTGAAGTGCAAAATCACGACAGGTATCTCTAAATTTTGTAATACCTATTTCTTCTCTATTTATTCCTAGTGCTTGAATTGCCTTCTTTTCTGTTGGAAGGCCGTGTGTATCATAACCAGGAACATAATTTATTTTATAACCTTGCAAACTTTTAAAACGATTTACTGTATCTTTTAAAACTTTGTTTAATGCATGTCCCATGTGGATTTCGCCGTTTGCATATGGAGGTCCATCATGTAATACATATGATTTATGCCCTTCATTTTTCTTTAACATTTTTTCATATAAACCATTATCAAAGATTTCTTCCTTTGTTTTTGGTTCGTTTTCTGGTAAATTTCCTCTCATTGGAAATTCTGTGTTTGGTAAATTTAGTGTTTTTCCATAATCTTGTTTTTCTTCTTTTTCTTCTGACATTTTTATTTCCTCCCTTTTTTATTTATCATTCTCGGCTTATTTTTTTGATTCTAAGCTTCGATAAATATATAGATTAACTTCTTGTTAATCTAAAATAAGCCATTTCGTCTTTATTTTAGGACGAAATGGCTTCTGTTCGCGGTACCACCTAATTTAAAAGAATTTGATTATCTATTTTATTTTAATTTAATATCATTTTCTTTTCACTCTTTTCCTTTAACGCAGGCACTACGGTTTCTTTTACTTTTATTTTTTTACTATTCTCTACGTCGTTTTTATTATATTTCTATTATGTTTTATAGCTTTTACTTAAATTGTAATACTATTTTCAAAGAAACAGCTAAAAGGTGATAACAATATTGCCAAGTTTCTGCCAAGCTTTCACCATATGCTCAGCTCTCTAATAGATTTTTGCAAATATTGTGTTGTCCTTTATAATTGCTTTTTTTGTTTGGTATTTTATTTTCTTGTATAGTTTAGCATATTTTTCTTTGCTTTTCAAGTAGTATTTTGAAGTTTTTTTAATCTTCCCATTCTAATTCGTAATCTGAAATTTGAACATAATCTCCATCTTTAATTCCAAGCTCTTTTAACTTTTGATTTATTCCTAATTCATTTAACCTTCTATGGAAATAGTGCAAAGATTCATTATCTTCTAAGTTAATTGTTCTCATAAGCTTTTCTACCACTTGACCAGATACAATATACATTCCATTTTCTTTCTTTACAATTACGTCTTCTTTTTCTTCAAGTGTGTATACTTTCTTTACTTCTTCTACTTCTATTAAATCTTCTTTTGGTAATGTTTTTAATACTTCTGATACTCTTGTCATTAACTCTTTTACGCCTTTTTTAGTTACTGCAGAGATTGAATAAATTTCTAAATTCTTTTCTTTAGCTAGTTTTTTTAACTCTTCATATAAAGTTTCATCTTGCATACTGTCTACTTTATTTGCAACTATTATTTGTTTTCTTGTGCTTAATTTTTCACTGTATTTTTTAAGTTCTTCGTTTATAACTTCAAAATCTTTTACAGGATTTCTTCCTTCACAACCAGATACATCTATTACGTGCAATAATAGTCTTGTTCTTTCAATGTGGCGTAAGAATTGAAGCCCTAAACCTATTCCTTGACTTGCTCCTTCTATAATTCCTGGTATATCTGCTATGACAAAACTATCTCCATATTCTCCTTTTACTACCCCTAAATTTGGCTCTAATGTAGTAAAATGATAATCTGCAATCTTTGGTGTTGCATCTGTTACAACTGATAATAAGGTAGATTTTCCTACATTTGGAAAGCCTATTAAACCTACATCTGCTAATAATTTTAGCTCTAATATAAGTTCTTTTTCTTCTCCTTTTTCTCCCTCTTGTGAAAAGTGAGGGGCTTGTCTTGTTGCAGTTGCAAAATGGCTATTTCCTTTTCCACCTCTACCTCCTGATAGAACTAATACTCTTTGTCCTTTTTCAGAAAGGTCTGCTAACACTTTTCCATTTTCTGCATCTTTAATTATAGTACCAATTGGTACTTTTATAGTTAAGTCTTCCCCACTTTTTCCATAGCGGTTTGCACCTTCGCCATTGTTTCCATTTTCTGCTTTAAATTTTTTATCATAGCGGAAGTTTATTAAAGTATTTGCATCAGGGTCTACTTCAAAATAAATGCTACCACCTTTTCCGCCATCTCCACCATCTGGTCCTCCTGCTGCTACATATTTTTCTCTACGAAAAGAAACGGCTCCATCGCCGCCTTTCCCTGCTTTTGCAATTATTTTTACATAGTCTGTAAACATTTGCTTTCTCTCTCCTTTTGCTTTTTTACTTTAGCTTTTTTATTATTAGGTTTTACCTAGTCTAGTTCTTCCTATTTATTATTGATTTTTTAGCTTAACCTTTTCTTTTATTTTTTCTATATTTTAATTTTTTAAACAATTTTTATATAGTGTATGCAATATACCTCAAAAATTAGAAAAAGGACCTGGTACCAACAGTCCACATCCTTTTTGATTTATTTTTTAAGCCTTTGCTTTTTCCTCTACTGGATAAACACTGACTTTCTTTTTATCTCTGCCAAGTCTTTCAAATTTAACTGTACCTGTTACCTTAGCATAAAGAGTGTCATCACTACCAATTCCTACATTGGTTCCTGGATGAATTTTGGTTCCTCTTTGTCTAACTAGTATATTACCAGCTGGAACTACTTGCCCATCTGCTCTTTTTAAACCTAAACGTTTTGATTCACTATCTCTACCGTTCTTAACACTACCTTGACCTTTTTTATGAGCCATGCTTTCTCACTCCCTTCAATTATTACACTATGAAATTTAACGTTCTATATAATTTCATTTAAAATTCTTTGTTACTTTATTGATTATTAACTGTTATTTTTTATTCATTTGCTATTATAATCAAATTTTTTAATCATATTCAAATTATGTTTTAAGCTTCTTTTTTAGTTGTTGTAGCTTTTTTTGCAGTTGCTGTTTTTGTTGTTTCTGCTTTTTTAGCTACTGGTTTTGCTGATGCTTCTTTTGCTTCAGCTTTAACTGCTTCTGTTTTTTCAGCAGTTTCTTTTACTTCAGCTTTATCTGCTGCTGTTTTTATTTTTGTAATTTCTACTCTTGTGTATGGTTGTCTATGTCCTTGTGTTCTTCTGTAGTTTTTCTTTGCTTTGTATTTGTACACTAGAACTTTTTCACCTTTACCATGAGAAACTACTTTTCCTTCTACTTTAACACCTTTTACATAAGGAGCTCCTACTTCTACTTTTTTGTCATCAGATACAAGAACAACATTATCAAATGTTACTTTTTTTCCTTCTTCTGCTTCTAATTTTTCGAAGAATACTACATCTCCTTCTGCTACTTTGTATTGTTTTCCACAGCTTTCAATTATTGCGTACATTATTTAGTACACCTCCTATATTTGTATACTCGCTAAGCATAAATAACAAGGCAATTGCTTACTTTAAGCAATATTTAGTTGCCCGACTCAGGCGGCTTACAGATAAGTATTTTACCATAATATAGCACAAATGTCAACAGTTTTCTATCTTATTTTTACTTTAGATAGATCTATGTCTGTTGGATCATAGCTTTCTATATATGCAAGTGTTTCATCTATGCTATTTGTTACTTTATATAGTTCTACACAATCTGTTGTAATAAATTTTTTTTCAATAGAAACTTTTAACATTTTAATCATATTATCAAAATAATTATCAATGTTAAAAATAACAATAGCTTTGTTATGTCTTCCTAATTGTTTTAATGTTAATATCTCAAAAAATTCATCAAAAGTTCCTATTCCACCTGGAGTAACAATAAAAGCATCTGAACTTTCATCTAATAATCTTTTTCTTTCTCTCATTGTTTCTGTATGAATAAATTCACTGCAATTTATAAATGATATTTCTGCATTATTTTCTACAAAAAATTTAGGTGAAATTCCTAAAATATGTCCACCTTTTTCTGAAACGCCTCTTGCTACAGCTCCCATCATTCCATTTCTTCCGCCGCCGAACACTAGACTATGTCCATGTTCTACCATTTTTCTTCCTAGTTCTTCTCCTGTTTTAATAAATTCTTCTGAAATTTCGCTACTTGCTGCTCCATATACGCATATTTTCATAATTTAAATCATCCTTTCTAATTTTGCTTTTGTTTCACAATGGTATTATTATAACACTAAGAATTATATACTGCAAGCATTATTTTTATACCTTCATTTTTTTCTATAATTCATCTGTTACAGTGTTTTAATAACAAATCTGAGAAAAGTCCTGATTTTCTAATACATTTTGAATTTTTATAAAAATTTTTATTATTTTTTTAAAAATCTCTTGACAATACGAACAAGCTTTTGTATACTATATACGAACATTGATTTGGTAAACATTTATTTTGTTAGGAGGTATTATAACATGAACATATTAAAAAGCAATAGTGCAGTAGCACTTCAAACTATGGTTAGAGGGAAAAAGGCATTTAACTTTGGAAAAGAATTAAAGAAAAAAAATAATGTAGCAACAGCTAAAAATACAATTTATATTTTAGGCAAACTATACCAAGTTTATTTCTTTTATTCAAATGCAAAAGCTCCTTCTATTTATTTAGAGAATCATCATATAGTTGTAATTCTTCCTAATAAATATAAAAGGATGGATGTTAATCTTATTTTAAATACTTTGACAGAAAAATTCTATGATAAAATAGCAGAACAAGAAATAGAAAGAGCTATGGAGAAGGTAAGATTAATGGTTGGTTTTGCACCAGAGGATTTTGAAATAAAAAGATCAAAAGATATGGCCATTTCTTCATGCAATGCTAATAAAAAAGAAATTACTTTTAGCCCTGATATCGTTAAATATGATAGAAATACTATTGAATATATTGTTCTACATGAATTTTGTCATTTAAAATATAAAATTCATGCAAAAGGTTTTTGGCAAATGATAAAAAAATATATGCCTAATTATGAAATTTATAAAAACGTATATTCTGTTTAATTATTAATAATATTGTTTAGTAATTAAATAACTATAAGCTTTATAATTAGATATAATTTTTCCAAAATGATATAAATAATGAGCTTTCCAAAGTTCATTTTAAGAAAGCTCATTTGTTTTTAAATTTTTATATACTTACATATTTAAAGCTATAATTAATATATCTTTAGCTTATTACTTAATTCTCTCATAATTTACAAATTCATAATCGTATGGATTTTGCTCATCTGTTACGCCTTTTTCTCTTGACACAACCTTCCATTCGTCTTTATTAATTTCAGGGAATGTAACATCACCATCAAATTCTTGATTTATATGTGTAATATATAACTTATCTGCATAAGGCATTAGTAATCTATAAATAGTTGCTCCACCTATTACAAAATTTTCTTCTTCGTCATCTACATATTTTTTAACCATACTAACATCTTCTAATACTTCTACGTTTTCATTTTCAACATTTAGTTCCATGTCATTGCATAATATAACGTGCTTTCTATTTGGTAATACTCTACCTAATGATTCAAAAGTTTTTCTTCCCATAATTATTGTATGACCTAATGTTATCTCCTTAAAATGTTTTAAATCTGCTGGTAAGTGCCAAATTAGTTTATTCTCTTTTCCTATAACATTATTTTTAGCTACTGCTACAATTATACTTAACATACATATTCTCCTTATAAATATACTTTTTCATGTATATGCCCTCATCTTCATGTATATATTTTATATATTATTCTGTATATCCTATACTGCAACTGGCATATCTATTTTTCCTAAGTGCTCATAATTTTCTAGTTTTATATCATCTGGTGTAAAAGCATAAAAGTCTTTTATTTCTGGATTTATCCAAAGCTTTGGTGCTGGAAGTGCTTTATCTCTTCTTGACAATTGTTCCTTCATACCTTCTATTTGATTTTCATATATATGTGCATTGCTAATGCATACTGTTAAAAGCCCCGGTTTATAGCCTGTTACTTGTGCAAGTAAATGTACCAATACCGCATATTGTACAACATTAAATGGATTTCCAAGTGGTAAATCATTTGAACGAATTGTAAGCATACAATTTAATTTTCCTGCTGTTACATCCCAACAGCTATTAAATACACATGGATAAAGTGAGCCTGTATTAAGATAAGGAATTTGCCATAAGTTGATTATCATTCTTCTATTTTGAGGATTTGTTTTTAGTTGCTCTATTAAAGTATCTATTTGATGAAATTCTTTTACTACCCAACCATAAGCAGTGCCAATGGTTCCATCCTCCATCTCCCATTCATCCCAAATGTGAACATTTTGTGCTTTTAATTCTTCAACACTATTAGATTGCTTTTGAAATATCCATAATAATTCTTTTACTGCTGTTTTGAAGGCTACGAATTTTGTTGTTAGTATTGGAAATTCTTCTTCCAGATTAAATTGCATAATTTGGTGTGGTAATTTATATGTAGCAATTCCTGTTCTATTTTGGTCATAATAACCTTCTTTTAGTATTTTATCAACTATATCCAAATAAATATCATCAAACTTACTCATATATTTTCTCCTTTTCTTCTTTTCTTACTTTTTACTTTTTCTTTTTTTCTTCTCTTTTTTCTTTTCATAATATATCAAAAGCTGACAAAAAATGCAATAAAATTCGCTTTATAATTTTTATATTTATAATAACAAAAAAAGTTACTCTTTTATTATGTGAATTAGAGTTATAAAACATTTACTTGATTTTTTATCTAAATCTAACAATCAAAGTTTGGGACATACTCTTCTTCATGCTCTCCTAATTCTTGTATGTATCCATTTTTAAGATCTAGTGTATATAAAAAGTTTTCAATTTCTTTATATTCCTTCTTATTTAATTTTCTATTTAAAAGTGTATCTTCTTTTGCCTTATTAGTAGGAAAATATTGTGCCATAATACTAACATATATTTCTTCATCTATATTTTCCTTAATCCATTTTAAAATATGCTTGCTGTTTTGAATATGATTTGGCAAAACTAAATGTCTTATTATAACACCATTTTGTATTATGCCTTCTTGATTAAATACTGGTTTTCCTACTTGTCTTATCATTTCTTGTATTGCTTTTGTTGCTACTTCAAAATAATTATTTACCTTAGAATATTTTTGTGAAAGTTCATTTGAATAATATTTTAAATCTGGTAAATATATATCAATATATCCTTCTAATTCCTTTAAAGTTTGTATGCTTTCATATCCATTCGTGTTATAAATGACTGGAATATTTAGGCCATTCTTTTTGGCTATTTTCAATGCATCTAATATTTGCTTTGCATACATTGTAGGTGTTACTAAGTTTATATTATTAACCTTCTTTTCTTGCTGATTTAAAAATATTTGTGCCAATTCTTCTACAGTTATTTCTTTTCCTTTGTCGCCTTGACTTATTTCATAATTTTGGCAATATATACAGCCTAAATTACAGTTACTAAAAAATATAGTACCTGAGCCATTTTTTCCACTTATGCAAGGTTCTTCATAATAATGGGTTGAAGCTAATGCTATTTTTATTTTATCATTACATCTACACCAACCGTTTTTCGCCTAAAGTTCTATTTACGCCACAATTTCTAGGACATATATTACATTTTTCTAAATTCATTTTTTATTCCTCGTTATTTCCGCTACTATATCTTCCATAGGAATTCCTTTTCCATTTTCGATTTCTTTTATAGCTTCATCAATTTTATTAAAAAAATCTTTTTGAAATTCCTGTAGTGTAGCATAATGCTTATCAAAATATTTAGCTACAAGTTTATCAACTCTTTCTTCTTCTGTTTCTTTACAATTCTTTTGTAATTTTTCATACACCTCATCGCTTAAAATAACTAAATCATTTACACCATTTCTAGTTATATACATTGGTTCTTTTGTTTGGTGGCAAATTTTTGAAATTTCATTATAATTATTTCTTAAATCAGCACATGGTCTAATTAGTGGCATATTAAGCACCTCCTTATTTATTATGTACAAATAATATCATAATTATGATATATTTACAAGCTTTTTTTTAATTTTTTATAGCAAAAGTAAAAGATCCAATCTTATCATTTTAATTTAAAACATAATCAAAACTTTATTTTTAAGGTCATGCACTTTATTTTTTAGCTAGCATATAATTTTTATATATCAAGTTTGGAGGTATATATATGTTTGCACTTTCTCTCTCCGGCCTTTTAGCCTTTTTAAATTCAGCTGTATTTTTAGTTGGTTATATTTCTAATAATTCATTATTTCCTGAACCTTTAAGTAGTGAAGAAGAAACTAAATATTTAGAGCTTTTGAAGAATGGAGATGAAGAAGCTAGAAATATTTTAATAGAGCGAAATTTAAGGTTAGTTGCCCATGTTTGTAAAAAGTATTCTACTACAAAAGTTGAACAAGATGACCTTATTTCTATTGGAACAATTGGCTTAATTAAGGGAATAAATAGCTTTGATAATAAAAAAGGTGTTAGACTTTCTACATATATTTCTCGTTGTATTGATAATGAAATTTTAATGTTTTTAAGAAGCACTAAAAAGCTTGGTGCCGAAGTATATTTGGAGGACCCTATCGGTAAGGATAAGGATGATAATACCGTTACTTTGCAAGAAGTTTTAGAGAATAATGAAAAAAATATAGATGATGCTGTTGATTTAAAACTAAAAATAAAACAGCTTTATGAAAAAATGAAGGAAGTTTTAAAGACAAGAGAAAGAACTATTTTGGAATTAAGGTTTGGGCTTGGTGGGAAAAAGCCTTTAACTCAAAATGAAATTGCAAGTAGTATGGGAATTTCTCGTTCATATGTTTCAAGAATTGAAACAAAGGCTATTAATAAACTGGCAAAAGAAATGAGAAATGAATAATATTTAAAATAAGAATATATATTTTGTTTGTTCCTTGTTGTCGCAGCCATCCGTTTAAAGAAATTATACGTTGGCTGTTCCAAGCGCACTTCGCTACTAAAGTAGCTACGTTTGGACGCTACGCGGAACTACACAAAATTTATATTCTTATTTTATATTTTAAACTTTCTTTTATATTAGAAAATTTATAAAACTATAATGTCTCTAATATTCTCTTCATTTCCTCTTGCCTTTTAACTTTTTTAGTAGTAGTTTTTATTAGTTCTTCAGAAGTTAAAAGCATTTTTTGTATATGTTTGTATTTTGGGAAGGTTGTATTTAACTCTTTTATCTTATCCCAAATTATCTTATATAAATCATCTTCACTGCTATCTGGATATTTTTCCTTTGCTTCTTCTACATTGTATACGATTTTTACAGCAATTCTAATATCTGATTTATCTCTTTTATCTGGAACACCAAATACCATACATTCTTCTACTAATTCTATTCTATTTACTAAAGTTTCAAGCTCTTCAGGAAATACTTTTTTACCATTTTTTAAAACTATCATGTTTTTATTTCTACCTGTGATATGTAGAATTCCTTTTTTGTCAAAATATCCTAAGTCACCTGTGTAAAACCATCCATCTTTTAATACTTCAGCAGTTAATTCTGGCATTTCATAATATCCAAGCATTACATTAGGTCCTTTAACTTTTATTTCTCCAATTCCATTTTCATCTGGATTATCAATTTCAATTGTGTCATTTATCATAGGAACGCCAACTGAACCAGATGCCATTGCTTTATCATTTTCTGCTGCAATAACTGGTGCTGTTTCGCTTAATCCATAGCCTTGCACTGTTTTAATTCCCAAATCATTAAATCCTTTTGCAATTTTTGCATCTGCTGGTGCACCACCAGAAATAACAAATCTTAATTCTCCACCTAATGCATCTATTACTTGTTTAAATATTTTTCTTCTTATATCAATATGTAATTTTAATAAGAAGTTGCTTATTACTGTAGCTACTTTAATAAGCTTAGTTTTACCTTGTTTATCAATTTCCTTCATTATTGTTTTATATATTGCTTCTATTAAAACAGGTACACCTACGAATAAGCTTACTTTGTATTCATTTAAGTTTTGTTTAATATATCTTAGCCCATCTGGAAATGCATTTTTTACGCCACTTGCAAGCATCATAACAATACAAGTTGAACCAAATATATGGTGGAATGGCAAAAATGCTATATTTGTATCTGTTTCTCTAATATCTTCTACACATTGCATAGCATAGATATTTGATGCCACATTTTTTTGTGATAGCATTACTGCTTTTGACTTTGATGTTGTTCCTGATGTAAATAGTAAAATGCTCATTGCATTATCATCTATTTTAGCATTTAAGAAATCTTTTTGTCCTTCTTCTAATAATTTTTCTCCTTCTTGCATAAGCTCTTTTACTGATTTATAACCAAAGTTGTTTTCACTCATACAGATATATTCTTTTATTGCTGTATTTCCTTTTTCTTTAATTTCATTTATTTGGTCTGTTAATTTTTCATCGAATACAATGCAATCTGCTTTGCTTCTAATTATAGAATTTTCTAATTCATCATATTGTAAGTCTTTATCAAGTGGTACAGAAACACTGCCACCTAATAGATTTGCTAAGTGTGTAAGTACCCACTCATAACGATTTTTTCCTATTATAGCAACTCTTTTTCCTTTTAATCCTAGGTTATATAAAGCTGTTCCTAGTTTGTTAATATCTTCTAGTAATCCTTTATATGTTATATTTTCATAAGATACTTCGCTTCCGTTTTTGTGTTTTATAACAAAAGCTATTTTTTCATTATATTTTTCTGAAATGTGATAAACTAATTCCTTTATGTTATTAAATTCTGTGGCTTCAAAAATTTTTATTCTTTCCATAAATAAGGTATTCTCCTTTAAATTTACTTATTTTGCAACTTCCTTTTTAGCAAGTTTATTATATCATATCATAAAAAATAAAAAAAGTCTTTAAACTGACTTATTAGTTTAAAGATTTTTTTGGAGCTACTGGGCAGAATCGAACTGCCGACCTACAGGTTACGAATCTGTTGCTCTACCAACTGAGCTACAGTAGCATATAAATCCTCGCAAAGAATCTTGCGAGGACTTTTATTTTTATCAATTAGAATGTCTACCTCTTTTATCTCTAGATATTTTATCATCATCCTCATCTAAATCAATTGACTCAAATTTTCGTTCTATTTGCTCCTCATCATCTTTTATTGTGGAGCCACTTTTAGCTCTAGAAATTACAACAATTACTATTGAAATAACTATTGCAAGTATAATTACACCGCCACAAATTCCGTAAAATAACAAATCATTAACAGCTGCCTCAGAAGCTTTTTCAGGAACAGTAACCTTTATTTGATATGTGACGGTTTCTGTTTCATCAGCGGAGGTAAGCATTATAGTTACAAGATTTTCACCTGCTACAAATTGTTCATTTCCTATAATTTCAACTTTAGCATCTTTTTGATTTGCAGTTGCTGTAATATTTAAGTTATTCACTGGTATGCTTAATGTTAATTCGTATGATAATAAATTAGGATCAAAACCTTGGTCAAAATTTACACCAACTATTTTTAGGTCTGAAAGTTTTAATTTTTCATTTTCTGTTGTTGTAATAGCTTCTTCACCTTTTGTAACTACAATTGTATATACCTTTTTTGTTCCTTCTTCTGCTGTTACTGTAATTTTAATTGTATTTTCTCCATCTTTTAAATCTTTATTTCCTTCTATTTTTACATCAGCAGTATTACTTTCAGTAATTGCCTTTATATCTAAATTAGTAACTTCGCTTGATACCATAGCTGTATAATTAGTAATATCTTTATTAAATGAAGGATTTATTTCAACACCTTCTATTTTTAAGCTTGATAAATTATTATTGTCTGATTTATTGTCTTCTTCTGGTTTTGTATTAGAAACTAATGTGCTTGCAATGTATTTAGTTTGTCCATTATATGTTACTTTATACCATACATATCCATTAACTTTTTTAGTAGATGTAGCTGTTAATGTCAATTCTGTTCCTTTATTTACAAGTGTTGCTTTACTTGTTGTAGACCAACTATCACGTAAATTTACTTGACCTGTTGTGTATACTTTTCTATTTGCAGTTTTAAAATCTGGTGTTTCTTCTACTGTATTTTTAGTTGGAGTTGGTGTTTGTGTTGGCTTTGATGTTGGAGCTTGGGTTGGTTGTTCTTTTGCTTTTACTGTGATAGTTGCTGTACAACTAGTACTATTAACTTCTGCTATATTATCAGTAGCATCGCACATTTCTGTTCCAGAAAAAGTTATAGAATATGTAGTATTTTTTGTAACCTTAGGAGCCTTAAAAGTATATGTTGCTAAACTAGTTTCTCCATTATTACTAGTTCCATATACACTTTTGCCGTTTACTTCTACACCGGAAGCACTTACAAAAGTACATCCTCCATCACTAGTTAATGATATTGTCCATCCACTTAATTTAATTGATGATGTTATTTTTACAGAAAAGTTTTCCTCTGAATTTACTGTTGCATTGCTTGCTGTTAAAGTAGTAGATACTGCTTTAACCCTATTAATTTTAAATGCAAAAATTAAGGCAAAAATCAAAGTAGTTAATACAAAAAATTTATATGTTTTTTTCATTTTATATCTCTCTTTCTATATTGATATTTTATATTTTCCAGCTGCTACTTTTAATATTCTAGCAGCATCAACTGTTGTTACTTTTCCATCTCCATTTACATCTGATGCATCTAAATATGCACCTTTTAATTCATATTTATTAGCAGCACATTTTAATGATCTAGCAGCATCAACTGTTGTTACCTTTCCATCTCCATTTATATCTCCAAGTACTACTACTGTATATGTTTTTTCTTTATATGTAATTAGCCATCCTGTTGCCAAGTTTCCAGTTGTTTTATTAGCCTTTGTTGCGTCTTGAATTGTAACTTCTGTAAGTGCCTGTTTTAATTGTTCTACTGTCATTTCTGGTTTACAAATTAAATTAGATGATAGTAATTTATAGCCATCTCCACTAACTAATGGTTTTTCTGAATTTGTTTGTCCTGATGCACTTCCACTTGAATTACCAGAAGTTTCTCCTGTATTTGTATTGTTAAGTGGCTCAATCCATGCTTTTTTTGTAGATGGGTCTTGTCTTACTACATATCCAACTATTCCACTTGATGAAGTTACTTTATCCCAAATATATTTAGTATCTGAGCTCGTTACATTTTTCTCTATTCTTGTTAAAATAGTACCTTGAGCTACTGCTTTTAATACTGATGATGAACTAGATGGTTGTTCTCTAATATTTAATCCATCACTACATACTACTTTTACTTTTTCTGCATTAACTGGTGCTATAAATCCAGTTCCGACATATCCATAAGTTCCATCTGACAATTTTACTCTGTACCATTCTTCGTTATTTAACGATTTATATTTGCCTTTTTCTACTACTGTAACTAATTGATCAACTGAGATAGTTCTTATTATTATAGTACCATCTATTCCAGGTCCGTTTCTAAAATTAGTATTTGCTGTTACAATATAACTTTCATTTGCATTACTTTGAAGACTGATCGCTTCTAAATATTCCCTTGAAACATAACCTTTTCTTCCATCACTTAAAACTACTTTATCCCAATACTTTCCTGCTGAATCTGCTTTAACATCTAATTCTATTCTTAAAATTTTGTTTCCTTTGTTTAATTTGCATAATTCAGAATAAGTATTTCCTTTGCCAGTTCTAACTACAACTGAATCTTGTTTTATTTGAACATCTTGTGTAACTATTTGTTCACTTCCAGGTATAGAGCATTTTTGACTTGGCATATTTTTATATACTGGTATTTTAAATTTTATTCTATTTGTTTCACTAAGCATTCCTATTTTTCTATATGCTTCACGTACCTTTGTTGCTTCTGTCATTGTTGCTGATACGTTTGTCATGTATTGATGTGCATAAAGATCTTTTTTATAAACAACATTAAATTTTTGTAAATATAATGTATCTTGCCCTATTGAAATATAATTTTTTGCTATTTCTTCTGCTCCACCTTTTATAGCCTTTTCTGGATTTGTCCAACCGCCTATCCCTAGCTGTTTTCAAGCCACTTGCTATTACGTTATCTCCAAAAGCTCCTATATTATAATAATTATATAATCCTTCATATCCTGAATATTTTCCACCTATCATAACGCTTCCATTTCCGCTTCCTTGTTCCTGGCGAATTCTAGAAGCTATATGGTATGGACTAATATTATATTCTTTTGCTGCCTCCATAATTACTTGTATATATGTTTTATCAATTGTTTGTTCTTTTTTATTGCTATCATAATATTTTATATTGCCTTGCATATAATTACAGTCTTTAAGTATTTGTTCAACGCCCTCAATTGTTTGTATTTCTGGATCATAAGTTAATTGTTCAAATTGAAAAATATATTCTTCATTTAATGAATTTCTAGGGTCCATATAGTATGCTACTGCCGTAGATGCTGCACATACCCAAGCTCCTTGATCAACTTTTTTTCCACAATAGCATTTCCATTTACTTTCCCATCCTACTGGTACAACATTTCTACCATGATTTCCTGTTGATTCCGCTGCAATTACATCAGTCCAGTTTAAGCCTGTTTCTAAAATTTCAAATTCCCAATTTGGATGTGCTTCTTGAAGACTTTTTATTAATTCCTCATATCCCGGATAATCTTTGAACTTACTATCATAGTTTGCTTTTGCTTCCTTTTGCATAAATACCACAAACATGCTAGATAGTAATAAAATAATTGATAAAAAACTAACAATTTTATTTATATTAAAAATGTTTTTCAGTAACATTTTTTCCTCCTCGTTTGTAACAAATTTCAATAAATTTAGTATATCATTCTTGTTTTTTTCAGTCAATTAAAATCGAAAAAAATGTGAATTTATTTTAAAAATTCACATTAAGTTCACATTAATTTTTATTATATCGAAACAAAGAGCAAAAAATATGACTATGAATTATAACATATTAATTTTAAAAATAGTATGCAAACTATTAAATCTATGTTACAATATTATAGGTAATAATACAAAAAATTTTATCTTGAAATAATAGGTTTCTTACAAAATATGTATTTTTAAGTATGTAATATAAGTATCTAAAATATAAATGTAATATAAAAATAGAAAGGATTTGATTTTACATATGCCAAAAGTAGAACTTCTATCCCCTGTTGGTGATTTTGAATGTTTAAAAGCTGCTGTGCAAAATGGTGCGGACAGTGTTTATTTTGGTGCAGAAGATTTTAATGCAAGAGTATTTGCAAATAACTTCACAATAGATGATATAGAAAAAGTAATTAATTACTGTAAAATTAGAAATGTAAAAACTAATTTAACTTTAAATACTTTACTTAAAAATTCCGAGTTTGATAAAGCTTTTGAAGTTGCAAAAAAGGCTTATGAGGCTGGTATTGATGCAATAATTGTACAAGACCTTGGACTTGCCAAATTTTTGATAAAAAATTTTCCAGACCTTCCTATTCATGCAAGTACTCAAATGACTGCTCATAATTTGCATGGTGTTTTAGAGCTAGAAAAGCTTGGTTTTAAAAGAGTTGTTCTTGCAAGAGAACTTTCTATTGAAGAAATTGAATATATATGTAGCCACACTAATGTTCAAATTGAAACCTTTATTCATGGTGCCTTATGTATTTGCTATTCCGGTCAATGCTTATTTTCAAGCTCTGTTGGTGGTCGTTCTGCAAATCGTGGTAAATGTGCTGGTCCTTGTAGATTACCTTATGAGCTTTTATGTGTAAGCAATGAAAACTCTAAAGGCTTGCAAACTATAAATAATGAAAAAGTTGAAAATAATTCAAATAAAAGGGTTAAAACTACTACCCTTGAAAAAGGCTATTTACTTAGTCCTAAAGATTTATGTGGAATTGCATACCTTCCTCGTTTAATAAATGCTGGAGTAAAATGTTTAAAAATTGAAGGTCGTATGAAAAGCCCTGAATATGTTGCAACTGTTACTCGTATTTATCGCAAATATATTGATATGGTTTTAAATGAAGAAGAATTTATAATAGATGAAAAAGATGTAAATGCTTTAATGCAGGTATTTAATAGAGGTGGATTTTCAAGTGGGCATTTGGATGGTACTAAACCTAATAGAAGTCTTGTATTTCCTGAAAAGCCAAATAATGTTGGAACATATTTAGGTACTATTAGTCATTATAATTCAAATAAAGGTCATATCACTTTAAAGCTTGAAGAAAATTTGCAAATTGGTGATTCTGTTGCTGTAAGTAAAGAAGCTTCTACTTATTTTGTTTCAGAGTTAATGAAGAAAAATACCAATTTAAAAAATGCAAAACCTAATGATGAAGTTACTATTGGTAGAATGAAAGGTCATATTTCAGTTGGAGATAAAGTCTACAAAATTTCTAGTAAAACTTTATCTGATTTTGCTAGAGCCTCTTATGAAAACGTTGAAAATAAAAAAATTCCTTTGAATTGTACTGTTACAATAAAAAAAGATGAACCTATTAAAATGGAGGTTTCTACTTCTAAAGAAACTAAAAGCAGTTCACCTTACAAAAATTTATGTATAAAGGAAATCTCAGATACAATCCCAATAGGCGCTTTAAAAACTCCTATTAGTGTAGAGAGAGTTGTAAAGCAAATTTCAAAAACAAATAATACACCATACACTTTTGAAAATATTACTGTTCTTTTAGATGATGGTCTTTATGTACCTAGTATTAGTGCACTAAATGAATTAAGGCGAAAAGCTTTAGAAAATTTAGAAAATGAAATTATAAAGAAAATTAAGAGAACTTCTCCTAAAGTTTCTTTTGATAAAACTGAAACTATTACATATATTCCTAATAAATCTAACCCTAATGTTTCTCTATCATTAAGACACTTATTTGTAGATTATGACTATACAAAACTTCATAAAGATAAAATTAGTAAAATCTACTTAGCATTAAAACTATTTGTAAATAAAGAATATGAAGATATTATTCAATATCTTTCTGAAAATTATGATATATATATTTATATGCCAAGTATCATTAAGGCAAATTATAAAAATATTATTTTAAGTTCATTAGATAATATTACAAAAAAATTTAATATTAAAGGTTTTGTTATATCTAACTTGTCTGATTTTAACTTTTTGGAAAGATATAAAAATGACTACGATTTTGTTGGAAATTATTCTTTAAATGTTTTTAATAATTACACTATGGAGGAATACAAAAATTTAGGTTTAAATAGAGTTACTCTATCTAGGGAATTAAGTTTTGAAGGAATTAAAGAAATATTAGAAACCTCTAATATTGATGCTGAACTAATTGTGTATGGCAATTTGCCTATTATGGCAACAAATTATTGTTTTGTTGGTAAAACTAATGCTTGCTACCCTGACTGCAAAGAGAGTTGCAAGAAAAATACATATTATTTAAAAGATAGACTTGGTTTTACTTTTAGAATTATTCCAGACAATCTTCAAACTGTTACTATTATATGTAATAGTAAAACTCTTTCAATTCCGACTACAGATTTGCCTATTACCTCTGTTAGAGTTGATATGATTGATGAAACTATTGATGAAATAAATGAAGTTATTGATTGTGTTTATGATAGAGGTAAATTAGAAGGCAAACAATATACTAATGGTAATTTATATAGAGAAGTTTAATTTTTAAAGCAGTAGAATATAAAATCTACTGCTTTTTGATATTACCAATTAATATTACAAGCGATTTAAATTATATAAAAAAATTAAATTCTTGCTGTAAGCTTAATTAGTAGCTCTTTGTTATCATCTTCTGCAGCCTTATTTCTTCGTATCATTCCACATTTTTGGCAACGATACACAATCACATAGCCCTTTTTACTACTTAACTCTACCTTAATTGGCTCTAGCAAGCCATGACACGTTTCTTCTCTATCTCCTGGATTTATATCTACGTGCTTTGAATATAAGCAATTATTGCAATGATTTCGAGAGGTATAGCCTAGTGGCGATACCTCTTTTCCACAATGTTCACATATAAAACTTTCATCTACTTTTGTAAATTTTCTTCCCATTATATTTCTTCCTATTTCATTTTTTCCTTCATATTAACTAATGTATTTAGAGCCTCTATTGGTGTTAGCTCATTTAAGTTTACTTTGTCTAATTCATGTGCTATTTCTGCTAATTTGTAGTTATATAAATCAAGTTGCCCTGCTGCTACTTTTTTGTTTTCCTTTTCTTGTGCCTTATCTCCTAAAATGCTTTTTCTTTCTAATGATTTTAAAATCTCATTTGCCCTTTTGGTAACAACTTGTGGCACACCTGCAAGTTTTGCTACATGAACACCGTAGCTTTCATCTGTTCCACCTGCAACTATTTTTCTTAAAAAGATAACATCTTCTCCCTTTTCTCTTACTGCAATAGAGTAGTTTTTAACACCTTCTAATTTTTCTTCTAGAGAAATTAGCTCGTGATAGTGTGTTGCAAATAGAGTTTTAGCACCACATTTTTCTTTATCTGATATGTATTCTGCAACTGCCCATGCTATTGATAGTCCATCATAAGTAGAGGTTCCTCTACCTATTTCATCTAGAATAACTAAGCTATTGCTTGTAGCTTCTTTTAATATGTCTGCTACTTCCATCATTTCTACCATAAATGTACTTTGGCCCATACTTAAATCATCAGATGCACCAACTCTAGTAAATATTTTATCTACAACACCTATTTTTGCATAAGATGCTGGTACAAAGCTTCCTATTTGTGCCATTAGCACTATTAAGGCTACTTGTCTCATGTATGTAGATTTACCTGCCATGTTAGGACCTGTAATAATTGCTAGTCTATTATCTCCTTTGTCTAAGTAAGTGTCGTTTTCAACAAAGCTTCCACTTGGCAGAATCTTTTCAATAACAGGATGACGACCGTCTTTTATATCTATGCTTCCACTATTATCTACTATTGGCATTACATAGTTCATCTCATCTGCTACTGTTGCTAAGGATGTAAGTACGTCTAAAGTAGCTATAACACTTGCTGATTTTTGAACTCTTATAATTTGTTTTTCTATCTTATCTCTAATTTCACAAAAAGCATTGTATTCTAGGTTAACTACCTTTTCTTCTGCTCCTAATATTTCGTTTTCTACTTTTTTAAGCTCTTCTGTTACATATCTTTCACAGTTTGCCAAAGTTTGTTTACGAATATATCTTTCTGGTACCATGCTCAAATTAGATTTTGTTACTTCTATAAAATAGCCAAATACTTTATTAAATCCAACTTTTAAGCCTTTTATTCCAGTTGCTTCTCTTTCCTTGTTTTCTATTTCTAAAACCCAAGTTTTTCCTTCTGTTGTTGCTTTTTTCAAATGGTCTATTTCATCATCATACCCAAGCTTAATTAATCCACCTTCTTTTACACTTATTGGTGGCTCATCTACAATTGATTCTTCTATTATTTGATGAACATCTTCTAATACGTCTAAATCTTCATATAATTCTTTTAGAAGTGGTGATTTTGCCTTTGATAAAGTTTGCTTTACATCTGGAAGTTGTTTTGCAGAGTTTTTCAAAGAAATTAAATCTCTTGCATTTGCACTTCCATAAGAAATTTTACCTGCTAACCTTTCAATATCATAAACTTTTTTTAAACTATCTACAACATCTCCACGTAGCATAAAATCCTCTTTTAATTCTTTAACCGCTTCTAATCTTTCATTTATACGGAATACATCTACTAATGGGTCATTTAGCCATCTTCTTAAAAGCCTTCCTCCCATAGATGTAGAAGTTTTATCTAGCACCCATAATAAAGTTCCCTTTTTGCTTTTATCTCTTAGTTTCTCTGTTATTTCCAAGTTTCTTCTTGCATTTATATCTAAGTTCATATAGTGTGCTGTATGGTACAAACTAATTTTGTTGATGTATTCCAAATTATTTTTTTGTGTTTCTCTTAAATAGCATAACAAACCATTACTTGCACATACGCAAAGAACTTGCTCATCTATATTTTCTACTTTCTTTTCGTTTTCATCTACAATTTCATATTTTTCTTTGAAGCTTGCTACATCACTTTCAAAACGCTCTTCACCTAGCATAGAAATATATAAAGGGAATCGTTCTCTTATTTTGCTAATTTCTTGAACTGAGTCATACATCATTTGATTAACCACAATTTCAGCAGGAGAATATCTTGAAATTTCATCCATTAAAGTCATAAAATTGTTTTCTTCTTTAATTTGCGTAGTTTTAAAATCTCCTGTTGTTAAATCGCAAACAGATAAGCCATAATAAATGCCATTTTTATAAATTGACATTATATAATTATTTTTCTTTTCTTCTAATAAGTTAGATTCCATAACTGTTCCAGGTGTTACCACACGAATAACATCTCTTTTTACAATTCCTTTTGCAAGTTTTGGATCTTCTAACTGCTCACAAATTGCAACTTTATATCCTTTTTCAATTAACTTTGCTATATATGTTTCTGCTGCATGGAAAGGGATTCCACACATTGGTGCTCTTTCCTCTTGTCCACAGTCTTTTCCTGTTAAAGTTAGTTCTAACTCTCTTGATGCAGTAATTGCATCATCAAAAAACATTTCATAAAAGTCGCCTAAACGATAAAATAAAATACAATCTTTATATTCCTCTTTTGTTTGTAAATAATGTTGCATCATAGGTGAAAACTCTGCCATGTTTTATACTCCTTCTAAATTACATTTCTAAAAGCTATATTTTAAAAATATTCTTATAATAAACTATAATTGATTTTCTTCATTTTCTTGTATTCTAGCATTAGTTTCTTTTCTTGGTTCATCCTGTTTTGTATTTGCTGTATCTACTTTTAAACTAGAACGAAAACTATCATTACCTTTGCTTTGTTCTTCTATTACTTGTCTTTGTATTTCAATTTGATATAATTCGTTTAATAATTTATAAATACGATTTGTTGTATATCCCATTTGGGCTGCTGCTTCTGTTTTTGACATTCCAGAAGCACAAAGCGTATGATATTCTTTTTCAATTTTTAAAAGCTCTTGTCTTCTTATTTCTATGCTACTTACTTTTTCTGTAGGAATTTTATCTTTTAAAACATCTAGCATTTTTTCACATTTTCTCTTTAATTCTTCTGGTAAAGTTCTTCTTCCATGTGCATGCATAAAGCTTATTGTTTTGCATAAAGAATAAACTTCTTGTTCTATTAAATCAGGAGAATTTTTAAGTTCTTCTATTCTTCTCCTAAGAGTTCTTGCTCCTATGTTGTAGTCCTCTGCAATTTCTTGTAGTGTTCTATCATCTTTTAAAACTTCATAAGCAAGTTCTATTGTTTTTACACTTTTATTTTCTTTTGGTGTATATGCTCTTTTTTCTACATATTTTGCATAAAGTTCTGGATTTGTAGCATATAATTCTTGTATTTTTATATTAAGTGTTCTTGTATCAGTTTCTAATTCTTTTACAACTTGCCCCTGAGTCTTTTCTCCATTAATCATATCTATTACATACTGCTCAAATTCTTCATTTGAAATATTTTTCATTATAATCTATCCCTTTCTAAATATTACTGTATTTTACATTGCTTCCATTATTTAATAATTTTTATTTTTCTCCTTGTAAATACCACATATGGTCAGAGGTAATTTTAATTGGAATAAGTTTTCCAATTAGCTCATCACTACCATTTAGCACTACTACTTTGTTAGAATCTGTTCTTCCTGTTAGCATATTATCATTGTTCTTGCTTTTTCCTTCTATTAGAACATTTTGAATAGTTCCTATATATTCTTTATTTCTTATTTCAATTTGACTTTCTACTAATTGTTTTAATCTGTCAAAGCGTTTATGTTTTATTTCTTCTGGAATTTGATTTTCCATTTTATCTCCCGGTGTTCCTACTCTTCTAGAATAAATAAACATATACACTTGCTCAAATCCTACTTTTTTTACTACATCTAATGTATCTTCAAAGTCTTCTTCTGTTTCTCCTGGAAAGCCTACTATAATATCTGTTGAAAAAGTAACATTTGGAATTTTTGCTTTCATTTTATCTACTAATGCTAAATATTGCTCTTTTGTATATTTTCTATTCATTACTTTTAAAATATTGGTACTACCTGATTGAAGCGGTAAGTGTACTAATTTACAAACTTTATCGCAATCACGAATTGCTTCAATTACGTCGTCTGTAAAATCTTTTGGATGTGGTGAAATAAATCGTATTCTTTCTATTCCGTCTATTTTATTTATTGCCCTTAGCAATGTTGCGAAAGAATTTACACCTTCATATTCTTCAATTTCAATATTATTTTCTCTTTCTACCCTTAAATATGAATTAACATTTTGACCAAGTAATGTAATTTCTTTATAGCCATTTTTAGCCAAATTTTTAACTTCTTCTAAAATTTCTTTTGGCATTCTACTTCTTTCCCTACCACGCACGTAAGGAACAATGCAATAACTACAAAAATTATTACAACCATTCATAATAGTCACAGAAGCTTTAATATTGTCATCTCTTTTTATTGGCAAGCCCTCTATAACTTCACCATCTATATCTAAAATATCTTCTATTCTTTTTTTGCTTGTTATAATTTTGTATAAATCTTCTGGAAATTTATGAAGTGTGTGAGTACCAAATACAATATCAAAAAATGGATAGCTTTCTTTTAGCTTTTCTACAATGTGCTTTTCTTGCATCATACAGCCACCGATTGCTATAATTGTACCCTTTTCTTCTTTGTATTTTTTAACCTCACCTAATTTACCAAATAACTTATCCTCAGCATTTTCACGAACACAACAGGTATTAAATACAATTAAATCTGCATCTTCCAAATTTTCTGTTTTTGAATAATTCATTTGCTCAATCATGCCACATAATTTTTCTGAATCATTTTCATTTAACTGGCATCCCATTGTTAAGATATAATATTTTAAATTTTTACCTTCATTTATCTTTGCTACTTTTTCAATATCTTCTAATTTAGTTTGCATTTTTGTCACAATTATTCCTCCAATTTTGCTAAATGTTTTTTATACATTTTATTTAAAAGCAAATAACATTTTTTATGCATTTCTTTTTCTATTTTCTTCTCGTCGCAAATAGTATAACATATTTTTACTTAAAGGTAAAATATTTTTTGCAAAAAAAATTAGTGTAAAATCATTTTCACACCAACTTTTTATTTTCTTATTGAATTCCATATTTCTTTTTGAATTTGTCTGCTCTACCACCAGTTGTTTCTCTTTTTAAGTTTCCTGTCCAAAATGGATGACATTTTGAGCATACATCAACTTTCATATCTGGTTTTGTAGAATTTGTTTTCATTACGTTTCCACAAGCACATGTAATAGTAGCTTCTGTATAATTTGGATGTAAACCTTCCTTCATTTTGTATTCACCTCTCCTTAATTTATTTCATAAACACTATTGTCTATTTTAACACAGTTTTATTTTATTTTCAAGTATTTTCGTTTCTATTTACTATTATTTTTATAAATTTATACTATTTTTAATTAAATAAACTTATTTATATGTTTTTATATTATTTGTTATTATCTTTATTTTGTTGTGTTTCTAGTGTATATTTTGCTGATGCTTCCACTTCTTCCTTCATTGAAGCTTTGTGTACTAATTTATTTATAACATTAAATAAGCATGCAATAATTAAAATTAACAACAATACTTTTTTCCAAAGTTTTGCAACCATTTGTATATCTCCCTAAAATATAATTATATTATATATTATAACTTCGATTTTACAAAATGTCAATGTTTTTAACTTTTTTAGGATTCAACTTCTTATCTTTTAAAATTCAGCATCTGTTAAATTATACTCATTTTTTATTATCTCTTTTATAACATTAACAGTTTTTTCTAAATTGTTATTTTTTATTACATAGTCATACATTCCTATTTTAGACTCTTCAAAATCGAAACGGTTTAATCTTAATTGTATTTCTTTTATACTTGGCTTATCTGGTCTATTTTCTAGACGCATTTGTAGCTTCTCTTTTGGCACTCTTAAAAATATTGTTACTATTTTTACTTCTTTTCCCAATATTTTTAATAAATTTTCTACACCATTTACTTCAATATCTTTTACTATTATTTTTCCTTTTTGAATTTTTTCATTTAATAGTTTTTTTGAAGTTCCATAATAATGTTCATGGTGAACAGAATATTCATATAATTCTCCGTTTTTTATTTTTTCTTCAAATTCTTCAGTTGTAACAAAATTATATGTTACGCCAGGTATATCAGTATTTCTAGGTAATCTATCTGTATATGATGGAAGTGATTCTACATTTTCCATTTGCTCAATTAAAGCTTTTTTTATAGTATCTTTGCCTGCGCCAGATACTCCAGATAGTAATACTAACATATTGTCACCTTGCCTTCTGCTATTTCATCTGCTGCTAATGATACTGAAGATGGTTCTTCTTTTTGTGTAAGTTTTGTACTTCCTGTTGAAATTTGTCTAGCTCTTTTAGAAGTAGCAATTACTAATTGAAAACGATTGTCTACTTTTTCTAATAATTCTAATACAGTTGGTTTTACTAACATGATTTTCCCTCTTTCCTTTTTATTAACTTTTTATTTTAACTTTCTACTTTAAATATTTTAAATTTTATAACTTTTGCCTTTGTTTTTATTATGTTTTTTTCTAATCTTTTAATTATATATTTTTATTTCTATTCTATATTTTGAATCTGTTCTCTTATGTCTTCTAATTCTGTTTTTAATTCAATAACTAAATTTGTTATTTCTAATTTTCCAGATTTTGAGCCTATTGTATTTGTTTCTCTATTCATTTCTTGTACTAGAAAATCTAGTTTTTTTCCACAAGGTGCATCACTTGCAATTAAGCTTTTAAATTGTTCTATATGGCTTTTTAACCTTGTAAGTTCTTCTTCTACTGAATATTTATCTGCATATATTACAGTCTCTTGTGCTAGTCTTGTTTGGTCTACTGCATCTGTTTTTAAAATTTCTTTTATTCTTTCTTCTAATTTTACTACATATTCTTCGACAAGTCCAGTAGAATAGGAAGAAATTTTATCGACATTTTCTGATATATTTTGCAAGCGATTTTCTATATCTTGTTTAATTTTTTGGCCTTCTATTTTTCTCATTTCTATAAAGTTATCTAGTGCTTTTTCTAAGCATTCTGAAAGTTCTTCCCATATAATTTCTAGGCTTTCTTCTTCAACTTCTACATTTAATACATCTGGCATTTTTGAAATTTCTGTTGCACGAAGTCCACTAGATATATTTTCTTCTTCTGCTAATTCTGATAATTCCTTAATGTATAACTTAGCTAATTCCTTATTTATCACAACATTTTTGCCTTCTATACCATAGTTAGCATAGCTTACAAATACTTCTACTTTTCCTCTTGAAACCTTATTTAATATTGCTTTTCTAACTCTATCTTCTAAGTATAAGAGATTGCGTGGTAATCTTACAGTTATATCTGCATATTTATGATTAACAGAGCGTATTTCTACTAAATATTCTCTTGCTTCCTTTTCAAGCTTTGCTCTGCCAAATCCTGTCATACTATTCATATTTACTTTTCCTCTTTCTTATTTTTTATAATTTCCTTCATTGTATTCATATAGTATTGCTTTTTCATTTTACTATATACTATAATGGCTTTTAAAGTATAATATATTGAATATAAATATGCTATTAGCATAACAATTGGTATTACTTTTTCTGGTATAATTAAATTTAAATATATAAGAATAATAGTTATAGTTGATAACAATAATATTTCAATTGAATGAAATAAATATTCTTTACTCTCCAATTTATATGCTTTTTCCATAATATATATTGAAACAACAAGAAGAGCAATTCCAAATACTTTTAAATCTATAATTAATACTTTTTGTTCAATATTAATAAAGCCTAATATAACAAAATTTAAATAAAGCATAATAACAATTGCTAAACATATATTTTCAAATACCTTTGTATATATTTTATTTAATTCTAATTGAGGTATTTTTCTTTTTTGTTTAATTTCTTTTGCTACTACTTCTTGAATTTCATTAATTTCTTTCACTTTAAGTGCTTTTGTATTAGCCTGTACTTTTTCCTTTTTCTTTTTTGGTTCATTTGGCTTTGTATCTATTTTAACTACTTTTTTTGATAGTTCTTTTTCCTCTTCAATTATTTGCTTAACTAAGCTTATTTTTTCTTCTTTTTTATTTTCTGTGCTTGATGTTTTGCTTTCTTTTGGTTTAACATTTTTTGCCTTTGCTCTTTGTTTTGGTTCGTTTTCTTTTTCACTGCCTTTTTTTCCTGTACTTGTTTTTGAACTACTTGTTTTTTGTTTTGAAGCTACTGCTTTACTAACTTTTGAGGAACTTCTTTTTTGTACTACTTTTTTTGTATTTCCGCTAGTTATCTTATTATTTTTCTTCGTTTCTTGTTTATTTTCTTCCTCTTTTACTACTTCTTTTTTTGCAGGCATTTAAGTTTCCTCCTTACATTTCATATTCATATATTATGTTACTTACAATTATTGTTGATGCTGTTTCAGTTCTTAAAATTCTTTTCCCTAATGTTATCAACTTTGCATTATCTAGTATTTTTATTTCACTCTTATCTATTCCACCTTCTGGACCTATAATAACGCCGATTTTCATTCCTTGAAAAGCTTTATTTTTTTGTAATTCATTTTTTAAAGTATTCTCTTTTTCTTCTTCATAAGCTAATATAACAAAATCATACTTTAATATTTCTTCTGATAATTTATTTACATTTATTGGCATCTCTACTTTTGGAATTAAATCTCTACCGCTTTGCTTAGCTGCTGCTTCTGCAATTTTTTGCCATCGTTCTGTTTTCTTTTGCTTTTCTTTTTCATCTAACTTTACAACACATCTTTTCATTTCAACAGGTATGAATTTTTTTACACCTATTTCCGTATTCTTTTGAATTATATATTCCATTTTATCTGCTTTCGGAATTCCTTGGAATACCGTAATATCAACTTTAGTTTCTGAACTTTCATTCAAAATACAATTAATATCACAGATAATATTATCTAATTCTATTTTTTTAATTGTTGCTTGATAATTTATACTTTTATCTATATTACATATATTAAGCTTTTCTCCTTGCTTTGCTCTTAATACCTGCCTTATATGTTTTACATCTTCACCGATTATTTTTATTTCATTATTCTCAATTTGATTTTCTTTTACAAAAAACTTTGGCAATTATTTTGCCCTCCCAATTTTTAATCGACATTATTATATCATAATTTTCGTTTTTTGCAAGGCACATTTTATTTCTTCTAATATATCTTCTATATTTGTAACAAGCTTTGCACCTTGCTTTATTAATTCATTCGTACCATAAGAATTTTCCTTTTCTATTTCACCTGGAATTGCAAATACTTCTCTTCCTTGCTCTAATGCATAATCTACTGTAATAAGTGTGCCACTTTTCTTTTTAGCTTCTACTACTAAAACCCCTTCTGATAAGCCACTTATTATTCTATTTCTTACAGGAAAATTCGTTTTTTCAGGCTTTTTATTATATTCATATTCTGAAATTATTGCACCACCAGTTTGCAGAATTTCTTTGCAGAATTTCTTATGTTCTGATGGATAAATGTGCCCAAAACCGCTTCCTAAAACTGCTATTGTTTTGCCTCCTGCTTTTATTGCACCTAAATGGCTACATATATCTATTCCTCTAGCCAGACCGCTTACAATAACTATTCCTTTTTTAGCAAGTTCATAAGCAAAATTATATGCTACTTTTTTTCCGTATTCACTTGCATCTCTACAACCTATTATAGCTATTGATGTCCTATTTAAAACAGAAGCATCACCTAGCAAATATAGCTTTGCAGGTGGTGCATAAATTTTTTCTAATTTTTCTGGGTACTCTTTTTGAGCTTGATAAATAACTTGCATAATTCTTATCTCCTTTTTGTTTTATCTTGCCCCTAATTTTCCCCTAATTTTATTTTCTATAATTTTATTTTTAAAGTAAGTTATCCATTTTAAATATAATTATTTTTCTTTAATGTTAATTTTTTCTAAGACAAAATCCCCGTCCCGCTGTCTTGTTTTGCAGCCTTAACTACATTGCACATAAGCATTGCAATTGTCATAGGTCCAACCCCTCCTGGAACTGGCGTAATGTATGATGCTATAGGTTCTACATTTTCGTAATCAACATCACCTATTAACTTTCCTTCTTCATTTCTGTTAATACCTACATCTATTACAACTGCTCCTTGTTTTACCATATCTGCTGTTACAAATTTTGGTTTTCCAAGTGCTGCAACTAAGATATCTGCTTCTTTCGCAATTTCTTTAATATTTTGTGTTCTTGAATGACAAATAGTTACCGTTGCATTTGCATTTAATAAAAGCTGTGATAATGGCTTACCCACAATATTACTTCTACCAATTACAACTGCTCTTTTTCCTTCTGGATTAATTCCATATTCTTCTAACATTTTCATTACGCCTGCTGGTGTGCACGAAACAAAACTTTCCTCACCTATTGCTAGTTTCCCTACATTTATTGGATGAAAACCATCCACATCTTTTCTATAATCTATTGTATTAAAAGCTTCTCTTATGTCTAGATGTTTTGGAATTGGGCTTTGAAGTAAAATTCCATTAACGTCTTTTCTTTCATTTAAATCTTTTATTAGATTTAATAGTTCTTCTCTTGTCGTTTCTTCTGGCATCAAGAATTCTTCAAATTCTATTCCAATTTCATTACAAGCTTTACTTTTATTACGTACATATACTTCAGATGCTTTATCATTTCCTACCATGATTACTGCAAGTTTAGGCTTTATTCCTTTTGTTTTTAAATTTTCTACTTCATCTTTTAATCCTAATCTTACTTTTTGAGCTAGTTCTTTTCCATTTATAACTATTGCCATTTTTTAATAATTCCTTTCATAAGTTATATTAAATTATAATTATTTTTTAGGATTTTTCAGCATAATTTCTATTTATTAATTTTATAGGTATTTTAATAAATTCCTGTGATGTTTACAGTATTTATATAACCTTCTCTATCATAGCCAAATTTTACACTATACTTTTGTCCTACACTTATTTGGCTTTTAATTGTAGTAGTATTCATTGTTGTTCCATTATATTTGCAAGTAATAATATGATCATCATATATTATATTATTTGAGTTTACCGAATTTAATAAAGCTCTTACACTTGATCCTGTAATGTTTCCTTGATAACTTTTAAATCTAGAATTAAATGTTTCTACCTCTTGTGAAGATACATTAGATGACATATCTGATAATGATAATGAATCTGATGCCATTAAAAATGTACCTACCCCAAGTAGCATGATTGCACTTTCTACTAAAAGTGTTACTACCATAATTGCACATATTACAATACCTACAATTCCCATTGTTACATTTTGACCAGTTTTACCTTTTTTTACTACATCTACAATTCCTAAAATTAATCCTACAACTACCCCTATAAAACCAAGTGGTGAGATTATAAATGTTACTGCTGTGAAAATTCCTATAATTCCTAATACAAGTGATGCTACTCCCATTTTTATTTCCTCCTTTTATTTTTTCTTGTGTGACTATATTTTTTATATAAGCCCTTCTTATTATTTAATTCTATTATTTGTAATATGATTTGTCAATTGATTTTAAGAATTTTCTATTTTAATACTTTACTAATGTAGAATTACATTTAACTTTTTACTTATCGTATATAATTTTTTTCAAATTTTTGTCATAACTTTTGGAATAGCTAATATACATTAAATAAAGTTTAGTACAAACATTTCTTAGAGGGGGTTTAAAATATTCATGAATGAGAATTTAAAATTATATCAAGATATAGCAGAACGTACTGATGGTGACATTTACGTTGGTGTTGTTGGTCCTGTTCGTACTCGGAAAGTCTACATTTATTAAGAATTTTATGGATTTACTTGTTATACCAAACATTGATAACGAATACAAAAAGGAACGTGCTCGTGATGAGCTTCCACAAAGTGCGGGAGGCAGAACCATTATGACCACAGAGCCTAAGTTTGTTCCAAATGAAGCTGTGGAAATTACAGTTGGTGATAACTTAAAATTTAAAACAAGGTTAGTTGATTGTGTTGGCTATTTAGTTAATAATGCAATAGGCTATTTAGAAGATGATATGCCTCGTATGGTTAAAACGCCATGGTACGAGGAGGACATTCCTTTTGAAGAGGCTGCTGAAATTGGTACTCGTAAAGTTATTGCTGAACATTCTACTATCGGTATTTTAGTTACAACAGATGGTAGTATTACAGATATTCCAAGAGAAGACTATATTAATGCCGAAGAGCGTGTAGTTAAAGAGTTAAAAGAACTTAATAAACCTTTTGTAATTGTTTTAAATAGTGACGATCCATTTTCTGATTATACAAAAAGTTTAGCATCTCAGTTAGAGGCTAAATATCAAGTTCCTGTTATTCCAACAGATTGTGCACGATTAGATTTAGAAGATATTAATGATATATTCGGGAAAATTTTATACGAATTTCCTATTGAAACAATTGACATAGATTTTCCTAGATGGGTTGATGGGCTTCCTGATGACCATTGGCTAAAACAAGAATTATACCAAGAAATTCAAACTGCTTTTTCTGATATTCACATTTTAAAGCAAATTGATAGTGGTATTAATGAGCTTCAAGCTACAAAAGTAATTACTAAAACTACCGTAGAAGAAATTAATCTTGGCGAAGGTAATGTTCATGTACATATTCAATTACATGATGAACTTTTCTATCAAGTGTTAACTGAAATTTCTGGCGTTCAAATTGACAATGAAGGTGCTTTATTTACAACTATGACAGAATTTGCAAGTGTAAAAAAACAATATGATAAAATTGCTTATGCATTAGAGCAGGCTAAATCTACCGGTTATGGCATAGTTACACCTTCTATTGATGAACTTATATTAGAAGAACCTGAAATGGTAAAACAAGGCTCTCGCTTTGGTGTAAAACTTAAGGCAAAGGCACCTAGCCTACATTTAATTCAAGCAAACATTGAAACTGAGGTTTCTCCTATTGTTGGAAGCGAAAAACAATCTGAAGACTTAGTTAATTACTTACTTTCTGAATTTGAATCTGATCCTAAAAAGATATGGGAATCTAATATATTTGGAAAGAACTTACATGAACTTGTTAATGAAGGCTTACAGAATAAACTTGCAAGGATGCCAGCAGAAGCTCAAGCAAAGCTTCAAGAAACATTAGAGAGAATTGTAAATGAAGGCAGTGGAGGATTAATTTGTATTATACTTTAGACAATGGGACTGGGTTTTTGTCTTAGGCTTTTTAAGTCACTTTTATCTTATTTATAGTTGTTTTAAGTAAAAAAATAAGTGTATGCTATTTTTATTAAATGCATACACTTTTATTTTTTATTCTAAAATGATAATTACTTATAATAATTTAATAAAATATTAATTGATTTTTTTTATATAAATTGTATAATAAATATTAGTAGAGTATTTTTAATGTTAGTTTTATAGAATAATTTTAAATATACATCAGAAAGGACTGAAGATATATGTTTAAATGGATTAGAAGAATTCTCCTTATTATTTTACTAATTTTAATTCTTGTATTCGGTTTTTTTGTATATAATGGACACGCTATGTACAAAGATGCTCTGGCTGAAATTAGTTTAAAAGATAAAATAGAAAAAATTCAGAATGATAAAAATTATGTTAAGATAGAAGATTTACCTAAATATTATAAAGATGCTGTCATTTCTGTTGAAGACCATCGTTTTTATGATCATGGTGCTATTGACCCAATTGCTATTGTAAGAGCAATTATTACTAATATTCGTTATGGTGATTTATTAGAAGGTGGTAGCACAATCACACAGCAAGTTGCAAAAAATTTATATTTCATTTCAAATGATAAGAATTATGCTTATCGTAAAATAGCTGAAATGTTTATGGGAAATGATTTAGAAAAAAGTTATGAAAAAGATGAAATTTTAGAGTTATATGTAAATACTATTTATTTTGGAGATGGCTACTATGGAATTAGAGAAGCTTGTAATGGCTACTTAGATAAAGAACCACAAGATATGACTTTATATGAGGCAACAATGATGGCTGGCATTCCAAATGCTCCTAGTGTATATGCTCCTACTGCTAATTTAAACCTTACTTTAAGTAGACAAAAAAAGGTTATTTCTACTATGGTAGAAAATAATTATTTAAGTCAAGAAGAAGCAGATGAAGTTATTTCTATGCAACCTGAGATTTAAGATAAAAAAATTAGTCATTTTACAAGAAAACCATACAAAATACTTTTTTAGTAATTGTATGGTTTTTTAGTGTTTTTTATTTTGGCGGAGTGAGTGGGATTCGAACCCACGGCCCCCAAAATGAAGGTACTGCAGTTCCAGTGCAGCTCGTTATGACCACTTCGATATCACTCCATAATACATAAAAAGCTAGCATTACTGCTAGCTTAATGGCTCTCCGTGTCCGACTCGAACGGACGACCTATCGGTTAACAGCCGAGCGCTCTACCGACTGAGCTAACGGAGAATATTTAAATCTGGCGACAACCTATTGTCTCAGTAGGGTAACCCACAAATATCGTCGGCACATTGGAGCTTGACTTCTGTGTT
>CANRCF010000013.1 GCA_947629045.1 uncultured Clostridia bacterium | reverse complement strand
ATATCATAAAAGTCCATAATCTAGTCTATGACTGCATTATGGACTTTTTGCCTTTTAAAAAGTGTCAAACTTGAGATTATACATTATTCTACATTTTTTGCAATATTTTTTAAAAAATTTTTTAAAAATAAAACGTAATAAATTCAAAACTATATACAAATTATTAACATAAAATTTAAAAATCAAAATAAAAAATGTAATTAAAAACTTGTAATCAATACTAAAAAATGATAAAATTTAAAAGCATAGAATATAATGAAATTTATAAAATGAAAATAAAAGGAGAGAAGTCTTTTGAATAAAACTGAAATTTATCAGTTACTTACAAAGGAATTAGACATAGAATTTGTGAAAAAAGAAGAACCTATGTCGCGGACATACATCTTTTAAAATTGGTGGTATAGCAGATATTTTTGTTATAATAAAAGATGAAGAAGCTCTTAAATATATACTAAAATTTACAAAGGATAATAAAATTCCATTAACGATATTAGGAAATGGCACAAATATTTTAGTAAAAGATAATGGAATTAGAGGTATTGTAGCTAAAATAGAATTAGATAGCATAGAGATAAAAAAATGTGAAAATAAGGCAGTTTTGACATTAGGTGCAGGTGTGAAAAATGCAATATTAGCACAAAGACTTTTAAAAGAAGAACTTACAGGCTTTGAATTTGCAGCTGGAATCCCCGGTACTATTGGCGGAGCTGTTTATATGAATGCAGGTGCCTATGGCGGAGAAATGAAAGATATTGTTACAGAAGTAACATATATGGATGAAAATACAAATATTCATACTATTACTAACGAGGAATGCAAATTCGATTATCGATATAGTGTTTTTTCTAAAATGAATGTAGTTATTACGAAAGTAAAAATGGAACTACAATATGGAAACAAAATAGAAATAAAAGAAAAGATGGATTCTAATGCAAAAAGTAGAAGTGAAAAACAACCGATTCAAATGCCCAGTGCTGGTAGCACTTTTAAAAGAGGAAAAGATTTTGTAACTGCAATGCTTATTGACGAATGTGGGCTTAAAGGTTATAAAATAGGTGGAGCACAAGTATCTACGATGCATGCAGGATTTTTAGTAAATGCAGGTGGAGCAACTGCAAAAGATATGTTAGACTTAATAGAACATGTACAGAAAACTGTACTTGAAAAATGCGGTAAAGAGATAGAACTAGAAGTAAAGGTAATTGGCGAATAAAGAATATAAGTTTAAATATATAAGTTTAAATGTAAAATATAAAAACTAAAAGATAAATGTAATAATAAATTTAAAAATAAATGTACAAGACAGAATTTAGAAAAGAAAAATGGGAGGAAATATGAAAGGTTTTTTTAAATGGTTTCGTTCTAGTGCAAAGATGAAAAGATGGATGTTATTAATTTTAATAGGAATTCTATTATGTTGTTATGGTGTAGCAGAAATTTTAACGGAAGAAGTATTAGACTTTATTCCATTATTAAAAATAATACTATGCTTTGTAATAGGTTTTATATTTGTTATTTTAGGCATGATTCATATGCAAAAAAGAACACTAGAATTATTAGTTCAAGAAACTGATAACAGAGTAGATGATGATGAAACAAAAGTTAAAAGTTTAATTTATAATAAAAAGGTATTTGACCAAGGACCTAAAATCGTAGCTATTGGTGGTGGAAAAGGTCTTAATGCAGTATTAAAAGGTCTTAAAAAATATACAGATAATTTAACTGCAATTGTTACAGTATCAGATTATGGGGAGATTATTCCAGAATCAAGAAGACTATTAGGCACAATGCCATTAGATGATATTAAGGAAAGCTTAATTGCACTTTCAGAAGATGAAAATGTGATGAATAATTTAATGAATTTAAAATTTTCACAGGGTAGGTTAAAAGACTTATCGTTTAGTGATATTTATTTATTAGGAATGAAACAATTAAGCGGAGAATTTACACAATCAATTGAACAAACAAATGCAGTTCTTAACATAACGGGAAAAGTATTACCTGTTACATTAGAGGCAATACAAATTTGTGCGGAATTAGAAGATGGAACAGTTATTGAAAGTAGGGACAAAATTCCTCAAATAGTAAACGAAAAAACAAGCAAAATTAGCAGAATTTTTATAAATCCAACAAATTGTAAAGTCGCACCAGGGGTATTAGAAGCAATAAGAGAAGCTGATGCAATAGTTATTGGCCCAGGAAGTTTATATACAAATGTAATACCAAATCTTTTAGTAAAAGGTGTAGCAAAGACAATAAAAGAAAGTAAAGCTTTTAAAATTTATGTTAGCAATCTTATGACTGAACAAGGACAAACTGATAATTATACTTTATCAGATCATATTAAAGCAATTAATGATCATGCTGGAAAAGGTGTAATTGAATATTGTATATATGATACAGGAGAAATAATGCCAGAAGTAATTAGAAAGTATAATATGGAGGGGCAAGAGTTAGTTACAATAGATGCAGCCAAGGCGAAAGCAGAAGGGGTTAACTTAATGCAAAGAGAAATATCTCATTTAGAGGGAGAATATGTTAGACATAATCCAGATGCTATTGCAGCTTCAATTATTCAATTAATTTGCGATGATTTAAAATTTAAAGATATGCAAAATGACACTAAATATGTTCTTTTAAATGACAGATTAAAGGATGCTAAGAAATCTCTAAAATCAGACAAGAAAAATAACAATATGAGACAAACCAAAAAGCAGAAAGAAAATAAAGAGGAAAGTAAATTTTTCAAGAAATATAAAGATAGAATTGAATCAATACAAGAAGCAGAATTAAAAATGAAAGTAAAAGCAGGTATGCCAATAGACAAAGCAAATAAGGTAAATAGTGAAAAATATGGAAAAAATTTAAAAAATAACAGTAAGAAATCTAGTACTTCAAAAATAGGCAAAAGTGTAGAAGAAAAAAATAAAAATTCTAATAGTAAAAATAAAGAAAGTGTAGGAAAGCACAGTAAAAGCAATAGTACAAAAACATCAAATTTAGATACGAAAAAAAAGGAAGTAGCTTCTAAAACAGTTAGCAATAAAAAATAGAAAAGTTGAAAATAAAAAATATAAAAACATAAGAAAAAGAAAGGAAAACTACAAATGAAGTATGAAGGAAAACAATTATCTTTAGAAATAGGAAGCAAAAAAGACTGGATAATTACAAATGGAATAGGAGGTTACAGTAGCTCCACTATTCTAGGTATAAACACTAGAAAATATCATGGACTATTAGTAGCACCATTAAATCCACCAGGAAATAGACATATAATTTTATCAAAAGTAGATGAGTGTTTTGAAAGTGGTGAAAACCAATATCCATTGTATTCTAATATTGGTAAAAATTATATTTCAAAAGGGTATCAATATTTAACTTCATTTGAAAAAGACTATGTTCCTATTTATACTTATGAAGTAGATGGTGCAGTTATAAAGAAGTTTATATGCATGGATTATGGAAAAAATACAGTTTGCATATTATATAACATTAGAAATAATGATAAAAGAACTAAGTTCACAATAGCACCTATTATAAATTTTAGAGATTTCCATACAACTACACCAAATGCTACATTTAATTTGTATCAAGACATAAAAGGACAAAAAGTAGAAATAATTGTAAATGAGAATAGACAAGTTCCATTATATATGTATATATCAGAAGGAAAATATGTAAAGCATGAAAATGATATTTTTAAAGGTATGTACTATATAGAAGAAGAAAAAAGAGGACAAGGGGCAGAAGAGGATTTAGCTGTACCAGGCGTTTATGAAATAAAGCTAAGAGCAAATGAAGAAAAATTTATAACATTCACTTTTTCACTTGAAGAAAATATAGAAGAAATTGATGGAAGAAATATAATAAACCAAGAAATAGCTAGAATTACTGGAATGCTATATGATGCTGATTTGTTAGAAAGCAAAAAGACTTATACAGATAAATATAAAATTTTAATGAGAGATTTCATGATAGCTTCAGACAATTTTATTGTTTATAGACCATCTTTTGCACTTTATACTATTTTAGCAGGTTATCCATGGTTTTTAGATTGGGGAAGAGATACTTTAATTTCATTTGAAGGTTTACTTTTAATTACGAGAAGATTCAAAATAGCAAGAGAAGTATTATTGACTTGTATTCGAGACATTAAATATGGTTTAGTGCCAAATGGCTATTCAGGCTATGACAATAGACCTTTATATAATAGTGTAGATGCATCACTTCTACTATTTGAACAAGTGCGAAAATATTTAGAATATACTCATGATTATGAATTATTAAAAGAACAATTATATGAAGTGCTTAAAAAAATAATAGAAAGTTATAAAAATGGAATAGACTTAGATGGAAATAATATCTTTTTAGACAAAGAAGATGGACTACTTTCGTCAGGAACACCATATACACAAAATACATGGATGGATGCAAAAATTGGAAATAAAGTAGTAACGCCAAGAAATGGTAAAGCAGTTGAAATAAATGCTTTATGGTATAATGCATTATGTATTATGATAGACTATGCTAAATTGTATAAAGATAAAGAGCTTGAAGAAGAGTATACAGAATTAGCAAAAAAATGTAAAGAAAGCTTTATAAAGAAATTTTACAATAAAAAGAGAAAAAGCTTAGATGATGTAGTAGGAGATAGCAAAATAAGACCAAACCAATTATTTGCAATAGGTTTGTCACATCCAATTATAGAGCCTAAATTAGAAGAGGCAAAAGAAATATTTGAAACAGTTACTAAAAAACTAATAACACCTTACGGACTAAAAACATTAGCAAAAGGAGAGCCAGGCTATCGTGAAATATATGAAGGAGACCAAATAAAAAGAGATATGAGTTATCACCAAGGAATTACTTGGCCATGGCTTTTAGGAATATATGCAGATGGTTTTCAAAATATTATAAATGCAGAAAAAAGTAAAACTAAGAAGAAAGAACTACAAGAAAAATATGCAAAATTTGTACAAAATTTAGAAAATACTTTTTATGAAGAAATGTATAATCGCTCTACAGTTGGAAGCATAAGTGAAATTTATGACTCGACAAAGCCATATGAAGCAAAGGGAGCATTTGCTCAAGCCTGGTCAGTAGCAGAAGTATTTAGAATTATAATAAAATACCATAAGGCAAATGATTAGATAAAAAGTAAAAGTACAAAATATAAATTAAATTAAAAATACAAATTAAAAACAAAATTCAAGCAAAAATATAAAATACATTTAGTTAAAGGAAAATTGAGAATTAATAAATTAAAAAGAGGAAAATAGCAAATGAGAATACTAGGTATAGACCCAGGATTTGCAATAACAGGTTATAGTATTATTGATTATATAGGAAATAGATTTAAACTTATAACATCAGGTGCTGTACTTACAAAAGCAGGAGAATCATTCCCACAAAGATTACTAAAATTAAACAATGATTTAGAAGATATAATAGATACATACAAGCCTGATGCAATATCAGTAGAAGAATTATTCTTTAATAATAATGCAAAAACTGCAATAAATGTAGCACAAGCAAGAGGTGTTATTTTAGTAGTAGGTTGTAGAAAAGGAATACCTACTTATGAATATACACCACTTCAAATAAAACAAGCAGTGGTAGGCTATGGCAGGGCAGATAAAATACAGGTACAGAAAATGGTAAAAACCATTTTAAATGTAGAAAACTTGCCAAAGCTAGACGATACAACCGACAGCATGGCAGCAGCTATTTGCCATGCACATTCAGCAAAATTTGCAGAGAAATTGTAAAACGCAAAATAGATAAGTCAAAAAGTACGTATAAAAGGAAAAATGAACTTGACTTAAATAAAACAAAATGGAGCAAAATGGATAGAATATTGATAAAACATACTAAAAATGTCAATTTAAAATAATTAATAATTTAGTAAAATAATAAATAATGAAAGGTAATCTATAATGTCTATATACTTAATGTATGGTGAAGAAACATATCTTTTAGAAGCAAAAGTAAAAAAGCTAAAAAAAGATTTTGGAGAATTAATTGCAGGAATTAACTATATACAAATTGATGAAGAAAATGCAGAAAATCTTATTTCAGATTTAGAAACACCTGCATTTGGATTTCCTAAGAAATTAATCATAGCTAAAAATACAGGATTATTTAAAAAAGAAAAAAAGACATCTTCAAAATCAAAAGCTAATAAAAATGATAATAATATAGAAAATAAAAATAATATCAGTGAACAAACTGAAAGTAGTGCATTAAGTAAAAAAAGTAAAAAGTCAAATATAATAAGTGAAAAAATGACATTGCAAGAAAAAGTAGCAAACTATATTGAAAATAATCAAGATGAATTAAAAGATGCAGTAGATTTAATTTTTATAGAACAAGAAGTAGAAAAAAATACATTATATCAAACTATTGAAAAAATAGGAGAAGTAAAGGAATTTGCACTTCTAAAATTACCGGATTTAATTGCTAACTTAAAAAAGATTTGTTCTGCATACCAAGTAACAATAGATGATGCAACCTGCAAATATTTAGTAGAATGTTCACGGAACGAGTATGCAAGATTTAATAAATGAAATTAGAAAGCTTATAGAATATAAAGGTGCAGGGAATAATATTACAAAGCAAGACATAGATAAGCTTTGTATAAAGCAAATACAAGCAGTTATTTTTGACTTAACAGACAATTTAGGAAAAAAGGAAACAGCAAAAGCACTAGAAGTATTACACGGCTTAGTTATAAATAAAGAACCAGTTCAGAAGATTTTAATTACATTATATAATCATTTTAAAAAGTTATATATTATAAAGATAGCAGAAAAGAATTATCAGGATTTAGCAGTAGCTATGAATTTAAAGCCTAATCAAATGTTTTTAGTAAGCAAATATAAAATGCAATCTAAATATTTTTCAGAAGATGAGCTAAGAAAAATATTAGGAGAACTTATAGATTTAGATGCAAATTATAAAGTAGGATTGATTGATTTGGATGTGGGATTAGAAGCTATACTTTGCAGGTATTGTTCAAAATGATAATAACAAAATATGAATAAAAAATACCAAATTTTCCAATAATAAAAAAGGGAAGGATGGTATTTTTTTATGATGAATTTTAGAACAGATTTAGCCTTAGAAAGAAGAGATTTATACCGTAAAGCAAATAATATTGAAAATGAAGTAGATGGAATAGAAACCGAAGAAGAGGATTATAACGAAAATATTAAAATTACAAAGGTAAAAGTATTAAATGAAAATGGAGAGCAGGCAATAGGAAAAAAGAAGGGAAACTATATTACAATAGACATTAAAAACATGAAAATAGCAGGGGAGGACGATATTCAAAAAGCATCGGAAGTTGTGACAAAAGAGCTAAAAAACTTAATAGCCAATTTAATAACAGAAAAAGACCCACTTTTAGTAGTAGGACTTGGAAATTTATATGTTACACCAGACGCATTAGGCCCAAAAGTAATACAAGACATAGATATAACAAGACATTTACTAACATATATGCCAGAGGTATTACCAGAAGGCACTAGAGAAGTAAGTGCAGTATCACCTGGTGTACTTGGAACAACTGGAATTGAAACATTAGAGATTTTAAAAGGAATTGTGCAAAATATTCACCCTAAGTTACTAATAGTAATTGATGCCTTAGCATCTAGAAGCATAGAAAGAATAAGTAGTAGCATACAAATTGCAGATACAGGAATTGTGCCAGGTGCAGGTGTTGGAAATGAAAGAAAAGAGCTTACACAAAATACTTTAGGAATACCAGTAATTGCAATAGGTGTTCCGACAGTTGTAGAAGCAGCTACAATAGCAGCAGATAGCTTAGATTTATTCATAAAAAAAGTTCAAGAAGAAGCAAAATCAAATGAATTTTTAAATCAATTACAAGAAGAAAATAAATATGAGATGATAAAAGAAGTGTTAGCGCCAGAAGAATATAATTTTATTGTAACACCAAAAGAAATTGATGAATTAATTGAAAATATGTCAAGTGTTGTAGCAAGAGGAATAAATTTTGCAACTCAAAAATAGGAACTAAAATAAAACACCAAATAAAATATATAAAATTAGTAAATGAGCAGGGTAAAAGATATAAAGTAAATACTTTATTTTTCTACCTTGTTTTTTATTGTATAAATTTATAAAGATGATAGGAAGAATAGTAAATAAGCAGAAAAGCAAATAGTAAATATGATATGAAAAAATAAGCTGTTTAGCATATTTTAAAATACAACAAATAATATAAACAAGAGTGCACCATGCTTTATGATTTTTAAGAACATAAAATATGAAAATAATAGCTATGCCAAAAAAGCCATAGTCACAATGAGTAACTTCTGCTAAAATACCAATAAAAATAGCGATAAAAATGCCAAATGATTTTTTTATAATATTATCTAATTTACTATTTTTAAAAAATGTAAAATTAGAACTGCAAACAGAGTTATAGCAATGAATAGAAAGTAGTCCTAAAAATAGAGTAAAGAATATATTAAGTGTAAATCCACTAGAAAACATTGAAAGAAAAAGCATAAAGGGCGCTTGTGAAATAAGTGCAAATACAAAAAGCCTTAAAAAGTATTTTTTAAGATTCTTTGTATGTATATATCCCTCAGAAATTTGAAAAGCAAATATAGGAAATGCAATTCTTCCAATTACATTCATAAAATTAGCATAATTAAATATAGAATCTCCTAAATGGTCAGTTAACATAGTTGTCATGGCAATTATTTTTAATACAAAACTACTCATATTTTTTATTTCCCTAATATTATTTATTTTTACAGTATAGCATTTAATTATAATACGAGTACATTATATCATATAGATTTTTAGTTCTCAAGATTTAATTATTTACATATAAAGATATACTATTCAATATTCTATCACAATAAAAATGTGTGTAACCAAATAGATTACACACATTTAAGTTTTACCTTGAAGATTACTTTTTAGACTCTTCATCAGAATCTTTTTCTTTGTACTCATCAAGGAGCTCCGGCTCTGCGAGGGAACCAACGTTTACCATGCAACTGCGAGTATGACAGTCTGCACAATCCACTGCGGGATTAATAGGTTCACCGGTAACATCGCACTTATACCGTTTCTCATTTTCTTTCACCATGTGCACCTCCTTAATAGTTATTAAAATGTGTGGTGAAAAAAGTGCATAAATAAATATTATGCATATTTATATTATACAACATTTACATAATTTTTACAAGATTTATATTTTTTAAATGTACTGAATGATAGTAGCAGAATATAAATGATATAGTATAGTAATTACATTAATTAACAATTTCTAGTCCACAGTTTTTACTGGTATCTGAAAAGATAATACGATTACTTTTTTGCAAAGTCACAGTAACCAAAGAAGATATACTTTCAAAAATATCTTTTGACATTTTACCTTTAACAGGGGCAAAAAGCCTAGAACTATTACTAAATTTTGAAGTAACAGTTAAGGAATAAAGTCCCTTTTTCAAAATTATATTTAAAAAATTATCATTTATATCATATTTTATCAATTTAGCGTTATTATAAGTTGTAAATTTGTATTCACTATCATCTACTAATAAATCACAAATAATTCCCTTAAAATTAAAAAGTTTGAAAGGTATATCTGCAATGGAAAGCATAAAAGATGCATTTGAATTTTCAAAATCATTTCCTTGACACCAAATGTATGCCTTTGGAAAAGAACAGCCCCAATCTTTTTCCATGTATCCAGTATCATTATCAAATATTATTCTTTTATCATTAATTGTAATTAAACCGTTAGCAGTTACATTCATATTAAGTATAGCATGATTACATTCCATAAAAGGAATATACGAAAAAGGTCCCATTATATTTGGATTTAAAAAATTTGTATTTATATTTTTGCCATTAGAATATTTTATATCTCCATATACTGCAAGATTTTGAGAATTATCATTAATGTTAATATGAATATTATTTTTAGAGAAAAAATTATCACCAATTTTTATATAAAATGGATCAGTGCAAAATTTAAAATCATCAATACTAAAATTTACAAAGTATGATGTAGTGTCTGTAATAATTTGTATAAATGCCTTTTTTTCATGTTCATCTATGTTTATTCCGGGAATAAAAGAAATTGCATGGTTAGGCTTGGTATTTTTAAAATACCAACCTTCAAAATAATTTTTACTTGAATTAATGTATTTTTCACCCTGAAATAGCTCTTGATTTTTTATTAAAGATATTTTTTTCATACCTGTATTATTGGCAAATTTTGTAAAAATATTCATAAAGTTGATTTTATTTTTATTTTGTTTTATAATAATAAAAAATGTGCGGGTATAATTTAATGGTAGAATGTCATGCTTCCGACCTGATAGTACGGGTTCGATTCCCGTTACCCGCTCCAACGACGTATCTGTTCGAACTTTAGAGAACAGTAGATACAAAATCAATCAGAATTAAACTGGTTGATTTTTTTGTGCTTAGCGAAAAAATCTTCCAAAATGAAAGGAGGATTATTTTTATGGTTAAGATAATTAAAGAGGAATTACAATTTGAAGAAAGCCTAAAACAAAGACTAAAATTTATATGCGAGTTTTCTAAAGTTACTCCAAAATTTATTAATGGTAGTATTAGAAAAATTGAAAAGACAAATATTGCATATATAGAACCTCATAGAGTAATAATTAAAAACATAACTTTTTTAGTATTTAATTATTCAAATGATGTTTACATATCTAACTTGACTAAAAAGATAAAACTATCAGAACTAGAAGAATATCTAAAAAATATATAAAAAGTCAAAATTTGACATTCCTAAAAATCGTGATATAATATTTATTGTAAACTGCTTATGTTTAATAGGGGTTGATTATATGTTTTTGATAAAATTATATCTTATAAAAAATAGATTTAAGAGGTGTCAATAATACCAGTGTGTATATTGATGCCTCTTTTTGAAATAGGAGGTTTTATAAATGGATGATGAAAGGAAAAAATGTGGTCTATATTTAAGAGTGTCAACAGAAGACCAAGCTCGTGAAGGTTTTAGTTTACCAGAGCAAAAAGAAAGACTAGAGTCCTTTTGTAAATTTAAAGGCTATGAAATAATTGACTATTATCAAGATGCTGGAATAAGTGCTAAAACAGGTAATCATAGACCTGAATTTGAAAGATTAAAAAATGATATTAAATCAAAAAAAGTAAATACCATTGTTGCATTAAAATTAGATAGAATAACTAGAAGTATATATGATTGGGAAAATTTAATGACCTTTTTAGATGAAAATAATGCTTATTTAGATTGTGTAAATGACGAAATAAATACAACTAGTGCTAACGGTAAAATGATTTCAAGACTATTAATGAGTGTGAGCCAAAATGAAATAGAAAGAACAAGTGAAAGAACTAAAGTAGGACTTGCTGGGGCAATAAAAAGTGGTCATATACCCCACGTTGCACCATTAGGATATAAGCACGAAGATAAAAAATTAGTCATAGATTATTCTACTAAAGATATTGTAGTTAGAATATTTGATTTATATTATAATGGATTATCTTATCAGAAAATAAGTAATCTATTCAATAAAGAAAAAGTATTGGAAAAAGAAAATTGGCGTGATTCAACTATTGTTAGTATTCTTGAAAATGAAATATATAAAGGAGATTTTATTCACGGAAAAAATACTAAACACCCTACCTATTACGAAGATGTAGTTGAGCCTATTATATCAAAAGAAATGTGGGAAGATTGTCAAGTACAAAAGAAAAAGAACTCAAGAAGTTATCAAAGAACATTGACCTACTTGTATTTGCAAAAACTAAAATGCCCAAAATGTAATCGTATTTTAGGTGGTAAAGCAACTAAAAAGAAAAATGGAAACACTTACTTTTACTACTATTGTAATGATTGCAAAATAGAGTTTAAAGAAAAAATTATAAATGATTATTTTAGTCAGTTTATCAATGAATTAGTAGAGTATGATTCTGTTGTAAACCAATTCTTTTTACCAATGATTAAGCAAAGTTTTGATGAACCTAAAGAACAATTAGAAAAAGAAATAAATGAGCAAAAAAATAAGCTAGAAAGAATAAAAAAAGCATATATCAATGGGGTTTTCGAGTTAAATGAATATAACGAAGAAAAGAAAACAGTTGAAAAAGCTATTCAAGAACTAGAAAATGAATTAAATAATACTATATGTACTAAAGAATTAAGATTTACTCCGAAAGATATTTTACTAAAAAGAGATATTGATTTTATTAATAAAATTAAACTTGATAAGGAATATCAAGAAAGAACTAGAACTTGGAAGGATTATACAAGAAAAGAACAATCTGATTTAATAATGAAATATGTAGATGATATAGAACTTGAAATGATAGGTACAGAAATATCAGTTAAACAAATAAATTTTAGAGAATCGATTTGTAAGCCTTGTCAAGAATTATATGATAAAGGTTATATTGATACAACAAAGCCTATGATATTAGGAAATGTACTTGGTAGTGTAAGATTTAGTAATTATCTACCCGAAAAAGAATTTGGCGAAATAATAATGAGATTAAGACAATATTATGATGTTCATTATACAGAAGCAACTTACTATGTAGATAAACAAGTATTTTATTTTAACTTTAAGGAAAATAATAGTGCTATTGTTAGGGTATTTCCTTTAGAAGATTATTATAACTTAGATCCAAATAATAAAATGGAAACATATAGATTTGGGATAATTTATATTAATGAAGAAGATAAATTTAGAATGCAAGAAATTGATACAGCATTTGATTATATACCTGATGAAACAAATAATAGTGTAGTATATATGAAAGAGCCTACTCCTATTTCAGTAGGTGTAAAACCAGCAAGGTACAATGAAGAAAAGGCAAAATAATTTGTTGCAACAATAAAATTAACGTGGCACGTTTTGTTTTTACGAAGTAAAAATGAAAGTGGCGATAGTTAATTTGAATAAATTTTATCCAATTTTTGATAAAATTTATTGCCTCGCAGAGCCCCGAGTTTTGATAGGATGTCAAAACTCATAGGGGGTTAGGAAGTTCGGCAAAGCCGACTTCCTGTGCTACGAAGCAATCTCTAAAGGAGGTAAAAAGATGAGCGAAGAATTGGCATATTCTATTCACTTAGGCAGTGATAAAAATAAAACCACAAAAGCAAAAGAAATTGCAAAAAATAATCCATCAGAAACGACATCATTTTCAAACAATGGAATACAAAATTCAACTCAACTTTCAAAAGTAAATAAACACAATTTAAGAGATTATGATAATGATAGAGAAAATATTTGTATTATTTATGGAACAGATAATTTATATAAAGATGTTCAAAACTTATATTTACAAGAATTTGAACAAGCAAGAATTGAATATAATGAAAAGCAAACTCGTGAAGATAGAAAAATAAATGACTATTTTAAGCATATATCAAAAGATAAACAAAAGGATTTAGCTTGTGAATTTATAATAGAACTTGGAGATATGGACTTTTGGAACGATAAGGATATGACTTATAGAAGGAGAATGATTAATGTCTTTAAAGAACAAATACAAGATTTAATGAAAATCGTGCCAGAGTTCAAAATTGCAAATGCAGTAATACATTTTGACGAAATATCTCCTCATTTGCATTTAGTAGGCGTTCCAATAAAAGATAACTATAAAAAGGGTATGAGAAAACAGCCAGCAAAATCAAAAGTTTTTACAAAAGAGTCTTTACAAAGAATACAAGATGAAATGAGAAATTGTTGTATAAAATCTTATAATAAAGTCTATTGCGAAAATTCACTACTAAAGAAAAAGCAAAAAGGTAGAAATCGAGATATAAACATTAAGGATATGGGAGATTATAGAGAAATAAAAAAACAATTAAAGAAAAAAGAAGAAAGACTAAAAGAAGCAAATAATCAAACTAAAAAAATTGAGGATAAAAGTAAAACTATAAATGAGATATTAGAGAATTTAAAGCCAACTAAATTAAATAAAAATAATATGCTTATTTCTAACGAGAATGTCGAAAAATTAAAAAATTATAATGAAGAAGTAAAAGATATAACTCAAACAGTAAGAGGTGTAAATGACTTAAATATGGCGATTGAAGATTTTGAACACTCTGCATTTGAAATTGAAAAAGAAAATCGTTTATTAAAATATCAATTAGAACAAAAAGACAATGAAATTAATAATCTAAAAAAAGATTTATCACTTAAAGATAAAGTTATAGATAAATTACAAACTGAAAAAGAAAAAATAAAACAAGAATTACAGAAATTCAAGGGATTTTGGCATAGTCTTATGGAACACTTTCATAAAAGAATTTGCTATGATAAAGATAAGAATTATAAAATTGTGAGTGATGATTTATATAAAAATGGTATTTTTGATAGCAATGATAATGAAATTGCTAATAATATTTATAGAAAAGTAACTATACCAGAAAACAATAAAATTGAAAAAAATAGAAAGAAAAATAATGATACAAGATTTTAGTAAGGAGGTAATTTGATTATGGAAACAGATAAAGTAAAATATTTAATAGATATGATAAATGATATGAATATAAAAAATAAATTAAGATTAGCAATATGTATGAGTAATAGTAGCTATACTAATCTAAAATATGATAAGCCTAAAATGTTTGAAAAATTTGATAGTATGTTAAAAGAAATTGATGATGAATATAAAACGACTTTAATAAATTTTGCTAAATATCATCTTATAATGTTTGCAATGGCTAAAATTATGGAGATGACAAAAGAAGAACAAAATCAGATTGCGCTATATTTATTTAATAATATAAATATTTATGATTAACTTAAAAGATATAATAGAGTAGTATTGACAGTACTCTATTATCTTTTTTATTCTGACATTACATCATTAAAAAGTGGATCATCAAAAAAATCTTTTAGAGTAATATTTAAAGCTTCACAAATGCATTCAATAATTTCAATATGAAGATATTTTCTCTTCCCAGATAAAAATTTAGACAATGTTGAACGAGATATTCCAGCTAAAGTACTTAACTTTGATACAGTAATGTCCCTTTCACTTATTAAATTAAGGATTCTTTGTTTAATAGCGTTTGAAAGTTTCATAAATTCTCCTATCCATTTATTTATTCTAAATTTATTTTATAAAAAAATTTGTTATCATTTGTTGACAAACGCCAACAAATAGAATAAAATATTATTAAATAAATTGTTTATGGATTGGAGAAAACAAATGATGAAAAGAAATCAAAAAGGTATAACTTTAATCGCATTAGTAATAACCATAGTAATTATGCTAATTTTAGCAGGGTAACACTAAATTTAACTTTGGGAGAAAACGGATTGATTGGGCAGACTAAAAAAGCAGTAAAAAGTTATGGTACTGCATCAGAACAAGAGACATTAAATCTATCTATTATGAATTATAATATCAGTAAAAAAGAAACAGATAAGCTAGGAGAAAAATTATCAAAAAAAGATGTATCAAACCCAGATTGGCATATGATACAAGATGAAGAAAATACATATGCAGACGGATGGTATTTTGTAAAACAAGGAGATGAGTTACCAAATGGAAGTAAATCACAAAATAATTGGGTAATAAACTATGAAACAGGAGAAATAAAGCAATTAAAGGAAAAATATGCATCAATGTCATTAGGAGATTCGGTTGCAATAAAAGATGGGTTAATATTAAACATAGATACAGCAATGATGGATAAAAAAGAAGAAGGAGAAAAATGGACTCAAAGTGAAATAGAAAAAGCACTAGGAGATAATGTGAAACTAAATAATTTCGAAGAACAAGATTTAGGAACTACAAGTGGATTCAATAATGAAGGATTTTTATTTGATGGTGAAAATGACTATATATCTATAAAAAGTAATACAGCGTTGAATGATTTATACAATAATGGATTCACCTTTGAGTTTTCAGGTATATGCAATGGGTCTTTTTTAGATTTTGATTATGATAATAATGATGTAAGCGACTCAGGAAAATGTGCTCTATTTTCGATTGAAGCATTGGAGGAAGGCGAACACTCACCTTTGGTAATTTCGCGGTGAAGGCTCCAACATTCTTGCCAAAATAGAAGGGAAAAATAACATTTATTCTGAATGGTCGAATAGTACTTATGGTATGAATACTAATATACCATATGGAATTAAACAAGGCGAGCCTATTACCTTTAGTTTGGTTCTAAATTTATCAGAAACTGGAAATGCAATTGATGTAAAAAAAGTAAACTATACTGGTTACAAACTTTCACTTTATATAAATGGAAAAGAAGAAAAAGTTTCATATTTAAATATAGAACAGTGGACTGAATTTAAAAAAAAATATATGGGTAAAACGGATACCTTTGATTTAGGTAGGTATCGTAACTACTGGCCTGAGCTAGGTCCTGGTTATCAATACGGTAAAATGTCTTTAAAAAATCTCCGTTTCTATACAAGACCACTTAGTACCGAAGAAATTAAGCTAAATTATGATACAAGATTGGCTTATGATGAAGCTAACAATTAAACTAATTAACTCGTAAAAGATAGGTATGAAATTTTATTACATAGGACAAAAAGTGTACCATTTAATTTCTAAAAAATTTGACAAATATAAAAAATAACTGTATAATTAAACATAGAAAATGAGAGCCACAGAAATGTGTGCTACCATAAAAATTAGGTAAAACACCACAAAGCTTGGCATGAGCATATGTGGTGCTTTTATTATTTGCTCAAAATTACTACTATTGCAATAATCAAGGCAAATGCTATAATAGTCATTCCTACTAAACTGTAGAAAAGGAAGTATATTATTAATAACATAGCTTGTTCTACCATATAGCACCACCTCCATTCTCACAGTAAAAACTGTGTATGTAAAGTGGTAGCACTCACACTGCTTATTCTCATTTCCTATGTTTACCAATATACAACATTATTAGATAAAATACAAGCAAACAGAACAAATTTTTTGAAAAATTTTTTTAATTCGGAACTTAAACACTTTTCAACTGCCTAAAGTCGTATAATCTAGTTATATCAATACTTTTAATGTCAAGTTTTTATAGAGAAATTTGCGTAAGTTTTCAGTAAATATTTCAACTATTTATCATTTATTTTACAATTCATAAACATCTATTGACTTTTATTCTGTATTAAAATAAAATTTTAAAAAAATTGTAAAGGCTTCTATATCAATCGCTTTAACAGATTTTATGAAATCCAGTAAAAAAACTTACGATAAAAAAATTTATACTTTAAAGCTCCAATTTGTTGTATATCAACACATAGGGGCTTTTTACTTTTTTAAAAGTGTTTAAGTTGAGAATATACAACATTATTAGATAAAATACAAGCGAACAGAACAAATTTTTTGAAAAATTTTTTTTATTTTACTATTGCAATCTATACCAATTATGATATACTTTAATAAATTGATTGATATTTGTATCAATTGTTAAGTGAGAGAAAAAAGTTGTAGATAACTACGCCATCCGCTCCAATAAGTAAAATCGTCGCACCAGACGAAAATGATTAAATCAACTGTAAAAGGTTGATTTTTTTGATGCCTTTTATTTTGAACGAAAGGATGGTGCAAGATGATTACTATAATCAAAAAGAAAATTGCAGGGATTTATATTCGTGTTAGCACAGAGAATCAAGCAAGGGAAGGATTTAGTTTAGGAGAACAAAAGGAAAAACTATTACAATTATGCAAATTTAAAGAATATGAAGTATTTAAAGTTTATCAAGATGCAGGAATATCAGCAAAAAATATGGAAGATAGACCAGCATTTCAAGAAATGTTAGCAGATATGAAGAAAGGTAAAATTAATTATATAGTAGCATATAAGCTAGACAGAGTTACTCGTTCAGTTCGTGATTTAGAAGAACTTATCAGCCAGTTAGAAAAATATAATACTTATTTAGTATGTGATAGAGATGATGTAAATACTTCTACTGCCAATGGAAGATTTTTTGTAAGAATGTTAACTGTTTTATCTCAACTAGAAATAGAGATAGTAAGTGAAAGAACAAAGTTTGGCTTAAATGGTGCAATTAAGTCTGGACATCTACCGGGAATTGTTCCATTAGGATATAAAAAAGATAATAATAAAAAAACTATAATAGATGAAACAACAAAAATTATGAAAATGATAGATAACAAAGTTTATATGGGAGATTATGAAATATCATATCTACATTATACAACATTTTTTTCTCTAAAAGCTGCAATTATAATTACATCACTTTCTGGCATATTAAATGTATTATCTTTTACAATAAGTGTATCTAACTCGTATCCTTCATCAGGAGTAACCACAATACTAACTTTTTGACCAGATATTGCTGTAGAATCTTTTATTTCTATTTTTCCATATTGAGAATCTTCTATAGAGATATTGTATCTTTTTCCAATTAGGTTAAGAGTTATATCCCTTACAATTTTAATATCTTCAGATCTATACTATTATTAGTATAGTCCCCCGAAGTTTTGTCAATCGATTTTTTTCACAAAAAAAGGAAGATAACTTCTAATTGCTATCTTCCTTTACTACAACCTAGATAAGAAGTTTCCCTCTTGTTCACAAAATTAAATTTTTTCGTAAGTTGCTATATATTTACCCGTAAGGACACCTTCACCATATTCACTTTCTGTGATTCTTTTTGAAGAAATTAATTCCCATCCAACAAATTTATATCCAGGTTTTGCAGCAGGTGCAGTAACTGTAATTTCAGTTATATCAGCACGTCTTCCTAATAACATTGTAGATACTTGTTTACCATTAGAATCAGTAAATCCTTCACACTTGTCTAGATCACCCTGTAATTCTACAAACCAGATATGACTACTATCACCACAAAAATCTTCTCTACAACGAATTGTTAGTTTTTTATTTGTACTATAATAATGGAATTCAACATTCGTTTTTCCTTCTTCAGGCGGTTTTTTACCATACTTTTCTTCGTATGCTTTTTCATAAGCCTGTCTATCGGCTTCTTCACCTTTTTTTGCAGCATCTAACATTTTTTGAAGTTGTTCATCAGTAAGTGTTCTACCACTTGGTGTTTCTTCTTTTTTGGTTTCAATAGCATTGTTTGCAGAAGTTGTATTATTTGTTGATTTTTGAGTCGAATGAAGTGGTTCACTTTCTACTTTTGTTTCGACAACATTATTAGCAACCTCTTCAGCTTCTTTTCTAGCATTTTCGGATTCCTCTGCTTCTTTTTTTAATCTTTCTGCTTCAGCAACCTTTTTAACTTGTTCTGCTTCAGCAGCTTTTCTAGCTTGTTCAGCTTCAGCAACCTTTCTAGCTTGTTCAGCTTCAGCATCTTTTCTTTTTTGTTCTGCGATTTTAGCATCTTCTTCAGCTTTTTTTGCTTTTGCTTCAGCTTCTTCTTTTACTTTAGCAGCTTTTTTTGCTTTTGCTTCAGCCTCTTTAATTTTGGCATTTAAAGAAGTTTTTTCTTCTTCTGTTTCAGCACTTTCCAATGTTTTTTTCGCTTCTGCTACAGTTGCTTCAGCATTTTTAATGGTTTCTTCAGCCTCTGTAATTTCTTTTTCTGCTTCTTCTTTAACTGTTGCAACCTTTTTCTCTTCTTCTTTAGCGGCTTCTACTTTTTCATTTGCTTCGATTACTTCTTTTTCTGCTTCCGTAACAGCCGTTTTAGTTTCCGTAATTACTTCTTCAGAATTTTCTTTTTTAGTATAATTTAATATTTTTGGGTTGCTTATTTCTTTAGAGAAACTATTATTGTTCATAACCTTTGAAGTAATAACAGCTCCCGTAACAGTACCAGTAGTTACAACAACAAGTAAAATAACTTTGACTATACTTTTTTTCATTTTATCCCTCCTTATATAGTATATTTGATAAAAGCAAGAAATTTCCTACTTTAATCGCCTTTAATATATTATATCGCAATTTAGACAAAATGTAAAGGATTTTTATCTTAAGGAACATCCACATAAAAAAGCCAAAACCTAATTTTTTAGCATTAATTGGCTAATTCTACTACTTTTTATTTTGTGTACAGTTGACATAAATTTCCACTAATATATTTCTTTTTTATCTGTTTTTATATTTTTATTACTTAATCCAAATAAATAATCTAAACTGCAATCATAGAAATTAGCTAACACATTACTTTTTAAAAGTGGTATATCTGGTCGTGGAGTAATATGTATACATCAAAGAGCTAAAAGGTGGCAACGCACTCTGCTTATTCTCATTTTCTATTTATAACTATATAACATTATTTGATAAAACACAAGCGAACAGAACAAATTTTTGAAGATAAATCAATTTTTTTTAGTAACATTTAGTATACATTTAAGATTATTTATGCTATACTAATTCCATCGGTTGATTAATCTAATTATTTTTAGAAGCAAAAAGTTAGAGAAGAATTTTTACAAATAACTTTCAAAAATGCTCTAATTAAATAAAGAAAGAGAGGAAAAGCTTTTATGGGATTAGTTGTAAAAAATGTAAATAAAAGTTTTGGAACAAAGAAGGTAGTAGACAATATTAGCTTTGAAATGAAAAGTCCTAGTATTTATGGACTTTTAGGAACAAATGGTGCAGGAAAAACTACCACAATTAGAATGATTTTAGGCATAATCAAAATGGGTAGTGGAGAAATTACATGGAATGGAAAGCATGTAGAAAGAAAACATGTAAACTTTGGATATTTGCCAGAAGAAAGAGGTGTGTATCCAAAAACAAAAATATATGAGCAAATTATGTATTTTGCAAGATTAAAGGGAATGGATAAGAAAAAGGCAGAAGAAAACCTACTTTACTGGGCAAAAAAATTAGAAGTAGAAGAATACTTACAAGTAACTCCTGAAAAATTGTCAAAAGGAAATCAACAAAAAATACAATTTATTACTGCAATTATACATGAACCTGAGTTATTAGTATTAGACGAACCATTTAGTGGTTTAGACCCAGTTAATACAGAGCTTTTAAAAAATGTAATTTTGGAGCTTGTTCGTAAAGGTACATATATTATAATGTCAAGTCATCAAATGCATTCTATTGAAGAATTTGCTTCAGATATTTTGATTTTAGATAAAGGAAAAACAGTTTTGCAAGGAAACTTAAAGGAAATTAAGGAAACTTATCCTGCAAATAAAATAATGCTAAGTACTGTGGAAAATGCTGATTCTATAATAGCTGATGCAAACTTAAAAATATACAGTAGCAAAGACAATGACTATATTATAAACATAAAAAATGAAGATGAAGGCTATAAATTATTTAACTTACTTGCTCAAAATAATATTAGAGTTGAGAAATTTGAAATAATGAAACCAAGCTTACATGATATTTTCATTGAAAAGGTAGGTGAGTAGTAATGAAGGATGTATGGGTAGTAGCATCATATACAATTAAAGATATGCTAAGCAAAAAGTCATTTTTAATATCAACTTTAATAATTTTGATAATGATAGTTGTAGGATTTAACATACCAAACATCATAAAAGCTTTTGAATCAAGTGATACAGAAGAAGCAACAGAAGAAAATTTTAGCAAAGTATTAGTAGTAGATAGTGAAAATATCTATAATGGAATGTTAGAAAAATTAAATGATATGCAATTGGGCTATAAATTTGAAATTGCGAATTCTGAAATTCAATACGAAGAAATAAAAAATAAAATAGAAGCAGGAGAGATAGAAGAAGCACTAGTTATTACTAAGCAAAATAACACTGTAAAGGTAGAATATATTTTAGAAGATATTACAATGATGAATAGTATTCCAGAAGAATATACTATTGCTTTAAGTAATTTATATACGGATGCACAGTTATCTAAGTTAGGTTATACAGAAGCACAATTACAAGATTTTAAACCGATGTTTGAATATGAATTAAAACAAACAGGAGAACAAGAAGTTAAAGGCAATGTTTTTGTTATAATGCTATTATCATTAGTATTATTCTATGCAATTTATTTTTGTGCATACCAAGTATCTACATCAATTACAACAGAAAAAACTTCAAAAATTATAGAAACATTAGTTACCTCAACGAAGCCAAGAACTATTGTATTAGGAAAAACTTTAGGTATAGGAATAGTAGGATTAGTGCAGGTTGCAGTTATTATTACAGTTGCAGCTACTTGTGCATATTTCTGCTTACCAGAAGGAGCACTTGAGAGTGTATTAGATTTATCTCAAATTACACCAACACTTGCAATATTTACAGTAATTTACTTTATTCTAGGTTATGCTACTTATGCTTTATTATACGCACTTACAGGCTCAACAGTAGGCAAGCCAGAAGATGTACAAACAGCTAATGGCCCAGTAGCTATTGTAGCTGTTATAGGATTCTATTTATCATACTTTACTATGATGAATCCAACTAGTAACTTAAATGTATTTGCTTCAATATTTCCATTTTCATCACCATTCTGTATGCCATTTAGAATTATGATGGGAATAGCAACTACATCACAAATTGCAATATCAATTGCTGTACTAGTTGCAACCATTTTGGTAATTGCTAATGTATCTATTAAGATTTATTCAAATGCTATTTTGAATTATGGAAGTAAAATAAGCTTTAAAGATATGATAAATATGTATAAGAATAAGGATGATAGGAACAGCTAAATTAGAAAACCATTTAATGCATTAGGTGGACCATTAAATCCAAGCAATCTTTCCAAGCAAATCTTTTCAAGTATTTGACATTTAAAATAATGCATGATATAATTATAAAGTTAGATACTTTTTATATCAATCCTTTTTTTGATTATGAAAAGAACAACAAAGTAAAACTAAATAGTTTTAAGGAGGTTTTAGTATGTCAAATCATTACGACGAAATACTATTTGAAGACGGACGGAAAGCACTTGAGGATGTTTGGTGGGATTCGGCAATTCCCGTAGTTGCTCGAGCTCGGATTAAAGACAAATGGGGTACTATTAACTATCTCACAGAAAAAGAAGTTTCTGAGTTTAAGTACGACGAAGTGCAACTTAAAAAATATGCCTATCCACTTCGGGTTCGTATTGGAGACAAATGGGGTATTATTGGTTACTTCAATGGCGGCGAAATCTGTGAAGTTAAGTACGATGATTGTTATTGCTTTAGATCTGGCAATCCAGTTGTAGTTCGAATTGGAGACAAATGGGGGTTTGTTGATCGCTATACTGCCAAAGAAGTTTCTGAAATCAAGTATGATGAGGTGGATAATCTTACTGGTAAAGGTCATCTAGCATCAGTCCGGATTGGAAACAAATGGGGCGCAGTCGATTACGACACTGGGAAAGAAATCTGTGAGATTAAGTATGACAAAGTAGGAGAATTTTTTGGCCGTATGGTTCCTCCTTGGTTCGCAGTAGTTCAAGTCGGGAATAAAAAAGGTCTCATTGACTTAAATGGCAAAGAAATTTGTGAAATTAAGTATGATGATGTAAAACCTGAGATTGGTTGGCATGGCTTTTGTGAAGTTTGCATTGGCGATAAATGGGGTTTCATTGATGGAAATGGTAAAGAAATCTGTGAAATCAAATATGATGCAACAAGAAAATTCAGCTGGGGCTATGGAGCAGTTTGCATTGGCGATAAATGGGGCTTCATTGACGAAAATGGTAAGGAAATCTGTGAAATTAAATACAGGATTGTTAATGATTTCGAACGTCAAGGCTTTACAAAAGTTCAAGACTTTAAAAAAGTTCCTATGTTAGTAGGAAATTGGCAACTTGTGGAAGTAGGAAATTGGCAACTTATGGACAGAGCAGGACGAACTTACAATCTTGAGCCCGATGGAGATGATAGGGATAAGGAAGTTGCCATAGTCGAAGGACATGTAATTTCTGTCAGGTGGGGTTGGTCCATTGAAATTGATGGTGATGATGGTTATGGATGGTGAGTTTTCGTTATAGACGAAAGTGAACCTGAAATTCATTTTATCACTTTTAAAAACTTCATGAAAAGTGTTACAGTATTTCTGTAACACTTTTTTAAAAAATTTATATTATAAAAAATATAATAAATTGTGATTTAATATATTGAATTTTTGCATTACTGTTGAAAAATGTCGAACGAAAAAGCTTGCATTTTATATAAATTTGTGTTTATAATAAAAAAGAGGTGAGTTTTATGAAATTAACAAAAGAACTAGAAGAAAGAATTCAAAAAGAAATTGAAGATATTGAAAGAGAAAAAAAAGAAGGTAAGATTGTATTTTATTCACAGGAAGAATTCATTAAAATGTTGTTTGAGGAAAAGCCAATTGAAAAAACTATATAATTTACATTATTCTAACAAATTCAAAAAACAAGTATATCAAATATGTGATTATATCTTAGAAAAACTGCAAAATCCAATTGCTTCTTATAATTTTAAAATAAAAATCTTACAAACTACTTCTGTTCTCGAATATTTTCCTTTTTAAATTTAAATCCAACTTTATTTTTAATAAATTTTTCAAAAGATTTTAAATCTCCAACGATAAAACCTGTTTTTTCCACTATAAAAGCATTATCTTCATTTAAGTATAAATAAAAATAATTTTCATTTTCATAAACTTTATATAATTTATTATATCTATGTTTAGAACTTGCAATCTCATTTTTTACCTTAAAATACTTATCATAAAAGATATAATAATTTATTAATTGCTTTTGTATTTTATCGCTTTTTAGCTCCTTATTTGTTTTATAATAAGGGTAAATAAATCTATAACCTAAAAATGCAACAAAAGCCATAAAAACTATAACTGCAATTAAATAATTTTTAGCAGAAATTTGAAAAGAAATACAAAAAATAAATAGAAGTGAAAAAATAGCTGTATATAGCCAATACTTCCATCCATTTTTCATTTGATGAAACTTTACTAAATTCATATAATTCTTTTTAGAAAGAGTTGTTTTATTTTTAAATAATATTTCCACTAAAAAATCTCCTTTATTTTTAGTATTACAAAACAATTTTACAAATTTTAAAAAATATTGTCAATACAAAAAACCACTTAATTTGACAAAATATTTTTAAGGAAATGTGAATTGTAACTTTTCTGTAAAATATGAAAAATGCAAGTTGTATTTAATAAATAGTTATGATAAAATATACTAGATTTTATGTGGCATAATAAATACTTAGTGAATATGATAAGAAAGTTTAATATTAAAATAAAGCTTATTTAATAACTTAATAAAAAATTTAGTTAAAAAATGAGATAAATTTGAACAAGAAAACTATTAAAAAAGAAAGGTATAAAAATGGAAATAATAGTCGGAAAAACTGCAGGTTTTTGCATGGGTATTACGAGAGCAATAAATATTACAAATGAAGAATTATCAAAAAATCAAAAAGAAGTTACATATTGTTTAGGAGAACTAACACATAATCCGCAAGTAATGGAAAATTTAAGTGAAAATGGTTTAAAAGTTATTGAAAACTTGTCTGAAATACCAAATCCAAAAGGAAAAAGAGTTATTTTTCGTGCACATGGTGTAACAAAAGAAGTTTATGAAGAAGCAGAAAAATTAGGACTAGATATTATAGACGCTACTTGTGTAAAAGTACTTGCAATTCATGAAATAATAAAAGAGTATGCAGAAGAAGGACTACCAATTTTTTTAATTGGAGAAGAAATCCATCCAGAAGTTATAGGAACAGCTAGCTTCTGTGGAAAACAATATGAAGTTATCGAAACAGAAGAAGATTTACAAAAAGCAATTGAAAAATATAAAAAGATGAATATTAAAAAATTACTTGTTATATCTCAAACTACATTTAATTTAGGAAAATTTGAAAAGTATGTAGATATAATTAAAAATGAACTTGAAACTAATATTCCAAATATACAAATAGATATTAAAAACACAATTTGTCAAGCTACAAGAATAAGACAAGAAGAAACTGAAAATTTATCAAAAACAGTAGATGCAATGATAGTAATCGGTGGAAGAAAAAGCTCAAACACAAATAAGTTATATGACATTGCATCAAGAAATTGCAATAAAACAATTAGAATTGAAGCACCAGAAGAATTAACAAACGATATTTTAGAAACCTTAAAAAATTGTAATAAAGTTGGAATAATGGCAGGTGCATCAACCCCTAATGACAGTATTGCAAAAGTAAAAGAAGAAATAGAGAAAATATAAATTAAAAGATATTTATAATAAGCATTAAGCAAAAATAATTATAGATGAAAAATATAATAAAAATATAAATTATGAGAATAAGGCTCTAAAATAAAAATACAGAGTTAGAAACATAAGGAGAGACAAACAAAATGTTTAAAATATTAAGAAATCTTACAAAATCATGGCCTTCAGTAATAATTATAGTATTACTACTTATAGCACAAGCAATGGCAGATTTAAGCTTACCAGATTATACATCTAAAATTGTAAATGTTGGTATTCAGCAAGGTGGTATAGAAAGTGCAGCACCAGAAGTAATTAGAAAGCAAACTATGGAAAAGCTTTTAATGTTTTCAAATGAAGCAAATACCATTTTAGAAAATTATACTCTTATATCTAAGCAAGATGAAAACTATATAAAAAAATATCCGGTTTTAGAAAATGAAGAAATATATGTAAGAAATAAATTAACTGAAGAAGAAACTGAAAACTTAAGTGTTAAAATGGCAAAACTATGGATGATTAATACTAGTGCTGAAGAATATATAAAACAATTGCAAAGTAACCAAACAGATATACAAAATATGTTGCCAAATAATCAAGAACAAACACAACAAAGCATATTACCAAGTGGTTCATCTGACATACAAAGCATGATACAAGCAAATCCGATGCAAGCACAAAGTATGCTAGAAAAATTCAATGAGCAGTTGGACCAAATGCCAATTAGCATAATGGAGCAATCTGCAATAGAAAGCATAAAAGAAGAATATAAAGAAATAGGAATAAATATAGAACAATATCAAAATACATATATTGTACTTTCAGGCTTGCAAATGTTAGGTGTAGCCTTCTTTAGCATGGTAGCAGGAATTAGCATTATGTTACTTTCTTCACGCGTTGGTGCAAAATTAGGTAGAACTTTAAGAGATAAAATATTTAGGAAAGTATTAGGCTTTTCTACAAGTGAATTTAAAGAGTTTTCAACAGCCTCGCTAATTACTCGTAGCACAAACGACATTCAACAAATACAAATGTTAATAAATATGCTATTTAGAGTAGTTGTATATGCACCAATCATGGGAATAGGTGGATTTCTTAAAGTATTAGCAAGTAGTGATAATTCAATGGCATGGATTATAGGTGTAGCAGTTGGCTCAATTTTATTTATAATAAGTGTATTATTTGCAGTAGCAATGCCAAGATTCAAAAAGCTACAAGTTTTAATTGATAAACTAAATTTAGTATCTCGTGAAATGTTAACAGGAATTTCAGTTATAAGAGCATTCCATACAGAAAGAAGAGAAGAAGAGCGTTTTGACAAAGCTAATAAGGACTTAATGAAAACATATCTTTTTGTAAATAAAGCAATGAACTTAATGATGCCTATTTTAATGTTAATAATGAACTGCATTTCACTTTTAACAATTTGGGTTGGAGCTAAAAATGTAGATTCTGGCATAATGCAAGTAGGTGATATTATGGCCTTCTTACAATACACAATGCAAATTGTAATGTCATTCTTAGTAATATCAATGATTTCAATTATGCTACCAAGAGCAGGTGTTTCTGCAAAGCGTATAAATGAAGTATTAGAAAAGAAAAATAGCATTCGTGACCCCAAAAATCCAAAACATTTAGACCCTAACAAGAAGGGATTAGTAGAGTTTGAAAATGTGTCATTTCGCTATCCAGATGCAGATGAAGATTTGCTAACAAACATAAACTTTACAGCAGAGCCAGGAAAAACTACTGCAATTATAGGAAGTACAGGAAGTGGAAAATCTACAATAGTAAATTTGATTCCTCGTTTATATGATGTAACTTCAGGTGAACTAAAAGTAGATGGCGTAAATGTAAAAGATGTAACTCAAAAAGAATTAAGAAATGTAATTGGATTTGTTCCACAAAAGGGAGTTTTATTCTCAGGAACAATAGAATCTAACATTAAATACAGTAATGAAGAAATGTCTGATGAGCAAATGAAGTTAGCTGCTGAAATTGCACAAGCTACAGAATTTATAGAGCAAAAAGAAAATACTTATAAATCAGAAATTGCACAAGGTGGAAGCAATGTATCAGGTGGGCAAAAGCAACGTTTATCAATAGCAAGAGCAGTTGCAAAAGACCCAGAAATTTTTGTGTTTGATGATAGCTTTTCAGCGCTTGACTATAAAACAGATGCAAATTTAAGAAAAGCCTTGGCAGAAAAAACAGAAAATAAAACAGTAATCATAGTAGCACAAAGAATAAATACAATTTTAAATGCAGACCAAATTATTGTACTAGATGATGGAAAAATAGTTGGAAAAGGAACACATAAAGAACTAATGGAAACTTGCGAAGTATATAAACAAATAGCCTTGTCACAACTTTCAAAGGAGGAATTAGAATAATGGCAGAAAATGAACAAAATAAACCTCCTATGATGAGAGGTCCAATGATGGGAAGAGGTCCTAGAGGAAGAGGCGTAGTACCAGTAGAAAAACCAAAGGATTTTAAAGGAACAACCAAAAAACTAATTAAAAATTATTTAGTAGATTATAAATGGAAACTAATTATTGTATTCATTTTTGCAATAGGAAGTACGATTTTTACTATTGTAGGACCAAAAATTCTAGGTAATGCAACTACTGAAATTTTTAATGGGCTAATTGGAAAAATAACTGGTGGAGCTGGAATTGACTTTGGAAAAATAGCAGGAATACTTTTAACATTACTTGCACTTTATATAATTAGTGTAATCTTTTCAGCAATTCAAAGCTTTACAATGACAAATGTATCTCAAAAATTAACATATCGTATGAGAAACGATATTGCTAGAAAAATTAATAATTTACCAATGAAGTATTTTGATAAAAGGACAAATGGTGAAGTACTTTCTATTATTACAAACGATATTGATACCTTTTCACAAAATATGAACCAAAGTATCACACAAATTATAACTTCAATTTGTACAATTATTGGTATTTTAATTATGATGCTATCAATAAGTATAACCTTAACTTTAGTATCTATAACTATTTTGCCATTTACAATTTTCTTTGTTCGAATAGTTGTTAAAAAATCACAAAAATACTTCAAAGCACAACAAGATTATTTAGGACATGTAAATGGTCAAGTAGAGGAAAGTTATGGTGGTCATAACATTGTAAAAGTATTTAACGGAGAAGAAAAGGCAATAAAAGAATTTTCAAAAATGAATGAAGAGCTTTATCATTCAGGTTGGAAATCTCAATTTATGTCAGGTTTAATGCACCCAATAATGAATTTTGTTGGAAATGTTGGGTATGTTGGAATTGCAATTTTAGGTGGATATTTAGCAGTACAGGGAAAAATTACAGTTGGAAATATTCAATCTTTTATACAATACAACAAGCAATTTAATCAGCCAATAAACCAAATAGCCCAAATTTCTAGTATGTTACAATCAATGGTTGCAGCATCAGAAAGAATTTTTGAATTTCTAGAAGAAACAGAGGAAGTACAAGAAATTGAAAATCCAGTTTCTACAAAAGGCTTAAAAGGTAATGTAACCTTCGACCATGTACAATTTGGTTATAACGAGGACAAAATTATAATAAATGACTTTAATCAAACTGTAAAAGACGGCCAGAAAGTAGCCATTGTAGGACCTACTGGTGCAGGAAAAACAACAATGGTAAAACTTTTAATGAGGTTTTATGATGTAAATAAAGGTGCAATTTTAATAGATGGACATAATATAAAAAACTTCAATAGAGGGGATTTAAGAAAAACCTTTGGAATGGTTTTACAAGATACATGGCTATTTGGAGGTACTATTAAAGAAAATATTAAATATGGCAAGCCAGATGCAACAGACGAAGAAGTAATTGCAGCAGCAAAAGCAGCACACGTGCATCACTTTATACAAACCTTACCAAAAGGCTATGACATGGTAATAGACGAGGAATCAAGCAACATTTCACAAGGACAAAAGCAATTATTAACAATAGCAAGAGTAATTTTAACAAACCCTGAAATATTAATTTTAGATGAAGCAACAAGCTCAATAGATACTAGAACAGAAACTCAAATACAAGCAGCTATGGATAATTTAATGAAAGGAAGAACAAGCTTTATTATAGCTCACCGTTTATCTACAATTAGAAATGCAGATGTTATTTTAGTTATGAATAATGGTGATGTTGTAGAGCAGGGAACACATGAAGAGCTTTTAGCTAAGAACGGATTTTATGCTAATTTATATAATTCGCAGTTTGAAAATGAGGAAGAGTAAATTATTCTTTAATTAAATACTAATAATACTAAAATATATAATAGTTTTTGTGCTTTGTTGTCGCAGTCTTCTAATTGTGTAATAAATCTAACAATTTATTACACAATATAGGTTGACTGCTCCAAGCGCACTTCACTTCGTTTCGTTTGAACGCTACGCAGCACTTCAAACTATTATATATTTTAGTAAAACTAAATTTAGTAAAGGACTTATAATATAATGAATGAAAATAATGTAAATTCAAGGATGCAAGATAAAGAAAATAAATATGTAGGTAGTAGAAGTAGAAAGAACAGAGCTAAGAAAAGAAAAAATAGAATAATGAACATTGTATTAGTAATATTAATAGTTGTTTTTATTTATTCCACATATCAAGTAATTATGTGGCTTATAAGTGATAGGCAGACTAAAGAACTAGAACAGGGATTATTTTCAAATGTTGTGAAAGAAGAAAATAATGAAGATAATGAAGAGACTATTACAATAGATTTTGAAAAATTAGAAGAAGTAAATAAAGATGTAATAGCATGGATAAAAATAGAAGGCACATACATTAATTATCCAATTATGCAAGGCGAGACAGATGAGTATTATTTAAGAAAAGATATTAACAAAAAATATAATATAGCTGGTAGTATATTTGTAGATGCAAGTACAAAATCAGATTTTTCAGATGATAATACAGTAATATATGGACACAATATGAAAAATGGAAGGATGTTTTCTAATTTATTAGACATTTATAATGGAAAATATGGGAAGGATATATATGTTGAAATTTACACAAAAGAAGGAATGAACAAATACAAAGTAATGGCATCTTATATTGAAAAGCCGACTTTACCACTTATTCAGAAAAACTTTACAGACGAGGAAAAAGAAAATTATATAAATAATGCGATAGAGAAAAGTAAAATCGAATTTAACTGTAATAGAGACTTTTCTAAAAGTATAATAACTCTAATTACATGTGATACAATAAATACGAAAAGAGTAGTAGTACAAGCAATCAAAGAATAAGCAAAAATAATTAAATAGTGAAACAAATAACAAAAGATAACCCATTCACTAAAAATGTATTATTTATAACACTTATAAAAGTAAAGAAAAGAGAAAAAATATGAGTAAAAAAAGTAAAATTTTAAAAATAATTTCGCTATGCGTAGTAATAGCAATTGTAGTAGGAATTACAATTTACTTGATACCAATTGTAAAGAATTTATCAACTTCCGAAGGACAAGAAGCGTTTAAGGAGAAAGTAACAAATTCTGGGTTCATAGGCTTTTTAATGCTATTTGGCTTGCAATTTGCACAAATATTTTTATTTATAATTCCAGGAGAACCAATAGAAATACTAGCAGGAATTTGCTATGGTGGTTTATGGGGAACAGTATTTATAATGGTTGCAGCTGCAATAATTTCAGCCTTCATTTATCTGCTAGTACATAAATTAGGAAGAAAATTTATATATGATTTTGTAGATAGCAAAAAGATAGAAAAAATAGAAAATAGTAGAGTATTTCAAAATCCAAGAACAATTCGCTTTATAATTTTTATTCTATTTTTCATTCCTGGAACACCAAAAGACTTACTTACATACATTGCAGCACTACTTCCAATAAAGCCAATAGACTTTATTATCATTTCAACAATAGCTAGATTTCCATCAGTTGTGTCATCTACCTTAGCAGGTGCAAGTCTCCTTAATGGAGATTGGTATATTAGCTTAATAATTTATGGCGTAACGTTTTTAATAGTAGCAATAGCAATTTTTATAATGAAAAAGTTTGATAAAGATAAAGTAACAGATGAAGCTATTAGGGCAATAAAATAGTAAAACTATTTATTTAGAAAACAAAAAGTTTTCAAAAAGGAGGAAAATAAATATGAAAACTATTGAACTAAATCATCCTTTAATAGAGCACAAACTTGCAATATTAAGGGATAAAAAAACAGGGACTAAGGAATTTAGAGAACTAATATCTGAAATAGCAATGTTTTTATGCTATGAGGCAATGAGAGATGCTAAGCTAGAAACGACAGAAATTGAAACACCACTTGAAAAAATGAAAATAGGAAAACTAGATGAAGATAAGTATGCATTTGTGCCAATTTTAAGAGCGGGTACTGGTATGCTAGATGGTGTAATTAGAGTAATTCCAAATGCAAAAATAGGACATATTGGAATGTACAGAAATGAAAAAACATTTGAACCAGTTAATTACTATTTCAAAGTACCAAAAGACATTGAACATAGAGAAGTAATCATATTAGACCCAATGCTTGCAACAGGAGGTTCGGCATTAGATGCGATAGAGCTTTTAAAAAGTAAGGGTGTAAAAAATATTAAATTTTTATCTATTATTGCAGCACCAGAAGGAATTAAAAAGGTAGAAGAAAAGCATCCAGATGTTCAAATTTATTGTGCACACATAGATGATCACTTAAATGAAAATAAATACATTGTTCCAGGTTTAGGAGATGCAGGCGATAGAATTTTTGGAACGAAATAATAAGAAATGATATAGAATATACGAAGTAAATAAAAGAAGAAAAAAATAAAAAAGGAGAGAATTGAATATGAAAATTACAAAAATAGAAGCATTAGAAAGTATTGCAAATGATATTAGAATAGATGTAATTGAGCAGGTATATAGCGCGCAGTCAGGTCATCCTGGTGGTGCGCTTTCTTGCGCTGATATTTTGGCAGTGCTATACTTTAACCAAATGAACATAGACCCTAAAAAGCCTGATTCGCAAGAAAGAGATAGGTTTGTACTTTCAAAAGGGCATTGCTCTACGGCATTATATGCAGTACTTGCAAGAAAAGGTTATTTTAGTAGAGACTTATTAAAGGATTTCCGTAAAATCGGAAGCAATATGCAAGGTCACCCAGATATGAACAAAATACCGGGTGTTGATATGACAACAGGCTCACTAGGACAAGGTTTATCTGCATCAGTTGGAATGGCTTTAGCCTCTAAAATGAATAGTGCAGGTTATAGAGTTTATTGTTTAGTAGGAGATGGAGAAATAGAAGAAGGTCAAGTATGGGAAGCTGCAATGTCTGCTAGCAAAAATAAACTTGATAATCTTTGCTTAATAGTTGACCACAATCATTTACAAATAGACGGAAATGTAGAAAATGTAGCAGGACTAATGGATATTAAAGAAAAATTTGAAAGCTTTGGATTTTATGCAGTAACTGTTGACGGTCATAATATTGAAAGTCTAATTCATGCATTTGATACAGTAAAACAAAAAAAAGGAATGCCAAGCGTTATAATTGCAGAAACTGTAAAAGGAAAAGGTGTATCATTTATGGAAAATGATGCTTCATGGCATGGAAAGGCTCCAAATGAAGAACAATATAAACAGGCTATAAGTGAGCTAAAATTAAAATACATAAACTAAACAAAATGCAAGTCGCAGTTAAATTAAATAATATTAATAATTTAAATAATTTTAATAAGTTAAATCAGTTAAAATAAATCAATAGAAATAATGCAAACAAAGAAAGGAAGAAAGAATATGAATATGGAAAAGAAAATTGCTACAAGGCAAAGCTATGGCGAAGCATTAGCTGAACTTGGAGAAAAAAATGAAAATGTTGTTGTACTAGATGCAGATTTATCATCAGCTACAAAAACTAATATATTTGCAAAGAAATTTCCTGAAAGATTTATAGACGTTGGAATTGCAGAGCAAAACTTAATGGGAATATCTGCTGGACTTTCAACCTGCAATAAAATTCCGTATGCAAGTACATTCGCAGTATTTGCAGCAGGTAGAGCTTATGACCAAATTCGTAATAGTATTTGCTATCCAAATTTAAATGTTAAAATTTGTGCAACCCATGCGGGCGTTACAGTTGGTGAAGATGGTGCAACACATCAAATGTTAGAGGATTTAAGCTTAATGAGAACACTTCCTAATATGACAGTAATTTCACCATCAGATGATACACAAACAAAATGGGTAATAGAGGAAATATCTAAATTTCATGGCCCTGTTTATGTTAGATTAAGTAGATTAGCTACACCAGTAATTTATGATGAAAAGCAAAAATTTGAAATAGGTAAGGGTATTCAGCATGGAGAAGGTACAGATGCTACAATTTTTGTAACAGGTGTAACTGTTTCAGAAGCTTTAATTGCACAAGAAGAACTAAAAAAGAAAAATATAAATGTACGTGTTGTAGATATGTATACAATAAAGCCAATAGATAAGAAATTAATTATAAAATGTGCAAAAGAAACTAAAAGATTAATTACAGTTGAAGACCATAGTATTATTGGTGGACTAGGAAGTGCAGTTTGTGAAGTATTAGCGGAAGAATATCCAGCAAAAGTAGAAAGAATGGGTGTAAAAGATACTTTTGGTAAATCTGGCAAAGCAGAAGAATTATTAAAATACTTCAAAATTGACAGCATTGCTATCATTGAAAAATTTTTATAATTTTTATAATTTTTTTAATTATTGTAAAACTTAAAATATTATGTTTTGTAAGTACCGCGTAGCGTTCAAACGAAGCGTAAGCGAAGTGCGCTTGGAGCAACCAACATATAAGTATGTAATAAATTGTTAAGTATTAACAATTTATTACATAATATGGTTGCGACAACAAGGTACTAAAAAACATAATATTTTAAGTTTAATATAAAAATTAATTGTAAATTTTTTGTGAATTTTGTAGCAAGCCCAAAACATAGTATTATAAAGCAAAAGGCAGAAAATCGTTAATTAAATTATCGATTTATTCTGCCTTTTTTCTTCAAAATACCAAAAAAAGGACTTGCAAATAAATTAGTTTATTGTTATGATAAGGGTATATAAAAAATGTAATATAGTGTCTTATTATAAGACGATTTAGAGGAGTCAACTTATGATTGAATTTAGAAATGTTAGCAAAACTTATGATACTGGTACAGAAGCCGTACATAATGCTAATTTTATTATTGATAAAGGTGAATTTGCATTTTTAGTAGGAAGCTCAGGCTCAGGTAAATCAACCCTTATAAAGTTAATTTTAAAAGAGGAAGAGCCAACTTCTGGAAACATTATTATAAATGGAAAAGATACTACTTTTTTAAAGCCTAAACGTGTTCCATATTTAAGAAGAAGTATGGGGGTAGTTTTCCAAGATTTTAGGCTTTTACCAGATAGAACAGTATATGATAATGTAGCTTATGCCATGTACATAGTAAGGGCAACCCCTAGACATATTAGAAGACAAGTGCCAATGGTATTATCTTTGGTCGGTTTAAGTAATAAAGCTAAAATGTATCCAAATGAGTTATCAGGTGGAGAGCAACAAAGAGTAGCGTTAGCAAGAGCATTAGTGAATAACCCATCAATGCTAATAGCTGATGAGCCTACTGGAAACTTAGACCCAGAAACTGCATGGGATATTATGACACTTTTAAACGATATCAATAATAGAGGCACAACTGTAGTTGTAGCAACACACGCAAAAGATATAGTAGACAGAATGAAAAAAAGAGTAATTCAAATTGAAGAAGGTAATATCGTAAGAGACGATAAAAAAGGTGGATATAACCGTGAGATATAGTATTTTTGGATATTTAATAGGTGAAGGATTTAGAAATGTATTTAAAAACAAAAAATCTACAATGGCATCTTTAATTATCATGTGTGCAACTATGTTTATATTTGGAATTTTCTTTGTAGTAGGAGAAAATGTAAACCATATTACAAAAACAGTAGAAGAGCAACAAGGAATGAAGGTGTTTATTTATGATGAAGCAACACAAGAGCAAACAACAGAATTAGGAAATAAAATAAAACAATTAGAATATGTAAATACATGTGTATATCAATCAAAAGAAGAAGCTCTAGAAGAAATGAAAAGGATGTTTAAAAATAGAAAATCACTATTATCTAGTTATGAAGGAGAAGGTAATCCTTTTAAAGCAGCTTACATAGTAACATTAACAGATTTAACTAAATTAGAAGAAGTACAGAGTAAAATATTAACATCAGATATAGTAGCAAAAATTGAAAGTAAAGCAGACACAATAAATGCATTAATTAAAATTGCTGATGGACTAAAAATTATTACAATTATTATATTAGTAATTTTAGTACTCATCTCAATATTTATAATAACAAATACTATAAAATTAACAGTGCACGCAAGGCGAAAGGAAATTTCAATTATGAAATATGTTGGTGCAACTAATAGCTTTATTAGATGGCCATTTATGGTAGAAGGTATGCTAATTGGTGTAATTTCAGTTTTAATTTCTATTTTAATTTTAGGTGTTTGCTATAATTCAGTAATTATGAAAATAGAAGAATCATTATTACTAGCTAATATGAGTGTACAATTATTATCAATGCAAGATATGCTAGGAATTTTAATAACAGTATATTTAGCATTAGGAATTGGAATTGGTGCTATAGGTAGTGCTATTTCAATGAGAAAGTACTTAGAAGTATAGAATAATTAAAATACGAAATCTAGAAATATGAGGAGAAACGCTTATGAAAAGAAAAATAGTATCTGTATTATTAGCATTGTTAATACTAATTACTATGTTTACAAGGGTACTTGCTACAAGTTATACACAACAAAGAAATGAACTACAGAACAAAATTGATAGTGCTAAGGAAGATCAAAAAGATATTAAGGATGAAAAGAAAACAGCATTAGATGACATATCAGATTTGGATGATGAAATTTCTAAATATCAAACTGAAGTTAGCCAGCTAAAAACACAAATTACAAAAATAGAAGCAAATATAGAAACTAAAAATAAAGAAATAGATGCAGCAGAAAAAGATTTAGAGAATAAAAAGAAATTACTAGAAGATAGATTAGTTGCAATTTATGAAGAGGGACAAATTACATTTTTAGATGTTATGCTATCAGCAGAAAATATTTGGGACTATATTTCACTTAATACCAGAGTACAAGAATTAGCAGAAGCTGACAATAAACAAATGGATGAAGTAGAACAAGAAATGCAATCTCTAGAGAAGGCTAGAAATGAACTAAAAGAACAAAAAACAGAATTAGATACTGCTAAAAAAACAGCTGAAGTAAAAGAAAAGCAAATGGAAGTTGTAAAGCAGGAAAAACAAGAAAAAGTTGCAAAATTAACAGAAGAAGAGAAGAAAATACAAAAGGAATTAGAAGTATATCAAAAAGAATTAGATGAAATCGAAGAAAAAATTAGAAGACAAGCAGCTAGCGCTTCTGATATATATAGTGGTACATTTTCAGGAAGATTAGGTTGGCCTATCTCTAATACTGCACCTAGATATAATGTTATAAGTTCTGGTTTCGGATCAAGAAATGCACCAGTTGCTGGAGCAAGCAGTAATCATAGAGGTATAGATATACCAGTAAGTATCGGAACATCAGTATTTGCTTCTGCCGATGGTTATGTGTTAAGCGTTCAGAAGACTAATGCAAGAGGAATATTTGTATTAATAAAACACGCAAATGACTTATATACTAGATATCAACATTTGAGCAAGGCACTTGTATCAGAAGGTCAATATGTAACAAGAGGAATGAGAATAGCACTTAGTGGTAACACAGGTGTAGGTTCTGGTCCTCACTTACATTTTGAAGTATTAAGAACACCTTATTATATGACTGAAATTAATCCATTAACTTGCGGTTTACTTGATATTCCAGCAGGTTTGAAGTATTAGATAAAAAGGAGGAGGGTGCAATGAAAAAACAGAAAATTATATGTATTCTCCTTGCTATTGTCTTATCATCTGTTTTTTCAGTATCTTCATTTGCTAGTGATAATGGATTAAAAGAAAATAAGACGATAAGTAATAATCAAAATACTAATAGTCAAAATATCACTAATGAAGAGAATAAGCAATTAGACCAAGAAACTATTGATAAACTAAATGATTTAGGACAACAGAAAAATGATTTGCAAGAAAGTTTAGATAAAGTAAATTCACAACTTGAATATGTACAAGGAGAAATATCGACTGCTCTATTAAATATACAAGAATTGAATGACAAAATTTTACAGCAAGAGCAAGAAAATGAAAATCTAAAATCAAGGCTACAAAATTTACAAACATCTATGGAAGAAGAAACTAAAAAATTACAAATAGCAACGGCAGACTATAATCAAAAAGAAAAATTATTAAGAAAAAGATTAGTAGAAATATATGAAGCCGGAGAAATATCATACTTAGATGTATTGTTATCAGCTAAAAGTTTATCAGAATTCCTATCATTGTATTATGCTATGGTTGAAATGGCAGAATATGATAATGAATTGATGGAGACAGTAGAAAATAGAATACAAGAAATTAATTACACCAAAGCAAAATTAGAAGAAGAAACGAAAGAAATTAAAGAATTAAAGATAAAAGCAGAACAATCAGAAACAGTACTACTTAATACAAAAGCAACTCAACAAAAAAATATAACACAATTATCAGAAGAAGAGAAAAAATTAAATGATGAAATATTAAAATATAAAAATGATCTTATTATTATAGAAGCAAAAATGCAAGAGATAAATATTCAAAATGGTAATATAGATATACAATATATGGGTGGAGATATGATTTGGCCAGTTGCAATGCAGGGAACAGCAATAACATCATATTATGGCACAAGAGAACATCCAATAGAAGGTATAGTAAAATTACATCAAGGAATAGATATCGGAAATACTGGATATGGAGCACCAGTAGTAGCTGCAATGGACGGATTTGTTACTTATGCTGGTGAACTGGGATCATATGGAAATTGCGTAATGATATATCATGGTAATGGCATAACCACTGTATATGGACATGGACAGACTATATTAACAAAAGGTGGTAAAGAAGTTAAGCAAGGGGAATTAATAATGCAAACAGGTAGTACAGGAAATTCTACTGGACCTCATTTACATTTTGAGGTAAGAATAAATGGCGTAACACAAAACCCATTAAATTATTTTAAATTACGGAACGTAATATTATAATGAATTAAAAAATATAAATGAAATATAATTATATAAAGAGGATGAACTAAAACAAAAATATAAATAGTATTATTTTAGAACATTCTCTTTAATAATGAAAAAAATATTTACGATAAAGCGAGGAAATTAAAAATGGAAAAGTATAATATGCAAAAAGTTTATAAAATAATTATGTTAATAATAATTACAATTATTGTTACATCCTTAATAACAGCATTTGCTACATATCATTATTTATCAAATAACATAAGCTTTGCAAAAAAGAATGAAACAGTAACAGGATTAGAAGCTACATTATCAATGTTTAGAAGTGAATTGGAAGAAAGATATATTGGTGAAATTGATGATGAAGCTTTAATAGAAGGAGCAATGAAGGGATATATATCTGCATTAGGAGACCCATATACTGTATATTATACAAAAGAAGAAATGGACGAAATTATGGAGGAAACTAATGGAAATTATGTAGGAATTGGAATTTATATGCTACTTGATAAAGAAAATGATGTTATTTCCGTAATAAGCCCAATAGAAGGCTCACCAGCAGAAGAAGCAGGAATAAAACCAGGAGATATAATTACAAAAATAGATGGAGTTTCATATACAGGAAGTCAAATGGAGGAAGCATCTAACAAAATAAAAGGAGAAGAAGGTACAAAAGTAAATATAGAAATTCTACGTGGAACAGAAATAATCGAATTAGAATTAACAAGAAGAAAAATAATAATTAGCCATGTTGCAACAAAAAAATTAGATGGTAATATTGGTTATATTGCAATTTCTGATTTCGAAGGTGAGTGCTCAAAAGAATTCAAAGAAAAATATGAGAACCTTAAAAAACAAGGAATTACAAAATTAATTATAGATATAAGAAATAATGGTGGAGGACTTGTAAATGAAGCAATAAAAATAGCAGATTTTATGACTGAAAAGGATTCTACATTATTAATTACAGCAAATAAAAACGGGGAGGAAGAGATTAGTAAATCAACACAAAAACCAATTATTAATATGCCAATAGTAGTGTTAATGAATGAATATTCAGCAAGTGCATCTGAAATTTTAGCAGGTGCATTAAAGGACAATAATATTGCAACACTTGTGGGAAAAACAACCTATGGAAAAGGAATTATTCAAACATTAGAGAGACTATCAGATGGAAGTGGACTAAAAATTACGACTGAAAAATATTATACACCTAATCATAATGAAATACATGAAATAGGTATTACGCCAGATGTAGAAGTAGATTTAAAAGAATCAGAAGATACACAATTACAAAAAGCCATAGATGTATTGAATAAAAAATAGTTATTTTACTATAATTAGAAAATGAAAAAAGATGTAAGAAAAACTTACATCTTTTTTTGTGGTGGCTTCAACTGGAATCGAACCAGTGACACAAGGATTTTCAGTCCTCTGCTCTACCAACTGAGCTATGAAGCCATGTAATATATAAATAAAAAATGGCGACCTGGAACGGGCTCGAACCGTCGACCTCTAGCGTGACAGGCTAGCGTTCTAACCAACTGAACT
>CANRCF010000012.1 GCA_947629045.1 uncultured Clostridia bacterium | reverse complement strand
TAAAAATAGCTAGAAGTCTTGATACTGTACACACACACAAGACCTTTACAGAATTGGTGGACAGTCTGGAGAGAGAGAGAGAGCCGTAATTTAAGAAAAATAGAAGAAAGGGAAGGTTTATATAGTAAAAATAGACCGTTATTTATATGCACTACAAAGCTTACGCAAGGTAAAAGTGTAAATGATAATGCAAGCAATATACTAGAAATGCAAAACAATAGAAAAAGTAATAGCATGAAAAATATATTAAACGCAGTATCAGGAATAACACTAATAGCCTTAGTAGTAACGATTGTAGTGCTTTTGATTTTGGCATCAGTAAGTATAACGGTTGTATTTGGAGATAATGGAATATTGCAGTTAGCAAAGGAAGCAGGAGAGAAAACAGAAAAAGCATCAGAAGATGAACAAAATGCAATATTAAGATATGAATATGAATTAGCAAAATTACAAGGGAAAATAAGTGAAACAGAAACATTTGGAGAATACTCAATGGAAAAAGAAATAAAAGAAAAGTATGGAAAGGACATAAAAATAGGAGATACTGTAAACTACGAAGATGGTGTTAATGAATACAATGGAACTTGGAAAGTCTTAGGAATAGAAAATGGACAAATTTTACTTATGTCTTCGGATCCTGTTAATAAAAATTTTAAATTGAAAGGTAAAGATGATTTTCTAAACCTTGAAACGAAGTTAAATAAAGAATGTGAGAAATATGGTACAGGTACAGGAGCTGAAAGTGCAAGAAGCTTAAAAGTAGAAGATATTAATAAAATTACAGACTATAATCCGGAAAATCCAGAAAAAGTGGAAAAGTATGGAAAAAATACGGTAGCGGAATATGGCACTAAAGTAACCTTTAAATTAAATGAAGAAGGAAAATTAGAATATCAATGTTCAAATGGACAATTATTAAAAACAGATTTAACATCTTTCGAACATGCGGACGGTAGAAAACTTGGAGATGGCATTTCAACAATTACAATCGAAAATGGAGGATTCGAATACCTTTATGGGGACTCTGTCATAGACTTCATTAAAGAAGGCATAGATTGTTCATATCATAATACATTAAGTGATCGAATGAAAAATCTATTTGGATCAGATGGTTTACAAACGCCTGCTGGTACGGAGAATTATACTGCACTTGCTAATACCGCTATCACGACTTTCACATTGATGAAAGATGGTCATAACTTTGGAGCTTTTTTCAAGTTCTTTCAAATTAGTTTCGATTTAAAACGGGCGTGGGTGCTTCAGTGTTGGTACAAGAGGGTTATTTACTTCTTGTGGGGAAGAAATTGAAGTTAGTGGACCCGTAGTAGCAGTAGTTTTATTAAAACCTAATGTTACAATTACTAAAGGTGAAAACGATACGTGGGATTTAAGTGTATAATAATTTTAAAATATGTATTATCAAAATAATGATTTTATAAAATTTTATATGTCGAATTAGCTCGAAGTTTGACGAACGAAAAAGCTTGAAAAATAGCTAAAAATGTGATATAAAGAAAGTTACTTAAGCAAAAGTTCTTTCTTTATATTTTTTTATATATTTTTATTTCAAAAATATTTTAAATAACTTTTCTAAATATTTTTAAATCATAAAAAAATCTCTAATCAAATCAAAAAATCCCAAAAGGTAAAGAGAAGAAAACAAAATAAAAAAGAACAGGAGGTGGTAATAAAATAGTTAGCACTTTTGCTTAAAACTATAAAACAAATTTTACCAATAGTGTTGATAAAGTAAGAATTAATATGGTAAAATAAAGAAAGGAAAAAACTAAATGAAACAAAAAGTAGAATTATTACCACTAACAAATGATTATGTATTTAAAAGGGTATTTACAAAAGATGGAGAAGAAGATTTATTAAAAGACTTGCTATCAGCAATATTAAATATAGAAATAAAAGAAATAGAAGTACATTACATAGAATTACCAAAGTTTATAAAGAAAAATCCAGGGGTAAAAACAAAACTAGAACAGTGGCTGTGGCTTATATGCGGAGAAGAAGGGGGAAAAGTAGAAATGGCGAAGGAAGAAAATGAAAAAGTAAAAGAAGCATCAGAAGTACTAGAAAGAATGAGTATGAGTTATGAAGAAAGATGGCTATATGACCAAAGAATGTTAAGAAAAATGGACGAAATGAGCCTAAAAGAGCACGCAAAGCAAGAACGGAATAGAAGAAAACAAACTAGAAATAGCAAAGAAAATGTTAGCAAAGGGTATACCAATAGAAACAATTATTGAAATTACAGAATTAAAAAAAGAAGAAATACTAAAATTAAAATAGATAAGGCAAAGCCTTATCTATTTTAATTCAACCACAGTAACACCCATTTCACCCTCACCAAATGTGCCTAAACGAAAAGATTTTACGTGTGGATTTTTCTTTAAATAATTATGAATTCCTTCTCTTAATTTTCCAGTACCTTTACCATGAACAATACGAATAGGAGAAAGCTGTGCTAAGCTACAATTATCAATATATTTATCAATTACATATATAGCATCATCTACATTTTGCCCAATTACATTTATTTCTGAGGAAACAAATTGTGACTTAGAGCTAGCAATAGTGTGAACACTGCCATGTTCGTATGAGTTGTTATTTTTATTATGAAGAGTTGATTTTGCATTATTGCTATTTTGAACTGCAATACCACTATTAAATGTATTATTAAGCATTTTACTAAGATTACTCAATTTCAAATTCATTTTAACAAGCCCAACTTGCACAAAAACTTCGGAAGATTTGTTAACATGAGGGTTTAAGATAGTTCCAGAAGTCTCCAAAGATGGAATCCATACGATTAAGCCTTCCTTTAAATCTTTTTCAGTTAAAGCTTCATAGCCCTTTGCATTAGAATTTTCAAGTAAATCTTCATCAGATTTCAAATTCTTAATTTTATCATTTATTTTATTTCTTATTTCATTTGCTTTTTTTAAATTAATATTATTTAAAAGGTTTTCTATATTTTCATTTATATCAAAATCTGAAATTGAAAGATTTTTAAGAGCTTGTAAAGTGTTATCTTTCATGTCTTCTTGCATATTTTGTAATTCCTTTATCATATCTTGAGCATCTTCTTTAGCCTCTAATAAAATACTTCTAGCTTCCATTTTTGCATTATCTACTAAATCCTTTTTAGTTTCATTTAGTTTAGTTTGCTCAGCTTCTAAGCTTTGCCTTAATATAGTAATTTGATTTAAATTCTTTTCTGTTTCAATTTTTTCTTTTTCAATAAGTAGTTTATCATCATAAATATTTTTTAATAATTCCTCAAAAGAAACTTTATCTTTTTCTAAAAAGGAAGAAGCATTTTCTAAAATATTAGAATTTAAGCCTAATTTTTTGCTGATTTCAAAAGCATTACTTTTGCCGGGAATTCCCATTAGTAAATGATAGGTAGGTTTTAAGTTTTCCAAATCAAACTCAAAACTAGCATTTTCAAAGCCATCTGTAACCAAAGCAAATTCTTTAAGCTCAGGAAAGTGAGTGGTAGAGCAAATTAAAGCGCCTTTTTCTTTTAAATAATTTAGAATGCTAATAGCCAAAGCAGAGCCTTCTACTGGGTCAGTACCAGAGCCTAATTCATCTAATAGAACTAAGCTATTTTCATTTATTTCATTTGTAATATTAACTATATTTAAAATATGAGCAGAAAAGGTACTTAAAGATTGCTCAATGCTTTGCTCATCTCCAATATCTACAAAAATCTTAGAAAACACACATATATTAGTATTTTCTTTGCAAGGAATTGGAATGCCAGAATAAGCCATTAAAAGCAAAAGTCCCATAGTTTTTAAAGCAACTGTTTTACCACCAGTATTAGGACCTGTAATAAGTAAACATTCATAATCCTTACCAATTCCAATATCAATAGGAACAACCTTATCCTTTGCAATTAAAGGGTGTCTAGCTTGATAAAAAGAAAAATATTTTTCATTATTTAAATGAGGGAAAATTCCATTATTTTCCTTTCCATAAGTAGCTTTTGCAAAAATAAGGTCTATTAAAGCAATATATTCTAAGTTTTGCTTTAATTCCTTAACATAGGGAAATAGTAAGCTAGAAAGTTCTTGTAAAATTTTTTCTATTTCTAATTCCTCTTCGATTTCAATATGGTTTATTTTATTGTTCAAATCAAAAATGCTTGTAGGCTCAATATAAAGAGTAGAGCCACTTGCAGAAGTATCATGTATAAATCCTTTAATTTTATCTCTGTATTCTTCCTTCACAGGAATTACATAACGATTATTTCTAATAGTTATAATAGGGTCCATAATGTATTTTGAATAGGTGCTTGAATGAATGTATGAATTTAGCTTATCTTTAATTTGAACTTCTAAATTCTTTTTATTTTTTCTTAAATTAGACAAATTAGAAGATGCATCATCCGCAATATTTACTTCATCTATAATCTTATCTAAAATATTTTTTTGAATGCTAGGGTTTTTATACAAATTAGAAAAATATGGCTCTAATACAGAATTTTCTGAAGGTACTGGTTCTGCATAAAAATAGTTATATAGTAAAGCTGATAATTCTAAAAAATGTGCAACAGAAAGTAAGCCTTTAGCAGATAAGCTTTGGCCACTTTCTAAAACTTTAAAAAAATGCTCCAAATTTTCATCAATTTCAAAAAATGGAGGTTGTCCTTTTTGATATAAAATTGTTGTAGCTTCGCTTGTTTCAAGTAAAGCATGTTCTACCTTAGAAAATTCAAAATAAGGATTTAAATTTTCACAAAGTTTTTTTCCTATATATGTATTGCAATATTTTTCGATTATTTGTATAATTTGATTGTACTCTAATTTAGATAAAATTAAGTCCATTTTTATTTACATTCCTTTCTAAGGAGCAAAGTTTTTATTAAAAATAAAAATTTTAACAATTATTTTTAAGCTAAAAAGCTCTTTCAAAATAAAATTTACTAATATTATGCCACAAAAATGGACAGAATACAATAAAAACATGATAAATTAAATATATAAATGGAGAGGAAAAATTATGATAACACAAAAGAATATAAAAAATGAAAAGGGAATAACACTTATAATATTAGTAGTTACAATTGCTATTATGATGCTACTAGCGGGCTCAACAATTAATCTTATAGCAGGCAAAGATGGTGTTCTAAATCAAGCCGCACAAACAGAAAAGATAAGAAATGAGCAAATGGCTGCGGAGGGAAATCAAACTAACGCTTTGATTAATGATGCAGGTGAAGAGATAAAAAATGTTTGGAAAGATTCAAGTGGAGCAAATCCTCCTAAGTTATCTGATGAGATGGTTCCAGTAAAATGGGATGAAACTAAAAAAGCATGGGTTGTAACAAATGCGAAAGATAGTGAATGGTTTGATTATAGTAAGAAAAAATGGGCAAATGTAATGCTAAGAGATGGATTAGAAGTAGATGGTGTAACCGATATAGCTAGTGCTAAACTTGAAAATATGAATGGCAAAAGTGTTAAAAAAGTTGGAAGTATGTTTGTATGGATTCCAAGATATTGTTATCAAATAGAAAGTGGATATCATAGTAATACTGTTGGAAAAATAAATATTGAATTTATGATAGGAACAACAAATGCAAGTACAAAAGGAAGAACTACATGGAAAAACAGTAGTGGACAAGGAAATTGGAATATACATCCAGCATTTGAACATAATGGAATAGTAGAAGGAATTTGGGTAGCAAAATTTGAAGCAAGTCAAAGTGATGCAGGAAATGGAACTGTAAGCGACCATAATGGTACTGGTGGCACGACTGGAAAAATAAAAATACAACCAGGTGTAAACAGTTGGAGAAATATTGACATTATTGAGATGTATAAAAAATGTTTAGAATATAAAACAGATTTGAATAGCCACATGATGACAAACTATGAATGGGGGGCAATAGCATACCTAACACAAAGCATATACGGAAAAAATGAGAATGTATGGATAAATCCAAATAGCAATTGTATCACAGGTCAAGCTGGATCTGGACCAGACGAAACACCAACAGCATTAACAAACTCTTATGAAACAGAAAATGGTGTTCAAGCAAGCACAACTGGAAATATTTATGGTGTTTATGATATGAGTGGAGGTTCATGGGAATATGTAGCAGCGTATTTAAATAATGGAAGTGCTAATCTAGATATTCCTGATGATACTGCTGGAAGCAATATAGCTGATTACTATAAAAATATATATAATATAGGAGATCCACAAGGACAAGAAAACAACTATAATGTGAGTGCTAATTCTTATGGTAATGCAATGTATGAAACATCTGGAAGTAGCACAGGAAAAAATTCATGGAATGGTGACTACTCAACATTTTTAGATGCGTCAAAAGAATTTCTATTACGTGGAGGAGGAAACTCAGATAAAGATGGCGCTGGAATCTTTTACTTCTATTCAATAGAAGTAAAAGAAAGAAATGATTTTTCATTTAGACCTGTACTATCAATATTTTAAATAGTAAAAAAATTTCAAAAAACACTTGCAATATTTGGAAAACTAGTTTATAATAATAATTGCATAAATAATTACTAAGAGAGTGGGAACAAATCCCACTCTCGTGTCGTATATTAAGCATATTAAAAACTCTGCGAAAGGAGGACGTATTAAGGGAAAACTTAATACAAAAGCAGTATGGCAAATGTAGAAGAAAAAGTAGAAAGCTTACTTAAACCTACTATTGAAAATTTAGGTTATGAACTCTATGACGTCATTTATGAAAAAGAAGCAAAAGACTATTATTTAAGAATTTTTATAGACTCACCAAAAGGAATTAGCTTAGAAGACTGTGAAAAAGTAAATGATGCTATATCAGATATGCTAGATGAAGCAAACTATATAAAAGATGCATATTTTTTAGAAGTTTCTTCGCCAGGCATAGAAAGAGTAATAAGAAAGAATGAGCACCTTGAAGCAAGTTTAGAAAAAGAAATAACAGTTAATTTATTTAAGCCAATAAATTTAGAAGAAAATACTAAACAAAATAGTAAAATAAAAAAGCCTAAAACACTAAAACAGATAGACGGAGTGTTAAAAAGTTTTAATGAAAATGAAATTTGCTTAATAATACAAGATGAAGAAATAGTAATAGAAAGAAAAAATATTTCAAATATGAAAATAAAATATAATTGGTAATTTTAAAGGAGGAGATTTAAAAAATGAAGAAGAAAACAAACGTAGCCACACCAGCAATTGACAACACAGAACTAATGCTAGCATTACAAGATTTAGAAAAGGAAAAAGGAATAAAAAAGGAATATTTATTAGAATCAATTGAAAATGCATTAGTAACAGCATATAAAAGAAATTTTGATTCAGAGGAAAATGTAAAAGTAACAATGGATAATAAAACAGGAGAAGTTCATATTTACGCATTAAAGGATGTTGTAGAAAATGTAGAAAATCAAAACCTACAAATTTTATTAGAAGATGCTAAAAAAATAGATAAAAAATTATCAGTTGGAGATAAAGCAGAAATTGAACTTGCACCTAAAAACTTTGGTAGAATTGCAGCACAAACTGCAAAACAAGTTATAGTTCAAAAAATTAGAGAAGAATCTAGAAATGTGTTATTTGAAGAATTTGATAACAAAAAAGGTGAAATTGTTAGTGGTATAGTTCAAAAAGCAGATGGAAACATTGTAGTTTTAGATTTAGGAAAGCTAGAAGCAGTTATGCCAGCAAAAGAGCAAATTCCAACAGAGAAATATCATGTTAATGACAAGATAAGAGCATATATTTCACAAGTAGAAAAAGGTGCAAAGGGCTCACCACAAATTACAGTTTCAAGAGCTTGTGCAGACTTTGTAAGAAAGCTATTCGAATTAGAAATTCCAGAAATTTATGAAGGTGTAATTGAAATAAAAAGTGTATCAAGAGATGCAGGTAGCAGAAGCAAAGTAGCAGTATATTCTCCAAATGAAAATATAGACCCAGTAGGTTCTTGTATAGGTCAAAAAGGAATTCGTATTCAAAATATTATAAACGAATTACATGGTGAAAAAATAGATGTAATTGAATGGAACGAAGACCCATCAATATTTATTTCAGCAGCATTACTTCCAGCACAAGTTATGGCAGTAGATGTACATGAAGATGAAAAATTTGCACAAGTAATTGTTCCAGATGACCAATTATCATTAGCAATTGGAAAATCAGGACAAAATGCTAGACTATCTGCAAGACTAACAGGTTGGAAGATTGATATTAAGAGTGAATCTCAATTTAGAGAAATGATTGAAAACTCACAAATTGAACAAGACGAAGAGGAAAATCAAGAACAAGAGTAATAATGTATAAATTTTGCAAATACATTTAAAATAAAGGAAGTGGACATTTTGAAAAAATTGCCAGGCCGTACGTGTATAGGATGTGGAACACAAAAAACAAAAAATGAATTAATAAGAATTGTAAAGAATAGTAGCGGAGAAATAAGTGTAGACAAAACAGGAAAAAAGCAAGGTAGAGGGGCATATATTTGTAATAATATAGAATGTTTGAGCAAAGCAATTCGTTCAAAAAAATTAGAAAGATGTTTTGAAACATCAATTGATGAATCAATTTATCAAGAACTTAAAAATGAGATAGAAAAATAAGAGGTGTATGTTTTGAATAATTTCCAAAAATTATATGGAATAATAGGACTAGCAACAAAAGCTGGTAAACTAACGGCAGGCACTGATGCGTGCTTAGAAGGAATAGAAAAGAAAAATATAAAATTAGTAATAATTGCAACTGATGCTTCAGATAGAACAAAAAAGCTGGTAAAAGATAAATGCGAGCAATTTAATGTTTCAGTATATGAAATATTAACAATAGATGAGATAAGTAAATCGATAGGAAAGCCAAATAAAGCAATTATCGGAATAAAAGAAAATGGATTTGCAGAGAAAATCAAAAAAATGATAAATGGGGGTGAAGTGATTGGGTAAGTTAAAAATACATGAGATTGCAAAAGAATTAGGATTAGAAAGTAAAGAAATAATAACAAAGGCAAAAGAATTAGGAGTAGAAGTAACAAGTCATCTAAGCTCAGTAGAAGATGATATTGCTCAAAAAATTAAAAGTAGCTTTGAAAAAAATCGTACAAAAACAAATAAAGATGAGGATCAAAAAAGTAAATCAGAAAAGAAAGAAAAAAATCAAGAGGGAAAAGAAAGTAAGCAAGAAATGAAAAATAAAGAAGCAAAAATAGAAAAGCAAAAAACTACACCAGTCATTATTAGACGTGAAGTAATTTTAGCAGACGATGAAAAAGAAGATAAAAAAGAAAATAATGTTGATAGAAAAGATGTTGGCTTTGTTGAGAGAAAGAAAAACCAAGATTTTAATATAGTGTATAGAAAACAACCTGTAAAACCAATGACAGTTAGTGAGTTATTTGGCTTAAAAACTAAAAAAGAAAACGTAAAACAACAAGAAAATGAAGTAAAGCAAACAAAGATGGCACAAAATATGGAAACACCAGTAAAACCAGATGTAAAAGGAACCTCTAATGTAGGAATGGAAAAAGGTGTAACAGAAAAAATAGAAACTGAAAAACAAGCAGAAGGCAATGTTACTACTTCATCAAATGAAGTAAATAAAAATGATAATTATAACTCAAAAAATCAAACAGAGTATAATCAAAAAAATAATCAAGTTGATGGACAAAATAGATATAATAACAATCAAGGTGAAGGACGTTTCGGACAAAGACAAGAAAACAATCAATACGGTGGAAATCGTCAAGGTTATCAAAACTCTGGAAGACAAGGAGATAATCGCTTCGGAGGTCGCCAAGATGGTGACAATCGTTTTGGTGGTCGTCAAAATGGAGATAATCGTTTTAATAATCGTCAAAATAATGGTCGTCAAGGCACAGATAATCGTTATGGTAATCGTCAAGGAGAAGGTCGTTTTTCAGGTCGTGAAGGCGGATATGGAAATAATCAAAGAGGTGGATTTGGAAGAAACGGAAATAGACCTCTAGATAATCGTGGAATTGACCGTAACATTAAAGATATAATTTCTTCAGAAATAGTTGAAAAAGAAGATAAAAGAGACATTAGCACAAGAGCAATAGACAAAGAAAAAGCAAATCGTTATGAAGACAATAAAGCTAAAAAAGGAACAAAGGCAAAGAAGAATGATCGTTTTGATGAAAACTTCAACGAAGGAAAATTAAAAGACTTAAAACAAGTAGATAGATTATCATATATGTTCAATGAGCAAGATGGTGGAATGCTTGATTACTATGATTTAACAACAGAAAGAGGAAAGAAAAATAAACGTAAACCACAAAAAGAAGAAGAAAGAAATAAACAAAAAATATTTGAATTAAAAGAAATAAAAATTCCAGAGAACATTACAGTTAAAGACTTAGCTACTGAAATGAAAAAAACAAGTGGAGAAGTAATAAAAAAATTGTTTAATTACGGAATTATGGCAACAATAAATAATAGCATCGATTTTGATACAGCATTTTTAGTAGCCCAAGAATTTGGTATTACAGCATATAAGAAGGAAGAAGTAAAAGAAGAAGACATTTTATTTGACGAAACAGAAGATTCAAACGAAGAATTAGAGCCAAGACCACCAGTAGTTGTTGTAATGGGACACGTAGACCATGGTAAAACATCACTTCTTGATGCAATTCGTAGCACAAATGTAATAGAAGGAGAAGCAGGTGGAATTACACAACATATTGGTGCATACAAAGTAAATATAGCAGGTAGAGAAATAACCTTCTTAGATACACCAGGACACGAAGCATTTACAGCAATGCGTGCAAGAGGTGCTCAAATTACAGACGTTGCAATTCTAGTAGTAGCAGCAGATGATGGTGTTATGCCACAAACAGTAGAAGCTATTAACCATGCAAAAGCAGCAGAAATTCCAATAATTGTAGCAATAAACAAAATAGACCTTCCAGGAGCTAACATAGACAAAATTAAACAAGAATTAATGGAATACGAATTAGTTCCAGAAGAATGGGGTGGAGATACCATCTATGTACCAATTTCTGCAAAGAAAAAATTAAACATAGACAACTTATTAGAAATGGTATTATTAGTAGCTGATATGAAGGAACTAAAAGCAAATCCACATAAACAAGCCAAAGGAACAGTTATAGAAGCAAGACTAGATAAAGCAAAAGGACCAATCGCATCTATTTTAGTACAAAGAGGTACATTAGATGAGGGAGACACAATAGTAGTTGGAAAATCAATTGGTAGAATTCGTGCAATGAAAAATGATAAAGGCCAAAGAGTTAAAAAGGCTGGACCTTCTACACCAGTAGAAGTAATGGGATTAACAGAAGTACCAGAAGCAGGAGACACCTTCTACGAAGTAAAAGACGAGAAAATGGCAAAACACTTAATTGAAAGAAGAAAACGTCAAGAAAGAGAAAATGCAATAAACGAAAACAGTAAAGTAACATTAAGCAATCTATTTGAAAAAATGGAAAGCGAAAACTTAAAACAATTAAATATAATTGTAAAAGCAGATGTACAAGGAACTGCACAAGCATTAAAACAATCACTTGAAAAATTATCAAATGATGAAGTAAAAGTAAGAGTTATTCATGCAGTAGCAGGAGCAGTTACAGAATCAGATGTACAACTTGCCAAAGCAGGAAAATGCATAATTATTGCATTTAATGTAAGACCAGTAAATACTGCAAAAGACATGGCAGAAAAAGAAAATGTAGAAATTAAGCAATACTCAGTAATTTACCAAGCAATAGAAGATGTTGAGGCAGCTATGAAGGGAATGTTAGACCCAATCTATGAAGAAAAGGTAATAGGAAATGCAGTAGTAAGGCAAACCTTTAAAGTTTCAGGTGTTGGTACAATTGCAGGTGCTTATGTACTAGACGGAAAAGTAGAAAGAAATGCAGGCGTACGTGTAATACGTGAAAATGTTGTTATACATGATGGAAAACTTATTTCTTTAAAACGTTTCAAAGATGACGTAAAAGAAGTATCAAAAGGCTTTGAATGCGGACTTCAAATTGATGGATATGATGATGTAAAAGAAGAAGATACTTTGGAATTTTACATTATGGAAGAAGTAAAAAGATAGAGCTTAAAATTATAAATTTAACTACTATAAATAAAAAATATAGTAGTTATGGTATTTTGTACGTATTAAATTTATATGTATAAAATAATATAATATTTTTTACGTTCAATCCCTACTTCGCACAGTCTGTAATAAAATTTTGCTAGCGGAAGCTACAATTTAATAACAGACTGTAGCTCGCTGGTCCCCACAGCCTCACTTCAAAAATATTATATTATTTTATACTATTTTAAATGATGTAATAGTTTTGAAAATACTTAAAAACAGAAAGGATGAAGTGAAAATGCCTAAAAATGAGGCAAGATTAAATAGAGTTAATGAAGAACTTAAAAAAGAAATTAGCCGAATACTTACTTTTGAACTTCAAAATTCAAAAGTAACAGGTTTGGTTAGTGTTACAAAGGTAAAGATAACGCCAGATTTTAGGTATGCTAAAATTTATGTTAGTATATTAAATTCAAAAAGTAATGCAAAAACAATGGAAGGCTTAAAAGAGTCATCTGGCTTTATTCGTAGCCAAATAGCAAAAAATATTAACTTAAGAATCACACCAGAACTTGATTTTGAAATAGATGACTCTTTAGATTATGGTGCTAAAATCGACAATATTTTGAAAGAGTTAAAGAGCAAGGATAACGAAGCTAAAACAGAAAATATAGAAAGCGAAGATGATAAAGATAATATATAAATACTTATATGAATAAAGTTAAAAATATAAAGTTTAAAATATAGTTGTGTATTATAAAAAAGTGTGAATTAAAAACCAAAGTTAAAAATAAAATGAAAATGAGAGGTATGTAAATGACTTTAGATGATATTTTAGAACAAATAAATAATGCTAATACAATCGCGATTTTAACACATGAAAATCCTGATGGAGATGCAATGGGAAGTAGCTTGGCTATGTATCATGCATTAAAAGAATATGGCAAAAATCCAGATATAATTATTCCAGAACATTCTAAGATATTTGATTGTTTGCCAGGAATAGAAGAAATAAAAAAAGAAAGTGATATTGAACATTACGATTTAGCAATAGCACTAGATTGTGCTACAATAAAAATGTTAAATGGATTTTCTAATTATTTTGAAAATGCAAAATCAAAAGTTTGCATTGATCACCATGGTACAAATACAATGTTTGGTGACTATAACTATGTAAATCCAGACTCACCAGCTTGTAGCCAAATTTTATTAGTAATATTAGAATATTTTGGAATAGAAATTACAAAAGAAATAGGCACTTGCATAGTAGCTGGAATAATCACAGATACTGGTGGATTTGCCTACCAAAGTGTTACAGCAGAAACCTTTGAATTTGCTGCATGGCTTTTAAATAAAGGTGTTAATATATCAAATATTTATCGCAAAGTGTTACAAACAAAAACAAGACCTAATTTTGAGTTACATCGCATAGCAAATAATAGAATAGAATTTTTAGAAGATGGAAAAGTTGCCTACACATACATTACAAAGGAAGATGAAGAAAAAGTAGGTGCACAAAATGGAGATTATGAAGGTATAGTGGAAAATGGTAGAGATGTTGAAGGCGTAGAAGTATCAATATTTCTTCGTGAAACAGCAAAAGGCTGGAAAGTTTCACTACGTTCTAATGACTATATGAATGTATCAGATGCTTGTGTAGCCTTCGGTGGTGGAGGCCATCCAAAAGCAGCAGGCTGTACCATTCCAGGTACACTTGAACAAGCAAAGGAAAATATATTAAAAGAAGTAGCAAGATTATTAAAATAAACAGCTTTTTAGGAGATAATAAAACTAAAAATGGATGGGATAATAATTATAAATAAGCCAAAAGAATGTACATCACATGATGTTGTAGCAAAGGTAAAAAAAATTTGCAAAGAAAAAGTGGGACACACCGGTACATTAGATCCAATGGCAACAGGGGTTTTACCACTACTTATAGGAGAAGGAACAAAGCTTTCAGAATATATAACAAATCATGATAAAAAATATATAGCAACAATAAAATTAGGAATAAAAACAGATACCTTAGATTCAGAAGGAAAAATAATAGAAAAACAAGAAGTAGATTTAAAAGAAATAAGTACAGAAAATGTAAATAAAGTATTAAAAACTTTTTTAGGAAAACAAAAACAAACTCCTCCGATGTATTCTGCAATAAAAATAAAAGGAAAAAAATTATATGAGTATGCCAGAGCAGGAAAAAAAGTAGAAGTCCCTGAAAGAGAAATAGAAATTTATGAAATAGAACTATTAAAAATAGAAAATGATGAACTTTCATTTAAGGTGCATTGTTCCAAAGGAACTTATATAAGAAGCTTATGTGAAGATATTGCAATAAAATTAGGAACAATAGGCTACATGAAAGAATTAGAGAGAGTAAAAGTAGGAGAATATGAAATAAATCAGGCTATAGATTTAAAAGAAATAGAAGAAAATGGGCAAAATATTGAATTTCTAAAAAAGCACATTATTACAATTCAAGAATTTTTTAGTAAATATTCTACTATTTGTTTGGAAGAAAATAAACTAAAGTTATTTTTAAATGGTGTAAATTTATCTACAAATAAGCCAGATGGAACATATCAAATACAAATAAAAAATGGAAAATGGCTTGGCGTAGGTGTAGTAAAAGATAAATTATTAAAAAGAAAAATAATTTGCAAAAATAACATTTCTATGGTAAAATAATAATAACAAACAAATAATAATAAATATCCCTGCATAGTGCGTGTAGACTGGAATTTTAGAACCAACAAATTTTAAACGGGAGTCCGCCTTTGAATGTGGCGTGTATGCTTATACCATAGATGTTATAAGAAACCCAGGAGCATTCAACAAGACACCCACCTGTGAAAGCAGGCTCTTAAAATTTCATTCATCTTACGGCTAAGGCGGGGTATTTTTGTATATAAAAATAGGTAGGAAATAAATATGAACCAAAAAGACTTACTTCTTTTAGGAGAAAGTAATTTAAAACAAAATAAAATAGAAGATGCATATATAAAGGCAAAAAAGCTTTTAGAATATGTTTTAAATCAAAGCAAAGAAGAATTAGTTATAAACTCTTTACAAGAAGTATCAAAAGAAAATGAGCAAAGATATGAAAGCTTATCAAAAGAAATAATAAAAGGAAAACCAATTCAATATATTACAAAAAGCCAAGAATTTATGGGGCTTAATTTTTATGTTGATGAAAATGTGCTAATACCACAACCAGATACGGAAATCTTAGTAGAGGAAACTTTAAAACTTATAAAAGAGAAATATTTAAATAAAAATATAAAAATTTTAGACTTATGTACAGGAAGTGGAGCTATTGCAATATCTATTGCAAAATATATTGAAAATTTAAATAATAAAATAGAAATATATGCATTAGATATAAGCAAGCAAGCATTAGAAATAGCAAAGAAAAATGCAAAAGATAATGACGCAAAAATAAACTTTATACAGTCAAATATGTTTGAAGAAATAAAAAATTTGAAGTTTGATATAATTGTTTCAAACCCACCATACATAGAAACAAAAACAATTCCTACGCTTTCAAAAGAAGTGCAAAGTGAGCCTATAATTGCATTAGATGGTGGACAAGATGGGCTAGATTTTTATAAAATAATAAATATGGAAAGTCCAAAATACTTAAATGATGATGGACATATTTTATTAGAAATTGGCTATAACCAAAAAGAAAGTGTTACTAAAATATTTGAAGAAAATTATAAAAATATTACTTGCATTAAAGATTTAGCTGATAATGACAGGGTAATTAAAATTAAAAAATAAGTAAGCATAAATATGTGAATTAAATTTAATAATGAAGGAGGCTATTAAAAATGTCTTTTTCAACAGATGTAAAAGAAGAACTAAGTAAACTTAGCAATTTAGCAAATAAAAAATGTGTAAAGTTAGAATTTTTAGGGTATAGCAAAAGCATAAATGTAGTAGTTCAAAAAAATGTACTTAGATTTTCTACTGAAAGTGAATATAACATAAATAGATTTGGCAAGTTATTGAATAACTTAAATGTAGAAGATTATGAAATAGGCTTTCAAGGCAAAAAGTATACCATAAAAACTAAAAATAAAAATATAATTCAGCTATTACAAAGTGAAAAACTAGAAAATATTAAATTTGAAAATGATATAGAAGAAAAAGCATTTGTAAGAGGAAGCTTTTTAGGAAGCGGTTCAATAAACAACCCAGAAAATAAATATCATATAGAAATAAAATTAAAAGAGAAAGAAATTGCACAATTTATTTTAGAAATATTAAATAAATATGATATTGAATTTAAACTATTAGAAAAACAAAATTATTATTCAATATATTCAAAAGATGGAGAAGCAATATCAGGCTTTTTAGCCTTTGTTTCAGCAACTTCATCAATGCTTAAATTTGAAGATATTAGAGTATATAGAGATAAACGAAATAATGTAAACAGATTAGTAAATTGCGAAACTGCAAATTTAAATAAAACAGTTGATGCAGCGGTAAAGCAAATAGAAGCAATTAAAAAAATTAAAGAAAAAGGAAAATATCAAGCTTTATCTACAAATTTACAAGAAATTGCAGAATTACGAATAAATAACCCAGAAGCATCACTTACAGAGTTAGGTCAAATGCTTTCAAAACCACTTGGAAAATCGGGTGTAAATCATAGATTGAAGGAAATTTTAAAAATTGCAGAAGATATAATATAAAGTGAAACGAAATAAAATGCGTGTATATTTTGAAAAATCTTATTGACAATTAAATTTAGTTATAGTATAAAATTATTATACACATGAGTGTGAAAATAATTGCAATTAACGAATAGAATAAAAAATAACACTCATAATACTAAGTAAGAAAAAACGAGTAGATAATATAATGTAATTTAGTGTTATGAAACTAGAAACATGAAATTATAAAGTATTATCTAAAAGAAGGAGGAGAACACATGAAAAGTAAAAACGCTTGTGGCTCTAGAGAGAGAGAGAGAGAGAGAGAGCCGTAATTTAGGAAAAATAGAAGAAAGGGAAGGTTTATATAGCAAAAATAGACCATTATTTATATGCACTACAAAGCTTACGCAAGGCAGAAGTGTAAATGATAATGCAAGTAGTATACTAGAAATGCAAAGTATTAGAAAAAATTATAGAACTAAAAGTATATTAAATGCAGTATCAGGAATAACACTAATAGCCTTAGTAGTAACAATTGTAGTGCTTTTGATTTTGGCATCAGTAAGTATAACAGTGGTATTTGGAGATAATGGAATATTACAGCTTGCCAAAGAAGCAGGAGAAAAGACAAATGAGGCAGTAAAAAATGATCAAGATCAAATTAGTGATGTAGAAGGTGTTATAAATGAATATTTAACAGAATTAAAATCACCAATAAAATCAAGTGTAGCTAATGAAGAAGTAACATTTGCAACAAACTATGGAACGATAGATGTAATATGGCTAGATACAAATAATAGAGTAAAATCAGTACCAAATGAGCCAATATTAAGTGCAAAAAGTGATAGTGGAAAAGAAGAGACTATGACAAAAGTAAAATGGACATATAACGAAGAAACAAAAACATGGGGAAATGATGAAGTACCAAGCTCAAATGCAGACTGGTACAATTATCAAAAAGCAGAGGGAACAGATGATACGAAAAAGAGTAGATGGGCAAATGCAAAAACAGCAAATGGAAGTTATTTTGTATGGATACCAAGATATGCATATAGAATAACATATTATGCGAATGAAGAAAACATAGAAGAGCAAGAACCAACCGGATATTATGATGGATGGGGAATGTATGATAAAGACGGAAATTTAAAATATAAGTTAGATGAAGGAATAGAAACAGTAGCATATAATGGAAATAAATATATAGTACACCCAGCATTTATGGATAATAGAGAAAACAACTTTGATAATGGTGGCTGGGATAAAGATTTAGCAGGCTTCTGGTTTGCAAAATATGAGATGTCAGGAAACAGTGAAACAGTAGAGCGTGATTACAATGAATTAAAAAGTGTGCCAGAAGTATCAAGTTTAAGATATATGACAATAGGAGCGATGTATCAAGTATGTAGAAATGCAACGTACAAATATATGGGGCAGACTGAAAAAGTAATTGCAGGAGGATTAACTGATACAGATAAAAAAGAACATACAAGTTATATGAATAGCCATTTAGCAAAAAATAGTGAATGGGGAGCAGTAGCATATTTAGCACATAGTAGCTATGGAAGAAATGGACATGAAATAGATGTAAATAATAATGCAGATTATATAACCGGAAATGGTTGCAAAGATATTGATAGCGGAATAACATATAAATATAATACAGAAACAGGAGCAAAAGCAAGTACAACAGGTAACATTTATGGAGTTTATGATATGAGCGGTGGAGCATGGGAATATGTAGCATCTTATGATAAAAAAGGAGATAGCTCAAAATTAACAGATTTAAACATGGGATTAGATTTAACAAAAGAAACGAAAAGTAATATACCATCAACAGAAGATGGAATTGACTATGAATATATAAGTACAAAATATGCAACTGCATATGAAAATGGAACTTCAGTTAATGGTCAAAATAAAGTTTTATATAGCGTAGGAAAAGTAGGAGATGCAACAAAAGAAGTAGGTTGTATAGGTGAGTTATGGGATTCGTACCGATGGTTTAGGGATTATTCACTTATGTGTCATTTTGAAACGCCGTTCTCTATTCGAGGAGGGCATAACTCGCATACGAATGGTGCTGGTGTATTCAGTTCTAGCTATGATAATGGTAAGGCTGTAGACGTTCAGCGGTTTTCGTTCTGCTCTTTGCCCATAGTACTACGCATTTTGAACAAGTTTTTTATTTCGAGTACGTAAACAATGGGTACGTAAATTATTTTGTGTAATTTCAATACTTCCGTATGTTAACATTTAAATATAAAAAATAAATACCTTTTATGATATAGCATAAAAAAATATCATAAAAGGTATTTTTCTAATGTATATAAATACATAATGGCGCGATAATAAAAAATATTCCGTTATATAATAAAATTTTTCGTTCTAAAACCTTTAAAAATTCTACAATTTATAGTAGAATATTGTAAATTGTAATTATAATAGGAGAACTAGATGAATAAAAAATGGGAAGTATATGAGGAAGATGAAGAACAAGTAAAAGAGTTTGCAAAAGAGGCAGATTTAAGCTATCTTGTTGCAAGCGTTCTAAAAAATAGAGGAATAACTGAAAAAGAAGTATTAAAAATATTTCTAAATCCAACAAGAGATAATTTCCATGATCCATTTTTAATGCCAGACATGGAAATTGCAGTAGATAGAATTTTAAAGGCAATTGAGCAAAAAGAAAAAGTAATTATCTATGGAGATTATGATGTAGACGGAATTACAAGTGTAACAGTTCTAAAAAAGTTTTTATCTGAAAAAGGTTTAGAAGTAGGAACATACACACCTAATAGGTTAGATGAGGGGTATGGATTAAATAAGGAAGCAGTAAAGAAAATTCATGAGGAGAACTATACTCTAATTATTACAGTTGATTGTGGAATTTCAGGAATAGAAGAAATAAAATATGCAACAGAGTTAGGAATGGAGGTAATTGTAACAGACCACCACGAGCCGGGAGAAGAACTTCCAAAGTGTTTAGCAGTAATAGATGCAAAAAGAAAAGATAATAAATATCCATTTAATCAGCTTGCAGGTGTAGGTGTGGCATTTAAGCTAATACAAGCAATATCAATGAAATTAGAGCTAGATGCAAAAGAATATTTAAAATATTTGGATTTTGTATGTGTTGGAACAATATCAGATATAGTTCCATTAGTAGATGAAAATAGAGTAATTGCAAAATTAGGCTTAAAACTAATACCTATGACAAAAAGCATAGGCTTAAAAACTTTACTTTCATCAATAGGTTATAAAAAGATTGATGGAACTGCAATCTCATTTGGAATAGCTCCACGAATAAATGCTTGTGGAAGAATGGGTGCAGAATCAGAAGCATTAAAGTTATTTTTAACAGAAAGTATAGAAGAAGCGAAAGAAATTACACAAAAACTAAATACATATAATATTGAAAGGCAAACCACTGAAAAGCAAATATTTGCACAAGCAGTAGAGCAAATTGAAAATGAGAAGGAAAAAACATCTTGCATTGTACTTAGTGGTGAAGGATGGCATCATGGTGTTATTGGAATAGTTGCATCAAAAATAACAGATATGTATTTTAAACCAAGTATTCTTATTTGCTTTGAAGGCGAAGAAGGAAGAGGCTCAGGAAGAAGCGTTCCAGGCTTTGACCTACATGAAGCTTTAATGAATTGTAGTACATATATTGAAAAATTTGGTGGTCATAGCATGGCCATTGGAATAAATGTAAAGAAAGAAAACTTTGAAAATTTCAAAAAAGAATTTGAAGAATATGCACAAAAAAATCATGTTAGTGATATAATACCAATTATTAAAATAGATAAAGAAATTGGTTTAAAAGATGTTAACTTGCAAACAGTTAAGGATTTAAGCTTATTAGAACCTTATGGTGAAGCTAATAAAATGCCATTATTTTTAATAAGAAATTTAAAAGTACAAGCAATTCGTTCATTATCAGACGGAAAACATCTAAAATTAAAATTAGGACAAGATAATTATATGCTAGATGCAATAGGCTTTAATATGGGAGAATATGCAGAAAAATATTTAATTGGTGATAAAGTAGATGTTGTAGGTTCTTTAGAAGTAAATAGTTTTAACGATAATGAGCAAATACAAATAAATTTAAAAGATATGAGAAAGTCGTTAGAGGATTGATTAATAATATAAAGATTGAAATTAATAAATGAAAATTAAAGGTGATCAAAAAAATAACGAAATAAAAATAAAAAAATGAAAATCAAAATAAAAAGCTAATAAGAATTAAACTTAGAAATAGAAAACGAGGTGAAGACCAATGTCAGAAGTAAAAGAAATGACAATAGAAGATGTTATTAGTACAACAAAAAAGAACAATAGAAAATCAGACAGCAAACTAATAAAAAAAGCATACGAGTTTGCTAAAACAAAACACGGAGACCAGCTTAGAAAATCTGGTGAACCATACATAATTCATCCAGTTCAAGTAGCATATATATTATCAACTTTAGACCTTGATGATAGCACAATTTGTGCAGCTCTATTACATGATACATTAGAGGATACAGGAATAACTAAGCAAAATTTAGTGCAAGAATTTGGCGAAGAAATTGCGGAATTAGTTGATGGTGTAACTAAACTTAGCAAATTACAATATGCAAGCATGGAAGAGCAACAAGTAGAGAATTATAGAAAAATGTTTCTTGCCATGGGAAAAGATATAAGAGTAATACTTATAAAATTAGCAGATAGACTTCATAACATGAGAACTTTAAAATATTTAAGTAGGGATAGGCAAATAGCAAATGCAAATGAAACTATGGAGCTATATGCGCCACTTGCAAATCGTTTAGGTATGTATTCTTTAAAATGGGAGCTAGAAGATTTATCATTTAAATATTTATATCCAGAAGAATATCGTGAATTAGTAGAAGGAATTAATCGTAAAAGAGAAGAGCGTTTAAAATTTATTGATATGATAATGGAAGAAATACGAAAAGAAGTTAAAAAGCAACATATAGAAGCAGAAATAACGGGAAGAGCAAAACACTTATATAGTATTTATAGAAAAATGAAAAGAGATAACATTACACTAGATCAAGTATATGACCTATTTGCTCTAAGAGTAATTGTAAACTCAGTTAAGGATTGCTATGCAGTTTTAGGTATAGTACATGAGCTATATAACCCAATGCCGGGAAGATTTAAAGATTATATATCAGTACCAAAGCCTAATATGTACCAATCATTACATACTACTTTAATAGGACCAAAAGGAACACCATTTGAGGTGCAAATTCGTACATGGGATATGCATCGTATTGCAGAATATGGTATTGCAGCCCACTGGGCATACAAAGAAGCAAGCTTCTTAAAAGGTAAAAAGGCAAATGTAGTAGTACAAGAAGATAAATTATCATGGCTTCGTGAAACACTAGAATGGCAAAAAGATATGCAGGATCCGGATGAATTCTTAAATACATTAAAAACAGAACTATTTGAAGATGAGGTATATGTATTTACACCAAAAGGAAAGATTATATCTTTAGCAAAAGGAAGCACACCAATAGATTTTGCATATAATATACATGCAGAAATAGGAAATCACATGACAGGTGCAAAAATAAATAGCAAAATGATGCCTATTGTAACAAAACTTAAAAATGGAGATATTGTAGAAATAATAACTTCAGACCAATCAAGAGGTCCAAGCCGTGATTGGCTTAAATTTATAAAAACATCAACAGCAAAAAATAAGATATTAGCATGGTTTAAGAAAAACGACCGTGAAGAAAATATTGAAAAAGGTAAAGATTTAATAGAAAAAGAAATTAAAAAAATAGGAATGACTCATGCAGACTTATCAAAGCCAGAGTATATGCAAGCTGCATTAGATAGATATAAATATGGTGCAGTAGAAGATATGTACGCAAGCGTAGGTTTTGGAGCTATATCACCGGGTAAAATTGTAGCAAGAATGCTAGAAGAATACCGTAAAGAGCATGAAAGCGAAAACTTAGATGCAAAACTAGAAGAACTTTCTAAGGAAAAAATAGTACAAAGCAAACCATCACAAAACGGAATTGTTGTAAAAGGAATAGACAACTGTTTAGTTAAATTATCAAAATGTTGTAATCCATTACCAGGAGACGAAATTGTAGGATATATCACAAAAGGAAGAGGTGTATCAGTCCACCGCAAAGACTGTGTAAATGTAAAAAGCCTTCTTTCAGAAGAAAATCGTATGATAGATGTATACTGGTATGAAGCAGAAAAAACAAAATATAGTGTAGACATTGAAATATATGGAAATGAAAGAAGCGGACTTCTTGCTGACATTATTAAAGAAATAGAAAACACAAAAAGCAAATTGCTTGCTGTTACATCAAGAGCAAACAACAAAGAAAAAATTGCAGTTACAGAAGTTACAGTTGAAGTAGAAAACATAGAAGAACTAAACAAAATATTAAAACAATTACGCAAAATAGATAGCGTTTACGAGGTTAAGAGAAAGAAATAATATTGAAGATAGATTCTAATGCAACTGAAATGCTATAAAATGAACAAGTTACAAAAGTGAAAAAGGAATAAAGAAAAAGAGGGAAAAACAAATGATATTAAAACAATTAAAAGTAGATAGTGGACTAATTGGAGAGCCAACAAATTGCTATATTGTACAAGATGAAGAAACAAAAGAAACAATAGTAATAGACCCGGGCGGAGAAGTAGAAAAAATTATAGATATGTTAAATATATTAGAAGCAAATTTAAAATACATATATTTAACACATTGCCATGGAGATCATATAGGAGCATTAAAAGAGTTAAAGAGTAGAAAAGGTGGAAAAATTTTAATACATCGCTTTGATGCAGAAGGGCTATATAACAAAGATATTAGTTTAACAGAATATATTGGAATGGAAGATGTATCATTAGAAGCGGATTCTAGGTTAGATGATGGAGATATAATTCACATTGGAAATTTAGAATTTAAAGTTATACATACACCGGGACATACAGCAGGTGGAAGTTCATTATATTGTGAAAAAGAAAAATTGCTTTTCTCAGGAGACACTTTATTTCACGGAACATGGGGCAGAACAGACCTTCCAACAAGTAATTTTGAAGATATAATGAATTCAATTACAAATAAGTTGCTAGTTTTACCAAAAGATACTATTGTATACCCAGGACATGGAAAATCTACAATGATAGGAGAAGAATTACCAATATATTGTGATTTGAAGCCAAGAGGAATATGAATTCTAAAAATATAATATTTTTAGACTAAAAAAAGGGAGGAAAGAAATATGATAGAGCCAAGAACACTGCCAGGTTTTATGGAATTATTACCAAATGAACAAATATTATTTGAACAGATAAAACAAAAAATAGAAAAAACATATCAAAAATTTGGTTTTTTGCCATTAGATACACCAGTATTAGAGCTATCTGAAATACTACTTGCAAAAGCAGGAGGAGAAACAGAAAAGCAAATTTATCGTTTTCAAAAAGGTGATACTGACCTTTCAATGAGATTTGATTTAACAGTACCACTTGCAAAATATGTAGCAAAAAACTATGGAAATTTAAGTTTTCCATTTAGAAGATATCAAATAGGAAAAGTATATAGAGGAGAAAAAGCACAAAAAGGTAGATTTCGTGAATTTTATCAATGTGATATTGATGTTATAGGAGACGGAGAGCTTGACATTATAAATGATGCAGAAATTCCAAGTGTAATATATAGCTTAATAAAAGAGTTAGGATTTGAAGATTTTACAATTTGCATTAACAATAGAAAAATATTAAATGGATTATTTGAAAGCTTAAATCAAAAAGAAAACTCTGTTCAAATTATGCGTGTTATTGATAAAATTGAAAAAATAGGAGCAGACAAAGTAAAAGAAGAATTAGAAGAAATAGGATTAAGCAAAGAAGAAGTAGATAAAATAATAGACTTTATTACAATTCAAGGAACAAATAGTGAAAAGCTTGCAAAATTAGAAAGCCTTGGAATAGAAAATGAAAATTTCAAAAAAGGTTTAGAGGAACTATCAACAGTAGTAAAATATGTTAAAGTATTTGGTGTTCCAGAAGAAAACCTTAAAGTAGACCTAACTATTGCAAGAGGTTTAGATTATTACACAGGAACTGTATATGAAACATTTTTAAATAAGTATAGAGAATTAGGAAGTATATGCTCAGGTGGTAGATATGAGAATTTAGCTGAATATTATACAGATAAAAAATTACCGGGTGTAGGAATTTCAATAGGACTAACCAGATTATTTGATAAGTTAAATGAATTATCTTTAATAAAAGCAGAAAAATATTCAATGGCTGATGTTTTGATTATACCAATGTTGGAAGACATGACAAAGCCAATAGAGCTTGCAAATGAATTGAGGAAAAATGACTTAAATACAGAAATTTATTTAAATGATAAAAAAATAAAGGCAAAATTTAAATATGCAGATAAGCTAAAAATACCTTATGTAATAGTAATTGGAGAAGATGAAATAAATTCAAATCAGGTAAAAATTAAGAATATGGAAACAGGAGAAGAAACTTTAGTTTCAATGAATGCAGAAGAGATTGTTAAGAGTATAAAATACAAAGTTTAATAAAAATATGAAAAATCCTTACCAAGAAAATAATCTTAGTAAGGATTTTTTGTAGCTATTTTTACAGACATATTTTCAACGACTTAGCATATATTTAATATAATACTATGGACAAAGGAGAAGCAAAATTTTATGATAAATATGGCTGTAATTAGCTTAAAAGATATATTGAGATATATAATAAAAATAACAGTTGTTATAGCAATAATTATAGCTATAACAAAATTTGTTTCGAGTAAAAAAGTAACTGATAAATCCTTAGAAATCATACAAAACAATTCTTTTTCCTCTTGCTTAGATGTTACAGTTCCGGGAATTTCATCTTTAAGTGAAAAAGAAGAAAAAACTAAAAACATTATAAATCCTCTGCAAATGGCATTTACAGTAGAGTTAGAAATGTTATCTTCAATAGATGATGGCTCTCAATCTAATATTAGTGGGCAGAATTTAGGTGGAAACAATAATCAAGCTTTGTTAGCACAAAATCAATCATCAGAAGGAAATAGCCAAAGCCAAACAGAAGAGGAAAGTCAAACTACAAATGAAACACCAGTAGAAAAAGCTGAAACTGGGTTAAAAACAGAGGTACAAAGCTCAAATGTACCAGAAAAGTATACAACTCAATATAATGGCGTAAAAGTAAAAAACGAAACAGACTATAAATTAACTAAGGAAATTCTAACGCCAAATATAGAAGTTAGCAAAGAAAATATAGTTATATTTCACACGCATGCGTGCGAAAGTTATACATCTAGCCCAAAATATACATATAAACCAACTGGAAATTTTAGAACTACTGACAAAAATTATTCAGTAGTAAGAGTTGGAAAAGAGTTAAAAAATCAGCTTCAAAGCTATGGCTATAATGTTATACATAATGAGACTTTACATGATTATCCATCTTATTCAGGCTCATATACAAATTCGCTTGCAACAGTAACTAAAATATTAAAAGAAAATAAAAATACTGATATAGTAATAGATTTACATAGAGACGCCATAGGAGATACCAAATATGCACCAACAGTAAAAATAGGAGATGAATATGCAGCACAAATAATGTTTGTAGTAGGTGGAAATGGAAGTAAAATAAAACATGAGAATTGGGAGCAAAATTTAAAATTTGCAGTAAAGATACAGGAAAAAGCAAATGAGCTATATCCTGGACTATTTAAACCAATTATTTTGCGTTATTCAGGCTATAACCAACACGTATCAAAAGCAGCCTGTTTAATAGAAGTAGGAGCAACAGGAAATACCTTAGACCAAACTTTAGTTAGTATGAAATATTTAGCAAAAGTTTTTAGTGAGGTATTGAAATAATTTTATGATATTTGTTATAGCAAAATATCAAGTAAAAAATAACTCAAAGAGTTAAAAACAATTTTATGAAATATAAAAAATCTAAAAAATTATATTCATCAAGTGAAAAGTTAAATGCAATTCTGTAAAGTAAATGCAATTTACAAAAAAATCACTAAAACACTTGACAAATCGAAAAAAATAGTGTAAAGTATATTAGCATTACAAAAATGCTAATATTTTTTTGTGCAAAATATTACTTACTAAAAATAGGGAGTGATGAAAAGTTGGAAAAAAATATACAAGTTAGTATGCTATGCCAAATATATGGAAAAATGCTAACAAAAAAGCAATATGAATTTATAAACGACTATTACAACAATGACTTATCACTTTCTGAAATTGCCGAGAATAATAATATTACAAGGCAAGCAGTAAGAGATATTATCAAGAAGGGAGAGAGTAAACTTTTCGAATTAGAAGAAAAGCTAGCATTTATGGAAAGAACATTAAAACAAGATAAACAACTTCAACAAATTTTGCAAGAATTAAGCAAAATAGAAGATACATCTTCTGACAAAAAGATTGCAAAAATTTTAGAACATGTATGCCAAGAACTAAGTTGTTTAGCTTAAAAAATCAAATCATGGTCCTATACTTGAAATTTTAATGAAGCAATATAAATAGTAATATACGAACTAACATATATAAAAAATTGCTCAATAATTATTATAGGTACAAGGACTAATCTTAAGAGAAAAAGAGGTGCTTAAATGGCTTTTGAAGGTTTAAGTTCAAAACTTCAAGACATTACAAGAAGATTAAGAGGAAAAGCAAGAATTACAGAATCTGATTTAAAAGATATGTTAAGAGAAGTAAAGCTTGCTTTGCTAGAAGCAGATGTTAACTATTTAATAGTAAAAGAATTTATAGCTCAGGTTCAAGAAAAAGCTTTAGGTCAAGATGTTTTAAAATCATTAACACCAGGTCAACAAGTTGTAAAAGTTGTAAAAGACGAGCTAGTAGAGCTTTTAGGTGGAACAGAAAGTAAAATAAACTTTACACCAAACCCTCCAACAGTTATTATGTTAGTAGGTTTGCAAGGTTCAGGAAAAACTACAACAGCAGGTAAAATTGCTAATCTTCTTAGAAAGCAAGGTAAAAAGCCATTATTAGTAGCTTGTGACATATATAGGCCAGCAGCAATTAAGCAATTACAAGTAGTAGGCGCACAGCTTAACATTCCAGTGTTTAGCAATGAACAATCTAAAGATGTTGTACATATTGCAAAACAAGCAATGTCAGTAGCAATGAGCAAATTAAATGATGTTGTAATTCTAGATACTGCAGGTCGTTTGCATATTGATGAAGAGTTAATGCAAGAACTAAAAAATATTAAAAGAGATGTAAAACCACATGAAATATTATTAGTAGTAGATAGCATGACAGGTCAAGATGCTGTAAATGTTGCAAAATCTTTTAATGAAAATTTAGGAATTGACGGTGTTGTACTTACCAAATTAGATGGCGACACTCGTGGTGGTGCAGCTTTATCTGTAAAAAAAGTAACTGGAAGACCAATAAAGTTTGCAGCAACTGGTGAAAAGCTAAGTGATATTGAAGTATTTTATCCAGAAAGAATGGCACAAAGAATTCTAGGTATGGGTGATGTATTATCAATTATCGAAAAAGCAGAAGAAACTTTTGATCTAGAAGAAGCAGAAAAATTAGAAAAACAGTTAAATAAGAAAAAAGAATTGGACTTAGATGATTATTTAGCACAATTAAAACAAATTAAAAAAATGGGTTCTTTTTCTTCTATATTAAAAATGATACCGGGAATGAACCAGTTAAAAGATGTTAAAGTTGACGATAAAGAATTTGTTAGAATAGAAGCAATGATTTGCTCTATGACAAAAGAGGAAAGAAAAAATCCTCGTATATTAAATGGTAACAGACGAGTTCGTATTGCTAAAGGAAGTGGTACAACTGTACAAGAAATTAATAAGTTTATGAAATCCTTTGAAATGACTCAGAAAATGATGAAGCAAATGCAAAACAATAAAGGTGGTATGAAGAAGCTAATGAATAGCTTAGATTCAAAAGACCTTAAAGGTTTGTTAAAATAAATTTACAAATATAATACAATTATTTAGCATATATTCAAAGCTAATAATTAAAGTATTAAATGTTTAATCAAGATTTTAATTTTTTAATTTTATATAAATAAGCTGAAAAGTTAGATTTATTTCAACTTTAAGCTAACTTAAAAAATTCAGGGGGTGAAATTATGGTAAAAATTAGATTACAAAGACAAGGTGCTAAAAAAGCTCCATTCTATCACATAGTAGTTGCAGATTCTAGAAGAGCAAGAGATGGAAAAATCATTGAAAAAATTGGTTCTTATGATCCAATGACAGAACCTTCAACAATCGTAATTGACAATGAAAAATTCGCTACATGGGTAAAAAACGGTGCAAAACCAACAGATTCTGTAAAATCATTAGTAGAAAGAGTAAATAAAAAATAATAAAAACTCTTAAAACAAATGTGATTAAGTATTAAATAATTAAGTAAAGATTATTTAAGTACTATTAGAAAGGTAAAAAGATGAAAGAAATTTTAGAAACTATTATCTTAAATCTAGTAGAAAACAAAAATGATGTAACAATTACATCTAAAGAAGATGAACACCAAATTACTTTTGAAGTAAAAGTAGCAGATGGTGACATGGGTAGAGTAATTGGAAAACAAGGTAGAGTTGCAAAATCAATTCGTACAATTATGAAATCCTTAGCTTCTAAAGAACATAAAAGAGTAGTTGTTGAGTTTTTAGATTAGAGGAAAATACATGAAACAAGAATATTTTGAAATTGGTCAAATTGTAAATCATTTTGGAATAAAAGGAATGGTTAAAGTAAATCCATTTACAGATGATATATCACAATTTGAAACTTTAAAAAAACTTCTTTTAGAAAAAGATGGAAAGCTAATAGAAATTGAAGTAGAAGAAACAAAGTACAGTAAAAATCAAGTTCTATTGAAGTTAAAAGGAATTGATACAATAGAAGAAGCAGAAAAGTATAGAGGTTCTTACTTAAAAATAGCAAGAAAAGATGCAAGAAAGCTTCCAGAAGGTACTTATTTCATAGCAGATTTAATTGGCTTACCTGTCTATACAGAAGAAGGTATATTACTTGGAAATGTAGATGATATTTATAACTCAGGAGCAAACGACATTTATGTAGTAAAAGATTCACTTGGCAAACAAATTTTATTGCCAGCAACAAAAGAAGTTATCAAACAAGTTGATATAGAAAACGAGAAAATAGTTGTTCATTTATTAAAAGGATTAGTTTAAAAATTTAGAAGGGAAAATATAATGAAGTTTGATATATTAACTCTTTTCCCAGAAATGTTTGAGCCAGTAAAACAAAGTATTATTGGTAGAGCTACTGAAAAAGAGTTATTGGAAATAAATTTAATAAATATAAGAGATTTTTCCAAAGACAAGCATAAAAAAGTAGATGACACACCTTATGGTGGAGGGGCAGGAATGGTAATGATGCCAGATGTTGTATATGATGCCTATAATTCTATTTTAGATAAGGAAAAAGCCAAAGTTATTTATTTATCTCCACAAGGAAAAGTATTAAACCAGAAAAAAGTTGTAGAACTTTCTAAACAAGAACACATCATTTTATTATGTGGACATTATGAAGGAATAGACCAAAGAGTATTAGATGAAATAGTAGATGAAGAAATATCGATAGGTGATTATGTGTTAACAGGTGGAGAGCTTCCAGCAATGGTGCTTGTAGATTCTGTAAGCAGATATGTAGAAGGTGTTTTAAAAGAAGACTCAACAAAAGAAGAATCTTTTACAAATAACCTTTTGGAATACCCACAATACACAAGACCAGAAGTATTTCACGAGAAAAGTGTGCCAGAAGTTTTACTATCTGGACATCATGAAAATATAAAAAAATGGAGAGAAGAAAAGTCCATTGAAATAACAAAAAAGAAAAGACCAGATTTATTAAACTAAAAAGAATAAAAATGTGTGAACATTAAAATATGTGAAAACATTTTAAAATTTAAAGCGTGATTAAAAAAAATTAAGAAAGGAGGATATTCAAGATATGGATATCATAAAATCAATTGAACACGAACAATTAAAAAACAAGATACCTAATTTAAAAATTGGTGATACTGTTAGAGTACATCAAAAAATTAAAGAAGGTAATAGAGAAAGAATTCAAGTTTTTGAAGGAATTATTATTAAAAAACAAAACGGAGGAGTTAACGAAACTTTTACAGTAAGAAAAATTTCTTATGGTGTAGGTGTTGAAAAAACATTCTTAGTTCATTCACCATTAGTAGAAAAAGTAGAAGTTGTAAGAGTTGGTAAAGCAAGAAGAGCAAAACTATTCTATTTAAGAGATAGAGTTGGTAAAGCTGCTAAGACTAGAGAAAATGTATTAGCTAGAATTGAAAATGAAGAGCTTACAATTAAAGAAGATTTAGCAGAAGAACCAGCAGAAGAAGAAGCTCCAGCCCAAGAAGTTACTGAAACAGCTGAAGCAGTTGCTGAGGCACCAGTTGCAGAAGAAGTAGTAGCTGAAGAACCTGTTAAAGAAGAAAAAGTAGCAGAGGAAGCTCCTAAAGCAGAAGTTGCAACTGAAGAAGTTAAGGAAGAAGCAAAAGTAGAAGAACCAAAAACTGAATTTGCTCCAGAAGAAGCACCAGCAGTTGAAACAGAAAAACCAACTGTTCAAGAAACTGTTGATACTGTAAAAGAAGAAAAAGTTGAAGATGTTAAAGAAGAACCAGTAGACGATAAGAAAGCTGAATAAAATTAAAAAAACTTACGAGCCTTTATAGGTTTCGTAAGTTTTTTTTATCTAATATAAATCTTTAAGGTGTAAAAATTTCACCTTAAACGAAAATGAAAGAGACCAGCATATAAAAAATAGAAATTTCCATAAAACCATTGACATATACAAACAAATGTTTTAAAATATATACAAATGAAAAGGATGTGAATTTATGGAAGAAAATAATTTAACAATTTAAAATGAATTATCAAATGAAGATATAAAAAAATTAATATATACGATAATAAGATGTGGTTCCATTTAGGAACCACATCGAACAAGATAAGTAGAAAGCATGAATTTCGAGCTCTCTATTTTTTTATTGGAATAAAAAATATATATAAATTTTAAAAATCATATAAAATCTATTGAAATAAGAACAAAAGTTTGATATACTATAGATGCAAATAAGTTTAAGGAGTGTGATTTCATGAAAGAAATTTATATAAATTGTCTTAAAAAATTACGAAAATTTAGAAAATCTTTAAATACAGAAAATGATATAAAAAGAGGTAAGCTATATTTCACATGGATTAAAGATAAAACGGAAAAAGTATTAAATGAAAATGATAAAAATTATATCTATAGAAATATAGTAAAATATACATTAACAAATTATAGAATTGATGAGTATAATTATGAGAGACTAACTGCACAATTAAGAAATATAATTAATAATAATTATATTTTAAAAAATAATAACTATATATTTAATAATACAGACATTTCTAAAGAAGATACAATGTTATTAGTAAAAAAAATATTACTAAAAAGAGGAAATGTTGTATGGATAGATTTTGGTTTTAATATAGGAAATGAATTTGGAGGAATGCATCCAGCAATTATATTAAAGAATTTCGATAGTGAATTATTTGTTTTGCCTATATCTTCTAAAAAACCAAAAGAATATATAAAATTAGAGCAAGACTATAATAATAAAAAAATAACACTTGCAGAACTTAAAGAAAAGAAAAGTAGAATTAATGAAATAGTACAGATAGATAATATTTATCGATTTAAAAATATAACTAGATGGGCAAATATAACAAGAATGAAAAAAGTAAGTATATTAAGACTAAATTTTAATGGTACTATAGGTAAAATTGATGGAAAATACTTAAATAAAATAAATGAAAAAATAGTGGCTGAATTTTTTGAATAAAACATTGACTTAATGAGTAAAATATAGTATCATAGTATTATAAAAGTAATCAATTAAGATTGCTGTGGGAGGAACGAAAGTTCCAGTTAATTGCTATGGGAGGCAGCTAGTTAGAAATAATTAGTTGCCAGTTTTTTATTTGATGAAAATATTAGTAATCCATTTATTCAAGAGGTAATAGATACAGGAATAAAAGTAGCATAGATTGTGAAATTTAAACGAGTAGAGAGCCCGAATTTCGAGCTCTCTTACTTTTTTTACTAATGATTATTTTTACTAACCTCAGCATATTTCTTTAACTTTTCATAAGCTAGGTAGTTTATAGTTCCGGCAGGGAAACGGCCATTAGCATCTCTTTTTCCAGCAGGAACGCCAGTTAATAATTCAATTCCTTCTTCAATAGTAGAAATAGCGTAAATATGGAAATTTCCTTTCTTAACAGCATCAATAACTTCATCAGAAAGATTTAAGTTATGAACATTTTGTTTAGGAATTATAACACCATGACTACCATTTAAACCACGCATTTTGCATATTTGGAAAAAGCCTTCAATTTTATCATTAACACCACCGATTGGTTGAATTTCGCCTTTCTGGTTTACAGAGCCAGTAACTGCAAGTGATTGATTGATAGGTATATTAGATAGGCTAGATAAAATAGCATATAATTCTGTACTAGAAGCACTATCTCCATCAACACCATTGTATAGTTGCTCGAAACAAATACTAGCAGTAAGGGAAAGGGGAATGTCTTGTGCAAACATTTCGCCTAAGTAACCACTTAATATAAGAATACCTTTAGAGTGAGAAGAACCAGAAAGTTCAACTTCACGCTCAATATTTATAATTCCACTTTTACCAGTATAAGTATTTGCAGTAATTTTAACAGGTTTTCCAAATGAAAAATCACCAAGGCTCATAATAGTAAGACCATTAATCTGACCAGTTACAAAGCCAGAAGTATCAATAAGTAAAGTGTTATCTCTAATCATTTCCATATAACGAGCATCATATTTTTTTACTCTGTTTAATCGTTCTTTTAAAGCTTTATCAACATATTCAGCAGTTACTATTTTAGAATGCCCCATCTTAGCCCATGTAGCAGCTTCGCCAATTATTTGAGTTATATCATTGAAACGAGTAGAAAGTTTTTCTTGGTTATTTGCAAGTTTAGATGCGTATTCTATCATTTTAGCTACAGCTTCTTTATCTAAATGAGGAAGTTCCTCTTGTGTGCAGTAAGCAGATATAAATCTAGCTAATTTTTGCATATTTTCGTCTGTTAATGGTGCATCATCTTCAAATTCTACTTTTATTTTAAATAATTTTCTAAAATCATTATCCATTGCAAGTAGAGATTGATAAATGTTTTCTTCACCAATTATTATAACCTTTAAATTCAAAGGAATAGGCTCAGGCTTTAAAGAAATCATAACCATAGAAGAGCGAGGGTCAGTTGTATTTTCAATTCCTAATTCCTTAGTTCTTAAAGCTTTTTTCAAAGCTTCATAGCATATACCATTTGTTAATAAATCAGTTGCTTGGAATATAATATAACCACCATTTGCCTTATGAAGTAATCCAGGTTTTAACATTGTAAAATCAGTTTTCAAAGCGCCATAATAATTTTCATATTCTAGTTTTCCAAAAATATTGTGATAAGAATAGTTAGAGTCCATAATAACAGGAGCACCTTCTAACTCACTATTATCAACAAATAGATTAACACGATAATTAAGCCATGGCTGAAATAGTTCTGGCTTTGACTGAGCTTGAGGGTTATTTACTGCGTTTTTATCCTCTGAAATAAAGTGAGAAATATTTCTTAATATATCTTTTTTAATACTGTCTAGGAAATGGTTTATTTTTTTATTTCTTTTATATTTGGATTTAATGTAATTGATATGAGTATTTACTGTAAGTAAAGCAACATTTGATTGCCATTCTTCAATTTTCTTATTAGCTTCTCTATCAATAGCCTTAATTTCGCCAATAGCTTCCATAATATGCTGTTGAACAATTACAGATTTTTCTTCATATTCTTTTTTTACATTTTCATCTAATTTGTTGAATTCTTCTTCTGGCAAGGCTTTGCCGTCTAATACAGGCATCATATAAATACCAGTTTGAGATGCTTTAACCTGAAAGCCATAATTAGCAGATTTTTGATTTAATTTTTCTAATAAATTATTACGTTTATCTTCAAATTCTTGCTTAATATGAGCTCTTTCTTTTTCAAATTCTTCGTTATTAAAGGTAGATTTAATATCTATCTTAACATCATCTATAAAGTGGTCCATCATTTCTTGAAAAACCTTACCACCACCACTAGGTAAAGATACAGCAACTGGCTCATTAGGATTATCAAAATTGTAGATATAACACCAGTCAGAAGGAACTTTTTTCTTTTTAGAAATTGTATTTAAGAAGTTCTTAGTATACATTGTTTTACCAACGCCACTAGGACCTTCAATATATAAGTTATAACCTCGAACATCTACATTTAAGCCGAACTCTAAAGCTTTAATACCTCTATCTTGGCCAATGCCTGTGTCGATAGGATCAAGCTCTTCGGTAGATTCAAAATCGAAGTTATCTGGTGAGCATACCATTTTTAAATCTTTGTAACTAAGTTCATTTGTTTTCTTCATTTTATTTTTCCTCCTTGTATCTATAAATGAGTAAATCTTTAGATTTCTACATTTTTTTCTTTAGATTTTTATACTATTTGATTATGTATAAGCTATATATTTTTTAATATATAAAGCAATATAAGCTTTTAATTATGGTCATTATTACATATAAGGTTGAAAGAATTATATTTTTAAAATATTTAAATCATCAGTGTCATAAGAATTGCATTATCAGTATTGTTATAATATTTTTTTCTTAATCCTACCTGAGTAAAATTATGTTTTTTATAAAGCCCGAATAGCAGGCAAGTTATTTTCATTTACTTCTAATGTGATAGATTTTGCATTTTTCTGTTTAGAAAAGGAAATAATATAATTTAAAAGTAAAGAGCCAATTCCACATTTTCTTTTATCTTTTCTAACAACAATGTTTAAAATAGAGACTTCATCTAAAACAAGTATTATTCCAGTAAATCCAACTATTTTATCTTGCTCTTTAGCTACAAAATAATATGAATTTACATTTTGTTTATTTTCTAATTCTTGTTTTAAAATAGAAGCAGACCAAAAATCATCAAAATCTTCTGGCAAACAATTTTCTATTTGCTTTAAATCATCAAGCTCCATTTTAGAAATTTCTACATTAGTAATTTTAGTATTAAGAATTTTGGTTTTATTAATTTCTATATTAGAAGTTTCTGTATTAGAAATATTTATATTTTGCATATGTAATCCTTTCAAATAGTATGTTTTATATAATATATTAATGCAATTAATGTACTTTAAAATTTTATAATTTAATGCAGTTTCAGATAATTATTTAATATTATCTATTGTAAGTAATTTATTTATTACAATTTAGTGCAAGTTCGGCTTGAGATTTCCTTAAATAAAGGGGAGAAAGTATAGTAGAATCTCCAAAATCTCCATTTTTATATTTAGTATAGCCAACTTTTGCAATAGTTATACTAGAACAAACTGCTATTTCCCTTGAAGCTATTATGTTTTTACAACCATTGATATTTAAATTTTTTAGCAAATCTTCATATAAATTTGCAGCATCTCCAACAAAGTAAATAGGGCAGTTTATTAAATTGTTATTTTCATCTATTGAAATATTAGGTGTTTTGCAAGTATTAGAAGTAGAGTCTGCATTAGAAAAGCTGTTTTTTATAAATGAAACTAGACTATCAGCTGTTAAATTACCATTTTTATCTTTTAAATCTAAAAATGCATAATTGCTTTTAATAGTTTGTAAAGCTCCATCTTTATATGAAATATTAAAAAAGCCTGCATAAACATTATCATGCTTTGCATCTATAAGAGAACAAATATAACCTTCTTTTTGAATATTATGTGCTAAACATTCTAATGAAGAAACACCGAACAGCAGGAATACGTTTACTATCAATAAAAGCTTTTGCTGTTGCAATTCCAATACGAACACCAGTAAAAGAGCCTGGACCTAAGCCACAAGCTATTAAATTTATATCACTTAAAGTAAGATGAGTCTTTTTAAAAGCCTCATCAATCATAGGCATTAGTTTTTGTGAATGAGTTTTCTCATCACAATTATTTAATTCAATTAAAATATTTTCATCTTCTAATATTGATACTGAAGCGGTTGAAGATGAAGTATCAATTGATAAAATTTTCATGTTAAAGGAGTCCTTTCAGTTTTGGATTTTTTGTATTTAATGTTATAAAATGTATAATTTACTAATTAAAATTCCAAAGCACAATTTCCAAAAGTTTCAATAGTTAGTTTTCTATAATTTTCGTCATTATCGTCTTTACTAAATGTAACTTTAATATAGTTAGGTGGCAAAATTTCTTCAATCATTTCGCCCCATTCAATAAGACAAATACCATTTTCAAAATATTCTTCTCCACCCATTGCATAAAATTCATCTATATCAGCTAAACGATATACATCAAAATGATAAATAGGAAAATTAAGTGTTTTATATTCATTAACAATAGTAAAAGTAGGGCTAGAAATTTCTTGCTCTAAACCAAAATGCTTTAAAATGCCTTGAACAAATTTGGTTTTTCCACTACCAAGCTCACCAGATAAAACAATTATATCTTTTGGCTTTAACTGTTCTGCTAACTTACTTGCGAAATCAATTGTGTCTTGTTCACTTTTAGAAATAAATTGATACATAGTTTTCCTTTCATCTTATAAAATCCTAAGCATATTTTATATTAAGTTATATATTTTGTAAAGAAAAAAATGTAAAGAAAAATAGAAAATTGATGATAAAAGTAAAATCTTTTATAGTTAAAGAAAAACTTTAAAATAAAAATTATAAAAATAAGTTGAATAATAGTAACAATTAGTATAAAATAATCATAAATACAAAAGAGGAGGAACAAAAAGATGGTACAAAATATTAAATTAAGCTTAAAATACAGCACTATTGAAGAAAAAGATATCATGAAGTATGCAGATGAGGTGGCTGAAATCCACGAAGAATTACATAAAAAAAGTGATGATCCAAATGAGTTCTTAGGGTGGCTAAATCTTCCAAAAGATTATGATAAAAAAGAAGTAGAAAAAATAAAAAAAGCAGCAAAAAAAATACAAAGTGATTCTGAAATACTTCTAGTCATAGGAATAGGAGGATCTTATTTAGGGGCAAGAGCTGTAATTGAAGCTTTGACAAATAATTTTTATAATTATCTACCAAAAGAGCAAAGAAAAACTCCTCAAATTTTATATGTAGGGAATAATTTAAACCCTGAATATGTAAATGACTTAATAAATTTAATTGGAAATAGAGATTTATCAATAAATGTAATATCAAAATCTGGTACAACAACAGAACCAGCCATAGCTTTTCGTATTTTTAGAGAATTATTAGAAAATAAATATGGGTTAAAAGAGGCACAAAAAAGAATATATGTTACAACAGATTCTAAAAAAGGAGCATTAAAGCAAATTGCAGAAACAGAAAATTATACTACATTTGTTATACCAGATAATATCGGAGGAAGATATTCAGTATTAACAGCAGTAGGTTTACTTCCAATTGCAACTGCTGGAATTAATATAGATGAACTTTTAGAGGGAGCAAAGTTTGCACAAGGTAAATACTTAGACAGAAACTTAAAATATAATGATTGTTATAAATATGCAGTAATGAGAAATATATTGTATAAGCAATATAAAAATATAGAAATTTTAGTAAGTTATGAACCAAAACTTCATTATTTTATAGAATGGTGGAAGCAGCTATTTGCAGAAAGTGAAGGAAAAGAGGAAAAGGGAATTTATCCTACTGGAGCTGAATTTACTACAGACTTGCATTCATTAGGGCAATATATTCAAGAAGGAAGAAGAAATTTATTTGAAACTGTATTATATGTGCAAGAAGCTATGTCAGATATCACAATTAGACAAGATGAAGATAATTTAGATGAACTAAATTACTTAGTTGGAAAAGGTTTGAGCTATGTAAATAAAAAAGCTATGCAGGGTACAATAGAAGCACATTTAGAAGGAGAAGTTCCAAACATTGTATTAAGTATAGAAAAGCTAGATGCGTATAACTTAGGACACCTTATATACTTCTTTGAACTTGCGTGTGCAGTTTCAGGAAAAATATTAGGCGTAAATCCTTTCAATCAACCGGGTGTTGAAAAATATAAAACAAATATGTTTAGATTGCTTGGAAAACCTGAATATGTAGAAGCAAATAATAAAAAAGAAGATAAAAAGCAAGAAAAAAAGGTATCAAAGAGACAACCTAAAAATAAAGAAGGAACAAAAACGAAAAATAAAAAATATATTATAAAGTAATGAAACTGATAAAGTGAAAAAAATATTAAATTTCTGTTGACATTGATAGCTAAATTATGCTAAAATTATCAATGTTGACAGAATTAAAATTTTATCAACTGAAAACAATAAATGCGGATGTGGCGGAACTGGCAGACGCGCTGGTCTTAGGAACCAGTGCCAACGGCGTGGAGGTTCGAGTCCTCTCATCCGCACCAACAAATTTTTTACTCAAATTAAGAAATAAATAGAAAAATTAAAAAATCATCCAGTAAAATGGATGATTTTTTGTTAAAATTATCACTTCTAATTGATTAAAATTTTAAGATATTTTGACAAAAATTGCATTTTAAAGACAAAAGTGGTATAATTATATTATAAAAGCTTTTTAGCTTTTCACACAAAATCCTCGAGCATCTTGGGGAAAACAACAAAGTTCTTAAATTTAAGGAGGATATTTTAAAATGAAACGGACAAAAAGATTACAGTATGTGTTCATGACGTTATTCTTATCTGCTGGTGGGCTTGGTATACTTGCTTTATATTCAAATCTTCTTGTTGGACTGCTTTGCGGTGCAATGGCAATCATATCTGTATACTTTGCTATTACTGACTATGTTCATTACGTAGTGAAGGCACAGAATTGCGAAGAAGACGGAAATGAATATGAAGGCAAAGTTCCTTGCGTATATCCGATTGTAATACTCTTTGCAGGGGTTATATCTTTTATGATACTTACCTTCAAGGATATTACAACACTCGACTATATCGGATGCTTTGTAGCTATATTTGCAGAAGCAAAAGGTATATGGAGATGTGCAGATGAGATGAATTACTGCCTTAACAAGAGGAAGGAAAAGTAAACGTTTCAAAAATGACACAGTGTTCATCACTGTGTTACTTTTTTTCTTAAATTTCTGAAAACTAAATAAGTAAAGATGAAAAAAGATTGTTATAAATAAAACTAGTTACTATTAATATAATTATAAAAATATAATATTTTTCAAAGAAATTTAATAATTTAGGAATATAGTCAAATTTATTTTTTATAAAATCAATCAATAGCATAATTATAGATACAACAATAAGAATAAATAAAGGAATACTAAGTATATTTTGAAAAAATGCATCTATAAATTCAAAATGCATAATATGATTAAAAGCTCTAGTCATACCACAAGCAGGGCAATAAATACCAGTAACCGTCTTTATAAGGCAGGTTACTGGTATAAATTTTACAAATATTAAAAATAATGTTAACATGAATAAAACACCAATATTTTTAAATCTGTTCATTTAAGACTCCTTAATTAGTCTTTTAAAGGATTTCCTTGTGCATCTGTATTAACACTTCCAGTAAGAATCATGATACCTTCAATTAATCCCCAAACTTCAGAAATAACAGCTAAAAAGCCACATGATAATAATGTGATTAAAAGTTGAGCAACAGCTTTTCCTGTATATCCTAAATAAAAGTTATGAACACCTAATGATCCTAGGAATATACCTAATAATCCAGCAGCTATTTTTGATTTACCAGCACCATTATTTACAGTTTGTTGATTAGCATTGTAATTTGTTTGTGCTGGGTTAGGATTTTGGCTAGCTGTAGCTTTACATTCTTCACATAATTCTTGACCATCTTCTATAGGTTTTCCACATTGTTTACAAAACATTATTTTTTCCTCCTTTTATTATTTGATACCATAATTATACATTATTCTACATTTTTTGCAATATTTTTTAAAAAATTTTTTAAAAATAAAACGTAATAAATTCAAAACTATATACAAATTATTAACATAAAATCGGAAGTTTGACACTTTTATGAAACAAAATTTGATGTAAGCATTAAAAATGCTTAATTTTTTTGTCAATTTTTTC
>CANRCF010000011.1 GCA_947629045.1 uncultured Clostridia bacterium | reverse complement strand
ATATATTTTGATTTATTATTTTTTCTATTCAACGGACAGTCTCTCTCTCTCTCTCTCTAGAGCCACAAGCGTTTTTAGTTTTCATCTGTTTTCCTCTTTCTTTTAGATAATACTTTATAATTTTTATGTATTTATTTTCCATAACTTAAATTATTTTATATTATCTATTTGTTTTTTCTTACTTAGTATTATGAGTGTTATTTCTCATATTATTCATATCTTTTTATGTTTTCACACTCATGTTTATAGTTAATTTATACTATATCTATTTTAAATTGTCAATACGAATTTTGGTTTTTATATTTAACCTTTAATAGATTATTGCTATCTATTTATATTTAATTTAGATAGCACATTTTCTTCTTTTTCTCTCATTTGAGCTTTTTCATCTTCTTGCATATGATCATAACCTCTTAAATGATAAAAACCATGTACTACCATGTATGCAAGTTCTCTTTCAAAGCTATGTCCATATTCTTCTGCTTGTTTTTCTACTTGTTCAATAGAAATTATAATATCACCTAATATGTCTTGTAAAATTCCTTCTTTCATTATGTCATCATATTTTAACATTTCTTTTACAATCAATTTGTCTAGTTCTTCTTTCTCATACATAGGAAATGATAGTACATCTGTTGGAGAATCTATATTTCTATATTTTTTATTTATTTTTTGAATATTCTTAGGATTTGTTAAAGTAACGCAAATGTAAAAAGAGGTAGGATTTATTTTTTCTACCTCAAAACATTTTTGTATTACCTTTTCTATTAGTGCTTCATTTTGTTCATTTTTTGATATGTCATCCCATATAATTTCTGCTACTGAATTCATTTTTTGCTCCTATTTTTAGATTAACTTATTATTCATAAGCATTATTTATTGTTAATAGTTACGACATTGTTTATAAAATTTTATATAATTTATTAAACTTTTACTTTTCTTTTTATATACTTTCCGTTTCCTTCACTATAAGAATTTTTTAAGTTTCTCATAGCACCAAGTTCAACTAATTTTTGGCAATAGAAATTAATAATTTTGTAATACTTATTTTCATTAGTTCTTAATTTCTTTAAATCATTTTTTAAGAATAATATTTGTTTGTCTTTTATATAATCAATGTAATTTTTATCTTTTGATTTATTTATTTTTTGAAATTCATTCCAGAAAACTTTGTACTCATCACGCTGAGCTGGTTTGTCCCAATATATTTTTGTTGCTAATAGTTTAACATTATATTCTTCAATTAAGTTAATAAGTAGTGAATAAGCTTTTTCTTGTTTGCGTGCAACTTTTGTGTCTACTATTAAGCTTCTTGTATCATCTAATATTTTTTCATAGCATTGCTCTGCAACTATTAATGGTAAGCTATGTGTAAATAATTTTCTACTTAAACCTAACAAAATCATATTTTTTTCTATTGTATCGTTTTGGTCAAGTTTACCTACTTCAAATTTTTCAAAGTTTTGATATTCTTCTAATATGTCTTTATATAGCTTATCGTCTGGATTTTGCTTCATTTTCAATGGTAATATTTTTTCAATGTAGCCCTCTATTGTATTAAATATTTTACGATATACTTCCTCTTTTGCATTTGGTGTTAAATTATCTGCAAGTTTAATTGAATAGTGCTTTAATAAGCCTTTATATAAAGATTCCATTTGACCTGTATATAATTTACTATATCTTTCCATTAATTGTTCTTTATTTGTAGTTTCTACAGTATCATAATCTAAATCTAATAGATACATTTGCTTTTTATATTTATATTCTAGATATTCAGTTTCTTTCAAATGAACTATTGAATAGTACTCTGATAATGCATTTCTTTCAAATTCATTTGCAGTTTCATTTTTTACTTTTTTATAAATAGAATCTAAAATGTATTTATCTATTGATTCTAAGTATAGTGCATATACATCTTCAAACTTTTGAACCACTGCTTCTCTTTTGCTTTCTTGCTCTATTTTCTCATTTCCCACATATGCTTCGTATGCCTTTAATGCATTATTTCTTTTTATTGAAATTAGCATTCCATTTATTCCAATTTTAGTTGGAATAAGTAGTTTTGTAATAGTATTTGTTATTTTTGAGAAAAATGTTTTGTCCTGATATACTCTTAAACTTCTTTCTTCCATAGGTTTCTCCTTTTCAAAATACAATTTTTTCTTTTGTCCCAATGTTTTCTAACACCTCATAAACAACTTCTACTTCTACACTATCAGTTGTTTCTTCTATATAAATTTTTTCATCTTGTATAGAATTTTTATCCTCTATTTTTTCATCTAATTTTTGTTTAGCTTCATTTATTCCCATATTTTTTGCTTCGTCTATTGTGCATATAACCTCTTGTTCTTCGTACTCTTGTAGGTTTTGAGTTCTCATTTCAATAGGTAAATAAAAATTCGAAAATAGTTTTATTTTTTTATTCGTTTCTATTGTATCATACTTTTTAAATTTTGAAACCCTTTTTGTAAAAAATATTTCAAAATTATTTATCTTTACGGAATATTTATTTTCAGTCTGTCCTGTAAAGGCTTTTTTTATCTGTTTTAGAGGTACTTTTACTTTTTCAGAATACCAAACTTTTGCCTGAACTTCGCCATTTGCGTGCACATATCTGTTTCCAGTGTACTTTCCTTCAAGCCACCCTTGTATTAAGATGCTACCCCTTGTAACCATATCTCCTTCTTTTACTACGGGTGTGCCATTTTGAGCGTTTATCTTCACTATCATCGCATCTTTTGTTGCAATTATATTACAATATTCTTCCTCTGGTATAATTTCAGGTTTTTTGTCTGCTTCTACTATTTTTACTACCGCATTTGTTCCTTGTAGCTCTATTCCAACCCATGCAATGTCGTCTCTTTCTAGTCTAATAGTTTGTATTAAGCTAGCTGTTTCTAAGCCTATTTTGCATGTTCCTACTTTAAAATTATTTTGCTCTAATAGGCTTTTTATTTCATCTTCATTTATCGTTTCATTTCCTGTTATTTCAATGTTCCAAATAAAATTTGAAAGTGTAATTATTCCAAGTATTATTACTAAAAATAATGCAAAGAATATCTTCCTTTTTTTATATCTATGTAAAATGAATGGTATACCTTTTTTCTTTTTGATTTTTACTCTACATTTAGTTTTTTTAGTAATAGCCCTGATTTTTTTGAAATCTCGAATACTTAGGTTTACTTTCATTATTGTTGTTTTGGTTCTATGTAAATTCCATAAAAATATTTTATTCTGCCTACATAAGTTTATAAATCTTTCTATAAAATATCCTTCTACTTCAATGTTTACATAGCCAAATATAATATTTAGTAATATTCTAAAGTACATTATTTTTTCTCTCCCTTGTATTTTTTATCAAAGTAATTTTTATTTAAGTTTTTTATTTAAGTTTCTTTTATTTTGAAAATTTACATTTTTGCTAAAAATCTTCAATTTTCTAATGTATATTTTAGTAAAAAGTATGCTATGCTTCATCACTAATTGCCTCAATATCTATACTTTCTATTTTGCCTGTTATAAGAAGTTCGTCTGTTCTCATTTCTTGCAAGTCTAATTCAAATCCATTAATGTTGATTATTCCAATATATGTGCTTATTCTAATAAAAAAATCTTGATATTCTAGCACCGCTTTATAATTTTCAATTAGCAATTTTTCAAAGCCAAGCATTGTAAATTTTGGTATATCACTAGATATTTCTTGTGGTATTTCTAACAATTTTTCTACTTTGCTAAACGTATTATTTTTTTTACTTTTTCTCTTTCTCATCTTTTTCCTTTCTCGTTTTTTGTTTTAAAATTTAGCTTTTTAATGTTTTTTTAATTTTGATTTTAGTTTTTAATTTTTAGTTTTTTATTTTTTTACAGTCATTCATTTAAATTACAGGTATCACTTTTTAAACTTATTTAAGCTTCTAAACTCATACCCCATATTTTTTATTTCTTTGATGCACTCATCCAAAATATTTGCATTGTCTTTTGAATTTCCATGAAGTAAAATTACTGCTCCATTATGAATGTTATCTAGTATTTTACTTTTACCATATTCTTCTCTGCCTTGTTTATTTTCATCCCAGTCATCATAAGCCAAAGACCACATAACTGTTGTATAACCTAAGCTATTTGTATATGCTAGTGTTCTTTCACTATATTCACCTTTTGGAGGTCTTATATACTTCATTTCATAACCAAATTTTTCATAGATTGCAGTGTGCAAATCCATAACCTCCGTTTTTATTGTTTCATTATTTATATCTGGCATCGATTTATGGTTAACAGTGTGATTTCCTACTATATGCCCATCATCTATCATCTTTTTTACTAATTCTGGCTGTGTGTTTAAATAATGCGCTGTAATAAAGAATGTGGCTTCTACATTATTTTCTTTTAAAACAGCTAGTATTTTTTCGGTATAGCCTGCTTCATAGCCTTCATCAAATGTTAGATATACATACTTTTCATCTTTGTTTCCCATTGCTATTCCATTATATTTTTCCATAAGTTCAATATTTTTGCTTCCAAGCTCTGGCTGCACATGGTTTTTAGCTCTTTTTATCCCCCACCCAATTTTTGTATTACTTAAAGTTGCATTTGAAGATACCTGATTTGAACTTGTTTGCACTGAACTTATTCTATTTAAATTAATATCATTAGCCATCTTCTCTTTGTTGGCTTGTATAATTGAAAAAGTGAATATACATATAAATGTAGCTATCCATATTGTATTTATTATTTTCTTCCTCACAAAATCCTCCGTTTCTAATACTTGTTTAAAAATAACAAGTATTATTAATTATCTTTAATAGTTAAAAATAAATTTACATTTTATATTTAAGACATGAAATAAACATATATTTAGTATTTAAGCCCGAAAAATAAACATACCTTTTGTATTTAATACTATGTATTTAAATCCCAAAAAATAACTATTTATTTTTAAATAGCTGTTTTTAATATCTATATCTTAATAACTATTTTATTAAGTAAATATGATGTAATTTTCTATTATTTTCCATTTTTAGTTTATATATTTTCTAAAAATCGCTTGACATTAATTTTAATTTGAATTATATTTATAATACTAATTGGAAAATTTTAGGTAATTTTGTCGAACAAAAAAATACTTGCAACATAATTTTTCAAGTTTTACGGAGGATAAAATATGTTAGATTTTGTATTGTGTGATGATAACCATAATGTACTTATTAAGTTGGAAAAAATGTTAGAATCAATTTTTATAAAAAATAATTATGATGCACAAGTTGTATTAAGTACACCCAATCCTGATGAGCTCATTAATTATATTAGAAATAATTCTGTAAATGTTGTATTCTTAGATATTGATTTAAAATCTAAAATTTCAGGTCTTGATTTAGCTAATATAATTCGTAAAAAAGATAAAAATATTTATATTATATTTACCACAGCTCACCTAGAATATGGTTTAATAGCATACAAATATAAAACTTTTGATTACCTGCCCAAGCCCCTTACATTAGAAAGATTAGAAGATACGTTAGTTAGATTGTTTGAAGATATTTCTGGTATGCAATCTAACTTTATTCGTTTAGACAATAATAAAACTATTATTAAACAAGATGGCATTCAATATATAAAAAAAGATGGAATGAAAGTAGTTTTTCATACTGATACTCGTGATTATGAAACTTATAGCTCATTTAAGAAAATCCTAACACAATTACCTAATAGATTTATTCAATGTCATAAATCCTATATTGTAAACTTAGATAAAATTACAGACATTAATGTAATAAATAGTACCATCTTTTTAGATCATAATACAAATAATAAATGCTATATAGGACCTAAATATAAAAATCACTTTTTGGAGGTGTTCAACAATGGAAATTTTTCAAACAATTTGGACGGTAATTACAACTCAAAATGAAATTGCTTTAAACATCATTGGTTTGTTATCATGTTTTGTAGATACTTTTGTAAACATGTTATTATTTACTACTGTTTTAAATATTTTAACATCTAAAAATCATAAAATTATTTATGTTATTGTAATGGGAATAGTAGCATTTACTTCAAGATTTTTTATTCCTGACCCTTACGCTACCTTCGTTAATTTAATGCTTGGTATTCTCCTTATAAAATTAATACTAAAAGCATCTTGGTTAAAATCTATTGTTTCTGAATTTATTTCAGTAATAGTTACTATATTATTAGAATTATTTTTACAAAAGATTTGTTTAAATATATTAAATATTTCTTATGAATCTATAATGTTTATACCAATCTTTAGATTTGTACTTAGCATGATAATATACTTATGTATTTATTTACTATATAGAATAATTAAATATTTTAAGTTTAATATCAATTTAGACAGTATGACTACAAAAAATAAAATATTATTTATATTAAATGCTATTTTAGGAATTATGGTAGTAGCTACTCAAATTTATTTAATGGCATTTTATAGTTCATCTACACCTATATACATAACTTTAGCTACAATACTTAGCCTTTTAGCTTATTTTTTAATTAGTATTTATAGTTTGTTAAATGCAACAAAATTAGCTTCTACTTCACAAAGTTTAGAGGAGGCTCAATTGTATAATAAAACTTTAATCTTATTACATGATAACATGAGAGGTTTTAAACACGATTTCAATAATATTGTACAAGGTATCGGAGGGTATATCGCTACTAATGATATGTCAGGTTTAAAAAAATACTATTCTCAATTATTAAAAGACTGTAATCGTTCTAACAACTTAACTGCTCTAAATCCTACACTTATAAATAATCCTGCTATTTATAATATACTGGCTACTAAATACCATAAAGCAGATGAAATTGGAGTAGAAATAAATTTAAATATTTTTATTGATTTAAATGAGTTAGAAAAATGTGTAAAGGTATATGAACTCACTAGGATTATAGGCGTTTTGATGGATAATGCCATTGAAGCTGCAGCAGAGTGCAAAGATAAAAATGTTCAAGTTAGTTTTCGTAAAGAAACATCTCGTAATAGATTTATAATGATAATTGAAAATACTTATAAAAATAAAGATATTGACATTGATAAAATATTTGAAAAAGATTTTTCTACTAAATCTAAAAAAACTAATAGTGGAATAGGATTATGGGAAATAAGACAAATTTTAAAGAAAAATAACAATCTAAATTTATACACAAGTAAAAATGATAAATACTTTTCACAGCAACTTGAAATATATTATTAATGCTATGCTTCATCATTCTACTTAAATATAAAACTTAAAAATATATAATGTGTTAAATATAATAAAACCTCTAAATAGATAGAGGTTTTATTTGTCGTTTTTGTTTTAAGGAAATATTTTATTTTTAATTTTTTAAACTAATCTTTTTTTATTAAAGATGCTGGCATTTTTGGTTGGTGAATTAATCCCCAAACCCAGCAAGTTGTATTTGTAGACTTTGCGTATTTCTCAGCTACTTTTACTAATAATTTTAACATTTGTACTCCTCCTTAAAAAAAATTTATAATAAGCATCGCCGGCAATGCATTACTATCATAACTTAGATTAAATTTTCTTGTGTATATACTTCATAACCATATTTATTATTTGTAATTTTATAAACCATCGGTAAAGTGGTTAAATCTTCTAAAAATATTCCATAAATAAGCATATAAGATATAATTGGATTTATATTTAATAGAATTATAAATACTAAAAATGCAAGTGAAATATATGCTTTTACCTTTTTAGATTTTCTTTCTTTTTTACTCAAAATTGGTATGTTTTCTGTATCTGCTGGTGCGTATTTAGCTATTACAAATATGCTAAAAAGGCTTATAATTATAGTTAAGATATGTGTAATGATATTTTCTGTTATAATAACGTATTTAGCTAGTATTATTGGCATTAAATATAAAATACTTGTAGTTATCATACAACCTAAATGAGTTTTTAGATGAAAACCTCCAACGAAGCTTCTATAAATAGATAATAATAAAAATAATATAACAGTGTACCAACCTATTCCTATTAAAAATCCTATAATAAATAATATAGCAATCTTTGGTAACTCTCCTATTATAAGTTTTATTCCAAATTCGATTACTAGCTCTCGTTCTTCATCCATATTGTCAATACTACTTTTTATTTTTTCCATAATATAATTACAAATTTTATCAATCATCTTTTTCCTCTGTACACGTTTGAATTTATTTTATTATAAATATTTCATCATTTTAGTTTTATCTACAAATAAATTGAATTTCATTGTGAAAAATAATGTTTTTTATTTTGTATAATTTAAATCATTTTTTATAAAAAATAATGGCATACTTTATGCCATTATCTATTATATATTGTTAATATCTGACAGTATTTTCCAACTTCCTATTTTTTCAGGAATTGATTTAAATGTCATTTGCTCATTTGTTACCGGATGATATAATTTTAACTCATAAGCCCAAAGTGCTATTTGCTTTCCATGACCTCTACCGCCATACTTTTGGTCGCCATAAATGCTATGATTTCTGCTTGAAAGCTGTACCCTTATTTGATGATGCCTTCCTGTGTGTAAATTTATTTTTAAAACAGATAAATCAATTTCTGGGTCATACTTTAAAACTTTATAATCTAAAATAGCAAGCTTACTATTTTTTGTACCCTCTTTTACCACTTTGCTCATATTATTTTTTTCATTTTTCAATAAGTAATCTTCAAGCGTATCTTCATTTTTTTCCATTTTACCATTTACAACTGCTAAATAAGTTTTTTCAAAATCTTTTTCTCTTACTTGATTACTAAGCCTTGTGGCTGCCTTAGAGGTTTTAGCAAAAACCATTACCCCACCTACTGGCCTATCTAGTCTATGAACTAAGCCTAAATAAACATTTCCAGGTTTATTGTACTTTTCCTTTAAATACTGCTTGATTATACTTAGCATATCAACATCACCTGTTTTATCACCTTGTGAAGGTATGTTTACAGGTTTTTCAACTACTATAATATGATTATCTTCATAAATTACCTTTAAATTGTTCATTATAAGCTCCTCTATGTTTCTAACTAGTGAAAAATGCGAGAATTTTTTATATTAAAGGCTCTCCCAACGTCCGTAAATTCCACATGGTAAAACTAATTTTGAATTAGTCATTGGTAGACCTATCTCTCCACTAACTACTTTTCCTTTATATTTTTTGCCGATTGTTAGTTCTAAGATATTTTCTAGAACTGTACTAGAAATTCCTGTTGTGTACGAGTTTATTAAAAAGAATAATGGATTTTTTGATAATACCTTTGAGCAAAGTTCAACTAATTCAGGTAAATTGTCTTCAAACTTCCATACTTCGCCATTTGTTCCTCTTCCATAAGATGGAGGGTCCATTATAATTGCATCATAAGTATTACCCCTGCGTATTTCTCTATTTACAAATTTAAAAACATCATCTACTATAAATCTAATTGGATTTTTTTCTAGCCCTGATGCTTGTACATTTTCTTTTGCCCATGTAACCATACCTTTTGAACTATCTACATGGCAAACCTCTGCACCTGCATAACTACAAGCAACTGTTGCGCCACCAGTATATGCAAATAAATTTAAAACCTTAATAGGTCTTTTTGCATTTTTTATTTTAGCTATCATCCAGTCCCAATTAACAGCTTGCTCTGGAAAAAGCCCTGTATGTTTAAAGCCCATAGGTTTTACATTAAAGGTTAAATCTTTATATTGCACCTTCCAACTTTGTGGCAAACTTTTTTTGTATTCCCAGCTTCCGCCACCTTCTTTGCTTCTATGGTATGTACCGTTTACATTTTTCCATTTTTCTGGAAAGCTTTTTTCCTTCCAAATTATTTGTGGATCTGGCCTAACTAGAATAACATTTTTCCATCTTTCTAGTTTTTCTCCGTTTGCCATATCTAATATTTCATAATCTTTCCAATCTTTTGCTATATCCATTTTAATTTCATGTTAGATTTATTTTCTAACAGCCTTTATTTATATTTAGGTTTTATGGCTCCTATAACCTTTATTATTTTAGCATATTTTTTTATTATTTACAAATATAAAAAAACTACCCTATTTATTTTTTAGGATAGTTTACGCTTTTTTACCATTTTCATCTGTCCATCTATTAACTCTAATATTTTGATATGCTTGCAACACTTGTGAATATTTTTGATATTCTTCTTCCCACACCATGCTTGGAATTTTATCATACGCACTAAAAACTTTTTCTGCTTCTGCTAAAAATATGATTTGCTCTTGTGGGCTCATCATTTCATATTTTTTAGAAAATTTATACAATTTATCTAGCATTTCGTTTGCTTGAATAAAACCCCAAAAGTCTTTTATCTTTATGCCTGCTGATCGTATTTGAAATACAGAAAAAGCAATTAAAACAAATATAACGAAAACTAGCAAATATATTATTGTTAAAATTCCCATTTAACTTTTTCCTTTCTTCTTTTGCTTTTTTCATTATAGCATTATTATTTTTTTTATGCAACTTTTAAATTTTTTTATTTTTTGCTTTTCACATTTGCCTACATTTATTTTAAATTTTATCTTTTTTTATTAAAATATTGTGATATAATTAATTATACATTAAAATATTAATAAGATTATATAGTAATTCATTATATAACATAAATATAGGAAGGAGAATATGATTATTTAAGTAATTAAATATATCATACAAATTTATACATGGATCGTTTTGAAGAAACTAAAAAAGTTGGCTTGTTTGGAATTATTGGGAATTTATTTTTGCTTATTATTAAAGGTTCTGCTGGCCTTATTTTTAAAAGTCAGTCTATGATTGCTGATGCCGTTAATAGTGCTAGTGATATTTTTGCATCTTTAATGACTTTTATTGGCAATAAAATTGCAAGTGAGCCACAGGATAATAGTCACAATTTTGGTCATGGAAAAGCAGAATATATTTTTTCTTTGCTTATTGCTATTTCTATGGTTTTAGTTTCTTTTAAAGTGCTATATGATTCTATTTACACCATAATCTATGGAAGCGAGCTTAAATTTTCATGGCTTTTAGTAGTTGTGTGTATAGTTACAATTATCACTAAATTAATTCTCTATATTTACACACATAAGTTATCTAAAAAGTACACTAATATTTTACTAGATGCTAGTAAGAAGGACCATAGAAATGACTGTATTGTAACAACTTTTACACTTGTATCTATTTTACTTACTTTGGCAAATATTTATTGGTTTGATGGAATTGTAGGTATTGGTATTTCTGTATGGATTTGTTTAACTGGTGCTAAAATTTTTATTGAAAGTTATAATGTTTTAATGGATATTTCTATTGATGAACATACTACGGAGATAATTTTAGATTTAGCACATAATTATAAAGAAATTAAAAACGTTGAAAGCATTTCTTCTGCTCCTGTTGGCTATCAGTTTATTATAGTTTTAACTATTTGTGTAGATGGCAATATGTCTACTTTTGATAGCCACAAGCTAGCAGACCAGTTAGAAAAAGATATTACAGCCTTAGATAAAGTCTATAATACCTTTGTTCATGTTAATCCAGTTTAAAAACGCTTCTAGATAGGCCAATTCGACCGTTAACAGTGCTTAGCACTATTTTATGTAAAGTACAGGACGGAAAGAGATGCTAACACTGAAGTCGGCAACCGCGGTATTGCCATGACGGCAAGATGCTGGGTTATCATCGCCATTGCTGTGGAAGACGCCCCCACGAAGAACCGCATATGTTCCGGTTGGTTTAGATTTTTCATTTGTCTCTGTAACTTGTGCAGTTTCTGCTGTTTGATGGTCTCCTATTTCCGTTGTCCATTCCCACATGTTTCCTGCAAAATCATATATATTCTTTGTTCTATTTCTATCTATTTCTTTTCCATTATCATCTACTACTGTTACTCCTGTTGCTACTTCATAACGTTTATTGTTTTTAGTTGCAGGAATTGGAAAAGTGTTGCTATCGTCAGTTTTGCTATATTTTCCAGCATCATTCCAACCGCTATCATAAGAATGTTCTGCATATAGCCCTTTTATTTTATAACTTGCATTGTAATAATTTCCCCATGATGTACTATTCATTACATCTATTTTATTATTACTTAACCATGTACATATTGTGTCCCATGCGTATGAGTCTATTAATCTACTCTCTATTATTCCATTGAAGTCCTTATTATTACCATACATATTTTGAGACAATATTTTTGCATTTTCTTGGCTTACAAAATTCCATGCTTGTCTATTTTTCTTAGTTACAGGGGTTCCTGTTGTATTATTTCTTGTTTCTGCACTTGCTGTAGTTTTATAATCAGTTTCATTATCATATTCTGTACTTCCTTCTACTCCTGCTTCGTATCTTCCTACATAGAAGCCTCCATATTTTGCAACACTTTCTTTTCTAAAATCAATTTCTTCTTCGTCCCACCAATCTTTATAATTAGTATATTCAGCTGTTTTATCTGACCATGAAGTTTTATCTTGTGCATACTGTAAGCTTTCTCCATCTACTGGTACCCATACAAATTGGTTTCTTTCTTCTCTTGGATTATTTTCAGTTTTACTTACATCTTCGTTTGTTACTGGAGTTTCACCTTCATATATTACAAATCCATCTTTTATTGTATTTTCTCCATCTACTTCAGAGCCTACAAATCCTTTTGGTACTGGAACTATCGCTCCATCTTTTGTTGTTACTGCTGTTACTTTTGACGCATCCCAACTTAATGATTTAATATAATTTGTTGCATTTCCTATGTTTTCTTTATCATTTTGCACTGCCTCATTTGTTTTCTCTCCTGCTTCTTTTGCTAATTGTAATATTCCATTATCTCCAAATACAACTGTTATACTTACTGATGCCAAAATCAAAAGCACTACAATAGTAACTACTAAGGCTATTAGCGTTATACCTTTGTTAGTGGTCTCTTGCTTTTTTTCAAGCATTTTAAAATTTTTTCTTAAATTCTCCCTCTCTTTTCTCATTTTACCTTTTTCCTCCTTAGTTTTGTAAATTTTAATCCAATTTACTTTGTTTATAATTTTTATATATTTTTTATTCTTTTAAGCTTTGCTAATTAAAGTCATATTTTCAAAGAATAAAATATTAAAATCTAAAGTAATTTTTCTGCATTTTTTTGCAAAAAACTAATAAAAAATAAATAGTTATTCATTTACAAGCAACAAAAAGGACAGGCTATTTTATTTTTATAAAATAGTCTATCCTTTACTAATTTATTATATATATTTTTTATATTATCTATGCTTTTTTCACTATATATGTTGTTTGTATTTTTTATATTGTTTATTTTAGCTACTATAATATTAGCTATTTTACTTAAAAATAGCTTCTTTTCTTTATTTAAATTACTGCTCTCTCCAGACTGTCCACCAATTCTGTAAAGGTATTGTGTGTGTGTGTGTGTGTGTGTGTGTGTGTACAGTATCAAGGCTTCCGGCTTTTTTTATCTTTCTCATTTGTTTTTTCTCCAACTTTTATCTATAATATTAGTAATTCATCAATTAAGTTATATACTTATATTTTTTATATTTTAACACTATTATTTAATCACAAATTCACCTTTTTGTAAATAGTTTTAAGAAAATTTAAGAGCCGAATAATACTCGGCTCTTTGTTTTTGAGTGTTTAAAAACACTCTTTATATGAAAACTTCCAAAAAACGGAAGTGGACTTATTGTATATCTATTTTTTTTATATGTCAAGTGCTATTTTGAATTTTTTTCCAATTTTATTACTCAACCACAATTTTTTCTTCTTCTGCTTTTATTAAAGCCTTCTTATTTGGTTTTATATTTCCGTCTAAAATTTCCTCTGCTATTTTATCTTCTAGCACATTCTGAATTGCTCTTTTTAATGGTCTTGCTCCATAGTTTGTATCAAATCCTTTTTTAGAAATTAACTCTTTAACACTATCGTCTATTTCTAATTGAATATTTTGCTTTTGCATACGGTCTTGTACTTGTTTTAACATTATATCAATAATTTGTTTTACATCATCATCTGTTAGTTTATGGAATACTATAATTTCATCAATACGATTTATAAATTCTGGTCTGAACTGTCTTTTTAATTCTCCCATTACATCTTTTTTGATGCTTTCATATTCTTTTTGTGCTTCTTCTTTTTTGTCGCTTGATGCTGTAAATCCTAATGTATTTTTGTCTGTAATCATTCTAGCTCCAACATTTGAGGTCATTATTATAACTGTGTTTTTGAAGTTTACTGTTCTTCCTTGTGCATCTGTTAATCTACCATCATCTAGAATTTGAAGTAACATATTCATAACGTCTGGATGTGCTTTTTCTATTTCATCTAATAGAATAACTGAATATGGTTTTCTTCTAATCTTTTCAGTAAGTTGTCCACCTTCATCAAATCCTACATATCCTGGAGGAGAACCAATTAATTTAGAAACTGAATGTGGTTCCATGTATTCTGACATATCAATACGAATCATAGCATCTTCATTTCCAAATAAGCTTTCTGCTAGTGCTTTTGAAAGCTCTGTTTTTCCTACACCAGTAGGTCCTAAAAATAGGAATGAGCCTATTGGACGATTAGGGTCTTTTAAACCTACTCTACCTCTTCTTATTGCTTTTGCTACTGCTTCTACTGCTTCATTTTGACCAATTACTCTTTGATGCAATGTTTGCTCTAAATTCTTTAATTTTTCGTTTTCACTTTGAGTTAGTTTTTTAACTGGAACGCCTGTCCAATTTGAAACAACTTCTGCAATATCTTCTTCTGTTAATGCTGTTACACTTTTTGTGTTTCTGCCTTCCCATTTTTCTTTTTCCTTTTGCAATTTTTCTTTTTCTTCTTTTTCTTTATCACGAAGACTTGCGGCCTTCTCAAAGTCTTGCACACGAATTGCATCTTCTTTTTCTTTATCTAATGAAGCTACTTTTTCTTCTAATTTTTTTAACGAATCTGGTTGCGTATAATTTTTCATTTTTACTCTTGATGCTGCCTCATCTACTAAATCTATGGCTTTATCTGGTAGAAATCTATCATTTATATATCTTGTAGATAGCTCTACTGCGGCTTTAATTGCTTGGTCTGAAATTTTTACATTATGATGCGCTTCATATTTATCACGAAGTCCTGTTAAAATGCTTATAGTTTCTTCTGTTGTTGGCTCGCCTATTGTTACTGGGCTAAATCTTCTTTCTAATGCACTATCTTTTTCAATATATTTACGATATTCATTTAATGTAGTTGCTCCAATTACTTGTACTTCGCCTCTTGCTAAAAGTGGCTTTAAAATGTTTGCAGCATCTACTGCACCTTCTGCTGAGCCTGCTCCAACGATTGTATGAACTTCATCTATGAATAATATTACATCTCCTGCTTTTTTAACTTCTTCTAGGCATTTTTTAATTCTTTCCTCAAAGTCACCTCTATATTTTGCACCTGCTACCATGCTTGCAATATCTAAGCTTACAACTCTTTTGTTTTTTAGCATCTCTGGTACATCTTCTTGTACAATTTTCTCTGCTAATCCTTCTGCAACTGCTGTTTTACCAACACCAGGTTCACCAATTAAGCATGGGTTATTTTTTGTTCTTCTTGACAAAATTTGAATAACTCTTTCAATTTCTTGCTTTCTACCAATAACAGGGTCTAGCTTTCCTTCTCTTGCTTTTTTTGTTAAGTCCCCACCAAATTGATTTAAAGTTGGTGTTTGATTATAGCTTCCCTTTTGCTTATTATTTGCTTGTTTATCATTGTTATTTGCAGTTTCATCTTCATTTATTACTTTTATAATTTCATTATATAACTTTTGAGGATTTACATTTAAATCCATCATAATTCTAACAGCTACACTATCGCCTTCTCTCATAATGCCTATTAGCAAGTGCTCTGTTCCTATAAATTCAGAATTTAATTTTCTTGCTTCTATAAAAGCATTTTCAATTACTCTTTTGCTTCTAGGTGTAAAGCCAATGTCAACATCATTTTCTGCCTTTTCTCCTTTTCCTATCAAGCTTTCAATTTCTTCGGCAATTTTTTCGGCAGTTATATCTTGCATTGTAAGTACTTGGCTTGCAACTCCGCTTCCTTCTTTTACCAAGCCATATAAAATATGTTCTGTTCCTATATAATTATGCCCAAATTCTGTTGCTAATTCTCCGGCATACTCTAATGCTTTTTCTGCACGATTTGTAAATTTATACATCATCTTTATACACTTCCTTTTTCTCTCCCGAATGGGAGGTTTTTTTTATTTTTCTTTAATAATTTGTTTTATTACTTCAGGTCTTTTAATATCCCTTTCATATCCGTCTAAAACTTTTCCTACATATTTTTGTAAATTTGCTGGTTGATTATATAAATACATTTTTGAAACTTTGCTATCTGTTAGCTCTTTAATAATTCCTAAATCAGTTCCTAGTTTTACATATGAAAGTAATTTTTTGCATTCATCAGAAGAAAGTTTTGTTGCATAGCTAAGTGTTCCATAAGCACGATAAACTCTATCTTCTAAATCTATTGAATTTTTAGCTAAATATTTTCTTGCCATTCTTTCTTGCTGAATTACTTTTTCTGTAATAGTATTTAAATTCCTAATAATATCATTTTCAGTTAGCCCTAAGGTTTGGTTATTTGAAATTTGGTAAATATCGCCTTGGCTTTGTGTGCCTTCTCCATAAATTCCACGAATATTCATTCCAAATCCATTTACTATATTTAAAATTTTGTTTATATTACCCGTCATTGTTAGTGCTGGCAAATGTACCATTACAGATGCTCTCATTCCAGTACCAACATTAGTAGGGCAAGCCGTTAAATAACCATATTTTTCATGAACTGCATAATGTAACATTCCATCTAACTTTTCATCAATTTCAATTATTAAATTCTTTAAATTTTCTAAGTCTAAGCCTGACGCAAATACTTGCATACGAATATGGTCTTCTTCATTAAGCATCATGCAAATATTTTCTTCTTCATTTATAAGCATTGCACCATTTTTACTTGCTACAAATTCTGGACTTATAATATGTTTTTCTACTAAGCTTACTTTTGTAATATCATCTAAATCACTTAAATTAACAAATTTTAAACCATAACCAATACTTGGTGTTATTTCTCTTATTTTTTCTAATACTTCATTTGCTCCTTGCTTTGAAAGCCTAGTTGGGAATGGATATTCTTCTAAGTTCCTAGCAAGCCTTACTCTTGAACTAATTACTACATCAGAATCTTTACCATTTTGCAAATACCAATTCATTATTTTTTCCTCCTTTTGCTTTTGGGACCAGGTCCATCTTCCCATTTTTGAGGTACTTGGGACAGGTCACAATATTTTATTTTTCTAATTCTTTAATTTCATCTCTTATTTTAGCAGCATCTTCATAGCGTTCTTCTTTAATAGCTTGCTTTAAACTTGTATTTAAATTTTTTATTTTTTCTTGTTTTTCATTTTCTTGATTTTTCTTTTTTAACTCTGAGGCTTTTGCATTTTCATTTGCCTTATTTTTATCATTTTCATTTTCTTTATGATTTGCGTCTATTTCATTTGCTTTATTTTTTTCTCCTCTTGCTTTTCTAACATCTTCTTTTACTTTGTTCTTCTCTGCTGAAGTTAGTCTGCTTCTTCTTCCTATATGTGTGTCTGATCCATGAATGTTTTTAAGCACATTATTTAATCCTTCAGAAAATACATCATAACAGTTACTGCATCCAAATTTTCCAGTATTTATAAATTCATCATAAGTCATTCCGCAATTATCACATTCTATAGTTCCTTGCTTTGTAAAGCTTGGTAATAAATCTAAGCCTTCATCAAAGAAATCTCCTAAAAAGCTAGAAAAGTTAATTGGCATATTAAAATCTAGGCTTTCTAGTCCTAAACTTTTTGCACATTTATCGCAAAGTGCCATCTCCTTTTTTACACCATTTATAACTTGTGTATAACGAAAGTTAACCTCATTTTTTCCACAATTTTGACATAACATAAAAATTACCTCCTTCTAATCCTCTACTAAATTTATAAGCATATTCTTAAATATTTTTGCTCTTATAAAATCTCTATCTGGCTGTGAAATTGTTAGCACATTGTCACTTGTTGCTACCTTTAACAGTTTTGCCTCTGTTTCTGAAATAATATCTTCTGATAAGAAGTTACTTATAAAAATATCTACTTCTTGTGATGTTATTTTGTCACCGATACTGCTAATTGCATGCATTAAATAATTGCTCTTTGTGATGTTGATTTTTTTAATTTTAATGTGACCTCCTCCACCTCGTCTGCTTTCTACATAGTAACCTTGTGATGGATTAAACCTTGTTGCTATTACGTAGTTTATTTGTGATGGAACACAATTGAAATGTTCAGCTAAATCGTTTCTTTGAATTTCTATTGATTCTTCCTCATCAGAAAACATATCTTTAATAAATTCTTCTATCATGTCAGATATTCTCATTTCATCACTTCCTTTTTATTTTAAAAGTCTTTAGAAAGTTTTTCTTTTAAGTTTAAAATTGCTTTATTCCATATATTTTAAGTCATCATTTAATATTTTGAATATTGTTTTTAGACTTTGACTTTCTTTGACCTACAATTATATTATACTCTCTTTATTTCGTTTGTCAATACATTTTTTGTGAATATTTTGTGAACTCACATTCATTGTCTATTTGTTTTTCCTATCTATTTCTTCCATTCTTTTAGCTAATTGCTTTTGTCTTTCCAATGTCATCCATGCAAAATATGAAGAAATGAATTCACCATATTTTGTAGCATCTTCAATCTCCCCTATTTCTTCTTTCATTTTACTGGTTTCAGCTTTTCTATTATTTTCCATTTCAATTTTCTTATTTAATTCATCATTTTTTGTAGCTACTTTATCTTTTTTATTCATAAAAAATACACACTCCTATTTAATATAGTTATGTGCATTTTTTTATTTGTTATTCAATTTATATTTATTTTTGCTTAAATTACATATTCCTCTATCACTTTTGCTACGCCATCTTCATTATTGCTACTAGTAACAATTTTCGCCACTTGCTTAATATATGGTGCACTATTTTCCATTGCAACACCAAGCCCGGCATTTTCAATCATTGTTTTATCGTTTATATTGTCTCCTATTGCAATTACTTCTTCTTTTGAAATTCCTAGTTTATCTGTTAAATATGAAACTGCTGTCCATTTGTCTACGTTTTTGCTTGAAACTTCTGTATAAAAGTATTCAATAGAAAATTCTTCTGTTCCAGATTTTAAAATTTTTCTAGACATATGACCTACATCTAGCACATCTACATCTTTTACAATTTTTAACTTTTTTATAATACTTTGAAAAATAATATTATCACTATCACATATACATAGTTTGATATAATCTGTCTCTTGTCTATTTAATATATAATCATAAATATTTTCTACTAAATGTATATGTGTTTTTTTGTTATCTGGCTTATTTGCATTTTCATGATGATAAAAAAGAACATTGTAATTTAAATTTTTTGTAATAATACTATCTCTTGTGTAAATACTATAATATATACTGTTTTCTTCACAAATTTGAACTAGTTGTAATACCTTTTTTTGACTTAAAAAATTTTCATATATCAGGTTGTCCTCTTTAAAATCATAAATCATAGAACCATTCCCACAAATCATATAATGATTTGCACCTATTTCATTTGCCAAGTTTTCTACTGATTTAGCCCCTCTGCCTGAGGTTAAAACAACCTCTACTCCGCTTTGAACTGCCTTTTGAACTACCTCTTTATTCTTTTGTGATATTTGTCCATAAGAGTCTAAAAGCGTTCCATCTAAATCTATTGCTATTAGTTTATACATGCTTTTTTCTCCTCTTTATATATATTAATTCAAATTTTTATTACATAAATATTATATGCTTTTCTTTTTTAAAATGTCAATGTATTTTTTGCCAATTTTTATGCATATAGTCAAATAAATTCTAAAATTTGCCAGTTTAAAAAAATTTTTATTGCACAATATATATACTGAAAAAACAAATCGTTTTTTCGATATAGAAAAACAATCACATTCTAGGAGGTGAAAAACATGGCAAATTCAAACAACAGTAACAGATCTGTAGTTCCAGAAGCTAAAGAAGCACTTAACAAATTCAAATATGAAGTTGCTAGCGAAGTTGGTGTTAACTTAAAAGATGGTTATAATGGAGATTTATCTTCAAGAGACGCTGGTAGAATCGGTGGTAATATGGTTAGAAAAATGATTCAACAAGCTGAAAACAACATGAAATAAGTTTTAACCGAAAGTTAGAATAGAATTTGTTGTACAGACAACAAAAAAGAAACCTATTTAGATATACATATTTAAGTAGGTTTCTTTTATTTCATAAAAAATTATTATTATGCTACAAATTATATATTATAGTTTTTTATCAAACAGAATTTATTTCTAAAATCTTTTTTTGAAATACAATACACAAAATTACGCACAATATATCTGTAAAAATCTCTACTATAAAATGCACTTTGATAGTTTGATCTACTTTATTAATATATTCATAAATATTGTATTCATTATTATTGTTCTTATTTGATTTGTTAGTGTTTTGTTTTTGTTCTAATCTTTCATATATTGATATATGACTTTCATTTACTCCTTTATTGTTTATATATGTTACTCCAAAGAAAAATGAATGTACTATTACAAAAATCAGTTGTATAATAATGACTGTTTTCATTATACCCTTTATATCTTCTCTTTTTACTTTATACTTTTTAAAAGTGCTTATAGAACTTATCAATACAATTAAAAAATTTAGTATTATTAGAATTATAGAAAAAGCTAAAATTTTATAAGAATAATTAATTGTAGTTTGAGTAAATTGTTCTATACTTGATAATGAAAATTGATAATCAAATATTTCTTTAAAATATTTATCTTGTGCAATATTCACACTTAACCTATAAATTGTTAGAGGAATTAAAAAAATAATTACATATCTAACAAGAAAATTATCTTTTATTTTCTTTTCACTAGCAACAATTTTGCCATCTACTACTTCTTCTAAAATATCAAATTTTAAATTTGTTTCATTATTCATAACTAATATCCTCTCTTATAGTATGTTTATAAGCCTTATCTGATGTAGATTTTATAAAAACTTCTTTGCTTTTTAGTTAACATATCTTACAATTTATAATATTTAATCACAAACTTAGTTCCATCTTCATTTGACTCTACACTAATTATTCCATTATCTTCCTCAATTATTGTTTTTGAAAGAGCTAACCCTATGCCTATACTTTCAGGGCTAGCATTTTGCCCTTTATAAAATCTTTCAAAAATATGTGGTAAATCTTCTTTTGATATTCCATCTCCAAAATCTTGTATATCTATCTGTGAGTATACATTATTCTGCACATATTTTACAACTATTTTTTGATTATCTTTTGAATGATCCACACAATTTTTCAAAATATTTGTAATTGCTTCTATTTGCCATTTTTCATCACATATTATTTTTGCCTTGCTATCTCCTGTTACATCTATTTTAATATTCCTTAAATCGCATAAAGGCGAAACATTTTTTATTGCTTCGTCTACAATTTCCTTTAACAATTTTTCTTCTTTTATGAAATGGATTGTGTTTGCATCAAATTTAGATAATTTCAAAATAGCTTGTACTAAAAAATTGATATTTACTACTTCTCTTTTTATGTCTTTAATAAAATCATTTCTTGTTTCACTACTCATATTTTGGTCATCAATTAAGTTGTCAAGAAGTACCAAAATGCTTGTAAGTGGTGTTTTTAGCTGGTGAGAAATATCTTCCAAAGATTTTTTCAAATTCAATTTATCCATATTTGAATTTTCTGCCGCTTCTTTTAGCATTATTGTAGTTTTGTATATTTCATTTTTTAGAATAGATAACTCATCTTCTGACATTTGGTCTATTTTAAGCTCATAATTTTTCTTATTGATTTGTTCTATATATTTTGTAATATCTTTAATGTCCTTTTCCTTATTTTTATTGTATATTATAAATATTACTATAATTATCGTGATAGCTGTAAGCATAAACAGCATATTTAGTATTAGAAAATTACGATAGCTTATATCATTTTGCAACACTATTGATGCTTCATTTACATTAATACCATACTTTTCAAAAAATTCGCTATCACCTTTTTCATTACTATTTAATATTTCCATGATTTCTATTTCAGATAAATCCGGATACTTTTCTTGCACAGCCTTTACTATTTCTGCTAATTTGTTATTAAAGTTTATAGTGTATACATTGTATTCATATATATTCATAATTAGAAATATTGCAAGCAAACATATAGATATTAAAAAAGTTGTTATAAAATATCTTTTTAATTTAATTTTATTCTTCATTTATTATATACCCCATACCTTTTACAGTTGTAATAATATCTGTTCCGATTTTCTCTCTTATTCGTTTAAAGTAGACTGTTATTGTGTGGTCGTCTACATCATTGCCTGTCCATTCCCATATTTTATCTAATATCATGTTTCTTGTTACTAATTTATTTATATTTGAAAATAGTAAATTTACAAGTTTTAATTCTAAAGCTGTTAAATCTATTTGCACATTTCCTTTATATAACATTAACTTGTCAACATCAAAAGTAATATCTTTTACTTTAATAATACTTTTCTTTTTTGAACGCAATAGTATTTTATTTACTCTTGCAAGTAGCTCTTTTGTGCTAAAGGGCTTAGTTATATAATCTTCTGCTCCTATATCTAGCCCTTTAACAATATCATCTTCTTCATCTTTTGCAGTTAAAAATATAGTTGGTATATTTAAATTTTTTATTGTATTTTTGAATAACTCAAAACCATCTCCGTCTGGTAATGTTATGTCTAATATTATTAAGTCTATGTTAGAATTTTGCTTTAAGTATTCTTTTGTTTCTTTTATATTTGTTGTATATGATAACTTATAGTTATTTTTTTCAAATGAATACGCAAGACCTTTGATGATTGATAAGTTATCTTCTACTAATAAAATTTCCATGCTAGACCTACCTTTATATGTTCTCATTTCTAATTGTTTCAATAGTGTTTTGCTTGTTAATTTTGCCTATTGAATATTTCATAATTAGTGATATTAAAATAAATACTGCACATATAGAAAGAATAATTGCTAATACTGGCAATCTGTATGGATTTCCAGATTCTTCTGATAAGAAATGATATATTAAATAAGATAAACCAATACCTATAGTAGTGCCAAATATTAATGATTTTACACCCATAAATATACTTTCTAACCTTACCATTCTATTAAACTCTTTTGTTGTCATTCCAATAGATTTAAGCATTGCAAATTCTTGCTTTCTAAGTTCTACGCTAGTTGTTATTGTATTAAATATGTTAGTTATTCCAATTAGAGATATAACTATTATAAAGCCATATAAGAATATTCCAACTAATGTAAATAAGTTATTCATGGTTCTATAATTATCTTCTATATTATTTAAGTCATAATTTTCATCTTTTAAAAGCTCTTCTATGTCATCTTGAAGTTTATTAGCATTGTTTGATTTATAGTAAATATCTACAACATTGCTTGTTGCGATTTTATCAAATAATTCGTCACTTATAATAAGCCTTATACCATCTGTATTCTTTAAGCCAAATGGTTTTTCTTCTGTAACATAGCCTATTTCTAAGGTAGTAGTATTTTCTTCTGTTTTATTTGTTCCATCTATGGTATAATCCTTAGTTGTTGTTCCTACTATTTTATCTCCTACTTGATAATCGTATACTCTCATATATTTATGCTCATATTTATCTTTTTCTTCATTATACCTTCCTGTATTCATATAGTCAATTAGTATACCCTTATCTTTCATTTTTTCATAATCTAAGCCTAAGGATTTTACATATTTTTTATATTGATTTTCTCCTAGCGTACAAAAACTTAAATATGATTTTGAAGCTTGATTTAATTCTAAATTTACCCATTCTACATATTTAGGGTTATATTTAGGATTTTCATAAGTAATTCCTGAGCCCCTTATTACAGAATAATCTTCAATATTATCTAACTCAGTTGTTTCTAGAAGTTTTTGGTAAGTATCATTATCAATTTCTCTTGCATTTACTGAAATATTATATTCAGTTACTTTAAACTCTGTTTTTACTTCATCAAATGTCATTGTCATAAAGCTATAAAGTGCAATAAATACACTTACAGACACAACAATAGAAATAACGGTAGTTCTATATTTTTTCTTGTTTCTTTTTAAATTTTTAAATGATATTTCTCCACCAATTCCAAATAATTTCTTTATTATTTTTGGAGATTTTACTTTTTTAGGATTTATTTTTATATTTGCACTATTTCTTATTGATTCTATTGGCGATACTTTAGCTGCCCTTCTAGCACTTCTAAATGCTGAAAAGTATATTGTTATAATTCCTAATATTATAGCTACTATTACTGCTACTAAAGAAAAACAAAATTCTAATATAACCCCGCTTTCCATCATCGCGTGTAAGTAATAATTACTTACAATTATAAGTATGTAAGATGCAAAAAATCCTGATAATATTCCAAGTGGTATTCCAATTGCACCTAGTATTGTAGCTTCATAAAATACATTTTTTCTTATTTGCTTTTTAGTTGCTCCAATGCTTCTTAACATTCCATATTGCCTTATTTTTTCAGTTATAGAAATATCAAAGCTATTTTTTATGCAGAAAACTGATGTAAATACTATAATTACCATTACTATTATTACAACAATTCCTAAATCTCCTATTCCACTACTAGCTATTGGATTTGTTTGTAAGCCAATTAAATAACTGTTTACATCTATATCATATTTTGCTTTTTCCATCTCTTGTTTATATTTTTCTAAAACTTCTCTCGTATCATTACTGCCAATATTATCATTTGCAAGCTCAAATATTTCTTCATCTACCCCTAATATATTTGCAGTAATTTTATAAGAATCTTTTATTCCGCGTTTTTGAATATTTTGCATATATATCAATATTTCCAGTACAATCATCTTCACTTGCATAAGTTATAAATGTGTAGCCCGGTGCAGAATATTCTTCAATACTACTTGCTGGTCTTTCTACTATTCCTACAATTTTATAGGTTTTGTTTACTGCATCTATTATTTTTTCATCACTTTTTTTCTCATTTGATTCATATATAATTTCACCTGTTTTACTATCAGTTATTTGTAAGTTTGAGTCTTCTAGATTAAATGGATTTGATTGATTTAATTCATAGCCATCACTTGATACTCTTTTTCCTACATCTAATGTAATTGTTTCACCCACATTTAAAACCAATCTACCATTAGTTTTAAGGTGAGCTGGTATAACTATTTCACTATCATTTTCTGGAAGCCTTCCCTCTATTAAGTTAATTGCAAGATTTTCAAGTGAGGGTTTTGTAAATGCCTTTATATAAGCATAAGGTTTATACTCATTTTTAGATGCAATTTTTGCATAGCCTACATTTTTTGTGATATATAATTCTTCAATTCCTCTATTATTTCTAAATGTGTCTAGTTCAGTACTTGGAACATCAAAATATGCTACATGAAAATCTCCTTTTATAGATATTTCATAATTTATTAAAGATTGAATTCCACTTACATAAATTGATGCAACTGCTGTAATTAGTGCAACTGATAGAATTATTCCTATTATTGTAACAATGGTTCTTTTTTTATTTAATTTAAGGTTTTTAATTGTTAATTTATTAAGTAAGTTCACTTTTAAATTTCCTTCCCTTCCTTCAATTTGCTTAAAATAAATTTATTTAATTCTTTAACATTTTAAATTTATCAATACTTTAAGCTATTTTAAACGATTTTTCCGTCTTCAATTTTAATAATTCTATCTGCTACTTTCGCAATTTCCATATTGTGTGTAATCATTATTATAGTTTGTTTTAAATCTTTATTTGATTTTTTCAGTAATGAAACTATTTCATCACTTGACTTCGAGTCTAAATTTCCAGTTGGTTCGTCCGCCAAGATTATAGTAGGATCTGTAATTAGTGCTCTTCCTATACTTGTTCTTTGTTGCTGTCCACCTGATAATTCATTTGGAAGGTGATTTCTTCTACTTTGAAGCCCTAATAAATTTAGCATAACATCTAGTTTATCTTTATCTACCTCTCTATTATCTAGTGATAAAGGAAGTGTAATATTTTCTTCCACATTTAATATTGGTATTAAATTATAAAATTGATAGATTAAGCCAACTTGCCTTCTCCTGAAAATTGCAAGTTTATCATCATTAAACTTAAATATGTCCTTTCCATCAATAAAAACTTTACCTGAGGTTGGTCTATCAACACCACCTATTAAATGAAGTAAGGTTGATTTTCCACTTCCAGAAGCACCTACTATTGCAACAAATTCTCCCTTTTCTACTGTAAATGAAACATGGTCTAATGCTACAACCTTTGATTCTTCTTTTCCATAAATTTTAGTTAGATTTTCAACTTTTAATATTTCCATAGACTAAAAATTCCTTTCTTTATTTTACAAGTACATTATACATTGCCAAAGTTACAAGTAAGTTACTATTTGAAAATTTTTTAAATGTATATGAAATAAATAATATAAAGATTTATAAAATTATTGAAAGTAAAAAAATAAGAAATTGAATATTTACTCATTAAAAATACACCTCAAATGTTAGATTTTTTCTAACATATGAGGTGCACTTCATTCCTGCTATTTTCTAAGATTGTTAATACATTATACTGACTTTTGCTCATATACAAAACTATTATTATATGTTTCTATTTCAAATTAAGCAATTACATTTTGTAGTTTATAATTTATTGTTTCTGTTAGTCCTTTATGTAAGTTATTTACTTTAAAATTCCATTCTCCTTCAAATATTGGTGGTATTGCCTCTATAACATTCATACCTAATTTGTTTATGATTATCTCTATATTTGCTGTATCATTAAATTTAAATTCTGAAATATCTGCTACTACATATAATGCAAGTTCGTTTTTTGAAACTACCTTTGCAAAAGTTTGAATTTTATCTAAATAATACATGTCATCATCTTCTAATTTAAAACCACTATTTGAATCTGAATAATTTCCTATGTATGTTTCATTTTGTCCATCAGATATTTTAGCTTGAAATTCTATTTCTGCATTATTTTGTAGCATATCTACAATCATTTTATCTTTGTCTTGAACATTTTGGTCAATTTGATAATATCCTAAATCATAAGATTTTTGGCATAAATCTTCTGTTTCAAACATATAACCCATTATTAATGAATTAGTATCATAAGCCATATCAATTAATGTAACTTTAACTCCATTTTTTTCTACTACTTGATTAATATCTGTTTTTGATTCTTCATATTCTTTACTTATTCCAATTTTTTCCAATAGCCATGAATATATGTTAGCACCTCCCATTGCATATGATATTCCATTTCCTATTAAGAATACTATTAATGCAAATAATGCTACTAAACTTAATACTCTACTTAACTTATATTTACTTTTATTTTCTTCTTCCATTTTATTTCCCTTTCTCCATTTTTTGGTATTTACACCTATTAGATAAATTATTTTTCTAAAAAGTCCATTTTTATTTTAAAAAATACCATTATTTTATACTTTATGTTTGAGATATAAAATAATGGCACCTATTATTTATACATTTTTTTAAGCCTCTGGCTCAACTAATCCATAATTTTTGTTATCTTTTAAACGATAGATTACATTTACTTTTCCTGTTTCAATATTTATAAATGTTAAAAATCTATCTTGTGGTTTTTCTTCTAGTTTTAATTTTGCATCTTCTGGAGATAATGGCTTTATTTCGTAATAAAGTGTTTTTATAATTTCTCCTTCGATTGGGCTTTCATCTACTTCTCTTCCTACTTCTTTGTTTCTAATAGACTCTGTCATATTTTGTTGGTCTTTTTTAGTTTTCATTTTTCTAACTTGACCTTCTAATATATCTATGTCTTTATCAATAGATGCATATAAATCTCTGTGGGCTGTTACTGCTCTAAATCTATCTGTAGGGGTTTTAACATCCATTTCTGCTACTTGCATTCCACCTTCTGTTTTGATTGTGGCTGTTACGTCAAATTCCTCTCCAAAATATTTTACTAATCTTTCTGATTTTTTACCAATATAATCTTTAATTGCTTCTGTTGCTTTTAAGTCTTTTCCTACTATTTTGATGTTCATAATAATCTCTCCTTCCAATTTTCTATCTTTCTTTGGTATGGTTTTATTATATATGTTTTATTTTTATTTTTCAAGGTATTTTGCAAAATTACTTGCGTTTTCGGAAAAAACATGCTAGAATATATGTTGTTATTTATGAGCTTAAAGGGAGGTGCAAGAAATGCCAAATATTAAATCAGCTATTAAACGTGTTAAAGTTATTGAAACTAAAACATCAAGAAATAATATGATTAAGTCTGGATATAAATCAGCTGTAAAGAAATTTGAACAAGCTGTTGAAGCTGGAAATAAAGAAGAAGCTACAAAATTATTATCATTAGCAACTAAAAAAGTAGACCAAGCTTGTACAAAAGGTGTTATAGTAAAAAACACAGCTGCTAGAAAAAAATCTAATATGGCTAAAAAATTAAATGCTATGAATGCATAAGAATTCCTAAAAAATTGTGCACAGTTTTTTAGAAGATTGATGCTAGAAATAGCATCTTTTTTTATTTTATTAGATATAATGCTAGTTTTTCTTTACTTTTAATTTGCTAAAAATTACCTTTGAATTTTACTTTTTATTATGGTAACATAAACTTATAGAGATTGTGAGGTAATGAGTATGAAATATATTTTGAGTGAATTTAAAAAAATTGATAATCACATAGTAGAAGCTATGAAGTTTGGAATTAATTTTTCTTTTAAGATTAGCATTTTTGCTATAATTATTTTATTTACATATATGTTTTTTTACTCTTCCCCTAGCGTTTTTTACATAGGAATTTCTTTATTTAAAAGCAGTTTGTTTTTTATAGCTGCCTCTATTATTTGTGGCTTTGCTTTTCAAAAAATTAAAATGGACCTTACCGAATAATGTATTATGTGATATAATACAGAATATAGAAAGGTTGTGATTTTATGCAAAAAGAGATAAATACTAAAGAAATTTTTTTAACTAAACTTGAAAAGAGCAAAGAAGATTATAAACAAGGTAAAGTTTACAGTGCCAAAAATGTTTTTAAAAAATTAAGAGAGAAATATGGCTACTAATAATTTTAAAATTCTATTAACTAATACTACAAATAAAAATTTAAAAGAAACCTATATAATTAAATAGGTTTCTTTCCAAAAAAGCTAATAATTTTTTTCCAAATTCTTTTAAACCAATTGTCCTCTTTTATTACAACAAGTTGCATATTGTTAATAGAATTAATATCTTTTTCCTCTACTACATCATTCTTTTTCTTAAATAAATTATCTGGATTATACTTTTCACGCAATTCCTGTTCTTCTTTATCCAATCTTTCTTGTTCTTCTTGCAACAATTTATCTCGTTCTTCTTTTGATACAATATAATCTCTGTAAATTAATGCTAAAATAGCTTTTGTATCTTGCTTAATTGTATCATCCCAATTTTCATTATTAAAGTCAATATTTACCTTATATTCATTATCTGAATTATCATGTAAGAATTGCATAAATTTTTCGGGAATTTTACTTGTTATTTCACTCTCACTATGATTTAATATTTCTATTACTTCAGCAATTGCTTGTTTATCAATCTCTTTCATAATTTCATCCTCTCGTTTATTTTTCTATTTCATCATTAGTTGTTGTTCTTTCTTCTTTTGATGAAGTCTCTTTTATTTGTTCAATTACTGTGCTACATTCTTTAGGGTCAACTTCTTTATAAATTCCTGCTAAATCTGACACTTTAACTTCATTATTAGTTCTATCTAAACCTAATTTTTCTACTACTTCTTGTAATTTAGGATTAGTTTTTGCTCCATCCAATAATGTTTTTCTAAAAGCTTCGCTTTTAGAAGCTGATATATTATATGCCTTTTGAATACTTTCTTCTCTTTCCTTATCTGTTTGTTCTGAATAAACTCTTGCCATATAATCTGTATACCCCATAAGATTGTCTGGGGCATTTTCTGGTGGAAAGTTTGGCATTTCTCCAGTTTTAGCTTGACCAGTAATTCTTCCATTTAAACTATAATACATTGGCATTGGATTACCAATATCTTGATTTTTATTATTATTAATTATTCTATCTTTTTCATATATTAGTAACTTACTATTATTACTTTCTTCTACTCTATAATGCACTGTTGCTAAATTTTCGTTTCTTTCTAAAGTTGTTTCCTCAACTGGACCCATTTCGTATTTTACACCTGTATAACTATTAGCAATATTAAAAGCATCTTTACAATTATTAATTCTATTAGTAGTATAAGCATTAACACTTTGAGAAATGTTTCGTGATTGAATTTCCAAACCATTACTATTAAATACTTTAAAGTTTACACTAGTTGTAGCAACAGTAGAATCTTGAAATTTATTTATAACATCATTACTTTCGCTTACTATAAAATTTCCTCTTTCTTTTCCGATTGAAAATATTTGTTCAGAATCTTGTCTTGTATTTAATCCGTTATCAATACTTGTTTTGTATTTAACAGAAAAGCTTCCATCTTCATTTATTGAATAAACATTATCAAGTCTCGTTCCATCATTTCCAACATAATCATATCTTTCTAACATAGTTTTAACAGTTTCTTCTATTTCTTTTTCACTAGTATATTTAACAGGTTTTCCACTTTCTTTTTCTATTAAAGAACAAATTTGCTTTACTGCTTGTGGATTGTCTCTAAATCTTTTATCTAGTCCTTTTTCTTCTAATAGACTCATTATAAAATCTTTATAATCCATATTTTTTCTCCTTTTCTTTTGATTTTTTATATTTCGATATTTATTATTACATAAGTTTATAAAAATTGCAATAAATTTCTCTCAATTTATTGAGAGTTTTTAAAATTAATATTTGATAGACTAAAAATAATTAATTTTAGGGAGTTTTATAATGGAATTTACAGATTTAATTGCAATTAAGATAAAAGAATTAATGAATGAAAAGCATCTTTCTATTTATAAATTAGAATCATTAACAGGTGTATATACTTCTACTATATCACAATTTTTAACAAGAAAAACAAAAACTATAAGAATTGAAAATCTATTATACATTTGTGAAGGGCTTGGAATAACATTATCCGATTTTTTCGCTGATTCTCGTTTTGCTGAATCTGAAGCAAAAGGTTGGATAAAAAGAAATGAAAATTAAGCTTATCAATTAAAATAATGTTATATTAAATCCCAGATTGTCAATTCAATGCGTTGACAATCTGGGAAAAATTTTAGCAAAAAATTAAATTTTTTCTCATCTTATTTTTTCAATTCCTCTAAGAACATATCATTTAGCATTTTAGGGTTTGCTTTTCCCTTTGTTTCCTTCATAGCTTGACCAACTAAAAAGCCTAATGCTCTATCTTTTCCTGCTTTAAAATCTATAATAGATTGTTGGTTGTTTTCTAATATTCTCATTACAACTTCTTTAATTGCACCTTCGTCTGAAATTTGAATCCAGCCTTTTTCCTCTATAATTTTTTGTGGGTCTCTTGGATTTTCAAATAATTCTTCTAATACTTTTTTACCAATAGCTGAGCTTATTGTTCCTTTTTCAATAAGCATAATCATTTTTGCAAGTTCTTCTGCTGTAAATGGTATTTGCTCTGGCTCTAATTCTTTTTCATTTAAAATTCTTGAAACATCTGATAATAACCAGTTTGCTACTGCTTTTGCATTTCCACATATTTCTAATGCTTCTTCAAATAAGTTAGACATATATTTTGATGCTGTTAGCATTCTTGAATCTTTTTCAGTTAATTTATATTCTTCTAAATATCTTTTCTTTCTGCTTTCTGGTAATTCTGGTAAGTTTTTGCGGATATTTTCTATATATTCATCAGATAATCTAATTGCTACTAAGTCTGGCTCTGGAAAATATCTATAATCTTGTGCATCTTCTTTATCTCTCATTGAAAATGTTTTTCCAGATACATCATCCCATCTTAAAGTTTCTTGGTCAATTTTCCCACCATTTTCTAATACTTCTATTTGTCTTTCTGCTTCATAATCTATTGCTCTTACAATTGATCTAAAAGAGTTCATATTTTTCATTTCTGTACGCGTTCCAAATTCTTTTGCTCCTTTTTTTCTAACAGAAACGTTAACGTCTGCCCTTAAAGAGCCCTCTTGCATTTTACAATCTGATACTTCAATATACTCTAAAATTGATTTGATTTTTCTTAAATAATTTTCTGCATCTCTGCTTGAACGCATATCTGGCTCAGATACTATTTCAATTAGTGGAACTCCTGCTCTATTTAAGTCTACTAAACTTCCGCTTCCAAATTCGTTATGATTTAATTTTCCTGCATCTTCTTCTATGTGAATTCTAGTAATTCCAATTACTTTTTCTTCCCCATCTTCTTCAATAGTTACTTTTCCATTTGTGCAAAGTGGTTTATCAAATTGTGATATTTGATAAGATTTTGGAAGGTCTGGGTAAAAATAATTTTTTCTATCATTTTTGCTTTCCCTTGCAATTGTGCAATCTGTTGCTAAACCTGCTTTTACAGCATATTCTACTACTTTTTCATTTAAAACTGGAAGTGCACCTGGCATAGCCATACAAACAGGACAAGTATGTGTATTTGGCTCTGCACCAAATTCTGTAGGACAGCTACAAAAGATTTTTGTTTTTGTTGAAAGCTCTGCGTGCACCTCTAGTCCTATTACAATTTCATAATCTTCCTTTAACATATATTTATGTATGATATATTTATAAATATATCATTTTCTCCTTATATAATATTTAGGCTTTTAAAGGCTTTGCCTATAAACCTTTATAATTCTTTAAATTTAGTATTATACTTTTTTAAACTCTGGATTATATTTTTCTCTAAATTTAAACTCTTGCTCATAAGTATATGCTGCATTTAAAATAGTTTCTTCTGCAAATTTATTTCCAATTAATTGCATTCCTATTGGCATACCTTTACTATCCACACCACATGGAACTGAAATTCCAGGAAGACCTGCTATATTAACAGAAACAGTACATATATCTGCTAAATACATTTCTAGTGGGTTATTTGACCTTGTTCCTATTTCAAATGCTACTGTTGGTGAGGTTGGTGTTAATAATACATCATATTTTTCAAAGGCTTTATCAAATTCTTTCTTTACTAATGTTCTAACTTGTTGTGCCTTTTTGTAATAAGCATCATAATATCCTGAAGAAAGTACATAAGTACCTAATATAATTCTTCTTTTAACTTCTGGTCCAAAGCCCTCACTTCTAGAATTTCTATAAATATCTTTTAAACTTTCATAATTTTGTGTACGGTAGCCATAACGAATTCCATCAAACCTACCTAAGTTAGAGCTTGCTTCAGCACAAGCAATAATGTAATAAGTAGCTAGTGCATAATCTGCAATATTTAATGAACATTCTTCTACTGTTGCTCCAAGCTTTTTATAAGTTTCAATAGCTTCATTTAATTTTTCTTTTACTTCTGGATTTATTCCTTCGCCAAAATATTCTTTTGGAAGTCCTATTTTTAAACCTTTTACATCGCCTTTTAAAGCTTTGTTATAATCTACTTTTTCTTTATTTACTGACGTAGTATCTTTTTCATCATGTCCACTAATAACATTTAATAAAATTGCTGCATCTGTTACATCTTTTGTTATTGGCCCTATTTGGTCTAATGATGATGCAAATGCTACTAAACCATATCTTGAAACTAAACCATAAGTTGGTTTTAAGCCTACTACACCACAAAAGCTAGAAGGCTGACGAATTGATCCACCTGTGTCTGAGCCAATAGCCCATGGCACCATATTTGATGCTACTGCTGCTGCACTTCCACCAGATGAGCCTCCTGGTACTGTATTTAAATTCCATGGATTTCTTGTCTTTTTAAAATATGAATATTCTGTAGAAGCACCCATAGCGAATTCATCCATATTTAGTTTTCCTAAATTTATCATATTTTCTGCTTCTATTTTCTCCATTATAGTTGCATTATATGGAGAAACGAAGTTTTCTAACATTTTTGAAGCACAAGTTGTTTTTATTCCTTTGGTACAAATATTATCTTTTATTCCTATTGGAATTCCTGCTAAGCTTCCTTTTATTTCTCCACTATCTACTTTGGCTTGTATGTTTTCTGCATTTTTTATTGCTTCATCTGTTATTGGAGTAATAAATGCTTGTACATCTTTTTCGTGCTTTTCTATATTATCTACATAAGCTTTTGTAATATCAGTAATTGTAAGCTCTTTTGCTTTTAATTTTTCTTGTAGCTCATGTACAGTTAATTTTGTAATTTCCATAGTCTTTCCTTTCCTCATTTTAAATTTATTTTCTGTTTATATAAGGTTTTAATTTTTTTTAATTTATAATGCTTTGAATTTTCTATCAAAATCAAATTTTATAACCTTAAATTTAACTACTGTATAACTTTTGGTATTTTGAACATATTTCTTTCTTTTTCTGGAGCATTTTGAAGTAATGCCTCATTATCTTCAAATACTTTAACTTCATCTTTTCTAAATACATTATAACTATCATTTTCGCCAATAGTTTCACTTAAATTTTCTACTGGTGCCTTACTTACAATATTTGCAAAATTTAAAATGTCTTGCAAGTGTATTAAGTAAGTATCTATTTCTTCTTCTTTTAAATTTAAGTCTGCTAATTTTGCAATATGCAAAAGCTCTTCTCTAGATACTTGCATTTATTTACCCTCCTTATTTAACAACTATATTAACTAGTTTTTTAGGTACAACTATTTCCTTTACAATGGTTTTTCCTTCTATATTGCTCTTTACATTGTCTAATTCTCTTGCTGCAGCCTTCATTTCTTCTTCTGTAAATGAAGTTGATACTTCTATTTTTCCTCTTAATTTACCATTTACTTGTACTACCATTTCGTATGTATCATCTATTATTTTTGCTTTATCATAGGTTGGCCATGGTTCATACGCAATAGTTTCTTTATTATTAAATACTTCGCTCCATATTTCTTCTGTAATGTGTGGAACTATTGGATTTAATAATTTAACAAAGTTTTTAGCATATTCTAAATTCCAACTATCCTCTTTATATACTGCATTAACAAATATCATCATTTGTGATATTGCAGTATTGAAATTTAATGATTCATAATCTTCAGTTACTTTCTTTACTGTTTGATTATATATTTTATCTAGATTTGGATTATCTTTAAATTCTTTTCCATCTTCATGATATAGTCTCCAAACACGGTCTAAGAACTTGTTAATACCTCTAACTGCTTCATCATTCCATGGTTTATCAGCTTCAAGTGGTCCCATAAACATTTCGTACATTCTAAGTGTATCAGCACCATATTGTTTTTCAATGTCATCAGGGTTTACTACATATTCTGGAAATCTTTTACCCATTTTTATTCCATTTGAACCTAATATCATTCCTTGATGTACTAATTTTTTAAATGGCTCTTTAACACTAACAAATCCATTATCATATAAGAAATTATTCCACATTCTAGCATATAGTAAGTGACCAACTGCGTGCTCTGATCCACCTACGTATAAGTCTACTGGCATCCAATGTTCAACTAATTTAGGGTCAGCAAAAACCTCATCATTAGTTGGGTCTATGTATCTTAAGAAATACCAACTTGAACCTGCTGAGCCAGGCATTGTAGAGGTTTCTCTTACACCTTTTACGCCATCTACTTCAACATTTTTCCATTCTATAGCATTTTCTAATGGGGCTTTTCCATCTCTACCCTTGTAGTCTTCCATTTCTGGTAATGTTAAAGGTAAGTCTTTATCATCTAATACGATATCTCTACCATCTTCTAAGTGAATAATTGGTATTGGCTCTCCCCAAAATCTTTGACGAGCAAAAATCCACTCTCTTATACGATAATTGTTTTTCTTTTTTCCGCATCCCATTTCAATAAGCTTATTAGTAATAGCAACTTTTGCTTTTTCTACTGTTAAGCCTGAAAATTCTGCACTATTAATTAATTTGCAACCTTTTCCTAAATAGTCCTGTTTTTCAAATGCACATTCAGTAGTGTCTTGGCCTTCTATTACTTGAATCATCGGTATATTATGCTCTATAGCATACTCAAAGTCCCTTTGGTCATGGCTTGGTACAGCCATTACAGCTCCAGTTCCATAACTTGCTAGAACGAAATCTCCTAAAAATACAGGTACTTCTTTACCATTAACTGGGTTAATTGCAAGTATTCCATCTAATTTAACACCGCTTTTTGTTTTATTTAATTCAGTTCTATCAAAATCTGATTTTTTAGCTGTTTCTTCTCTATACTTAATTACTTCGTCCCAATTTTTAATTCTATCTTTTAATTCATCTACTAATTGATTTTCAGGAGCTAATACCATAAAAGTAATACCATATATAGTTTCTATACATGTAGTATATATTGAAAATTCTCCACCATCTTTAATTTTGAATTTTACTTCTACACCTTCAGATTTTCCAATCCAATTTCTTTGCATTTCTTTTGTTGATTCTGGCCAATCAATTTCTTCTAATCCACTTAGCAATTTTTCGGCAAAAGCAGGTATATCAATAATCCATTGTTTCATATATTTACGAATTACAGGGTATCCTCCTCTTTCACTTTTACCATCTATTACTTCATCATTTGCTAAAACAGTACCTAATTCTTCGCACCAGTTAACTGGCATATCAATTTGCTTAGCAAATCCAGCTTCATATAATTTTTTAAATATCCATTGTGTCCATTTATAATAGCTAGGGTCACTTGTAGATACTACTCTATCCCAGTCATATGAGAAGCCTAATCTTTTTAATTGTCCTTCAAAAGTTTTAATATTTTGTTCTGTAAATTTAGCAGGATGGTTGCCTGTTTGTATTGCATATTGCTCTGCTGGAAGCCCAAAAGAATCGTATCCTATTGGATGAAGTACATTATACCCCTGCATTCTTTTCATTCTTGATACTATATCTGTTGCAGTATAGCCTTCTGGGTGCCCTGCATGAAGACCTACACCTGATGGGTATGGAAACATATCAAGTGCATAATACTTAGGTTTTGAAAAATCCCATGCATCTGTTTTGAAGGTTTTATTTTTTTCCCAATAATCTTGCCATTTTTTCTCTATTTCTGTAAAGTTGTACATTTTATTCCTCCTCATATTCTAAAAGCTGATTTTCTAGAATGTTCTCATTTAAATTTATGTTACTATTATAACTACTTTTGGTAATAATTACAAGGTTTTAAACGCAAAGAATTTAATTTTTTTGTTAAATTCATTTTTTGCTCAATGTTTTTGGAATATTTTGGAATTTATTTGTTTTTTTATTGAAAAAACTATTATTTTAATAAAAGACTAGAGTATGCGGCTCTAGCCTTTATTTGTAAATACTTTTACAAAATTTTATTTTCCATAATAGCTATCTAATAGAATTTGCTTTAATTCCTCAACTAATGGAAGTCTTGGGTTTGCAGTAGTACATTGGTCTTCAAAAGCTCTATCTGCTAACATATCAACCTTGCTTAAGAATTCCTTTTCTGCAATTCCTGCTTCTTTAAATGATTTTGGAATATTTAATTCTGCATTCATTTTCTTAATTTCTTCAATTAAAGCATTTACTAATTCTTTAGTATCTTTTCCTTCTAATCCTAATTTTCTAGCAAGTTCGGCATATTTTTGGTCTGCTATGAAATATTCGTATTTTGGGAAAGATACAAATTTAGTTGGCTTTTCACTATTATACTTAATAACATATGGTAATAAAATTGCATTTATTCTACCATGTGGCAAGTGGAACTCTGCTCCAATTTTGTGAGCAAGTGAGTGGTTTACACCTAAAAATGCATTTGTAAATGCCATACCTGCAATAGTGCTTGCATTGTGCATTTTTTCTCTTGCTATTCTATTGCTTCCGTTATTATATGCTTCTCTTAAATTTTGAACTACTAATTCAGCTGCTTTTTCAGCTAAACCATCTGTAAAATCTGATGCCATATTAGAAACATACGCTTCTATTGCGTGTGTTAAAACATCCATACCTGTATCTGCTGTAATTGTTTTTGGAAGGCTCATTACTAATTCTGGGTCTACTATTGCAACATCTGGTGTTAATTCATAATCTGCTAATGGGTATTTTTTGTTTAACTTTTTATCTGTAATAACTGCAAATGAAGTTACTTCAGAACCTGTTCCTGAAGTTGTTGGAATAGCTACCATCTTTGTTTTTGTTCCTAATTTTGGAAATTTATAGGTTCTTTTTCTAATGTCCATAAATTTTAGCTTCATACCTTCTGCATCTGCTTCTGGGTGCTCATAAAATAACCACATTCCTTTTGCTGCATCTATTGGGCTTCCACCACCTAATGCAATAATAACATCAGGCTTGAATTCTCTCATTATTTCAACACCTTTATAAATTGTGTCAAATGATGGGTCTGACTCAACATCTGAAAAGATTTCAGAGTGAACATACTCTTTTCTTTTCCTTAAATAATATAGAATTTTATCTACATATCCTAATTTAACCATTGATTCATCTGTTACTATAAAGGCTCTAGTGATGTCTGGCATTTTTTCTAGGTATTCAATAGCACCTGCTTCAAAATATATTTTTTCAGGAATTTTAAACCATTGCATATTTACTCTCCTTTTTGCGACTCTTTTTATATTTATTAGATTAACTGATGATACGTTTGCTGTTGTTGAATTTCCACCAAATGTTCCACAACCAAGTGTTAATGATGGCATATTTGTATTATAAATATCTCCAATTGCTCCATGTGTTGATGGCGAATTTACTATTATTCTTCCTACTTTTACTTTTTCTGAGAATTTTTGAATAGTTTCCTTATCTTCTGAATGAATTACTGCTGAATGTCCAAGCCCTCCAAATTCAATTAATTTTTCAGCTAATTCAATTCCTTCATCTGAACTTTTTACAACATAATATGCAAGTACAGGGCTTAATTTTTCTTTTGAAAATGGATACTCAATTCCTACACCATTTTCTTTTAATACTAATACTTTAGTATCTTCTGGCACTTCTATTCCAGCACCTTTTGCAATATTATATGGGCTTTTTCCTACTATATCTGCATTTAATGCACAACCTTTTTCTGCAACAAACATACTATCTCTCAATTTTTTTGTTTGTTCTGCATTTAGGAAATAGCAACCTGCTTCCTTCATTAATTTTTCAAATTCTTTACTTATTTCTTTATCAACAATTACAGATTGTTCTGATGCACAAATCATACCATTATCAAATGATTTTGATAATACTAAGTCATTTACAGATGTTTTTAAATTAGCTGTTTTATCTATATAGCAAGGTACATTTCCTGGACCTACACCTAATGCTGGTTTTCCACAAGAATATGCAGACCTTACCATTCCAGCTCCACCTGTTGCTAAAATTAAATTAACATCAGGATGATTCATTAAAGCTCTTGTTGCTTCTATTGATGGATGCTCAATCCATAAAATACAGTTTTTTGGAGCACCTGCTTTAACTGCTGCATCTCTTAATATTTTTGCTGCTGCAACACTACATTTTTGTGCATTTGGATGGAATCCAAAAATTATAACATTTCTTGTTTTTGCAGAAATTAATGATTTAAACATTGTTGTAGATGTTGGGTTTGTTACTGGTGTAACACCTGCAATTATTCCTATTGGCTCTGCTATTTCTTCATAACCTTCTTCTGAATTTTCAGAAATTACGCCAACAGTTTTATCATATTTAATACTATGGTATATATATTCTGTTGAAAACATATTCTTTGTAATTTTGTCTTCATAAATACCACGACCAGTTTCTTCAACTGCCATTTTTGCAAGCTCCATATGATGCTCTAATCCTGCCATAGCCATTTGTTTTACAATGTAGTCTACTTGCTCTTGATTTAGCTCCATATATTCTTCAGATGCTTTTTTGGCTTTTTTAACTAAATCGTCTATCATTTCTTCAATTTGCTTTTTTTCTTCCTCAGTTATTTCTTTTGCCATTTAATTTTCCTCCTTTAAAACATTTTTCAGTAATAGAATTTACTTATTTATCAATGCTATTTTTATTGTTTAAGTATTTATAGCAAATAATTTATTTACAATTTTTTCTTTAGTATTTCCATCTTTGCGATATTATATACTATTCATTTTTGAATGTAAAGAAATTTTTTGATATGATTACTATGAATTTTTAACGCATTTTTTAATATACATTTCTTCTGTAGTATATATATATATTAGTATATGTTATTTTAGACTTTAACCGTTTGCAACATTTTACATAATGTGTTATAATATTATTACATATTGGCAATTACCACATTAAATTTTTTGGGAGGATGACATCATGGAAAAAGCTACAAATAGAAAAGCAGACGGTACTTCAAAAAGAACAGAAGCACTAATCGCTATTCTCACCGGAAAAGAATTTCGTATGGGTAAGCCATATGAACCTAATTCAAGAGCAGTGCTTATGACTTTTGAACTGCCAGAATGGGTTCTAAACACAGGTTTTCCCATATCATTCGACGGTGAACAATTCACTCTTATTCGTACAGACCTTGGCAACAAAAAATTTGTAGGGACTATTGGTAAAGCTGTTTGGTTAGAATGCGGACATGACAAAGGAGATATATATATTATTCCTTTTAAAGAAGCATCTGACTATCAAGTATTCATAGGTGATGAATACATTGACACTTTTACCAATTTGTTTCCTTCCAAATCCTAAATTAAAGTTTTATTAACTTTAATTTAAGAAAAAATCCTATAAAATGGGAAAAGAAAAGCGACCAAAATCAGGCTTGATTCCGGTCGCTTTTATGTGGGGATTTAGAAGTTGTCAATACTTGATATCAGGCTCGTTACCATGCAAATCATGGCAGATATTCCTGACCAAACGGCAAGTTTGCCATTTATAGTAAAAGTCAAAAACAGAAAAGCGATGAATGCTATGAATGATATAAGCATCATCCATTCTGCTGTTACTTTAAGTCCCCTACTTAATTTCTTTGTCATTTGTATTTCCTCCTAAAATTTTTTTACTTTGATTTAATGCCTAGTGCTGAAAACATGAAGGTTTGCTATATGGTAATTACCATATATAAGATATTATAGCACAAATATACGTATAATGCAAATATTTACTTTACGAATTTTTTCGTTTGTGCCGTTTTTTCAACTCCCGAAAATAATATCACAAATTTTCTTAACTTTAATTTGCCATTTT
>CANRCF010000010.1 GCA_947629045.1 uncultured Clostridia bacterium | reverse complement strand
ATATCATAAAAGTCCATAATCTAGTCTATGACTGCATTATGGACTTTTTGCCTTTTAAAAAGTGTCAAACTTGAGATCATATTTTAAATTTAATGTAAATAGATTTTTAAAATTTCTTTATGGTATTTGTTTCATCGCATTTAACTATCTGTCTATATTAATAGGTAGATTTATAAAAGTTATAACTTTATATGTTTAATAAATAAGAAAAGAACATTGGCTTTTAATCATATAAGATTAAAAGTAAATGTTCCTTCATCACTTATTGTGAATTTTAAATTTTTAACTACTATTTTATACTTTTATGAAATTTAATTTAATTTTTTATTATTTTTCACTTTGTATTTTATTTTTGTGTAATATACTTTAATAAATATTTCTACTCTATATCTTCTAATACATATTTTAAGTCAACTGGTGTTACTTTATTTTGTAGCAACATTTCTAATAAGTTTTCAACTTCATCTTTTTGCTTGCATATGTTATTAATTTCTTGCTTTTCTTGGTTAAATTCATTATTAACAATTTCTGTTCTTATAACTCCTACTCCATATATTTTGTCATTGTCGTTTTTGGCTTTTGTTTTGTAGTACTTTAAATTAATAATCCCGTCTTTGTCATAATCTTTAGTTTCCTTTTGAATAGTAGTCTCACCGTAAATTTTGTTAAAGCTAAACATGATATTCCCCTTTCTTCATAAGTGTAAGTTTGATTTTACCATATTTTTCCTAAAAAGGCAAGTACTTTCGTATGTCAATTTTCGACAAAATGCGTGTTGCCTTTGAACTTTCACTTTATGTCAAAAATATATGTTTAACTGTGCTTTGTAAGATTATACTAACACTTCTTTTATTTCCTTATAAATTTTTTCTTCGACATCTTTTATTGAAACTTTATGAGCATTTTCTCCCATTTTGTTTAGCTTTTCTCTATCTTTTACCATATTTTGAATCTCATCATTTAAAACATTAGAAGTTAAATTTTTATCTAAAATAATTTTTGCAGAGCCTACTTTTTCTAATACTCTTGCATTATATTCTTGATGGTTTTCTGTTGCAAAAGGAAACGGTATAAATATTGCAGGTTTTCCAACATTTGCAATTTCTGTAATTGTCATTGCACCGCTTCTGCAAACTACTAAATCTACTATGTTCATCATTTCTTCCATGTTATAAATATATGGCATAATTTTTACATTTGGAATTTTATCTATTTCCAAACTATGCTTTTCGTTTAAATTATTTTTTATTTCTTCATATTGTGCAGGCCCTGCTGCCCACATAATTTGATAATTTTCATTTTTCTTATTTACTATTATTTCTATTAAGCTATTGTTTATGCTTTGTGCTCCTTGGCTTCCCCCAAAAAATAGCACTATTGGTTTTTGGTCATTTAATCCATTTTCACTTAAAATTTCTTGTTTTTTCTCTTTTGAAATGTTTATTCTCTTTACTTTTGTTGGTGTTCCTGTTACAACTATTTTTTTAGCCTTTGGAAGCCTTGCTTTTGCATCTTCAAAGCCTAATAATATTTTATCTGCTTTTTTTGAAAGAAGTTTGATAGCAATTCCTGGAAAAGCATTGCTTTCATGTAATACAACTGGTACATTTTTCTTTTTAGCTGCAATCCCAACTGGTACACAAATATATCCACCTGTTCCTAATATAACATCTGGTTTAAATTCTTCTATAATTTTCTTTGCTTCTTTAATTGAGCGAAATGTTTTATAAATTTTCTTTATATTATCTAATGAAATTGAACGGTCAAATCCATAAGCATTTATTGTTTTTAATTTATAACCTGCTCTTGGAACTAAGTCATTTTCTAGGCCTCTATTTGTTCCAATAAATATTATTTCTGAACTTGGCTCTTTTTCTTTTATTTTATTTGCAATTGCAATACCCGGGTTTATATGCCCTCCTGTTCCAGCTGCTGCCACAATTACTCGCATTGCATTTCCTCCCTTTTTTTATTAAATAATATTCATATTTTATTAATTAAAAAACAGTATAGCTCTTAGCACTGCACCGCGTTTAAAACTATGCTGTTTCTTTTATTAAAACTTTAATTATACTCTTTTACTTGTAAATTATAATTTATATTTATACCTTACTTCCTGCTCTTGAAATGTTCAGTAAAATTCCGCATACTTGATAATAATATAAATAGTGCACTTCCACCATAACTAAAGAATGGTAGTGGTATACCTGTGTTTGGAATAGAAGATGTAACAACTGCGATATTTAAAATAACTTGTAAACCTACTAAACTAATAATTCCTATTGCAAGTAAGCTTCCAAATGTGTCAGGTGCCTTCATTGCAATTAAAATTCCTCTCCAAACTAATATTGCAAAAAGTCCTATAATAAATACACAGCCTATAAATCCTAATTCTTCTGCTATAATTGCAAATATAAAGTCATTTTGTGGCTCTGATATGTACAAATATTTTTGCTTACTTTCTCCTAGGCCTACTCCAAAAAATCCGCCTGAGCCAATTGCATATAAGCTTTGTATAACCTGCCAGCCATCTCCTAACTGGTCTTGCCATGGGTCTAAGAAGGATATAATTCTTCCTATACGAAAGCTATCTGATCCTGATGAAATTTTATAAACAAGATAACTTCCAAGTGCTCCTGCTGCTACCCCTCCTACTGCAATAAAATGTAACATTCTCGTACCTGCCATAACCATCATAACACATGTAATCATTCCAATAATTAATGATGCACTTAAATGGTTTTGTACTAAATATAAAATTCCAATTGGTGGAATTAAAAAGCAAAATGGTTTTACAAAACCTTTCCAAAAGTCTTTAAGCTCGTCTTTATGGTCTGATAAATACCCTGCAAAGAAAATTATTAACCCTATTTTCGTAAATTCTGATGGTTGAAATTGTCCAAGTAGTGGTATGTATACCCATCTTCTTGCACCATTTGCTGAAATTCCTAAGCCTGGTATTAAAACAAATAACAATATTACACATGAAAGTATATAAATTCCCCAATAGTATTTTTTATAAAAACGGTAGTCTATTTTTGAAAGGAAAAACATTGCAAAAATTCCTATTACACTGAATAGTAATTGCCTACTTGCATATGTATAAGTTTTTCCTGTTTCTGCTAAGGCAGATGGTGCAGAGGCTGAAAGTACCATTACAACGCCTAATGCTAGCAAAATAAATACTACTATACAAAGTACATAATCAAATGGTTTGTTTAAAAAATTTGAAAACTTCTTTGCCTTTTTTGGCATTTGCACCCTCCCCTTCTATATTAACATTAATCCAATTACAGAGCATATTAGTGTGATTATACTAAAAACTGATACTATTTTATTTTCGTTCCAACCACATAATTCAAAGTGATGATGTATTGGTGTCATTTTAAATATTCTTTTTCCTGTTTTCTTGAAGTGTCTTACTTGTAGCATAACTGATAAGGTTTCAATTACTGGAACAAGTGCAATTATTATAAGAAGTAATGGCATTTTTAAATAAAGTGCTATGCTTGCGATTGCTCCGCCTAATAATAATGAGCCTGTATCTCCCATCATTACTTTTGCAGGATGAAGATTAAATATTAAAAAGCCTAAGCAGGTTCCTATTAAAATACTTCCAAATACAGTAATTTCTTTTATTCCAAATATTATTGATATTACTGTTAGGCAAGCAAGGATTATCGTTGTAACACTTGTTGAAAGCCCATCTATTCCATCTGTTAGGTTTATTGCATTTGTTGTTGCAAGCATTACTAAAACTGCAAATGGGATATAAAGCCAAATTGGAAGAGTAAGAGTATTTCCCCAAAATGGTACATAAATATCAGTAGGCATATGCAAAAAAGTAGTTGCTCCTATAACAAACCCTACAGATACTATAAGTAAGCCTATCATTTTATACATTGGCTTTAACCCTTCTGTATTTCTGCCAATTAATTTTTTTAAATCATCTATTAATCCTATTATTCCAAATCCTACTGTTGATGCAATAAATAGTATCATATTAGTAGCAATTTGCCTTTCTTCTGGTGCTTCAGATCTGCCATAATCTAAACACATGAATACGCTAACTACTAAAATTGTTATAATCATTATAATACCACCCATTGTAGGTGTTCCTTGTTTCTTTAAGTGAGATTGTGGACCTTCCTCTCTTTCCAATTGCCCTACTCTTAATCTTCTTAAAATTGGAATTACTATTATTGCAGTAACAAAACATACTGCTAATGAAAGTAAAATAAGTTTTGTTTGAAATTCTAATTCCATTACTTCCTCCTTCGTTATCACTTTTTATTAATTATTATTTATTTTATATTATATATTTAATTATTGTTTGTAAAATATAGTAACTTTAAGTAGTGCGCGTAGCGTCCAAACGAAGCGTAAGCGAAGTGCGTTTGAAGCAACCGACATATTGTTAGTAATAAATTGCTATTTTATAGCAATTTATTACATAGGTAGGTTGCGACAACAAGCACACGCAAAGTTACTATATTTTACATTATAATTCATTCATCTATGATTTCTCTAATAATTTCCCTTTCATCAAAAGGATATTTTTTTCCATTTATTTCTTGTGTTAATTCATGACCTTTTCCCGCAATTAACACTAAGTCTTTTTTATTTGCCATTTTTATTGCTTTTTTCATTGCTTCTTTTCTATCTACAATGCATTCATAGCTTCCTTTTGTTTTTTTAGCGCCTTTTTCAATTTGAGAAACTATATCTTCTGGCTTTTCACTTCTTGGGTTATCAGATGTAATAATTGTATGGTCTGCCAAAGTAGTAGCAATTTCGCCCATTAAAGGTCTTTTGCCAGTGTCTCTATCTCCTCCACAGCCAAACACGCATATTACTTTACCTAAAGTATATGTTTTTACAGTTTTTAAAATATTTTCCAAACTTTCTGGTGTATGTGCATAATCTATCATAATTGCTAATTCAGCTTTATTATCTACAAGCTCGCTTCTTCCTGGCACACGAACAGAAAGTAAAGCATCTATTATATTTTCTGTACTAACACCAAACCTAGATGCAACACTAATTGCTGCTAATGAATTATATACGCTAAATCTTCCAGGTATTCCTGTTTTTACTCTTTGATTTTTATTTCCTAATTTTACTTTAAAATCTACATTTGAATTTGTTACAGTAATATCTTTTGCAAGTAAACTTGCTGGATTATCAATTCCATAAGTTTCAAATTTGCAATTTGGAGCAAGTGCTGGCAATTTATTTGCAAAAATATCATCTGAATTTATATAACCATATTTACACATTTTAAATAATTTAACTTTTGAATTGAAGTAATCCTCCATACTTGGATGCTCTTTTGGGCTAATATGGTCTTTTGCGAAATTAGTAAATACCCCTATTTCAAATTCACAACCGTCTACTCTACCTAGTTTTAAGCTTTGTGAAGATACCTCCATAACAGCTACATCACAGCCTTCATCTACCATTTTTCTTAAAAGCTCTTGTAGTTCTAAGCCTTCTGGTGTAGTTCTATCATTATCACCTAAATTTTTATCTCCTATGTATGTGCAAATTGTTCCAATAAGCCCTACTTTTAAACCTTCTTTTTCTAGCAAAGATTTTATCATAAATGTAGTAGTAGTTTTGCCTTTTGTTCCAGTTACCCCAATAAGTCTTAACTTTCTTGAAGGATTTTTATAAAAATTACAAGCACAAATTGAAACTGCGTGTCTTGTATCTGGTGCTAAAATAAATATAACATCATCTGGCAAATCTTTTACCATTTCTCTTGTTACTTTGTCTGCTTGTGCCATAATTACTTTTGCACCTTTTTTTATTGCATCTGGTATATATTTGTGTCCATCTTCAGTAAATCCATCGATTGCAACAAACATATCTCCTTCTTTAATTTTTTCAGAATTATCTACTATGGTTTTAACTTCAGTATTCTCTATATTTCCTTTTATTTTCAAGTCTTCAAGACCCGCTAAAATACTTTTTAATTCCATATTTTTCTCCTATCTCTCCATTTTCACGAGTACATTATATAACAAAAAATATTTTTTGTATAGGTGTTTTTAACTAATACTTAACAATAATTTTTGTTCCCTCATATACTCGAATTTCTTTTTTAGGCAACTGCTCTTTTACAATTGTCGTTTTCTTATCGTATTCTCCTTCATTTTCTATTTGCATTTCTAAGTTTACCTTCTTAAGTTCTTTAATAGCTTCCTCTATTGTCATTCCTTCTATTTCTGGAACTTCAACAATATTTTTTTGGTCTTCTTCCTTAACATTGTCTTTTTGAAGCTCTAAATATGGCAATACTTCTGATAAAACCTGACCTCCTACTGGTGCTCCGACAGCACCTGCTTGGGTGATTATAACAACACACAATTTTTAAATTTAAATTTAATAGTAATTTTATTATTTTCATGCACTTCTATGTACTCAATTAATTCATCTATAATAGTTCTATCTAAACTCATTATATTTTTTTGTTTTCTAAATTCTTCTATCCATTTTACATTTTCGTTTTCCTTATTTTTTTCCTCCTCACTTCGTCTTTTTAAATTTATAATTGCTTGCTCTAAATGTTCTATTTGTTTTTCATAATCTTCTTTATATTCTAAATATTCTTCTTTTGTAATAATTCCATCCTTTAAATCTTCATATAAACCCTTTTTAAGTAACCTTATTTTTTCTATTTGAATATTATTTTGTTTTTCTATGTTACTATTGTTCAAAGGCTTTTTTTCATTTACCTCTAACTCATTTAGTATTTTTTCTATGTCAACAAATTTACTAATATGATATTTAATCACTTCTAATACTGCATTTTCTAAGTCGCTTTGCTTTATTGTATGCTTTGTGCATAGTTCATGAGATTTTTTTCTATATGTACCACATATATAGTATTCGTATATTTTTCCACTTTTATTTTTGCTATATTTTTTATGCATTGCCCTTTTACAGTCAGCACATTTTAAAATTCCTGCCCACATACTTAAACTTCCATTTTTTCTAACCCTTGTATCTTTTTTCATTAGGTTTTGAGCTTTTTCAAATAGTTCTTTTTCAATAATTGGTTCATGCATATTTTCTACAGTAATCCATTCTTCTTTTGGAACTTTATCTAATTTATGAAGTTTATAGCTTTTAACTCTTCTTTTTCCTTGCGTAACATTTCCTATATAAATATCATTTTTTAAAATATTTCTTATAGTTGAAACTCCCCAAGTATAATCGCTGCTATTATGGTATTTTTGATTTAAAACTTTTATTTTATACCCTGTTGGATTTAAAATCCCCATACTATTTAGTCTATGGCATATTTTTAAGTTTCCTATTCCTTCATTTACTTTCCATTCAAAAATTTTCTTTACAATTTCTGCTGATTCTTTGTCCACAATTAGTTTATGCGGATTTTCTTTGTCTTTAATATAGCCATACGCAGGAAATGCACCAACAAATTCGCCTTTTTTCTTTCTTCCATTTAAGGCACTTCTTATTTTTATTGATGTATCTCTGCAATATTCATCATTTATTAAATTCTTAAAAGGAATCAAAATGGTGTTACTGCTAGCAGGGTTTTTATAGCTATCTACATTATCATTTATGGCAATAAACCTCACATTAAAAATGGGAAATATCTGCTCTATATAGTTTCCTACTTCTATGTAATTTCTTCCAAGTCTTGATAAGTCTTTTACAATTACACAATTTATGTATCCATTTTTCATGTCTTCTAAAAGTCTTTGAAATGCTGGCCTATTGAAATCTGTTCCAGTAAATCCATCATCTACATATGTATCGTAAACTACTAAATCATCATGTTCTTCTATAAATTGATTTAATAATTCTTTTTGACTTGTTATACTGTTACTTTCTTGCTTTTCTATTCCGATTATCACTATCTTCTTGTGAAAGCCTTATGTATAGGCCTGCCTGCCATACTTTTTCTCTGTTAATATTTTTTTCATTAGTATATTTTGAGGTTCTTCCCGGCATTTTTGCCTCCGTTTTTAATAAGCTTTTTTAATATATAAAATTAACTTTTAGCTAATTATTATTTAAGATCTACCTTTAAAATATTAATTTTACTTTCTTTTTAAAATATTAATTTAACTTTCTTGCTAAAATATTTTCTATACATTCTCTAAGAGATTTATTGTTATCTGAATATTTTATTTCTATAATCATATTACCAATTTCTAATATACCAGAATCCTTATCAAATAAAAAATTTTTTGCAAGATTACTCTCCAAGTCACATCTTTCCTTTCAAATTTATATATATGTAATTTATTAATAAAAAATTCAAAAAATATTTTTAAACAAAAATAAAGCGAGAAATCAAACGGATATTTATCACGTAAGTTTTCTCGCTTAAACCTTTTTGCAATTTGTTGTCCCTTTAGAGTTAGTCTATCTCAACCCCTTTATAGAGCCACATAACAGACATTACTCCTTCAGACCACGAATATCTTTCATAGCCTTTTTCCTCTTTGCCTTTTTGGTAAGGGCGATATGTGTCATTTACTTGGTGAATAGTTTTCTTACCCTCCAAATGGTTATAAACACATTGTACGCCTTCTTCTAAGCCTTCTCTCACAGAGTTAAAGTACATTCCTTCTCCTCTGGATTTCATGCCAAAGAAATTGTTTCGCTCTTTTGCATAATCTGAATTACAATGCCCTGATTCCCATCCCATAACTGAAATAACAAAAAATTCATTCATAGGATGATCTTTTACGAATTCGACAATTATTCTCGGTAAAAGTTCAATAACTTCTTCCGGAATTTGAATGTCTTGACGTTTCAGTGCATTTAACTCATTTATGCAAAGTAGAAAATACCTAAGCTCATCTTCAGTAAATCCAATCGGTTTGGACAAGTCTGCTCTAGTTGAAATCTTAACTGAAGCCAACTTTTCTTTTAGAGACTCTTTTGTATTTTGGAGTTTTTGCTGCTCATCAAAAAACATAAAATCTCTATAAAGTCCATTATACAGCTTGTATGCTGAATTATACTCCTGTTCCACTTCACTTAAACTGGCTTGCAACCTTTCAGTTTCTTCTGATGTAAGTTTTTTTGTTTCAGTACTTTCACTAGAATCACATAAAAGCAAGTTTAATCCGTCAGTTAGGCTTGAATTTAAAGGATGATTAACAGTTTCTTTAATTGGATTTATACTTTCATATGTGGAATCACCACATTTTATATGTATAGAATCACATTTGCTTCGAACTTTGTTAATCAATTTTCCTACATCTTCAAGCTTAGAGCTTATGCTCTCCATAAGTGTTCCAAGATTTTGGGCTTCTTCCATTTGTCCGATTAGTTTACTTACTTCAACAAGCTTTCGATCAATAATGATCAGATCCTGGCTTTGAACGTTTATTTCCCGGCTGATTTCATCAGCATAAGAAAAATCAGGTTCAATTTTCACCATTATAGCGATATTTTTTTTCGGTCTTTGGTTTGTATTCTGTATCACTACCTCCTTTTCGGGTATAGCCCGATACCCTAAAACGATGACAATGACTGTTAGCAAAGCAAAACCAATTTTCCAGCAGATTCTTTCTACTTTTGATACTGGTTCAAGCTCTACTAACCGGCTTGATTGTTTCACACTGTTGTCCTCCTTACGATTTTTCATTTTTCAACAAATTGCAAATTTTTCCTCTTTTAAGAAAAAAGAGGAAAAGAATAAAAGGTTACGATTTTATTTTAACATATTTTTACAGTAAAATCAAGGTTTACAGAAAATGTTTATTTTTTATCATTCACCTATACAAATTATATTTAATTTTTCAAATGTATAAATCACATTTAATTTTTTCGAATAATGTAGAATTTTGTATAAAACAAAAAAATTAACACATACTAAATTTTGAAATACTAAAAAAATTAAGTACTTTTTTTAAAATGTTTATACTTATTTTTTATTTGTGCTCTAAGCTTTTAAAGAAAATTACTTATTAAATAGTATTTTAATACATTTAGAAAGGATATGAATTTATGAAAAAATTAGTTTTATCTTTAATAGTATTGTTAACTGCATTAATTTTTATACCAAGTTTTTGTCAAGCTAAAACTACATCAGTAAATAGCGAAGCTGATTTAAAATCAGCAATTCAAAATGCTACTGCTGGTGATACAATTACTTTATCTACAGATATTTATTTAACAAGCCCTATTGAAATAACTGACAAAAATTTCACAATTAATGGTAACGGACATACTATATCAAAAAGCGATTCTGGATGGAACAATAGTGGTCCAAACGGAACATTAATTACAGCAGGTAAAGGTGCAAAAATTACTTTAAGAAATCTTTCATTAAAAAATAGTGCAAAATATGGTGTTCAAGCCTATAATGGCGGTTATGTTATATTAGATGGCGTAACTATTTCAAACTGTGCTTTTGGTGGTGTTTTAGCTAACGCTGGTACAGTTGAAGTAATCAACTTAAATCTTGGTAAAAATGGTACTGGTGCTAATAACGGTATAGAAATTGCACAAGGTGAAAGTTTAGAAGAAGTTGATAGTGCCCCAAAATTAGTAATGAATGGTAAATTAACTTCTAGTGAAAAAGAAAATGTAGTTTATTTAGCTACAAACGATAACTTAAAAAACTTTGAAGTAGAAAATACTGATTCTACAGAATACAAAGTTCTTACAAGTGGTAACCAAGTTGTTATTGCAGATGAAAATAACAATGTTTTATTCACAAGTAATGCAAATTCAAATGTAGAAGTTGAAGGTGACGATTATACTCCAAATGTTACACTTACAGTTCATGTAAATGACAAAAATGTTGCAATATCAGTAGTTCCAGGAACAACTCTTACAGAAAAGGATGTTAAAGCTAAAGTTAATTTAACTGAATTAGGTATCAAAAACTATACTTTAGATGGTTTTTATTCAGATGAAAAATTCACAAATAAATTTGATTTTTCAAAACCTATAACAGAAGATACAACAATTTATGCAAAATTAAAAGAGAACAAAAAAGATGATTCTCCAAAAACAGGTGTAAAAGATACTTTTGCAATATCTATGTTTGTACTTTTAAGCTCAATAACAGCTGTATATGTTTTAACTAAAAAAGTAAAATAGTATTTATTTATAACCTACATTATAAGTGATTTTTATAACACGTGCTAATGTAGGTTATAAAATTTAAAAATTGTTTATAGGAGTAGAAAAATATTATGAATAAATTTTTGAAAGATATGCGTAATATAAAAAATCAACCTAAAACCTTAAATGAAAAAATTTTAATATGTAAATCAAAAGGTCAAAATATTAATAGTAATTCTGTAATAAAACTAAAAAAACCATTGATTATTTTAATTTACATAGTGCTTGAAATTCTTATATTTTTTTCAGCATTATATATAATGAAATATTTATATGATATGTATGAAAATAAAAAAGAAAGTAATTTGTTAAATGAAATTTCGATAGATGAAACCAGATTAGCAGAACTTGATGGAGCTACTTTAGATGCTGAAAGTAGTGGAAATGGTAATGGCTCTAGTAATGAAATTATAGATATACGTCCTGAAAGAGTATTAAAGCTTGAGGAGCTTCAAAAAATAAATTCAGATATTGTTGCTTGGATTGAAATTGAAAATACTAATATAAGCTACCCTGTGTTACAAAGCTCTGATAACTACTATTACCTAAGGCGTAATTATAAAAAAAATTACTCTATAAATGGATCTATTTTTTTAGATAAGGATTATTCTTTTAAAAAGCCAAGTACAAATCTTTTAATTTATGGTCATAATATTGATAATGGAACTTCTTTTCAAAATTTGTTAAAATATAAAGACAAAAAATTTTATGAAGAACATCCTACTATAAGATTCACCACGAATAAAGAAGATGCAGAATATGAAATTATAGCAGTGTTTAGGTCAAGATTATATTATGCAGATGAAAAAAATGTTTTTCGCTACTATGATTTTGTTAATGCTAAAAATGAAAAAGAATATAATAGCTTTATAAAGAATGTAAAAAAAGCTTCGCTATATGATACTGGAAAAACCGCCAAATATGGAGAAGGTCTTATGACTCTATCTACCTGTTCATATCATACGAAAGATGGAAGGTTTGTAGTAGTTGCTAAAAAAAAAGTAAACTCTGGCTCAAATTAAAATTTATATTATTAACATTTTTTTAATAATATTTTTTTAAATAGTAAGTTATTATTTTTAAAATGTAAAACTAAATTGGTGAATTGAAAAGTAAAATATATTTCGTCAAGTGAAAAGTTAAATACAATTCTGTAAAGTAAATGCAATTTGTACAATGTAAAATATATTTTAATAGATTTTTAAATATCTTTTGACTATATGAAATAATAGTGGTATAATGGAGTGGTAGACATAAATCTTACAACTATTTTGAAAGGAGAATTAATTATGAAGCGGTTTATCAGTCTACTAATTGCAATTACTGTTTGCACTATGTTTCTCTCTTCTATGACTATAGTAGAGGCTTCTGCAAACAGTACGGAATCTCAAACAGAAACCGGACAAACAACAGAAGAAGTGTCAAATAATCAAGATGAGCTTGATTCAGAGACCATCGAAGAAGAAATTGACATTTCTCAAAATGAAGCTGAGACTTCAGAAGACAATTCTCAATCTTTAGAAAATGAAAGCACAGTTTCTAATGAAAAAAATTCTGCTGAAAATGAAGCTGAATCTTCTGAAGATGAGGAAGAGCCTGTATACTACAATCTTCCTGCAAGAGTTCAAAGAGAAGTAGACAGGCAAATAAAAAAGTTTCGTGGAATTAAAGTTGGCGTAGGTATTTACTCATTAGATGGTAAAAAAGGATATGAGTATAATCCAGACACATTAATTCCCGGCGGTTGCACAGTTAAAGCTGGATTTGCATTATTTGTTCTAAAAAAGTGTGAGGAACTCGGTATAGATATATATACCGAAACTATAACACACAGTAAGAACAATACACATGGTGGAAGTGGAGTAATTCAGTACTCTAAATATGGCACAAAATATACCATATATGAGTTACTCGATAAAATGCTTGGTATTTCTGACAATGCAGCATATTATATGCTTGCATCTAAGTTTCCTTTAAAAGATTACCAAGATTTTATTGTTCCACTTGGCGGGCAGAAGCTAGCTAAAGGGCAATATTTTGGTTCTGCATCAGTTCATAATAGAAAGAATGAATGGATTGAAATTTATAAATATATAAATAGTGATTCAACCTATTCTGATGTTCTAAAAGAGCTGATAAGCAACACAAAATATTGCTATATAACTTATCAAGCCGAAAGCGAAACTGAGTATCTTCACAAATCAGGATGGTCCTATGGTACCTACTCTTGTGCTTGTGACTGTGCCATAATAAATGACAATTATTTAGTTATAATTATGACATCAGTTCCAAACTCTGAAGATTCTTACACCTCACCTGTAATTTTCATAGGTAAGGCTGTAATTGACAAGTTTGCTGTCGATATGGGCGGAGAAATCTTCTAAAAGCTTCAATTTCATAATTAATTAGCCGTAGAGTTTAGTTAAACTCTACGGCCTCTTTTTATTATTTATTGAATTTATTCAATATATTTTCATTATTTTGTTGAATTAATTCAATATATTTTTGATATTTTACTGAATTCATTCAACAAATTCTTATTATTTATTAAATCTATTAAATAAATTTGTTATAATTTATAGATAAAACAATTTGTACTATAAATTAGTGTGTTGTATAAATCACCCAAGCACCTCCTTGGTGTCCCCCCTCTCCTGTTGGATTATATAAGGTTACCAAAACTACTACTTCTGGATCCGAAATTGGTGCTACACCTACAAAAGAAGTAACGTATTTATTAGTATTTACACCATCTTCTGAGGTTCCCGTTTTTCCACCTACTCTATAACCTTTTACCTGTGCATTTTTTCCTGTTCCTTCTGCTACAACTGATTCCATCATACTTAAAACTTCTTTGCTATGTTCTTCTGAAATTACTCTTTCCCCTGTTTTTACAGGAATGTCTGTTATTTCACCGGTAGAACTATTTATTATTTGTTTAATTACTCTAGGAGTAATTTTCACTCCACCATTTGCAATAGTGCTTACTGCCGTAGCAAGCTGTATTGGCGTAATTTCAAATCTTTGCCCAAATGAAATTGTAGCAAGTTCTACTGGCCCTACTTTTTCTTCTTTTAAGAAAATACTGGTTGCCTCTCCTGGAAGGTCTATTCCTGTTTTTCCTAATAAGCCAAATTTATTTAAGTATTGATAATAAGTGTGTACTCCTAGCTTTTGACCTAGTCCTATAAATACTGGGTTACATGAATTCATTAATGCTTGCCTTAAAGATTCTGGACCATGTGGTCTATAATATCTCCAACACTTTATTCTAACACCTGCAATTTCTATTCCACCAGTACAGCAAAATTCGCCAGTTTTATCAGGTGTAGTAATTCCTTCTTGAAGTGATGCTGAAGTTGTAATAAGTTTAAAAGTAGACCCCGGCTCATAAGTATCTGTAACTGCTTTATTTCTCCAAAGTGCTAGCCTTGCTCTGTTTTTTTCTGTATCTGACATTGAGCTCCAATTCTGTTTAAGCTCATCTGTGCTTGGATCAAATGGAGCATTTAAGTTATAGTTTGGATAACCTGCCATAGCTAAAATGTCGCCAGTTTTCGGACTCATAACAATTATATTGCCACCATCTGTACATTTGTTATCAATACACGCTTCTTCTAGGTATTTTTCTGCAATTCCTTGTATTGTACTATCAATCGTTAGCACCAAATCATTTCCGTCAACAGCAGGCACATAGTTTTCGCTAACATTTCCTAAATCTCCACCTCTTGCATCTGTCATCTTTTGAATTTTGCCTTTTTCACCTTTTAGCTCATCATCATAAACCGCTTCTATTCCGTCTAAGCCTTGATTATCACTACCAGAAAAACCAATTACTTGTGATGCCAGATTATTATATGGGTAATATCTTTTTGTATCTTCATCTATGTTAATTCCACTTGTTATATTATTTTCCTGCATCCAAACTCTTAAAAGGTCTGACTTTTCTTTGTCTACTTTTTTTGCAATAGTTTCAATTGAACTTCTTTTGCTTACTCTTTTTAGCACTGTTTCGTAATCTAATTCAAATATATCACTTAATGCCTTTGCAACCTTTTCTTTTTGGTCTTTTGGAATATTTACAGGTGTTACTGTAATGGTTTCTACTGTGCTACTTACTGCTAAAATATTTTTTCCGAGTAGCATCATAAATTGTTCCTCTTCTTGGGTTTATGCTTCTATCTAAGGTTTGTTGAACATATGCCATTGATTGTAGCTCAGACCCCATTCCAAATTGTATCCATGCTATTCTAAATATAAGTGCAAAAAATAACCCCCACGCTACTATAATTTCATTTCTCATTCTCTTTTTTTGGCTCACATTGCTTGACTTTTCTATTACTTTTATCTTTTTATTTTTTACTTCTTTTTTAAATTTCTTTCTTTGCTCTTTTTCAAACTTTTTCTGCTCTTGTTTTAAATTTATTTTCTCTTGCTTTTTCTTATTTTTAAGTTTTTGCAGTTCCTTTTTTGAAATTAAATCTCTTGCAATAGAAGCACTTCGTTTTTTATGCACAGAGCTTCTCTTGTTTCTATTTCTATTTATATTTATATTTATATTTTGTAATTCTCTAATATCTCTATTTTTCACTTTTGCTTCTCTCCTTTTGCTTTTATTTTATTCATGTCTTAGTAAAAAAGAATAAAAAGAGAGAAAAATAGTATGTCCAAACTAACTATCTTAGCACATTTTGATTTAAAACTAATGTACTGTATAAAAATAGTACATCTTGATTTTCAAAGTCAATATAATTACTTAGTATCGTGCTTGAAACATATCTTAAATCTATTAAAGTAATTTTTTGATAATTTTCAAGTAATAATGGTGCTATACTGCTTCCAAAAGAATCTCTAAATAATAAAAGTTCTTTTCCATTTTGATTAGACTTATTTTCTATTGTAATAAGTGGTACTGCACCTGATAAATAAACATCATACTTATCTGAAGATGTTTGCCATTTTTTCATATCATATATATTTTCTGTTTTGTTTGTTTCATAGTTGTAACAAGTAGCATTTTCTATTACACTATTATTCAAAATATTTATTTTGTCAGGTGGTACATTCCTTCCTAATTGACCATAATATGTACCATAAAAATTGCCTAATTCTTGTATTTCATAGTTAAGGCTTGAAGTATCTTTTAAATTCATTTTGTTTTCTAGGGTGTTTACTACTTTTTTAATATTTTCCTGTTTCCAGTGCAAATCTGTTTTATAATAATCTTCAAGAGTTAAAGCATTTGTAATATCAATATATTCCATTTGTGGCAATCCAGCTTTTTGCAATGTACCTTGATTTAATGTTTCCTCCATTAATTTTTGAATATCTTTTACATCTATTTTTAAATAATCTGATTCTAAATAATAATTTTTATCTGGAATAATTGAATAATATATGTTCATGTTTTCATTTAAATACTTTTCATAAACATTTTTTATTTTCTCGGCTGACTTTTTAACATATTCTTTGTTTAATGGATATTCTATTTTATAAATTCTGTTGTCCTTTAAAAATAGCCCATTATTATCTTTTTTCCTAAATACATAATTTGACCAAAAAGATTTTATACTTCTAAAAGAATCCCTTAAAATAAATTGGTCTACTGTGTATTTATCAAATTCTTCTGAAGTTTTACCTTTTACTACATTTTCTAGTGTTATACTCGGAAACTTTGCCAATTTTCTTCTTTCTGATGTTGATATTTCTTCATCTTTTTTTATAATGTTTAAAGCAAAGCATACAAATAATATGACTATGAAGCCGATTGCTATTATTTTATTTTTCATTTATTTTTTTACCTTTCTTTAACATTTATTTTCTTTATAATGAACAATATAGTAATTGGAATAGCACCGCGTAGCGTTCAAACGGAACGAAGTGAAGTGCGCTTGGAGCAACCAACATCTTAGTAATAAATTGTAGAGTATCTACAATTTATTACATAAGGTGGTTGCGACAACAAGGTGCATGGAAATTACTATATTGTTAATTTAATAATTTAAATGTTAAAATCTAAAATATAAAAATGGATTAAACGATCCATCAACAATGTATGAAGTGCATATTACAAGTAAACATACCAAAAATATTGGCTCTAATACATTTGCTATCTTTTCTACTTTTTTAGATGTAGCAATGTTTTTAAGAATTGGTGTTGCTCCAATCATTCCAATTACTATAACTATAAAGTAGCTTTTTAAATAATATACACTTTCAGGTAGAATAAGTGGCACTTTTCCAAAGCCTACTAGCCCTCCTATATTTTGCAAAATCATGGATGTACTTTCTCCATTAAATATTATGAAGCTAATCATTACTAGAATTAGTACATATAAATGTGAGAATGTTTTTGGAAGCTTTTCTAAATACTTTCCTAAGAATAATTTTTCTATAATTAGTAAAATGCCAAAGTATAATCCCCATATAATAAAGTTCCATGCTGCGCCATGCCATAGGCCTGTAAGTAGCCATACTATCATTATGTTTCTTAGCCATTTTATTTTTGTTGTTCTGTTTCCTCCAAGTGGAATATACACATAGTCTCTAAACCAACTGCTTAAAGATATATGCCATCTTCTCCAAAAGTCTGTAATGCTTTTTGCAATATATGGATAGTTAAAGTTTTCTAAAAATTCAAAGCCAAACATTTTACCAAGTCCTATTGCCATGTCTGAATAGCCTGAAAAGTCAAAGTAAATTTGAAGCATTGCTGAAATAGCATATAGCCAATAATATAGTATGCTCATCTCATTACTTGCTAAAAAGGTGGTTACAAGCTCTCCTAATACATTTGCGATTAAAACTTTTTTGCTTAAACCTATAATGAATCTTCTAACACCTAGGGCAAACTTTTCCATTGTGTGAGTTCTGTTTTCTATTTGGTCTTGTATAGTAGTATATCTAACTATTGGACCTGCAATTAGCTGTGGGAATAAAGATACATACATAGCTAGCTTTAAAATATTTTTTTGTACTTTTGTATTTCCTTTATAAACATCTACTAAATAGCTTAACATTTGAAAAGTATAGAAAGATATTCCTATTGGCAATACTACATTTATAAAATCTACTTTATGTTTTAGCCATAGATTGATATTTTCTATTATAAAGTTGGCATATTTAAAATAAACTAATAATCCTATACTTATTATGCAGGCTAGTGCTAAGAATATTTTTGCCTTTTCTGTTTTTTGATATTTATCAATCAAAAGTCCAAATATGTATGTGATTATAATTGAAAATGCCATTAGTAAAACATAAGTTGGTTCGCCAAAAAAATAAAAAGCAAAGGATGCTATTAAAAGCACTATGTTTTTACATTTTTTTGGTACTATATAATAAACCCCAAGCACTATTGGTAAAAAATAAAATAAGAATGTAATACTTGAAAATACCATTTTTTGCTTATATATAATATTTAAGCTTCTTAAATATCATATTTCCCTTTCTTAAAATTTTTTTTACAAATTTAAATAAATCGCTGACAAAATAGATTCTCTCTATTTTTTTGCCAGCGATAAAATTGTTTAATATTTTTTATTGTGGAACTGGAAATACTACTCCTGTATCTGTGTCAGGTGGTAGCTCATCATCTTCTGTAGTCCTTTCATATTCTTCTCCAATTGTTCCTGCTAAATTTTTAAAGCTTTCATAAGCGACCGTTGCCATTCCTTCATTATCTGTCATTACTAAAAATACAATGTTACCACTACTTGTTGCATATAATTGTTTTGCTGTTACACAAATCCATTTTCTTGTATCTATTTTTTCTGACATTTCTTTAGCAACTTCGTTTGCATTTACACCGTCTTTTACTTTTGCCATGATAAGTGAATAGGCTTGAGCATTAATCATTGGCTCTGATACAACTGCATATTCAAGTTTTTCTCCATTTTCAAGACCTGTGTATGATTTTACTATTGTAGAATCAGTTAAATCAATATCTCTAGTTTCTACATTATACATTATTTGTGGTGCTGTTATACTATCATATACTTTGCTAACTAAATTTGTTAAGTCTTCCATGCTACTTACTTCTGGTAAATTTGTTTTGCTATTTGTAGATTTTCCTCCCATTGCTAAAACTACTGCTACAACTGCAATAACTGCAACTACTACAACTACTGCAATAATAATTTTAGTTGTTTTGTTCATTTTATTTTCCCCTTTCATAATTTGTATGTTTATAATTTTGTATAAACATATCCTTTTCTGTGGGTATTATATATGATTAAAAATTGCTTGTCAACATGATATATTTGTTTACTTTTTTATCTTTATTGAATGAATGACATTATTCCATCTATTAGTTCTTCAAACCAACTTTTTTCTTCTACAATTACTTGTTCACTAGCTGATTCAACATAGTCTTTCTTAGGAAGGTTAACATATACTTTTTGTGATTCATCTATTTTTTTCATTCCTAATAATTCAGTTGCTGATTTTTCAATTTTAGCTAAATTTAAGTTGTTTTCAATACTAATTTTTATCTGGTCATTTTCTTTTTGCAATGCACTAAGTTGCTTTTTTAAGTTTTCTGATTTGTTGAAGTTTTCTGTAATTAAAGAATTTCTATAACTTATGGCAAATAAAATTGCAAAAGCTATTAAAATATATGATATTATTTTTATGTGCTTTTTAAATCCACTTTGAGAACCTGTAGCTAGCTTTTCTTGTTCTACTTGTTTTTTTCTTAAATCTTCTTGTTTTTCTGCTTTTTTTAATTTTTCACCATTTTGTTTTTTTGATTTTGTTTGCTTCGAAGTTTCAGATTTTCTAGTTCTTTTACGCTCATATTCTGGCTTTAATTTTCTCGGGCTTGTTTCATACTGATACTTTGTAGAACTATATGCCATAAGTTTTACCTCTTTTCTCTTTAGTATTTTTATTTTACTTTAGAAATTCCATATTTTATGATTTTCTCTCAAAAACTCTTAATTTAGCACTTTTAGATCTTGGGTTTCTTGTTTGTTCTTCAATACTTGCTATAATTGGTTTTTTATTTACTATTTTTCCAAATGATTTGCAACCACAAATGCAATATGGTAAATCACTTGGACAAGTACATTTTCCTTGCATTTCTACCATTGCTTCTTTAACTGACCTATCTTCTAATGAATGAAAAGTAATTACGACTAGTCTGCCATTTGGTTTTAAACAATTTATAGAATCTATAATTGTTTGATACAATGGTTTGATTTCATTATTTACTTCTATACGAATTGCTTGAAATGTTCGTTTAGCAGGATGTCCATCATTTTTCTTTGATTTTGGAATAACCTTTTCAATAATTTCAGTTAATTGTTTTGTTGTTTCAATTGGACTTTTCTTGCGATATTCACATATATATGAAGCAATCTGCCTACTAAACTTTTCTTCGCCATATTTCCATATAATATCTGCTAATTTTTCTTCTGAATAAGTATTTACTACATCCTTTGCTGTTATTCCTGTAGTAGCATCCATTCTCATATCTAATGGGCTATCTCCCATATAGCTAAAACCTCTTGCTCTTTCGTCTAATTGATATGAAGAAACACCTAAATCTAACAATATTCCATCTACTTTATCTATGTTTAATTCTTTTAAAATTTCTTTTATATCATCATGATTTCCATGATAATACGTTATATTATTATAATCTTTTAACTTTTCAGAAGCAGCCTTAAGAGCCTCATTGTCTTTGTCAATACCAATTAGCCTTCCATTTGCAGATAATCTTTTTACTATTTCAAAGCTATGCCCTGCTCCACCTAATGTTCCATCTACATAAACTCCATCAGGATTTATGTTTAATGCTTCAATACATTCATTTAATAACACAGGTTCGTGTTTAAATTCCATTTTTGGCTTTCTAATTCCTTGTAATACTTATATTTAGGTTTTTAAGGCTAACCTAGAGAACCTTTTTCTATTTATAACTCTATTTTTATTTATAGAAAATTATTAAGTCTTTAAAAATATTGATTTTATTTAAAATAATTTTAATATATTGATTTTATCTAAAATATGTTTAATATATTAATTTTTATCTAAGATATCTTTAATATATTTTTTTATTTAAAATTGCTTATTTTTAAATAGCATAATCAGTTGGTATGTTATATACCAACTGTATGCTAGTTTATAATTTATTTTCTTATGTAATTTTTGTATCTTTTCTTTAGTAATAAGGAAAACAATTCTTCTTTTGTATCTTACCTAATTCTACATTAGTAATTTATATTTTTTTCTTTAGAATTTAAGTTTAATATACTTTGTATTTTCTTTTGTTTTCTTTGTTATCATTGGTAAAATCTCTAAATTTTTATCTTTTGTGTGTAATTCTGATTAGTATGAATTTTAATTTTTTCTTTTGTGTCTTAATTTTCATTAGTTTTCTTAAATTTTTATCTTTTGTATTTTAAATTTTATCTTTTGTATTTTGTAATTTTATCATTAGTGTGATTTATATAAACTTTTGCAAGTTATATACTGATTTTTAAAGTTATACCATAATTTATGGCTTTTATATTCCAAGCATTGTCATATTTTCTGCAATTTCATCTGCTGAAATATTTTCACTGCTATTATAAGATTTCCATTTTTCTTTATTCCAAATTTCAATTCTAGTTCCTACGCCAATTATAATTGCATCCTTTTCTAAGGTAGCATATTCTCTTAAATTTGAAGCTATTAAAAATCTTCCTTGCTTATCAATTTCACATTCTATAGCTCCTGATAAGAAAAATCTTACGAAATCTCTTGCATTCTTGTTTGTAAGTGGTAAAGTTTTTAATTTCTCTTCAAAGTTAGTCCATTCTGTTTGAGAAAAGCCAAATAAGCATCCATCTAACCCCTTGGTGACTATAAATTTTTCTCCCATGTCTTCTCTAATTTTTGCAGGTAAAATCATTCTACCTTTTACATCTAGAGAATGCTCATATTCACCAATTAACACTTTTTCTCACCTCACTAACATTTCGTTCCACTTTTCACCACTTTGTTCCACTTCGATTACATTTTAATATAACAATTTATAAATATCAAGTATTTTTTCAAATTTTTTAAAATTTTTTTGTTTTTTTGTTTCGTTTTTCCTATTCTTATAGTATAATTTGAATATCAACTCACTACTTGTGAGATTTTAGGAGGTTTTTTATGGACTGGTATGAATTATGTGTGAAGCTTATACTTAACACAGTCCCTGATGAAATCTATGATGATAAGCAACGGCTCAATGATTATTTAGCTGGCGCGGAAGATTTATTCAAGCTTTTAAATCGGTTAAGCGAGGATGATCTAAGGTAATCACAAAAAGAGGTGTCTAATTGACACCTCTTTTTATTGTGAAATAACAAGGTTTTCATAAACTTAATTACAATTTTTGACCTATGTTCAGCTCATATTATTCTCATTATTTTTCTAAACATCTATATATTATACTCTCAAGTTTGGTATTATCAACTATTGATTCAATACTTGCTTCTAATATTTCTTTTGGTGATACTTTTTTTAAGTTTAATATATATCCATTTTTTAAAGCAAGTTGCCTAATAAATTCTCTATTTGCTCTTCCATTTCCTTCTCTAAATGGATGTAATACATTTAATTCTGATAAATAATAACTAAGTTTTTTAGCTAAATCTTCTTTTGAAATACCTTCTAAGTAGTTTTCTTTTTTCAAATTTTCTAATAGTCTATCTAACTCTTGTTCAATATATTCCCACATTGCAAATCTAAATTCACCTTTTGCAATATTTTCTTCTCTAAATTTTCCTGCAAATGGATATATGTCTTCAAATAAATATTTATGGATTGATAAAAAGTGTGCTTTATCAAAGTTACCTGTTATTCCTTTTTGTCTTAAGCTTAAAGATTTTGCAGCTGTAATTTTTGCTTCATAAAGGCTTAAGGTTTTTTCATCTTTTATATTTAATTCATTTATTAGAACATAACTATTTGGATAACAATATTTTGAATTTTTATCTTCATAAGAACTTTGCATTTTCTTTTGTTCCTCCTCATATAAAACAATTTAAAAAAGGATAACTTTTATTTTCAGTTATCCTTGTGGTTTGCTTATTATATTTGTTGATTTTTTATCATGTTTATTAACTCTGGCATTGCTATTTCTTCGTTTGCAAACATTTTATACATATTTATGTCATTTTGTGTTATTTCTAAACCTTCTATTGCTAAATCATTTTGTATATTTTCTATGTTAAAATTAAATATTTCTTCATTAAACATTTTATTTATTCTCCATTTCTATTTTTTCAATAATTATGTATTTTCATTTTTTAGCATAATTTTATGTGGTTTTTATACTCACTACATTTCTATTATACCATAAAATTGCCAAAAAGTACAGCTTTTTGGCAATTTTTTTATGTTATTTATCCATAATTTTTATTTAAATGTTTCTGTTTTGAGTTTACATAACCAATGTAGCATTTACATAGATAACAAAACTTTTAATCAAAATAGCCACTAATTTCTTCTAATTGTTCAAAACCAACTTGTCTTAATACTTCATACGCTACAATAGCTACTGAATTAGATAAATTTAATGAACGTAAATGTTCTCTCATTGGTATTCTGATTGTTTGCTTTATATACTTTTTAAGTAAATCTTCTGGAAGACCTTTTGTTTCTTTTCCAAATAGTAGAAATACTTCATCTAACTTTTTATAATCTACATCTGAATAACATTGCTTCCCTTTTGTTGTAGAAAAATACATCGCATTTTCTTCTGGAGAATATTTTTCTAAAAATTTTTCTAATGATTCATGTATTTCTATTTCTAGTTTATCCCAGTAATCAAGTCCTGCCCTTTTTAAGTACTTATCTGTTATTTCAAATCCTAATGGTTTTACTAAATGTAATTTAGCACCTATTGCTGCGCAAGTTCTTGCAATATTTCCTGTATTTTGTGGTATTTCTGGTTCTACCATAACAATATTAAGTTTCATTTATTTGTATTTTTAAACCTCTCTTAGTTTTACTATTAATCTTTGTTTGCCATGGTTAGTGCACGTCATTAAAGTAAGTTCTCTTGTACCATTTTCTCTTGTTTGTAATTGACTTGTAACTGATACATCTGTTGGTTCTATTACATCTTTAAAATATACCTCATATTCTACAGTTTCTCCATTTTCTGTGGTTAAATCTGTAAGTGTTGCTCTATCTCCATTTTTTAATTTATGTAAATATCCAAACATTTTATTACTTGAATAGTAGTGACCTGCTATGCAGTAATTTCCTATTTGGTTTGGTGCTGGCCCATTAAATTTATTAAGTGAGACAAATAATAAATCTGGTGAAGTAGCTGATAGTACTTTATAATCCAAGCCTATTTTTGGTATTTTTAGCCTTGATTCTATTGTATATTCAACACCATCAGTTGACATATATGTTTTTTGGTTTGATGGCTTAGCTTCTTGTTTAGGTTTTTCTTCCTCTTGTGATATATCTAGCATTTCGCCTATATGTTCTTCTTCCTCTTCTTTTCCTAAGAAAACAAGAATAATATTATCATTCTCTTCTTTTGAAATTGTTGTATTGTCTTCATATACAAATTGTTCATCTAGCTCTTTCATAACTTGTTCGCCCCTATTTATTTCATATTGGGCGTATATGTAATGAGAAAATAAAAGGCATATTAGGAAAATAGAAATGAAAAATTCTAATTTATATAAGTGTTTTTTTCTTTTCAAATCAGGTGTTACATATAATTTTTCTGTTACAAGTATTTGATTCATAAAATGCCTCCTTTCTCTTATTTTAATATCAACAATTTTATTATATCATTTATTTTATTCCTTTTAAATAGTTTCATGACAAATTTTTAAAGTTTATTTTTCCAAATTTACCATTTTAGTTTATTATATTTTCTTATATAATTAAAATCTTTTGCCATTAAATATAAATTTCTCTTTAATGACTTGTCCTTTTTATATTTTAGTGGGTTTACCATTTTCTTTTCTTTGATAAGCCTTAAAGCCTCATCTTTTAATGGCTTACTTGTAATATGTTTTTTTATTACAGCTTTTGGTACAAAGCTTAATAAAACTTCATCTTTAATTAAAGTAAATGGCTTTTCTTCATTATAAATTAAGTCATCTATCAAATATTTTACTAGATTATAGCCACAGGCTGTTAGATAATAGCTACTTCTTGCTTGTCTTGGATTTATTTCTAAAACCTTATAACTGCCATCTCTGCTATCATATTTCAAGTCAAATTCTGCAAAACCTTGGTAACCTATTTCTTCCATAAATTCTTTTAGTGGTTTTACAATTTCTTCATCATATCCATGTTCATTAAAACCATTTATAAGCATAGTACAATTTCCTATACCTCCTGGATTTCTTTCCTGCAAGCCTATTTGTGCAAAGGTCATAAGTTCCACTTTTCTAGCTTTATTACAATAAATAACAACATCAAATAGGGCACAGTCATCACCTGGAATAAATTCCTGTATAATTAGATTGCTTGTATAGCCAGAATTTTTTATTTTATTTACTACGTCTTTTAGTTCATCCATTGTATGTATTTTATATACTTTATACATACCTTCAAATTTATGATTATGGTAATCAATATTGTTTCCTGGCTTTACTATCAAAGGAAATTTAAGAGCTTCTACCTTTTCTTCATCAAGTTGTTCTTCGCTATTACATGGGTATATATATGTTTTAGGAATATTTAATTTGCTATTTTCAAAGGTTTTATAAAACACATCTTTTACAGCAATTTTATTTAAGATTTCTAGGCTTGGATAGTTGTGTACATACTTTTCGTCTAGTTTTCCTTTGTTTTCAATAATTAAACGTACAAGTTCATCACTTGTTCCTATTAAAATTATATGCTCTTCTGGTTTATTTTTGGCATATCTATTTAGAGCTTCTACAAAGCCTCTATTCGTTTCTAATTCTGGTTCTTCTATAAAGTTTACTATTTTACTATATGATACTACACCCAAAGCTCTTTTCCCTATTACATCTACCTTTTTGTTAAAAATCTCATGGTAGCATCTTGCCATATAATATGTGTTAAAATCACTTCCTAAAATTACCACACCAAAATTTTGCTCCATTACTTTCCTGCCTTTCATTTTTATTTTCATTCTTTACTTTTTTGTTCTTGTTTTCACCTTTTGCTTTATGCAAGTTATCACTGCTTTTATAATATTTTATGTTTAATATACTATTGTTTATTTATTTTATTTTCTCGTCTACTTCTACAATTTCTCCATTTACTTTTAATACTCTTGGGATCCAACTATTTAGCATACATGAGCCCTCATATACACTTGTACCCATTGCTCTTGCGACTTCCGTCATTGGAATTTCATCACCTATTAATGTTACTTTATCTTTTTCATGTACTGTTTCATCTACTTTTGCAATAATCATTCCCATATTTATATCGCCTACTAAATCATAGCGTTTTCCGTTTATTACAATTTGCCTACCTTTATTTCTTCTACTAAATCCATCTGCATAGCCTACTGGAATAATTGCTACATACATATCTTCTTTTGCTTCATAAATTCTACCATAACCTACAAAGCTACCCTTAGAAATTTTTTTAACTTGCATTACTTCACTATATAAAGAAAATGCAGTTTTTAAATCAATGTCAATATCTGTAATTGTTGGACTAATATTGTTTTTCTTATGATAATACTCTCTTTTCCATTTTCTTAATGTATTTAAAAAGCCTTTTGATAGTGGTTTTGGTGTTGTGTTATAACCATATAAAATGATGCCCAAACGTATACCATTTGCAAATGGAATTTTATCATGATTTAATAGAGTTTGACTTCTTCCTAAATGTACTATTGGAATTTCATTCAAATCGATTTCAGATGTTAATTCTTTAAATCTTTTCATTTGGTTATCCCAAGATGTATCATATATTCCATCTGTTGCAAAGTGTGTGAAAATTCCCTCTATTATTATATTTTCTTTTTTCTTTAAATTCTCTACTACTTCTTTTACTTGTTCTTTATTATTAAAGCCCAATCTGCAAAGCCCTGAGTCTATTTTTATATGCACTTTTAAAGGTTTTGTTATCTCTTTTTTCATTAAATTTTGGTAATATTCATAGCTATGTACTGTAATTGTAATGTTATTTTCTATGCATTCGTCAATATATTCTATATCTATTGGTTCTAAGCATAGTATCGGAATTGTAATTCCATCTTTTCTTAAAGATATTCCTTCTTCTAATGATGATATTGCAAAATAGTTAATTCCACTTTCTACTAAATATTTCGCAACTTTATCGCTATGCCCATAGGCATTACCTTTGACTATTCCAAAATAATATTTATATTCTGGATATTTTTTTATAATGTTTTCCACATTGTGTTTTAAATTATCTACATTTACCTCAACATATGTATTTCTATACATTAGCTTGCATCCTCTTTCTTTTTTATTTTCTTATTATATCATATTCTTGAAAATCTTCTTTATTATATCATATATTATTTGTTTTTTGTATTGTATTCATAAAAAAATAGTTTGAACTTCAAATTTCGTAGTTCAAACTATTTCAGGATTTAAATTTTTTACAGTATCATTTTGTTTTTAATTTGTAATATATTATTCTTGTTACTTTTTATGATCATCTAAGATTTCATAATTTTTTGAAATCTCAACAATTTCTTCTTTTGTTAACTCTGTCGCTTTTACAATAATATCTATATCAACCTTTTGTTCTAATAGTTTCTTTGCTATTTCTAATTTTTCTTGTTTAATTGCGTGCTCTTTTAAGCTCATCTCATCCATTTTTCTTAGCATTCTTTGGTCATATAACCATCTTTCTTCATAGCTCATACTCATTCTTTCTAGTACTTCTGATGCTTCTTTTACTTTTTCATTTTCTTTCTTCGCCATTTCTACTTTTCCCCCTTCTTCTCCACAAATGAGTAATATTTATTTAATTTCTTTATTTATTTTACCATATTAGTTTTTGCTTTATCAATACTATTTAGTAAAATTTGTTTTATAGTTTTAAGCAAAAGTGCTAACTATTTTATTACCACCTCCTATTCTTTTTTGTTTTCTTCTCTTTAACTTTTTGGGATTTTTTAATTGAATAGATTTTTTAATGATTTAAAAATATTTAGAAAAGTTATTTAAAATATTTTTGAAATAAAAAATATATAAAAAAATATAAAGAAAGAACTTTTGCTTAAGTAACTTCCTTTATATCACATTTTTAGCTATTTTTCAAGCTTTTTCTTTCGTCAAACTTCGAGCAAATTCGACATATAAAAATTAATTTGTAAATATATTTATGCTGTCTTTATTGAATGTAAATAGATAAACGAGAGCCATAATCCTCTAACGCAGGACTACCATAACCACTAGGTCCTCGCCAACTAGGTGATTTTCCATCCTGGTATGAGCCTCCCCTATAGACTCGCCTATTGGTATAAACAGCTTCTTGCGTACGTTCTCTTAAATTTCCTTCTAAATCGTAGATATTTGCAGTAATGTCATTATACGGTGTTTTTTCCACTCCAACATAGCTTGTACTATAATCTATTCCACCTGTTTGATATGGTTTCTCTCCGTCATGACCTACATTACCTACCATATTAATATGAGAACTGCCATTTCCAGTTAATACAAATTTAAGCATAGCATCCCATTGGCATCCCCATATCATTTCTGAAACAATCGATGTACTATTTTTCAAATAATTTCTAGAATAAACATACATCTCATACCATGTTTTATTATTCATAGGGTTCTGTCCTGATTTACTTTGAGCAATTTCCTCATTTAAACTTGTCTCATATCTTCCTATGTAGAAACCTTTATACTTTGCTACACTTTCTACCATTTTATTAAAACTTTCTTGAAATAAAGTTTCGTTCCAATCAGGAATTGTATTAAAACCACCTGTAACATCTCCAGAATCTGGATCAACTAAATTATCTGGCTCACGATAACTACCACTATTCTGATCTTTCCATACTATCTTTTTTTCTCCTTTAGGATCTCCTTCCCAATTATATAATACACCTATATAATTAATTCTATTATATTTGTCAATATTATTTGCATCTGTTTTGTACTCTGCGAATGCAGTTAATTCTGGTACTGGAATCCAAACGAATTGATTTCTTTTTTCTCTTGCTTCTGTTACATTTTCATCTGTCACTGGCATTGTTCCTTCATATATTACAAAACCACCTATTACTGTATTTTCCCCTGTTGCATTAGAACCTACAAATCCTTTCGGTACTGGCACTGTTTTGCCATCTGCACTTGTTACAGCAGACACCTTCGATATATCCCAATTATTCATTAATGTATTTATATCAGTGGTTATATTTTGTATATCTTGCAAATCACTTTTTACTGCTTCATTTGTTTTGTCTGCTGCTTCTTTTGCTAATTGTAATATTCCGTTATCTCCAAACACCACTGTTATACTTACTGATGCCAAAATCAAAAGCACTACAATTGTTACTACTAAGGCTATTAGTGTTATTCCTGACACTGCATTTAATGTACTTCTCATGCTATTATTTTTTCTAATACTTTGCATTTTTAGTATATTACTTGCATTATCATTTACACTTTTACCTTGTGTAAGCTTTGTAGTGCATATAAATAACGGTCTATTTTTGCTATATAAACCTTCCCTTTCTTCTATCTTTTCTAAATTACGGCTCTCTCTCTCTCTCTCTCTCTCTCTCTAGAGCCACAAGCGTTTTTACTTTTCATGTGTTTTCCTCCTTCATTTTAGATAATATTTTATAATTTTTATGCTCTTAATTTTATATCACAAATCACATAATATTATCTATTGTTTTTTTCTTACTTAATATTATGAGTGTTATTTTTCATTCTATTCGTCAATTGCAATTATTTTCGCACTCATGTACATAACTAATTTATAATATAACTTATTGTTTTTGTCAATAAATTTAAGTGATTTTATCGTATAAAAAAGAGATATAGATAAAACTTCTATATCTCTTGATATGAATTCATATAATTTATATAAATTATATTATTTTTTGTTTACTAAATCTTTTAAAGCTTTTCCTGCTTTGAATACAGGTGCTTTAGATGCAGGTATTTTGATTTCTTCTTTAGTTTGTGGGTTTCTTCCTTTTCTAGCTGCTCTTTTTCTAACTTCGAAAGATCCAAATCCAACTAATTGAACTTTATCTCCTTTTACTAATGCGTTTGTTACAACGCTTGTGAATGCATTTACTGCTGCTTCAGCATCCTTTTTTGTTTCTCCTGTTTTTGCTGCTATAGCTGCGATTAATTCTGACTTGTTCATTTAACATTACCTCCTATAAGATTTTTGAATATGTAGATTTTCTTATCTACTAATATCATTATTCGTCATTATTTTTTAAAATCCTTCTTTTTTTGATTTATTTTTTTCTATAAAGTTTCCTTTTCTGTAAGTTTTCGCCATTTTCATTTCGTAAAAGTCTTATGGCTGTTAAGGTTTCCACCTTTCAGTACAGTATCAAGATTTTCAAAATTTTTTATAAATTTTTATTTTGATTTTAAAATTTTATCTTTTTAGATTTCATTATTTATAATTATATTTTATAAATTTTATGTTTTAAAATATTTTTTTACTTTCTTTTTTATAACATTTTTTATTTATCTTTTAGAATATATTATATTATTATATTTTTATATTCAAATTCTAACTTTTATTTGTCGCTTTATTTATAAATTTCACCTTTGCTAATTCTTCTTTTGAGAATATTCTTAAAATTAATACACAAATTATATAAGTGATTATTCCTACTCCGAATAGCAATAACAAGAGCTAACTTTCCACCTAGTAAAATCTTTATATTTTCATATAATATTTTAGAAATTATGCTCATTCCTAAAGTAGCAATGGCTGGTTTTACTATAAATTTAGTAAAGTCTAATTTTAAATCTATTTCTTTCTTTAAGTAATAAAATTCAATTGTTACTGCTATTATATGGCATACTACTGTTGCAAATGCTGCACCTGCTGCTCCTCCAAGTAAAAAGTCTTGAGGGTTAATTGGAACTAAATAACTATTAAGTATAAATTTAACTACAACCCCTACTAGCAATGCTCCACCTGGTACCAACATTTTTCCAAGTCCATGTAATGCTCCACTAATTGTTTGTTCTAATATAATAAATATTATTCCTAATGAGCTTATTTGATATATAAAGCTTCCAGAACTTGCATTTGGAAACAATAGTAGTAAAATTGGTTTTGCAAATAAAATCATTCCTACCATACAAGGAAGGCCTATTAAAATTGTAAGTAATAGTGAAAATGATATTTTATTTTTTGCTAATCTTTCATCTCCCATTGCTTTGGCTGATGAGATGGTAGTTATTAACGTTGTTGCAAATGCCATATTAAGAGACATTGGAAGTGTTACTAAAGTATCTACTTTTCCGCTCAAAATACCATATTGTGCCTTTGCTTCATCTTCACTTAAAAATTTTTTTAAGCCTCTTACCACGGTCATAGAATCTATATTTTTATTTATAGTTCCTAAAATAGCAGACATTGACATTGGTATTGATACTGAAAAGATTTGCTTAATTGTTTTTCTTATTCTAGTAGGTTTATGGTTTATAGTATTTTTTATTTCCAGTTTTATTTCTTTTTTCATTACTGTGTAATATCTGTATAAATAAAAGAAGCAAAGGAAGGTAGAAATAGTTGTTGCTAAGTTTGCACCTGCTGCCATAACTGTTGTATCCACACCTGATACTATTGCTGTTAACTCTACTAGAATAACTGATAGAGCAGTTTTAAAAAGTTGTTCTAAACTTTGTGCATTTGCTGTTACTTTTAGATTGTTTCTTCCATTGAAATAACCTTTAATTACACATGAAATTGAAACTAAAAATATTGATGGAGAAAGTGCAATTAAAGTTAGCTCTGCTTCTGGGATTTGCAAAAAATAATTTGCTATGTAGTTTGCTCCTAAAAATAATATTGTACTTGATAAAAAACCAATTAGTCCAAAGGTTACAAGTGCAATTTTAAATATTCTATGTGCTCCTTTGTAATCTCCTATTGCCACTTTTTCTGAAACAAGCTTTGCAACTGCTCCCGGAACACCTACTGATGAAATTGTTAAAAATAGAGCATATATTTGAAATCCACTGCTATATACCGCATTTCCTTTATCTCCAAAGCCCTCTCTATTTGTTAAATATAATTTGTATATTATTCCTAATATTTTTATCAGGACTTGTGAAAACATGAGTATTAGAACACTTTGCATGAAATTTTCTTTTTGTAATTTTCTCTTTTTCATAAGGCTCCTTGCATTATTTTTATTTTATATATCTTTTATTTTTGTTGAATTTATTTAATAATTACGATTTTACAAATAGTTTTATTCCTATTAAAAACATTTTTAGTAAAATATTTTTACATTTAATTGTTACAAATTATATCTAAATTATAAAAGCATAATATTCTTAGCTTTTTATATATACACGAATTTAACACTGTAATTTGTCAAAAGTTCAGTTTTTTTCGCAAAAGCTCTTGTTTTTTTCTTCATTTTATTAGATAATATAAAGAGATATATTATAAATTGGAGTGATAAATTTGTTAAAACTTATTGATAAGTTTTTGAAGTTTTTAAAAACAGATAGAAATACTTTTGCAACATATATTTTAACTTTAATATCTGCTTATATTTTAATAGATAGAATTGTGGAATTATTGTTCCTTATCTTTACAGGCGTAGGCTTTTCTTATTGGGGACCAATTAAGTATACACTTGCTTTTGCTTGCTTAACTTTTGCATTTTTATTTTCAGGTGGATCTAAATTTGCAAGTTCAGATGTGGCTAAGTACAGAATATTCCACTCTTTCTTTGTGTCATTTTATATTTTGATTGTATCGGCTGCTGTTCAGTGGTTAAATCAATTAGCTTGGGTTAGTATACTTTCACTTCCAAACTATGTTGAACTTGCTACAAACTTTTACTATTTGTTTAGGCCAGCCTTTACAGCTATTGCATTATACATACCTTTAGTTACATTCTATAGAGTATTTAAATGGTTATTATTCACAGTACATGACACTAAAGATATTCGTGATTCTATTTTCGATTATCCTGGAATTAACTTAAATTCTGATAAAGAATTACATGGTGTTTATACTTGTGAAATTAAAGTTTGTACAGACTCTGAAAGTGGTGAGGATGTTTGCATTCCAGAATCTAAGCGTTTTGAATCATTCCTAATTGTTGGTGTTTCTGGTTCTGGTAAAACCACAATGGTTTATGAACCAATGCTTGCTAGAGATATAGAAAGAAAATCATTCTTTAAAGAAGTTTCTAAGGAAATGGGATTTACTGCTTTAAAAACTGGGCTTGCTACATTAACTTGTCCTTATGATAATAATTATATTAATGAAAACTTTTCATTAGATATGTTAGTTCCTAATCCTGATAAAATAGATACTTATAAGAACTATATGAAAAAAATGATTATTTCTAGCTCAGGAGATAGATTTGTTTATCGTAATATGGGTATTACTTATGTATCTGCTGAACATGAATCAGTAGAAAAAATAGAAAAAGTTGCTCAAAACTTTCATTTAAAAGTAAATGTCGTAGATCCTAATAGAGTAGATTCACCTGGTTTAAACCCATTCGTTTATAAAGATCCTATTAAAACTGGTTTAGCTATTTCTTCAGTGCTTAAAGGATTATTTATTCATAGTAGACCTGATACAGAGCTTGCATTTAGACAAAATGAAGCTATTCAAATATTAGAGAATGTAGCTATTTTACTTAAAGAAATGTATCCATTAGAGCATGAAGGCTTACTTCCAAATTTAGAGGATATGCTAAGCTTACTTACAGACTTTGACTTGGTTGTAGATATGGTAGAAAGAATGAAACAAATTCCAGAGCTTGCTGAGAAATATCGTATTTTAATTCGTTACTTTGAAAATAACTTTTATCCAGATTCTAGTAACTTAATAAATGCAAAACGTTCTGTTACAACAGCTTCAACTGAGCTTGATAATTTACTTAGATATCCTGGTGTAAAAAATATTTTGTGTAAACGTTCTAATAACTTAGATTATGATCAAATTTTAGAAAATGGTGAAATTACTTTAGTATGTACTCGTAGAGGAGATTTAGGTGAAGTTGCACATAAAGCTTTTGGATTATTCTTCATATTACTAATGCAACAATCTATTCTTTCTAGACCTGGAAATGATAGCACTCGTATTCCTCATTTCTTATATATTGATGATTTCCCAACATATATTTGCAAAGCAACTGAGCCAATTTACACAATTTATCGTAAATATAAAGTTGCAACTGTATTAGATTCACAGAACTTAACACAGCTTAAAGGTGATTATTCTGCTGATAATAGAGGAGATTATTTCAAATCACTTATTCTTTCTAACACAGTTAATAAATTCATCTTTGGTAATGCGCTTCCAGAAGATGTTCAATGGTGGCAAACTGAAATGCAAGATAAAAGAGAATGGACTTGGAAGAATGATTATAACACTGATCCAGAAAAGAAGGGTTATGATCAAAAATATGGTGGAATTGAGTTTAAATGGAAACCAAACTATGCAGCTGGTAAGATTATGGCATTAAAGGCAAAACAAGTTATTTATAAAGTTAAAGATACTAAAGGCAAGAGTATAGTTGAAAAAGGTAAAGTTGACTTTATGGATGCTAAATATAAAGAACCTCAAAAGGTTAAAATGTACGATTTTGCTAAATTTACAAGCGGTATTGCGGATGCATCAGCTGCTACTAAAAAAGCTTTAAAGAAAAACCAAGGAAATTATGTTGGTGCAACAAAAAGCAATGATAACTACGATATGGATCGTGAAACAGACCCTATTAAAATGGATGATTCAGATTCTAGTTTCTTATTTGATAATGATAGTGCTATTGTAGTTAATTTAAAAAGAAATAAAAGTGGAGAGTAAATATAAATATATTGAGTGGTACTTAGAAAACTTTAGAAGCTCTAGGTCATTCAAAAAGCCTAGGTCTTAAATGATTCTAGGCTTTTTAATATTTATTGTGCTCTATTATTCTTTTAAATTCCAAGTAGTTTTACTTCTATGTTCTCCATTTTATATTTTTTAGTTTCTTCGTCTAGTTTAAATTCTACTAATGTTTTTGCAAGTGTTTCTTCGTTTTGTCTTAAATCTGTTGTATAATATAATTTAACATTACTTATTTCTACCTGGTTCATAACTATTGCTTTAAAGGTTTCTGCCATGTGTTTTTCATCTTCACAAACAAGTATTATTTGTGGCATATTCATGTATCCAGAATCTCCTATTTGGAAGTTTTCGTAAAAGTCTTTATATAGTCTCATTTTTTCAATCAATTTTTTCTCCCAGTCTGGCTCTCTACGGATTACTTCAAATACAAATTCAATAGATTTATTATTCTTAGTTAATTTTACACTACCACCGCTTGCTTTAAATAGCTTTCCACTTTGTTTTGCAGTGAAGGCTGGCTTTGGTTTATATGAATCAAATGCTTTTACTTTTCTTAAATATGCAATTAGTGTTTGATTTCCTGCTAATCTTTTCTTTATCATTGCTACTGGTTTAGTGTTATCTGTTGGTTGCCATTTACATTCTGTACCTCTTGAATTTAAAAGGTATTTTCCCATTTTCTCTAAGCAGTATATACGATAAATTCCTTTTCCGTCTTCTGAATCAAAGTAATATCTTGTTAATATTTTTGTTTTTACTAATTGTTCTAGTTTATTATTTAATTTATCTTGTGAACCTACTTCTATATGCTTCCATTCTAGCATTTGAAGTAATTGCCTTGATGTTATAAATTCAAACTCATTTACTAATTCTAGTATTGCAAAATGAACATCTGTAATATGTCCTATGTTTATTCTATGTACAATTTGGTTCATGGATACATATCCATCTTTTCCGTCAAATACTTTTACTTCACCTTCGCGAATCGCAAATGGTGATACGGTTGCTTTAATAGCATTATCTTCTACCATTTTTTATTTCCTCCTCTAATCTTGAATCAAAGATTAAAATATTCTATCTTCCTATTGTTTTTTCCTTGTTGACACATACTATGTTAACATATTATTTGCTAAAAAGCAAATTTTTTACTTCACTTTCAGTTAAGTATCTCCATGCTCCTAGTTTTAAATCCTTTACAGAAATGCCATTTATTTTGCTTCTATGTAAGGCTAATACTTTTTTTCCTATTGCTTCGCACATACGCCTTACTTGTCTATTTTTTCCTTCATGTATGGTAATTTCTACTCTTGAAATTTGCTTTTCTTTATCAATTTTCATAATTCTTACGTTTGCTTTTTTTGTTATATAATCTCCTATATCTACTCCGCTTCTTAAGGTTTCTACTTCTTTTTCTGTTATTTCACCTTTTAATGTAACTTGATAAGTTTTATCTATTTCATGTTTTGGATGTGTTATTTGATATACAAAATCCCCATCATTGCTTAGAAGTAATGCACCTGATGTGTACATATCTAGCCTTCCTACTGGTACCACACTTGCCTTTATCGGTCTTCCTTTTTCTTTTAAAAGCTCCATTACAGTAGGTCTCCCAAATTGGTCTTTTACTGTTGTAACATAGCCTATTGGTTTATTTAGCAAAATATATATTTTATTGGTTTGATTTTTCACTATTTTACCTTCAAACTCTATCTCGTCTTTTTCAGCATCTATTTTAGTTCCAAGTGCATTTATTATTTTGCCATTTACTTTAACTTTGCCATCTAAAATATATTCTTCTGCCTTTCTTCGAGAGCATATTCCTTGATTTGCTAAAAATTTTTGTAATCGTTCTTCCATTTTAACTTTTAATTATTTACTAATTATTTTTTATAAAATATAGTAACTTTGAGTAGCGATGCGCAGCGTTCAAGCGAAGCGCGTTTGGAGCACCTTTATGGTGCGACAGCAAATCGCACGAAAAGTCACTATATTTTATTAAATAAATTTAAGCAAATTATTTCTCCTTTCTTAGCAAATTTAAAACCTCTTCAAAATATTCTGGTAAAGGTGCTTCTAAGTTTAATATTTTACCATTTGTAGGGTGTTTAAAGGTTAAGCTTTTAGCATGTAACATTTGCCCTTCTACACCAAATTCATTTTTTCCATTTGAATAAACCATATCTCCTACAACAGGATGACCTATTTCTGACATATGTACTCTAATTTGGTGAGTTCTACCAGTTTCTATTCTTACTTCTAAAAATGTATAATTACCAAAGCGTTCTAGCACTTTGAAATGTGTAATTGCATTTTTGCCATTTTTAGTAACTGCCATTTTCTTTCTATCTTTTGTACTTCTTCCTATTGGCATATCAATGGTTGCCTCTTCTTCTGGCACATTTCCTCTTACTAATGCTAAATATACTTTTTTAACTTCTCTATTTTGTATTTGATTGCTTATCGCAATATGTGCTTCATCGTTTTTTGCTACAATTAAAAGCCCTGATGTGTCTTTATCTAGTCTATGTACAATACCCGGCCTTAGCTCTCCACCTATTCCTGATAGATTTTCCTTACAATGTGCCATAATTGCATTTACTAAAGTACCATCTGGATTTCCAACGGCAGGGTGAACTACCATTCCTTTTGGCTTATTTACTACTATTATGTCCTTATCTTCATACACAATATCTAACGGAATTTCTTGTGCTTCTAACTTTGTTTCTTTAACTTCTGGCACTATTATTTTTATAGTATCTCCTATTTGTACTGTATATGACGTTTTTACATTTTTTTCATTTATAGTAATTTGCCCTTCCTCTATTAATTTTTTAATCATAGTACGAGATAAGTTATTTTGTTTTTGTGCTATGTATTGGTCTAACCTTTTTAAATTTCCTATCTCTACTACTTTTATTTCTTTCTCGATCATCCATTTTATTCCTTTTTTACCTTATTTCTTCTGATTTATCTTTTTTATTTCTACTGTCTTGTCGTTTTGATTTACCTTTATTATTTATTTCTACTACTTTATTGTTTTGATTTACCTTTATATTTATTTCCTGATTTATTTCTTCTACTTCATTGTTTTAACTATTTCTTTGATAAATTACAAAGTTATCATCAGAATATAATTCTGTATAATTATAATCCCTTGATAAAAACATATTTAATTTTGTTTTCTTTCCTATAATAACGTGTGTAATTCCGTACTTCTCCATTTTATCTTCATAATATGCACCTATATTAGAGGTATTTATATAATCTGAAAAAATATCTCTGCCGTCATATTTGCCTTCTGCATTCTTTACCCCATTAAATTCAGGTGAATATAAGTCTGCTCTAGAATCTATAAACACTGGTATTCCTCTGAACAATAAATAACTTCCATAATTATATTCGTTGAATAATCTCATATTTTCTAGGTTCATATTCTCTAAAATATAGTCTGCTGCTGCTACTGGATATGTATTAGTATTTACATATTGATCGTCAAATTTGTCTTTATACATTAAAACACTCAATAGTATAACTATTAATATTGTTAGAACCTTTCCTAAAAACATAGTTGTAAAGTTCATTAAATTTTTTGTTCCATCTTTGTCATATTTTTCAATTAACTCAGTAATTAATTTTGTAAAAATTAATCCTCCAAAAATCGAAAATAATGCGGTATGCCTTATTGACATCAATGAAAGTAAAGTTAGCCCTGCTAACATAAAGAAGTCTCTTAATTTTGCTTTTGTATCTGTAAAAATGAATAACAATATATATATTACAAATACTGTTAGCATTGTGGCATTATTTATTAAAACCAATGGTTGATGTTCACTTATATTATTTACTGTGTTTCCTTGCATTGTTTTTATTAAATATGTGTATGGAACTGTTCCGAGTGGTGTAAGTAGCCCTGTGAAAATAGAAATGATTACAACTACAATAAGCCATTTAACTGCTTTTTCTTTTTGGAAAATTACTTTATATGCCTTTTCTCTCCTCTTTTCAGTCATCTTGATGGCATTTTCTTTGTCTAATTGTAAGTGTGCAATTTCTTCTTGCTTTTTACCTATTTTTTCTACATCACCTTTTTTAGTAATTCTTTTTAATCTCCATTCTTTCCATTTAATTCTTAACGTATAATATAAGTATGCATCGTTTATTGTTGCAAGTAAATATTCTGCTATATAAGGTAAGAATAGTACAAAATAAAATGGCCATACTGCACAATGAAGATTTGCAATTAATATTGGAATTATTAATAAATAAACTATATATCTCTTCTTTTTGGTTTTTATAAATTGTTCAATAAATAATACTGTTAGAACAAATAAAATGTATGTTACTAATTGTGCTCTTGCTGTAATAAAGTCTTTTAATAAATACATTATAACAAATGTGAGTAAAAGCGATACCACAGGATTTTTACATAATTTATTTGCTGTATAATAAATAGTTAGTCCTAAAATCATTGCAAGCAAAATAGTGCTAATATATAAAGCACAAAATCCACCTATACCTATGGTTTCACCTAAATTATATATTAAATATGTGCCCACATCATATAGCCAGTGAGGGTATGTGTATGGCAAGTCCTCATGCCATGAAAATGGGTCTTGCATATCAATCGTTTTTGTTTCTACTATATGCTCACCTATTGCAATACTGTAATAAGTATCATTTTGAAAGGTTATTGGCGTTAGTGAAAAGCAAAATATTAAAATACAAAAAAATGCCAAAACATGAAATTTAATTTTAGTTTCTTTTTTCTTTTTTTCTCTCTTTTCATTTATTTCCTTTATACTGATATCTTTTTCATTAATATTATTTTCGTTTGCTTCTTTCATTATTTTCACCTTATCTTTATTTTTATGTAGCAATTATATCAAATTTATTTGTGTGTAACAAGGTGTTTATGAAAATTAGGATTTATATTTTTCTTGATTAAGAAGTTATTAATTTTAATTCATAAAATATTTATATACATAATACTTTTGTTTTTTATATTAAGTAAAGAACTGTTCTAAATCCAACACCAACATCCAAATACATAATTGGAATTCCTCCATGTCGAACAACTGCTGGTCTTAGGTTTGCTGGCTCATTAAAACTTCCTCCACGAACTACTGCATGAGTTTCCATATCTTCGCCATTAGCAATTTGATGAATTCCAATTTCTGTAGTATATTCAAACATATTTCCTGCAAAATCATATATGTTTTTTGCTTTATTTCTTTCTGATATTCCAGTTGCAAGTTCTATAACATCATAATCGAATGAACCTACCGCTCTCGCTTCAATTTCTTTCAAGCCTTTACTATAATTTCCTTCATTTACTTTTAATTCCCATGGGTCATATATTAATTTATGAATTGAATATAGTCCATTTATTGTATAATTTTTATCCACATTTGCATAGTTTCCCCATGATACGCTACTGGTTACATTAACCTCATCACTTAGCCATGTGCATATTGTATCCCATGCATATGAATCTATTAACCTGCTTGTTATTGATGGACTATCTTCATACATTCTTTCTGATAAGGTCTTTGCTGTTGTTTGATTTACAAAATTCCATGATTGCAATCCCTTCTTTGATACAGGTAAATCTTTATCTGCTATTTTGGGGTTATTTCTGTTGTTTTCATTTACTTTATCTTGATATTTAATATTAGTATCATATCCATTACTTTCTGGTACTCCTGCTTCATATCTTCCTACATAAAATCCACCATATTTTTTCACGCTTGCTTTTCTTTCTTCTATTTTTTCTTCATCAGACCAACAATCATTATATTGGTCATAATTATATTCAATATTTTTCCATGTTTCTTTATCTTGTTTATATTCCAGACCTACACCATCTGCTGGTACCCATACAAATTGGTTGTAATCTTGTTGCACATCTAGTATTTCATCTTTATTTTTGTCTTCTTCCCAGTTTGGATTTTTTCCTTCTGGAATTTCATATATTACAAATCCATCTGATACTGTATTTTCTCCTTTTATTTTAGAAGCCACAAATCCTTTTGGTACTGGTACTATTTTTCCATCTGCACTTGTTACTGCTGTTACTTTGCTTATACTCCAACCATTATTTACTATATCTCCTATTGTATCTTCTAAATTTTGTATATCTTGCAAATCACTTTTCACTGCCTCATTCGTCTTTTCTCCTGCTTCTTTTGCTAACTGCAATATTCCATTATCTCCAAATACAACTGTTATACTTACTGATGCCAAAATCAAAAGCACTACAATCGTTACTACTAAGGCTATTAGTGTTATTCCTGATACTGCATTTAATATATTTTTCATGCTATTATTTTTTCTAATACTTTGCATTTTTAATATATTACTTGCATTATCATTTACACTTTTGCCCTGTCTAACTTTTGTAGTGCCTATAAATAATGGTCTATTTAAGCTGTATAAACCTTCCCTTTCTTCTATTTTTCCTAAATTACGGCTCTCTCTCTCTCTCTCTCTCTCTCTCTAGAGCCACAAGTGTTTTTACTTTTCATGTGTTCTCCTCCTTCTTTTAGATAATACTTTATAATTTTTATGTAGTTATTTCTAATAACTTAAATTATTTCATATTATCTATTTGTTTCTCTACTTTTCTTCTTTTAGTATTATGAGTGTTATTGCATTATTCTATTCATAGATTATAACTGTTTTCGCACTCATGTGTATAATAATTTTATACTATAACTAAATTTAATTGTCAATAAGATTTTTCACTTTCCTTTTCATATTGCATTTAATATTTCAATTGACGCTTTCTTTTTCATATCTTAAATTTTATAGTTTAAACTATTTCTAGATTTATATTTTTTAACCATTTAAGATTTTATAATTTTTTTGAAATCTCAATAATTTCTTCTTTTGTTAAATCTGTTGCTTTTACAATAATATCTATTTCAATTCCTTGTTTTAATAATCTCTTCACTGTTTCTAGTTTTTCTTTTTTTGCTCCGCTCTTCTAATCCGTTGTTCTCGCCCGTTCTTCTAGTCCGCTCTTTTTTTGCGTGCTCTTTTAGGCTCATTTCATCCATTTTTCTTAACATTCTTTGGTCATATAACCATCTTTCTTCATAACTCATACTCATTCTTTCTAGTACTTCTGATGCTTCTTTTACTTTTTCATTTTCTTCCTTCGCCATTTCTACTTTTCCCCCTTCTTCTCCACATATAAGCCATAACCACTGTTCTAGTTTTGTTTTTACCCCTGGATTTTTCTTTATAAACTTTGGTAATTCTATGTAATGTACTTCTAAATCTTCTGTTACATATTCATCCTCTTTGTCATATTCCATATCTACATATTTTTCTTTATCATCTTTTTCAAATTTTATTCTTGCTATTGAATGGTATGCATTTCTTTTGAAAAAGTTAAAGTTTAATATGTTTATTGATATTGTTTTTAGTGGTTTTTCGTATGCATCTCCTACTTTTAGTTGGTCTGAATACATTTTTGTTAAATAGCCTATTGACCTTTTGTCTATATCATAATAGTTTCTTACTTGTACTTCTATATCTATTATACTATTATTATTTATTTTTGCTCTTATATCTAATACTTCTCTCTTTGCATCTTTGGTTTCTTTTGTCATTTCTGGATTTTTTATTTCTATTTCTTTTATCTCTATATTTAATATTGCTGATAACAAGTCTTTTAATAAATCTTCTTCTCCATCTTTTGTAAATACTCTTTTAAATACATAATCATTTGTTAGTGGTAATAATTCTACTTTTTGTTCCATTTAAGTTTTTTCCTTTCTTTATTTTACCATATTAGTTCTTACTTTATCAACACTATTGATAAAATTTGTTTTAATAGTTTGTTAAAATTGGATTTATAATTTATTGAGATAATAATTTTCTAGATTAAGATTTCTTTCACCTTCTTTGCTAATATATTAAATTGCAAGTTTTACAATAGATAAACTTAAACTATAAGCCTCCTCTCCGTATTTTTACTTTTCAAATTTCATTTTGGATTTTTCTTTTAAGAATAAATTTTTAAGATTTCAAATTTAATTTTTGATTAAATATAGATAAATAAATCTTTTTAAATCTAAAATAAGTAAAATTAGTTTTAAATAAACTTAAATATATAATAAAATATTAAAAATAAATATTTTACTGCACAACTGCAATTTATATTATTAAATCATAAAAATGGTTAGATTGCAAGCAAAATCGTTTGACATATTTTTACATTTTTTGACATATTATTTTACCATTTACATATGATATATCACCATCTACAAAATTTATAAAAATATTTTAAAATCAAAAAATAGCAAGCCTTTGAAGATAAGTTAATATTGAAACTTTTCTTCAAAGGCTTTTATTTAAATTTTATACTACTATTGACCTCATTTATTTTTTTACATTACAATTTATATTATAATTTATTCTTGCCAACTTAATATAGGGTAACCATCATTTATATTGTTTGTATCTTGCTTCCATGGAGCCGGTTCTTGTCCATTGTTTAATGAATTAACAAATTCTTCACTTTTCATTTCTTCTTCCGTTTTTTTGATGCCATTTTCTTTACAGTAAACTGAGTTTCTTGTTCCAATTTTTTCAATATTGTTCTCCAGATAATAACATTCTGAAAGCTCGTTTTCATCACCCGTAACCTTAAAAGTGCCAACTATCATGCTATTACACTCGTCCTCGTCAACTCTAATTTTGCCTACTGTATATACATTATATGCATTCTCCCCAAATTCTCCTCGACCTAAACCACTTATCGCACTACCAACATATCCATAACCACTTGAAGATATGCAACCTTTGGCATATACATTCTTTACTGTGCCAGTCTTATTACAAGACCCGCAAATCAAGCCTTCAAATATCTCATGTGCCTTCCCCAATATCGTCATATCAACTTCACTACAAGAATTAGAGAGTTCTCCTGCCGTTGCTCCTACAATTCCACCTATATCACAACTTTTTAATACAGTACCACTAATTTTTCCAAATATACTACACCTATCAATTTTCCCTTTATTCGAATTTACTGCGGCTAAAATTCCAACACATTTCCAATAATTGTCATCTTGCATATCTATATTTAGATTAGCGTTTTCAATGTTTAAATCTTGTATAGTTCCATTATTTACAGTAAACATTCCAATATTTCCATTTTCTTTAGCGTTTTGCACTGTTTTATTTATTCTTAAATTATATATAGCTTTTTTATTTCCATCAAAAGTTCCTTTAAATGTATTTTCAATCAATTCATCACTAGTTGTTCTCTCTTGTGTTCCAATTGGAATAAACCCACTTTCATTTAGTAGCTTCTTTAATTCTCCATTATACCCATATTTTTCATAGTCTGTTCTATTTGCATCTACATATGATTTTGTTGAGGCAAAGTCTAAGCTTAATCCTAATTTTACAGTTTTATTTTCATAAGTGTTACCATTTGTTACATCATGTGCAAAAGCCACTAAATCTTCTATGCTATTTATTGTATAGGTATTTTCCTCTTCACCTTGCTCTAATTTTCCCGGATTTGCATCTTGTACTTTTTCTACTATTATTCCTGTTTGTGTTTCATGTAATATATCTTCTAATTCTCCTATGCTAGATATGTCATTTTTTACTGCCTCATTTGTTTTTTCTCCTGCTTCTTTTGCGAGTTGCAATATTCCATTATCTCCAAATACCACTGTTATACTTACTGATGCCAAAATCAAAAGCACTACAATTGTTACTACTAAGGCTATTAGTGTTATTCCTGATACTGCATTTAATATATTTTTCATGTTATTACTTTTTCTATTGTTCTGCATTTTTAATATATTTCTTGCATTATCATTTACACTTTTGCCTTGTGTAAGCTTTGTAGTGCATATAAATAACGGTCTATTTAAACTATATAAACCTTCTCCTTCTTCTATTTTTCCTAAATTACGGCTCTCTCTCCAGACTGTCCACCAATTCTGTAAAGGTCTTGTGTGTGTGTGTGTGTGTGTGTACAGTA
>CANRCF010000009.1 GCA_947629045.1 uncultured Clostridia bacterium | reverse complement strand
AACGTGTTATAAGTATCGAAAATAATGTTGATAAAAAATTTAATGATTATGATAACAAATTTGAACAAATATTTAATAAACTACAAAAAGATATAGAATTTAAACAAAAAATATTTTTCAAAGGACAAATATATGATGCCTATGAACTGGTAATTGATATTATAAAAACAGCTCAAAGTAAAATAGTAATAATAGATAATTATATAGACGATACTATTCTTAAAATGCTACAAAAGAAAAACAGAGGTGTGCAAGCAATTATTTTAACTTCACAAAATTGTAATCTAACAAACTTAGATATTAAGAAGTTTAATGAACAATATGGGACACTAAAAATAGCACGAACAAATAAATTCCATGATAGGTTTATTATTATAGATAATAAAGAACTTTATCATTGTGGAGCATCACTCAAAGACTTAGGTAAAAAATGCTTTGGGATTAATAAGATAGAAGGAATGGAATTTATAGAAAATATAAATAAAATAATTAATTTATGTTTATAAAGTTTCTCTTTAGCAATATTCTTTTATGATTTCTTATGAAACTTTTGCTTTCATTTTTAACTGTCGACATTTTGTCGATAGTTCACTCTTTTCCTTTAACTTCAAAAATATTTGAAATTGTTAAAATAAAAATCTCTGTCTTAAAATATTAAGACAGAGATCTTTGTTTTAAACAAATACTGAAATTAGAAGAAAGCTATGTTCGTCAAAGTTTCAAAAGCATCCAAGTATTTGTCAGTAGTAAAGGCTATGACCTTCTCAGGAATTTCCGGAGCAGGAGGGGTTTTATCCCAACCGCTATTCTTAAGCCAGTCTCTTAAGTACTGCTTATCATAGCTCTTTTGAGATTTCCCAACCTCATACTCATCAGCAGGCCAGAAGCGACTGCTATCAGGAGTTAGAACTTCATCAGCAAGAACGAGAGTGCCATTTTCGTCAATGCCAAATTCGAATTTGGTATCTGCGATAATAATGCCTTTCGTTTTTGCATATTCTGCACAGGTTGAGTAAATTTCAATACTCTTGTCCCTTACTTGAGTGGCAAGGTCTTCGCCAAGCAGTTTTACAGTTTCTTCGAATGAGATGTGTTCGTCATGTCCTTCCACAGCTTTCGTTGTGGGTGTGTAAATTGGGAAGGGCAGTTTTTCGGATTCTTGTAATCCATCAGGCAATTTAATGCCACAAACAGATCCAGTTTCCTTGTAACTTTCCCATCCTGATCCTGTGATGTAGCCACGAACGATGCATTCGATAGGAAGCATTTTCAGCTTCTTAACAAGCATGCAACGGTCTTCAAACTTTGCTTTTTGGAACTCTTTAGGCATATCTTCATTTTTGATAGAAATCATGTGATTGGGAATTATATCCCGAGTGAATTCAAACCAAAATGCAGATAGCCTGTTTAGGACAGCTCCTTTATAGGGAACAGTATTGGGTAAAACAACATCGAACGCAGAAACTCTGTCCGAAGTTACTAAAACCAACTTGTCACCTAAATCATAGATGTCCCGTACTTTGCCTTTGCTAATTTGCTTCATAGTGTTTCCACCTTTCATAGTATTTGCTTTACACTCATTAGCATGAGTATATAAATATACATGCATTAAAGCATAAAGTATAATTATATTAACATAATTAACATAAAAAGTAAAGACGACATTAATATAAAGCAACTGAATTTTTGCTAAATTATGTAAAACAATCGACAAAATCCTACGGAAACAAGTAAAAATACAAATAAAAACTCTAAAACCCTTGAAAATATTACGAAAATGTAATATAATTGTAATATAGGGTTTATTTTTTTGCACAAATTAAATCCGTAAGTGTAAGAAATTACATATTGTAATATAGTGGAAAAGCAGTAAAATACTGCTATTGACTTACTAAAGAAACGAAAGTAAAATTAAATAAATAGTAGTAGGTAAAAAAGGATGGGAAAAATATGAAATTCAAAAAAATAGTATTATTAATTACAACTTTATTTTTAACTATTATTCTTTTAAGTAGCACATGTAGTATAGTAAAAGCTACTGATGGAACTTTAAAACTAAGCATAAAAATGATAAGGAAAACAGGCTATGGTTATAAGTTCTCAGCTGATAACGGTACACAACATAGTATATGGAAAATATATAATACAGAAAACGACCAAGAAGATACAATTTATTGCTTAAAAGGTGGAGCAGGTTTTGGTTCTGATAATATGCTTAATGGTTCACAGCAAAAAACAGTAGAATATACTAAACATTTTGATATGAGAAATCCATCAAGTATACTAGAAAAATATTTAAAAATAAAAAAAGAAGGACAAGCTGATGTATCAATAATACCTGATCCTAACAGTAATGAGTATAAAGCATTAATGTGGATACTAGATAATATGTATGTACCTGCTAAAAAGAATGCATCAGAAACAGATACAGCCCAAGCTAAAGCAAATAAAGATATGCTATTAGCTTCTGCTTTGGCTTATGCTGAAGAACAAGGCAATGGAGATGTTGATGAAGTTGATTTTTCATATTTAACAGATGATGATATAGATGTAGTACAACAATTAGCAATATGGCATTATACTAATAAGAATGAAAATGAAGATAATAGCTATTATGTAAAAAGAACATTTGAGCTTTATTTAAATTTAATAGAAAAAGACGGTAATGGTGACTATCAACCATTAAGTAGTACTAAGTCTTTTGAACATGGACAAGACAGAGCAAATGCATGTAAAGCTTTATTTGAATATTTAGTAGAAACACCAAGTGCTGAAGATTTTAATTACGATTATGAGAACAGCTCTAACTCAAAAGACTCACCTATAGAATTAGAAGAAACAGAGCTTACACTTGAAACTGATAATAGTCAACATAATGATAGATATATAATAGGTCCATATAAATTAAAAGAATTAAGAGATATAGAATATACTTTAACAGCAGTAGTTACAGATGGAAAAAATGGAGCAGTTTCAGATGCTAAATTCTTAGATTCAAATAAACAAGAAAAAGAAGATTTAAGTGAATTAGTAAATAAAGCTAACGAAGACGATAAGCAATTTTATATTTCAGTTCCAAATACAACAGATATTACAACATTAAAATTAACTATTAGTGGTACATTTTTTGTTACAGAAGCAAATTATTGGTCAGTTGATAATCCAACAGAAAATGATCAACCAGTTGTTATAGTAGAAAAAGTACCTGTAACATTTAGTTTGCAAAAAGTATTTGTAAAAGAACCTGATAAAGTATTTGACTTAGCATTAAGAAAATTCATAACTACTATAAATAATGTTGATATAAAAAACGAAGGTGAAGAAACATTTGCAAGAGAGCCAAAAATTTCACAAGAAGAAATAGAAAATTTATCAAAAGTATTAGCAAAATGGGATGATGGAACAACAGTTGAAAAAGTACATACAAAAGACCCTTTAACAGTAAGAATAGGTGATAGAGTAGTTTATACAATCAGAGTATATAACGAAGGAAATGCAGATGGATATGCTGCACAAGTAACTGATTATCTACCAGAGGGCTTAGCTTTCGTTCCACCAGAGAAAAGTGCTATTAATACAGAATATCAATGGACAGTTTCATCAGAGGATGGAAAAACAATTGTAACAGATTATTTAAATAACCAAATTTTAAAGGGATTTGATAAAGAAAAAATAGATTACAAAGATATAAAAATAGAATGTGAAGTAATAGCAACTGATAAAACTCAATCATTAAAAAATGTAGCAGAAATTACAGTATACAAAGATAAAGAACAAAGCGAAGATGTAAAAGATCGTGACTCAGATCCAAAAAATGTTGACTTAAGTCCTTATGGAACAAAAAGCCAAGAAGATGATGACGATTTTGAAGACTTGATTTTAAAAGAAGAAAATTTTGACTTAGCATTAAGAAAATTTATAGCTTCAATTAATGGTGAAGCACCAGTAGTTGATAGAACACCACAAATTTCTGAAGACGAAATTAGAAACTTAAGTCTAGGAATGGCAAATTGGAATGAAGGAACAACTGCAGAAAAAGTACATACAAAATCACCATTAACAGTAAAAAAAGGTGATAAAGTAATTTATACAATTAGGGTATATAATGAGGGAAATATATCAGGTTATGCGACAAAAATAACAGATTATTTACCAGATGGATTAGCATTTTTACCTAATAGCAATATAAATAAACTATATCAATGGACCAATCCATTAAATGATGGAAAAACCATAGAAAGTACTTATTTACAAAATACATTATTAGAAGCATTTGATGGAACAGAAATTAAATATGCTGATTTACAAATTGAATGTGAAGTTACAGCAAGTGTAACAGATACTGATCAATCATTAAGAAATATAGCAGAGATTACTGAAACTTTAGATGAAAATAGAAAACCAGTAAAAGACCGTGACTCAAACCCAAATAATGTAGATAGAAATAATTATCAAGATGAAAGTCAACAAGACGATGATGATTTTGAAAAATTAGTAATAATAGGAAAATATTTTGACTTATCTTTAAGAAAGTTTATTACTAGTGTACAAAGTGGAGATAAAGTTAAAGATTATAATAGAGCTCCAAATGTTGTAATAACAGATTTAGCAAATGAAAGCTCTACAACAGCAACATATAACCATACGAAAAAGCCTGTTGGTGTATCTAATGGAGACATCGTAACATATACAATAAGAGTGTATAACGAAGGTCAAATTGATGGTTATGTAACAGAAATTACAGACCATTTACCACAAGAGTTAGAATTTATAATTGATGATGAATTAAACATAAAATATGGTTGGATTCTATCAGATGATGGTAGAAGTATAAAAACAGATATTACTTCACCAAGTACAAACAAAGAGGCTACTCAAGCTTCAATATATGAAGAAAGAGTTGATAGCGAAGACAAAGTTTTATTAAAAGCTTTTGGAAGCGAAAACTTAGATTATATTGATGTACAAGTAAGATGTAAAGTAAAAGATAATATTAATCTATATACAAAAATTACAAATATTGCTGAAATTACTGGATGTGAAAATGCAGAACATAATAGTGAGGTAATAGATAGAGATTCAAGCAAAGATAGCTTAACAAATGACAATTCAAAACCAGCAGACAAAGATCCAAACGATAATTTACCAACAGATGTAGAATTACCAAACTATAAAGATGAAGAAATAGAAGCTGGAAATTCATATATCAAAGGTCAACAAGATGATGATGATTTTGAAAAGTTAGTATTAGAAAGCTTTGACTTAGCATTAAGAAAATTCATAACAAAAGTAAATGATACAGACATAACAAATAGAGTACCAGTATTTACTAAATTAAGTGAAACAGAATTTAAATACGAGCATCCAAAGGATCCAGTACAAGTTGCATATGGAAACATAGTAACATATACATTAAGAATATTTAACGAGGGAAATATAGCAGGGTATGCAAGCAAAATAAAAGATGATTTGCCAGAAGGATTAACATTCTTACCAGACCATGAAACAAACGTAGAGTATAGATGGAAGATGTACACAGAAGAAGGTAAAGAAACAGATAATGTAGAAGAAGCAAAATATATTGAAACAGATTATCTAGCAAAAGAAAATGAAAAAGAAGAAAATGCAAATTTAATTAAAGGCTTTAACCAAGAAACAATGACAATGCCAGATTATAGAGATGTAAAAATAGCCTTCAAAGTATCAGAACCAAATACATCAGACAGAATAATAATAAACACAGCAGAAATAACAGACGATAGAGACGAAAATAATGATCCAGTAGAAGATATAGACTCTACACCAGACAATGATGAGCCAGAAGAAGACGACATAGACGAAGAAAAAATAAAAGTACAATACTTTGATTTAAGCTTAAAGAAATGGGTAAGTGAATCAATAGTAACATATGGTGGAAAAACGACAGTAACAAAGACAGGACATACAGGAGATGAAAACCCAGAGCCACCAGCAAAAGTAGAAATAAGAGGAAGTAGAATAGATAAAACAACAGTAAAATTCAAATTCGTAATAAAAGTAACAAACGAAGGAGAAATAGCAGGTTATGCAAAAGAATTAATAGACTACATTCCAGAAGGATTAAGATTTGATCCAAAAGATAATCCACAATGGAGAGAAGAAGACGGAAAAGTATTAACAGACCAATTAAAAGATACGCTATTGCAACCAGGAGAGAGCGCCCAAGTAGAAATAATACTAACATGGATAAATAATAAGAACAACTTAGGAGAGAAAGTAAACTGGGCAGAGATATATAAAGACGACAACGAGCCACATTCACCAGATATAGATTCAGAGCCAGGAAATAATAAACCAGGAGAAGATGATATAGATGATGCTCCAGTATTATTAGGTGTAGTAACAGGTAGTGTACCAACATATATAGGATTAGTATTAGCAGTAGTTAGTATCTTAGCAGGTGGCGTAGTTTTAATTAAGAAGTTTGTAATTTAAGTTAATATGAATCTTATTTTAAGAAAATTAATATGTAATAGCAAAAGATTACTTTAAGTAAAAGAATGCAGTACTTATAAAATTAGGTACTGCATTTTTCAATCTTAAAAAGACTTGCTAAATTAAGAAATAAATTTTAGTTTAAAATGAACTGAGAAAAAGCCCTCCAAAAGGTTAAGACAAAAACCCGCCTAAATGTCAAAAACCCTGCTTAAATGTCTTGAAAAATCAAAACTTTTATGATATAATTCTAGATTGATAAAATTCTGGAGGATGTATTATGTTAGAAAATCAAAAACAAATACGAGAGAAGGAAAATCATAGAGTATATAAGCAATTATTAAATACCTTTTTGCAAACAGAACAAGACGAATTAACTAAAAAAGAAGGTAAAGATTCGTGTGCAAAAAATATAAAGATTATACCTAAGGTTTATTATAACGAATTTACAAAAGCGCTAAAAGTAGAATTTAAAATAGGGAATACTCAATTTTATAAAATTAAAAACTTACCAGAATTTTATGAGAGAATGTTAAAAAAAGAAGTTTATCAATATGGAAGCAAATTAAACTTAGTTCATCAAGAAGAAAGCTTTGAAGAAGCATCACTTCCAATATTAAAATTCTTATTAAAATATGCGGAAATTATGAAATACCATAATGAAGTAGCAAATGGCTACAACTATTACATTAAAAATTTTATACCAGATAATATTTTAATTTCAAACACTGGGCTTGACGATTTTTTTGATGCACTAAAAAACAACACAGTGCTATTTCAAAGAGGCGAAAAAGAAAAAACAATTTATTTCTCAGCAGATGAGCCTAATATCACATTTACAGTAAAACAAATAGAAGAAAATAGATTTAAATTAACTTGCAATATAGATGTTTTTAGTTATGAGATTTTACAAGGAAAAGAGAATATTTATCTTTTATTCCCAAATGAAATTTATCGTGCCACTAAAGAATTTGAAAATAATACTTTAAAAATATTAGACGTGTTGCGTAAAAACTATACCAACGAAATTATTATAGATGAAAACGAGCTTACAAGCTTTTTCTCTATGATAGCACCAAGAATGAAAAATAATATAATTACAGAAAATTTATCTCAAGCAGTTCAAGAAAAATGCATTCCTAAAAAGTTAGGAGTCAAAATATATTTAGATTATGATGTAAATAATAACATCACAGCAGATGTTAAGTTTTGCTATGGAGAGCAAGAGGTAAATCCATTTTTAGAGCAAAATATTAATATTGCACGAAATATAATTGGAGAAAATGAAGCATTAAATAGATTTATTGAAACCGGATTTATGCTAGATAGAAAAAGTGCAAGGTTAGTGCTTGCAAACTCAGATAATATCTTTTCATTTTTATCAGAAGAAATTGATGAATATATGAAAAAATATGAAGTTCTAGCAACAGATAGCTTTCGTAAAAAACAGATAAATTCATTTCAAATGAAATCAATAGGAATAAGAATAGAAAATCACTTATTAAAAATTGATTTAACACAAATAGGAATAGATTTATCTGATTTGGCACAGATGCTAGAAAAATATGAATTAAAAAAGAAGTTCCACAGGCTAAAAGACGGAAGTTATATAAAATTAGAAGAAAATGAAACAATGGAATTTCTAGAAGAACTTACAACTAATATGTATATAAATTACAATACAATGAAAGATGGTGTAATAACACTACCAAGTTATAGAAGCCTTTATCTAGAAAAAATACTGAAGAATTTAAAAAATGTAGAAATACAAACAAACGAAACCTATCAAACAATGGTAGACAGATTAAAGGAAAATCAAACTACTGTGGACCTAGAATTACCAGCAAATTTAAATGCTACTTTAAGAACATATCAAAAAATTGGTTATCAATGGCTTAGAACCTTAGACAAATATGAATTTGGTGGGGTTCTTGCAGATGACATGGGACTTGGAAAAACGCTTCAAATGTTAGCAGTGGTTTTAGCATATGTAAATGAAAACGGTAAAAACTCAAAGCCATCTTTAGTAGTATGCCCAAGCTCAGTAACTTTAAACTGGCTTGGTGAAGCAAATAAGTTTACACCAAGTTTAAAAGTAGAAGTTATTAGCGGAAGTGCAACAGAAAGAAAGAGAAGAATAGATAAAATAGAAAAATATGATTTAGTAATTACTTCCTATGATTCACTAAAAAGAGATATTGACATATATACAGAAAAAAATTATGAATTTAAGTATATGATAGCAGACGAGGCTCAGTATATTAAAAACGATAATACACAAAATGCAAAAGCTATAAAGCAAATAGTAGCACAAACACGATTTGCCTCAACTGGTACACCTATTGAAAATTCACTTTCTGAGCTATGGTCAATTTATGATTATATAATGCCAGGGTATCTATTTAAATATCGTAAATTTAAAGAATTATATGAAATACCAATAGTGAAAGACAATAATCAAGAAAAAATGGAGCAATTAAAGAAAATGATTGAGCCATTTATACTAAGAAGAATTAAAAAAGATGTTTTAACAGAACTACCAGACAAAACAGTAACAGTTCTATATAATGAAATGCAAGAGGAACAACAAAAAATATATTTATCATATTTAGCTAGTGCTAAAAAAGAAGTAGCAGAAGAAATACAAGAAAATGGCTTTGCAAATAGCCAAATAAAAATATTAGCACTATTGATGAGACTAAGACAAATTTGTTGCCATCCAAGTCTATTTTTACAAAACTATGAAGGTGAAAGCAGTAAGCTTATTCAATGTATGGAGGTTATAGAAGATGCAGTAGCAAGTGGACACAAAATGTTACTATTTTCAGGTTATACTTCTATGTTTGAAATGATAGAAAAAGAATTGAAGAAAAGAGGAATTGAATATTTAAAACTAACAGGGCAAACCAAAGTTGCAGAAAGAATAAATCTAGTAGAAAGATTTAATCAAGATGAAAATATAAAAGTATTCCTTATTTCTTTAAAAGCAGGAGGAACGGGCTTGAACTTAACAGGTGCAGATATGGTAGTACACTATGATCCATGGTGGAATTTATCAGCAGAAAACCAAGCAACTGATAGAACTTACAGAATAGGGCAAAAACACAATGTTCAAGTATATAAATTAATTACTAAAAATTCAATAGAAGAAAAAATATACGAATTACAACAAAGAAAAGCAAAATTAGCAGATGATATGTTATCTACTCAAAATACATTTATCAATCAGCTATCAAAGGAAGACATTATGGAACTTTTTGGGTAGTAAGAAAGGAAGAAATGAACGATTATATAGTAGTAATAGGTGGTGGGCTTGCAGGTTCAGAAGCGGCCTACCAAATAGCAAAAAGAGGAATAAAAGTAAAATTATATGAGATGAAACCATATAAGTTTTCACCAGCACATCACAATGAAAATTTAGCAGAAATTGTATGTAGCAATTCATTTAAATCTAATTTACATACAAATGCGTGTGGTTTATTAAAAGAAGAGCTAAGGAGATTAGATTCTCTTTTAATTCGCGTTGCAGACGAAACAGCAGTACCGGCAGGACAAGCTTTAGCAGTAGATAGAGAAATATTTTCAAAAAGAATAACGGAAGAACTAGAAAAGCTTGACAATATTGAAATTATCAGAAGAGAGGTTGGTTGTGCTCATGAACACAGCAAATTAAGCAATGATAATAATGATGAGATTGAAAAATTAAACAATAATGAATATTCAAATGATTATATAGAAACTGAAAAAGATTTCAATGAAGGTATTTATAAAAATAATAAAGAAAATACAAAAAATGTTAAAGAAATTGATAATGAAATAGCTAAAATGGCAAAAGATGGAATTGTAATAATAGCCACAGGTCCATTAACATCAGAAGGCTTATCAAAAGAAATCGCAGACCTTACAGGTGAAGATAAGCTATATTTCTATGATGCAGCAGCACCAATTATAGAGAAGGATTCAATTGATGATAAAATAGCTTTTTGGGGAGATAGATACGAGCAAGAAAGAAAAAAAGAAGAAACTGTAGAAGAATGGCTTTCAAGAAGAAGCAAAGATGAAGAAAAAAACTATATAAATTTGCCAATGAACAAAGAAGAATATGAAGCCTTCTATGAAGAATTAATAAATAGCGAAGTAGTAACTTTGCATGATTTTGAAAAAAGAGAATTATTTGAAGGATGTATGCCAATTGAAATAATGGCTAAAAGAGGCAAAGACACATTAAGGTATGGACCATTAAAGCCAGTTGGCTTCACAGATACACGAACTGGCAGAAGACCTTATGCAGTTGTGCAATTAAGGCAAGATAACAGTGAAGGCAATTTATTTAATATGGTAGGTTTCCAAACAAACTTAAAATTTGGAGAGCAACAAAGAGTATTTAGTATGATACCGGGTTTAGAAAATGCTAATTTTGTTAAATTTGGTGTAATGCATAGAAACACATATATCAATTCTACAAAATTATTAAATCAAGCTTATCAAATGAAGGAAAATTCAAACATATACTTTGCTGGTCAAATTACAGGTGTCGAGGGGTATGTTGAATCTGTTTCATCAGGAATGGTCACAGGATTGAATGCAGTAATGCAATTTGAGAAAAATAAGAAAAGTAATATAAATCAACCAGAAGATAAGATAACAAGCAGTATAAATAATCTAGATAATATCTCTAAAGAAAAAATAATATTCCCAGATACTACTATGATAGGAGCATTATCAAAATATATTTCAACAGAAAATGAAAGATTTCAACCTATGAATGCAAACTTTGGTATTTTGCCACAGGGTGAAGAAAGAATAAAGGATAAAAAATTAAAATACACAAAACTAGCTGATAGGGCACTAAAAGACTTGGAAGATATGTTGAAACAAAGAAGTTTTTAAAATAAATGAAAATAACCATATAAATATTAGAGTAGTAGCAATATAAGTATTAAAATATTACAAAAATGTTAAATTTTAGTTACAAAATAATAAAATTTACATAATATGGTTGCAAATAAAGTCGATACGTGTTATAATAAAGAAGATAAGTAAATTTTAGGAGGAAAATTTATGGAAAGAATAACAAAGGAATCTTTAAATGAGGAACTAAACTTAAAATTACAAGATGCACAAAAAGGAATGCCTGCAAATTTAAAAGTAGAAAAAGGAGACTTTATAGATCAAATACATGCAATAGAAAAAGAGATTGAAGATTCAGATATTATAAGAAAAAAAGATGAAGAAAAATTAGAGACACAAACATCAATACGTGGATTTTATAAGGAATTAGATGCAAGTGTTTATAAAGCAATCGATGACTCAAATAGACAAATTGCAAAATCTTTAGAAAATAGAGCAAGAAGAAGAAATACTTTGGCTAAAAGAAAGGAAAAAGTAGAAAAGGCTCAACAGAACTTTATTTCAGATTTACAAAAAAGAAAAAATGAAATTGAAAAGCAAATTGAAGATATTGAAAATCAAATTGCAAAAATAGAATCTGAAAGAGAAGAACTTAAGCAATTACGTCGTAATCATATAGAAGTATATAGACTAAAAGTTGATAAAGATGTTTATCAGCTTATTAATAAAAAGAGTAGAGAATTCATGCAAAGTGCTAGAGAGAAAAAAGAGCAAATAAAAGACTTAGAAACTCAAAGAGAAGGTTTTGAAAGTGATTTAGCAATTTTAGATGATTTTATGGTAGAAGTTCGTGATGGAAAGAAAGAAGAAAAAGTTGTAGAAGAAATAATAATAGAAGAAGTAAACCCAGAAACAACAACACCGAAAGCAGAAAAACCAGAACAAGAAACAGAAAAATTAGAAAAAGTGTCAGAAACACCAGCACCAGAAGCAGAAAAAACAGAAGAAGTTCTAGAAGCACCAGTATCAGAACCAAAAAAATCAGAGAAAGTGTCAGAAGCACCAGCAAAACAGACAGAAAAAACAGAAAAAGCTCCGGTGGCACCAGCACAGAAAACAAAAAATGTAGAAGAAAATAACAATAAAACTACTTCAAATAATCCGAATAATAATAAATATGTTTTTAATAGTGGATATGGTAATGATTGGGTGGTGGATCTAAAAGCACCAAGCTCTAGTACAAAAACTGAAGAAATATTAGATAAACATGCACTAGAAATAGAAGCTGTACAGGAAGGTGTTAAAAATCGTCAAAGTGCCGATCCAAACCTTGAAGATTTAGAAAATACAGGAAAAGAAGACGAAGCTAAAGCATTGGCTTTGAAAGAAATTAAAGTTTCCATATCTAATGAAGGAAAACCAGTTTATAGTGCAATTATAGTTGATGATGATAAAGAGGAAGTTATTACACTTGATAAAGATATACATACTAAGTTAAATAGTGCTTATGTAAGACATTTTGCAGAAGTTCCACAATTAGCAAAATACTTAGATCCTAATATTGCAGAATTATTAATGAAAGTAGACAAAACATATAATAATATAGAAGATACAGATAAATCTACAGTAGAAGAAATTATAAAAAGTAGTAAAATAAAAGCTCTTAAAAGATATAAAGAACTTTTAATAGGAAAAAGTGAGGGAAAACTACCACTTATAGACATAAGCTATGATTTTAGTGAATTATATAATATGCCAACAGATAAAGACGATAAAAGAAGAATGAAATTTATTCAAAAAATAGCTAAAGCTAATTATAACATAGGTTTATTAAAATCATATGAAGGAAGACCAAGCATACTTGAAAGAATAAAACAAAAATTGTCTAATGTATTTGCTAGAAGAATAACGTCAGAAACTATAGATTTAGATTTTAAATCTAGCGAAATAGATCCATCAGAATATATAGACTTATACAATAAAGAAAGTTCTAAAAATGATTTTGATAAAGTAGAATTTGAAAAAATGTTAGCAGAGAAAAATGTATCATTAAAACTATTTAAAAAATGGGTACCAGAATATGAACCAGCTAGTGAACTTAGAGAAGGTAAACCAACAGAAACACCAACAGTAGAACCTACAACAGAAACTCCAGTAGAAGAAAACAAGCAAAATGATTTTAAAGAAGGATTAAAGGTTCCACAACAAAATTTAGGCAATAGTAATACTACTGTAATGCCAGAAAATAGTGAAAATGTAGCAGAAGTAGAAAATGAATCAAAAGATCACGGAGAATATGGTGAATAAGAAAATATAACAAATATTGCCAAACTTAACTAATTTTTCTTGACTTTATTAAATAAAAATGATAAAATATATACCGCTAGTGTAAAATACGAAACTCGTATTTCCCTAGCGGTTTATTTTGTTTTAATCTTATAATAGAACATATAACAATATATACTAAAATGCGAAGTAAATTTGCATTACGGAAAATAAGGTTTATAATAGAAATTCTATTGTAAGATAAATAAAAAATATAATATGGAAAGAGGTGAAATTTAAGTGCCAACAATTAATCAATTAGTAAGAAAAGGAAGAAAAAGTTCTACTAGCAAATCAACAGCACCAGCTTTACAACATGGTTACAATTCAATGAATAAAAGAGTTACTAATAAAAGATCACCACAAAAAAGAGGCGTATGTACAGTTGTAAAAACAGTAACACCTAAGAAACCAAACTCAGCTTTAAGAAAAGTAGCCAGAGTAAGACTTTCTAATGGATATGAAGTAACTTCATACATTCCAGGTATCGGTCATAACTTACAAGAGCACAGCGTTGTTCTAATAAGAGGTGGCAGGGTAAAAGACCTTCCAGGTGTTAGATACCACATTATCAGAGGAACATTAGATACAGCAGGTGTAAAAGACAGAATGCAAGGGCGTTCTAAATACGGAGCGAAGAAACCTAAGAAATAAAAATTTTAATGAAAAGCTTCGTCTTGCGTTGTCAAGCGTCACAAAAAATTTTTCGATATACAATTCGTATAATCTCAAAATTTTTTGCTAGCTTTCCTTGCAATACTTGCTTTTGATTAAAATTTTAAAATCAATTATGGTGCTAATAATACATTACTAATTTAAGGTACTTAAATTTAATAATAGATTATATAGCGCTATACGGGAAAACATTAAAGTTTTCCAGAGTACCAAATCATACTTTATGGTATGAAATCATTAAAAGGAGGGAAGAATAGTGCCAAGAAAAGGATATATAGCAAAAAGAGAGGTTTTACCAGATCCAATATATAATAGCAAAGTTGTAACAAAATTAGTTAACAATGTTATGTTAGATGGTAAAAAAACAGTTGCTCAAGGAATAGTTTATGATGCATTTGACATCATAAAAGAAAAAGAGCAAAAAGATCCACTAGAGGTTTTCCAAGCAGCACTTGAAAATGTTATGCCAGTTCTTGAAGTTAAAGCAAGAAGAATTGGTGGTGCAACATACCAAGTACCAATCGAAATTAGACCAGAAAGAAGACAAACTTTAGGTTTAAGATGGTTAGTTATCTATGCTAGAAAAAGACATGAAAAAACAATGGCTGAAAAATTAGCAAATGAAATTATGGAAGCTGTATCAGGAAACGGTGGAGCATTCAAGAAGAAAGAAGATATGCATAAGATGGCTGAAGCAAACAGAGCTTTTGCACATTACAAATTCTAGGTTTAAAATCAAACACGAAAAAGAATAAATTAAAATAAAATAAGGAGGAAAAAATAGTGGCTGGAAGAGAGTTCCCTTTGGAAAAAACAAGAAATATAGGAATCGTTGCTCACATAGATGCAGGAAAAACTACAACAACAGAAAGAATACTTTTCTATACAGGTAAAACCCACAAAATAGGAGAAGTTCACGAAGGTGAAGCTACTATGGACTGGATGGTACAAGAGCAAGAAAGAGGTATTACAATTACTTCTGCAGCAACTACTTGCCAGTGGCTTGGAAATCGTATAAATATTATCGATACTCCTGGTCACGTTGACTTTACCGTTGAAGTACAAAGATCTTTAAAAGTACTTGATGGTGCTGTTACAATTTTAGCAGCAAAAGGTGGAGTTCAACCACAAACAGAAACAGTTTGGAGACAAGCAGATAAATACATGGTACCAAGAATGGTATATGTTAATAAAATGGATACAACAGGTGCTGACTTTATGCTTTGCGTTGATCAATTACGCAATCGTTTAAAAGCAAATGCTATTCCAATTGAATTACCAATAGGTTCAGAAGAAAGCTTTAAAGGTATTGTAGACCTAGTAAAAATGAGAGCATTTATTCATAAAGACGATTTAGGAAAAGAAATCGAAGAATGTGATATACCAGCAGAATTACAAGCTCAAGCAGAAGAATATAGAGCAAAATTAATAGAAGCTGCTGCTGAACAAGATGATGAATTAATGATGAAATATTTAGACGGCGAAGAACTATCTGAAGAAGAAATCAAAAAAGGTATTAGAATTGGAACAATAGCTAATAAAATAGTTCCAGTATGTTGTGGTTCATCATATAAGAACAAAGGTGTACAAGAATTATTAAATGCAGTTGTAGATTATATGCCTTCACCACTTGATATCCCAGATATCAAAGGTGTAGACGAAAATGGAGAAGAAGTAGAAAGAAAAACATCTGATACAGAACCATTTTCAGCATTAGCATTTAAAATTGCAACTGACCCATTTGTTGGAAAACTTTGCTTCTTCAGAGTATATTCTGGAACATTAGATGCAGGTTCAACAATATTAAATGCAAATAAAGATAAAAAAGATAGAATGGGAAGAATCCTATTAATGCACGCAAATCACAGACAAGATATTGAAAAAGTATATGCAGGTGATATTGCTGCAGCAGTTGGATTAAAAGAAGTATCTACAGGTGATACACTTTGCGACCCAGCACACCCAGTTATTCTAGAATCAATGGAATTCCCAGAGCCTGTTATTGATATCGCTATTGAGCCAAAAGACAAAGCAAATAGCGAAAAAATGGGTATTGCTCTTGCAAAACTTGCAGAAGAAGACCCAACATTCAAAACATGGACAGACCAAGAATCTGGTCAAACAATCATAGCTGGTATGGGTGAATTACACTTAGACATTATAGTAGATCGTTTAAAGAGAGAATTTAAAGTAGAGTGTAATGTAGGTAAACCACAAGTTTCTTACAAAGAAACAATTAGAAATAAAGTTAAAGTACAAGGTAAATTCATTCGTCAATCTGGTGGACGTGGACAATACGGTGATGTATGGTTAGAAATGGAACCATTAGAGCCAGGTAAAGGAATTGAATTTGAAAGCAAAATCGTTGGTGGTGTTGTTCCAAAAGAATACATTAAACCAATCGAGGATGGCGTTAGAGAGGCAGCTCAAAGTGGTGTATTAGCAGGTTACCCTGTTATAGACTTTAAAGCTACATTAGTAGATGGTTCATACCATGAAGTTGACTCATCAGAAATGGCCTTCAAAATTGCTGGATCTATGGCCTTCAAAGAAGGATGTAGACAAGGTAAATCAGTTATTCTAGAACCAATCATGAGAGTGGAAATAACAGTTCCAGAAGAATACATGGGAGATGTTATTGGAGACGTTAACTCAAGACGTGGAAAGCTAGAAGGTATGGAATCTATTCAAGGAAACCAAGTTATCAGAAGCTTTATTCCATTATCAGAAATGTTTGGTTATGCAACAGACTTACGTTCAAAAACACAAGGTAGAGGTACTTATTCAATGGAACCAAGTCATTACGAGGAAGTTCCAAAATCAGTATTTGATACAATTGTTGCATCAAGAGCTAAAAAACAAGAGTAAATATTATAATAGTTTCTAAATCAACAAAATATAGTAACTTTACGTGCAACTTGTTGTCGCAACCAATTTTTAAGTACTATAAGTTGGTTGCTCCAAGCGCACTTCGCTACTTTCGTAGCTACGTTTGAACGCTACGCGTTGCTACTTCAAGTTACTATATTTTGTAATAAAAATAAAACTTATAAAAAACACTTGCTTTTATAGGAAAAATAGTATAAAATACAAGTGTTACAAAACTAGATTTTAATATTAAAAATATAAAAGTAGCAAGTGGAAAGTAAAAAATAATTCCACCAAGCTAAAATAAGGAGGAAAATTAAATGGCTAAAGCAAAATTTGAAAGAACAAAGCCACACGTTAACATTGGTACAATCGGCCATGTTGACCACGGAAAAACAACAACAACAGCAGCTATTACAAAATACCTAGCATTACTAGGAAAAGCACAATATGAAGCATATGATCAAATCGACAGTGCTCCAGAAGAGAAAGCAAGAGGAATCACAATTAACACAGCTCACGTAGAATATGAAACAGAAAAAAGACACTATGCACACGTTGACTGCCCAGGTCACGCTGACTATGTTAAAAACATGATTACTGGTGCAGCTCAAATGGATGGTACAATATTAGTTGTATCAGCAGCTGATGGACCAATGCCTCAAACAAGAGAGCACATTCTTTTAGCAAGACAAGTAGGTGTTAAATACATCGTTGTTTACCTAAATAAATGTGATATGGTTGATGATCCAGAATTACTAGAATTAGTTGAAATGGAAGTTAGAGACTTACTTTCAAGCTATGATTTCCCAGGAGACGAAATTCCAATTATAAAAGGATCTTCATTAAAAGTATTAGAGAGCACATCTCAAGATCCTAATGATCCAGTATATGCTCCAATTAAAGAATTATTAGATGCAGTTGACAATTACATCCCAACACCAGATAGACCAACAGACCAACCATTCTTAATGCCAATTGAAGACGTTATGACAATCAGTGGTAGAGGTACAGTTGTTACTGGTAGAGTTGAGAGAGGTGTTGTTAAATTACAAGACGAAGTTGAAATCGTAGGTCTTGCAAAAGAACCTAGCAAAACAGTTGTTACAGGTGTTGAAATGTTTAGAAAAACATTAGACCAAGCTGAAGCTGGAGACAACATTGGTGTTCTATTAAGAGGAACACAAAGAAACGAAGTTGAACGTGGTCAAGTATTAGCAAAACCAGGTTCAATTCATCCACACACAAAATTCAAAGCACAAGTATACGTTCTAACAAAAGAAGAGGGTGGACGTCATACACCATTCTTCAATGGATATAGACCACAATTCTATTTCAGAACAACAGACGTTACAGGTGTTATCGAATTACAAGCTGGTACAGAAATGGTTATGCCAGGAGACAACGTAGACATGACAATCGAACTTATTACTCCAATCGCTATCGAAAACGGATTAAGATTCGCTATTCGTGAAGGTGGACGTACAGTAGGTTCAGGTGTAGTATCTGAAATCATTGCTTAATTGAATTTAAGCTAAATATATAAATAGCAAGGGTTACAAATAATGTAATACCTTGTTATTTTTTATGTAACGAAAAAACTTGTAAAGAAATAGAAATTAAAAGTTTCTCTAAAAATCAGTATAAAAATTAATAAAATATAATGTGAAATATTTTGTAGAATAATTGACTTTTTTAGAGTTTAATTATATACTGTAAGCAACTTAAAGAGAAATAACGAATATACTAAAATATAAAGGAGAGAAATCTTTAATGAATACTATTAAAAAAGTAATTTTAACAGGAGCATTAACTGTAGCAACAGTATCTATAATGGCTACATGTTCGCAAGCTACTACTGTTAAAGTTACAGGAGATACCGTAAACATAAGAAAAGATGCATCTACTAGCTCAGAAGTAATAGCTATGTTATCAAAAGACGTAGAATGTGAACTTTTAGAAGAAGTAGATGGTTGGTATAAAATAAAATATAAAAACTATACAGGTTATATTAGCAAAGATTACTCTAAGAAAGTAGAAGATAATAGTAATCAAAATCAAAGTAGTGAAAATCCTAATTTAAGCAATGGAAACAATAATGAAGCTAGTGATAATAAAAATAACGAAAATACAAATAAGGAAACAAATAATCAAGGTACAGATGGTCAAACCACAAATAGTGAGATTGCAAATAATCAAACAACAAATAGTCAAAATAATGAAAATACAAACAATTCAAATAGTGACAATGAATCAAAAGTAGAAAGCAATAATTCTAATGTAGAGGAACCAAGAGAAGTAAAAGTTGTATATAAGAAATTTTTACAAAATACAGATGTAAAAATTTTACCACTAATTTATTCAAGTAAAATAGGAAGCGTAAAAAAAGGTGTAGAAGTTATTATAATTACTGAAACAACAGGGGGATGGTCATATATTCAAACTGACACATTTAACGGTTGGGTAAGAACAAGCTCTTTAGGGGAAGCAAAAACTGTAACTACAAGTACAGGTGGAACTACTACAACAGAAGGTGATGCTACTTCGAAAGAAAAAGTAGGCTATGTTAATGAACAAGGTGTTAATTTAAGAAAAGGTGCGGGAACTAACTATAATGTTGTTAAAGTTCTTTACCTAAATACTAAAGTTACAATTCTTAAAGAAGAAGGGTCATGGTATCAAGTAAAAGCTGGAAATGATACAGGATATATTTCTAAAGAATTTGTATCAGATACTAAAATTACTTCAACAAGAGGAAATAGTAACCCTAGAACTTTAGATGATGAGGAAAAAGAGGAATCTGATAATACTAATACATCAAGTAAAACAACTACAAGTAATACAACTACTTCAAATATAGAAGAAAAATCTAATTTAACTAGTGCAAGCACACAAAGTCAAAAAACAGAAAATGTGAAAGAAGAAACTACTCAAAAAACAGAAACAAAAGATACAGAAACTAAAACAAATAATAACACTTCTAAAACAGAAGAAACTTCAAAAGATAGTAAAAATGAAAATGAAAATACAAATCCTAAATCAATTAATGCATCAGAAGTAATAAGCTATGCAAAAAAATATTTAGGCTGTAAATATGTATATGGTGGAGATGGCTCAAACAAAACATTTGACTGTTCAGGCTTTACAATGTATGTATTTAAAAACTTTGGAATAAGCCTTCCACATGGTGCAACTTCACAATATAATAGTGGAAAAGGAACTAAAATTAGCAAACAAAGTGATTTACAAATGGGTGACATTGTATTTTTAACAGATTATGAAACAGGGGTAGGAATAGGACACTGTGGAATTTATATAGGCGATGGAGAGTTTATCCACGCATCTACAACAACAAATACAGTAACTATTTCTAGCTTAAATACAATGTATAAAGATAGATTTTATGCAGGTCTTAGATTAATTTAATTATATAATAAAAGATATAATGTGATTATTTAAATCTAATAAAAAATGCAAATAATAACATGAAATTAAATAAGAAACAAATTAAAGGAATTTAGTAGAATTATAAAATAAAAATTAAAAGACAAAATTGGGGCAAATGGAAGGAAAATGTAACAATGAAAATGTGTGTTGCCTCAATAGGAACTATTTTAGGAATTATAATGGGGCTATACTTAAAGGGTATAGCCTTTTTTTTGCTTGCAATTTCCTTTATATTTCTATTACTAATATTATTATTTATATCTAAAAAAGTAAGTATAAAGAAAAACATAGCTTTATGCTTAATATTTCTTGTATGTATATTAATTTTTTATTTATATGTCGGTTTTTTAGAAAGTAAATATAACAAAATATATCAATATGATAAAGAAGAATTAAAATTGCAAGCAATTGTAATTACTGATGCAGAAAAACAGGAATATAAAGATGTATATACAATTAAGGTATTAAATATTGAAGCTTTATCTAACAGTTTACAAGAAGAAAATAAACAAATTGAAGAAAAAAATAAACTAATTGTAAGAGATGATGAGACATCCACAAAATTATTGTTATATATAAAGGAAAATTCTAATAGCGTAAATCAATTAAATTATGGTGATAAAATTGAAATTACTGGCATATATGAAAAGCCAGAAGTGGCGCGAAATGAAGGCGGATTTGATTACAGTATGTATTTAAAAGGAAAAGAAATTTCAGGAATTATAACTGCTAAAAGTGTAAAAGTAATAGAAAAGAATAAAATAAATTTAATTCAAAAGTTTATCCATGATTTAAAGAAAAATTTAATAGAAAAAATAAGAGAAGTTTTGCCGGAAAAAGCTTCATCACTTTGTATTGGCTTAATATTAGGAGATAAATCATATATTTCAGAAGAAGTGCAGAATAGTTTTAGGCAAAGCAATCTATCACATATGCTAGCTATTTCTGGTGCACATGTATCATATATATTACTAGGAATTACTAGCCTGTTTCAACTTTTACGAATACATAAAAGGTGGAGCAATATTTTAGTTATATTATTTTTAGTTTTCTTTATGATGCTTGTAGGTTTTACACCATCTGTTACTAGGGCATGCATAATGTGCATTTTAACATTAGCCTCTAATATATTTTTTACAAAGCCTAATGTCTATACTAGCTTAGCAATTAGTAGCATAGTAATATTACTTATAAATCCTTATTACATATTAGATATCGGTTTTCAGCTTTCATTTGGTGGAACAATTGGAATTATTCTACTAATGAATAGAAAGCTAGAAAAGCAGAATATAGAAAGAGAAAACAAGAGTAGGGCTAATAAACTAATAGAAGAGAATAAAGAATGGAAATCAAAAATACTTTCAAAAATTTTTTCATGCATAAAACCAATTGCTCAGGTTTCAATATCTGCAAATTTAATAATCCTTCCAATTATGGCATATCATTTTAACACTATTTCACTAACCTTCATAATTTCAAATTTATTAGCATCACCCATACTGGCTGTTAGCTTAATAGGAAGCATGATATTTATATTTATTCTACTCATATTTAAACCACTAGCAGTAATTATTTCTTTTATACTAAGTCCTATTTTAGAGATTTTAACATTTATTGCGAAAATAACAGGCAAACTTCCATTTTCACAAATTCTAATTCCAACACCAAATATGTGGCAAATATTTTTATACTATTTACTTTTAATATTATATAAATTTAGAAATCAAATAAGCAAACTTAAAAATATAATTTTTATTTTAATAATATTCTTAATTTTAGCACCATATTTTATTAAATTTCCAATGTCAAATTTGAGTATTAAATTCATTGATGTGGGACAAGGGGACAGCACTTTAATAGAAACGCCATCTAGGAAAACAATTTTAATAGATGGTGGTGGAAGTGAGGTAGGGAGTTTTGATGTTGGAGAAAAAACACTACTGCCATTTTTACTAGATAATAATATAATGCAAATAGATTATATGCTTTTTTCGCACCTAGATACAGATCACTGTGGGCGGGCTACTTACATTGTTAGAAAAAATAAAAGTAAAAAACATTATAATTTCTAAACAAGGAAAAGATAGTGCAAATCTTCAAAAACTACTTACTCTAATAAAAAAATCAAAAACAAATGTAATAAAAGTAAAAGCTGGAGATAAAATTCAAATTGATAAAAATTGTTATTTCAAAATACTTTTTCCTCAAGACGATTTAATTTCACAAAATGTTTTAAACAATAACTCAATTGTAGCTAAGTTTTGTTATCAAAAAAATTCAAAAACTAAACCCTTCACAATTCTTTTCACAGGCGATATTGAAGAAATTGCAGAAAATAGATTAGCAGATCTTTATTCAGAAAACAAAGAATTAAGAGCTGACATTTTAAAGGTTGCACATCATGGATCCAAATCTTCATCTACTCAAAGTTTTATAGAAATGGTTAAGCCAAAGATTGCGTTGATAGGTGTAGGAGAAAATAATCACTTTGGACATCCAAATGATGGTGTCTTAGAGAGGCTTAAAGCAATTGGCGCAAGAATTTATAGAACAGATAGAAGCGGAGAAATAATGCTTACTTTTGATGATAAAGGTAGGGTTAGAATTAAAGAATTTATAGAATGAAATGAGGAAGTGGTTATGATAAAAAAGTAAACAAATTATGCAAAGTAAAATTTGAAATGTGTAAATAAAAATGCAACTAAATAATAGTTGCAAAATAAAAAGAAAAGGAGTATAATATATGAGTAAAAAAGAAAAAATATTGAATAGATTAAAATCAAATCCGAAAGATTTTTCATATCAAGAAGCTAAAACATTATTAGGATTACTTGGATTTTACGAATTTAACAAAGGAAGGACATCAGGCTCTAGAGTTTCTTTTGTTCATAGTGATAATAAATTAGAAATTAAATTACATAAGCCACATCCTAGTAACATTTTAAAGCCATACCAGATTGAAAGCATTTTAGAAGTAATAAAGAGATTGGAGGAAATGAAATGAAAAATATGATAAAATATAAAGATTTCTTTGCAAGTATTTACTATGAAGATACAACTTCTACTTTTTGGGGAAAAGTAGAAGGAATTGAAGATGTTATTACATTTGAGTCAAATACGATTGAAGGTTTAAAAAAGGAATTTAAAGAAGTAATAGACGAATATATTAAGGAATGTAATATGTTAAATAAAAATCCACATAAAGAATATAAGGGAAGTTTTAATATTAGAATACAACCTGTTCTTCATGAAAAAGCGGTATTATTTTCTAAACAATTTAATATGTCTTTAAATCAATTTGTAGAAATGGCTATTCGTGAGCAAATTGAAAAATGTGAGAAATAAACTTAATATAGTATATTTGAATTATGAAATAAAAACTAAATATGATTAGAAAGAAGAAATAAATATGAAAGCTAAATATTCAAATCAAAAAGAAAAATTAAATATTAAAGAAATAGAAGAAGCAGCAGAAGAAATAAAAGAAGGAAATTTAGTATTATTTCCAACAGAAACTGTATATGGCATAGGAGCAAATGCTTTAGATGAAATAGCTGTAAAAAAAATATTTGAAGCAAAAGGTAGAGCAGGAGATAACCCATTAATAGTACATGTCTCAAATATTAAAATGGTAGAAGAAATAGTAAAAGGTATTTCAGATGTAGAAAGAAAGTTAATAAATAAGTTTTGGCCCGGACCTTTAACAATTATTTTTAATCGTAAATCAAAAGAAGTTATACCAAATGTAGTAACAGCTAATTTAGATACTGTTGGTGTGCGTATGCCAAATAATAAAATTGCACTTGAACTCATAGAAAAAGCAAAAGTTCCTATTGCAGCGCCAAGTGCTAATATATCAGGAAAGCCAAGTGGTACAAACATTGAAGATATTATAGAAGAATTACAAGATAAGGTAGATTATATTTTAGATGGTGGCTTTACAGATATAGGGCTAGAATCAACAGTAATTCGAGTTGTAGGAAATGAAATTAATATATTAAGACCTGGAAAAATTACAAAAGAAGAATTAGAAGAAGTAGTAAATGATGTAAAAGTAGATAGCCATGTCTTAGGAAAAGTAGGAAAAGATGATGTAGTTGCGTCTCCGGGTATGAAATATCGTCATTATGCACCAACTACAAGTTGTATGATGATATATAGTAATGATGAAAATAAAATGATTTCAAGAATAAATGAAGAAATAAAAAAATTAGAACAAGAAGGTAAAAAGGTATTAGTATTAGGAAAAAAAGAACATTTAGATAAATACATAGCAGATAATAAATGGAACATGGGTAATGACTTAAATGAAATTGCAAAAAATATTTTTATGCTACTTAGAAAAGTTGACAAAGAAGATTTTGATTTTGTTATAATAGAAGGCGTTGAAAGCAAAGGATTAGGACTTGCAATTACTAACAGATTAATTCGCGCTTGTGCTTACAACTACATTATAGTGTAAAAGTTATATTGTTCTTTTAATTTAAAATTCACAATTTCAAAACAAAATGAATAAATTTTACCAAAATTTCTCATACTAACTATAAATAGAAAAAAACGGAAGGAAGTAGAAGTATGAGAAAAGAATGGATAATTGCATTAGTATGCATTATATTATTGATATTAGGGGTAATGGCGGGGTTATATGTTTATCAAATAAATAATACAAAAGATAGTAATAAGTTAGATGGAAGACAGCTTGCAGAGAATAATAGCCAAGAAAACGATTTAATAGAGAATATAACACTTTCAACCTCATCAACGGAAAAAAAAACTTCACCAAATGCTAAATTAATTGAAAAAGAATACTTTAAAGGTTGTAATCATACAACTACTAATACAAGAGATTTACCAATTACACTTGCAAATTGCAATATAGAAGAACTAACGGAAAAATGCGAGGGATGGCAAATAGAAGAATTTGAAAATGATGAAGTTACACTTTTTAGGGAACAAGACGGATTTTGTGATGAGCATTATTTAATTAAAGAGCATAATGGTGTACTTGGCATTTATACAACTGATGAAAATGGAGAGGAAACCTTTAAAGAAGATACAGATATTCAAACAATGTACTTAACAGAAGCGGATTTAACAAAAGTTAGAAACGGAATAGAGGCAATAGGAGATATAGAGCTTCATAGCGTGCTAGAAGATTTTGAGTAAGAGCTATTGTTTATTAAAAATTATATAAATAAATAAGTAAAATAGTTTTAGTTTGCAACTTGCTGTCGCAACCTTTTATGAAAAAATTGTAGATACAATTTTTTTATATTATATGTAGGTTGCTCCAAGCGCACTTCACTTCGTTCCGCTTGAACGCTGCGCGTTGCTTCACAAAAACTATTTTACTTTATTTATTTTATTTTTATTTTGAATTTCAGTTATTTTAAACTATAATTATTTAGAATTATCATCATTTTTTATTTTTAAATTCTCTTTTTTCAAGTACCCTTGTTTGTAGAAAGTAATATAATACATAACAAGTGAGAATATAGTTGTAATTAAAGCTAAGTAGTATATCCATAAATCAAATTGTGGCATAGGAGCTACAGAGTTACCAGGTGCAAAAGCAATGTTATTCCAATACTTAATGAAGAATGAACAAGCAATAGCAAAGTAGAAAAGTACAGTAGCAAGCTTGCCAAACCATCTGCTAGAAACAACAAGCTCTTTTCCATAAAGGAAAGATGCCCCAGCTATCATAGTAGCTTCTTTTATTACAACAATTATAATAATCCAAAAAGGAATAATTCCTTTAAAAGAAATTGCTAATAACACAGAAATTTGAGTTGCCTTATCTGCTAATGGATCTACTAATTTTCCAAAGTTAGTAATAAAGTTGAATTTTCTTGCAATAAAACCATCTAATACATCAGTTAAGCCTGAAAGTATAAGAAATATTAAAGCAAGTATGTATTCCTCTGTTATAATAAAATAAATTATTAAAGGTATTAAGAAAAATCGTGCTATTGTTAAAATATTAGGTATGTGCTTTGCCATATAAATATCTCCTTATTTTTCTACATTAAATTCTAAATGTGCTTCATTTAAAGTAATTGAAACGCTATTACCATTTTGAAGAGTACCTCTTAATATCATATCAGAAAGTTCATCCTCTAAATATCTTTGAATAGCTCTTCTTAAAGGTCTTGCACCATATTTAATATCAGTTCCTTTTTCTAGTAAAAATTTTTGAGCTTCATTTGATATATTCATTGTAATATCTTTATCAGCTAAAGCTTTTCTCGTATCATCTAGCATTAAATCTACAATTTTTAATAATTGGTCAGAACTTAATTGCTCAAATATAACAATCTCATCAACCCTATTTAAGAATTCAGGACGGAAAGTTTCTTTTAAGCTATCCATTACTTTATCTTGACTCATACGCATACCGCCAAAACCAATCGAATTAGTATTTTGGTTAGAGCCTGCGTTAGATGTCATAATAATTATAGTATTTTCAAAACTAACAGTATTACCTTGACTATCTGTTAATCTTCCATCATCTAATACTTGTAACAAAATATTGAAAACATCTGGATGAGCCTTTTCAATTTCATCTAGTAAAACTATTGAATATGGATTTCTTTTTACTTTTTCTGTTAGCTGACCTGCATCATCATAACCAACATATCCTGGAGGTGAGCCGATTAGCTTAGAAGTAGAATGACTTTCCATGTATTCAGACATATCTATACGAATAATAGAATTTTCATTTCCAAACATTTCATAAGCAAGAGATTTAGCAAGCTCAGTTTTACCAACACCAGTAGGACCTACAAATATAAATGAAGGTGGTCTTTTAGTGCTTTTCAAGCCTGCACGATTACGCCTAATTGCTCTTGATACAGCTTCAACAGCTGAATTTTGCCCAATAACTCTTTTATGTAAGTTATTCTCTAAATTTAATAGTTTTTGAGTTTCCGCTTCTGTAATTTTCTTAACAGGAATTTTAGTCCAGCTTTCAATTACTTCAGCGATATCTTGAACAGTTATACTTTTAAGCTTCATTTTTTCATTTAAAGCATCTATTTGCTCTATTAAGCTACACTCTTTTGCTTTTAATTCGGCAGCCTTTTTATAATCCTCAGTAGAATCAGCAAGAGCAGCTTCTTCTTTTTCTTCTTGAACTGATTTAAGCTCGTTTTTCAAAACTTCTAACTTATATAATTCTTTATTATTCAAATTTATACGAGAGCAAGCCTCATCAAGAATATCAATAGCTTTATCAGGTAAAAATCTATCATGAATATACTTTTCAGACATAATAACAGCCTGTTTTATAACATCATTAGATATTTTTACTTTGTGATAATCTTCATAATACTTTTTAATACCTTCTAGAATATCGATAGAATCTGTTATAGAAGGCTCTTCAACAATAACAGGTTGAAATCTTCTCTCTAAAGCACTATCTTTTTCAATGTATTTACGATATTCTTTTAAAGTAGTAGTTCCAATTAACTGAACTTCACCATTAGAAAGAGAAGGCTTTAAAATATTTGCGGCATTCATAGAATGCTCTGCATCGCCAGCACCTATAATATTGTGAATTTCATCAATAACTAAAATGATATTTCCTAAATTTTTGCACTCATCAATAATAGCTTTCATACGAGCTTCAAATTGACCTCTAAATTGAGTACCTGCAACAATGGCAGTCATATCTAATAAATATACTTCTTTATTTAATAATTTTGCAGGAACATTGCCACTTGCAATTTTGATAGCTAAGCCTTGTGCAATAGCTGTTTTACCAACACCTGGCTCACCAATCAAACATGGGTTATTCTTAGTACGACGATTTAGAATTTGAATCATTCTTTGAATTTCTTTGTCTCTACCAATTACCATATCTAATTGATTATTTTGTGCTTTTAAAGTTAAGTTAGTACCATAAGTTTCTAGCGTTTTTTTGCGTTTATCTTTTCTCTTTTCTTTATCAATTTTAACCTTTTTCTTTTCGCTAGAAGCCGAACTACTAGAAGTTTCGCTATTAGAAGAATCATTATTAGGTGTGCCAAACATATTAGAAAAAATAGAACCTAATGGAATAGCACTAAATTGAATTGCACCGTTTCTTTCTATATCTTCCATTTCCTCAGGATCCATATTGTCCATTTGCTCAGAAATAGCATCCATATCTATATTTTCAGCCATGTTACTTACTATATTTTCAATCTGTTTAGTCATTTCACTTAAATCTTTTTCAGATAAATTGGCTTGCTTCATCATAGATTCTAATGGATTAATTCCCAATTTCTTAGCACATTCAGTGCAATAACCTTCTACTTTTGAATTACCGTTTTCATCTTTTTTATTTGTAAATATCACAGCAGTATTTTTATTACATATTGAACATAACATATTTTATTTTTAGCTCCATTCTTTATTTAAGTTTAAATATGTATATATAATACAACAAAATGGGTTTTAAGTCAATGGAATTTGCTGTATTTTAAAAAGCCTAAAAGTTATTGATAAAGTTAATTTAAATGCTTCATATAGCTATTTACAAGCACTGAAAATTGACATAAAACCACAAAAATGGTATAATATATGTATGTAAATATTTATATTTGCAAATTTAGCCCCCTTATAAGGAGGAAGGGTAGAAAGGTCAAACAACATTCAAAAACAACTTATGTTAAAACAAAGGAGATTACATTATGAAGAAGAACGAAATCATCATTAAAGTCTCACCTAGGAGACAGGACAACGTGTTCACCATTCGGAGAGAAATCAGAGGCACTGGATTCAATGCGGAAGATTTGACTAGCGTAATATGTCCTTATTTAAAAGAGGATATAATATCTGTCAAAATCATCAGCAAGAAGGAGAAAAATTCGGAAGAGGAATTCTTTTTAGAGGCCGGAGCATTTGAAGGCTGTTGGCATCTTAGAAAGATAATCTTAGATATTGATTGCTTAGTGCTTAACAATCATGCGTTTGATGGTTGTAGTGATATCCGAAGGATAAGAATTAAAGGTTGGTAACACATCTACCTAATGCAAAAAAATCGCGAGTTAATTCTCGCGATTTTCATTTTTTTTATGTATAATATAGAACAATAAAAAAATGTATGATATAATGGTTAAATAATAAGGAAAATTGAAAAAATGCATTATTTGGTTTATAGGTTCCATATAAAAACCTAAATATATTATAAAGGATGAAATTTAAATATGCCAAAATATAAAATTATGTATATAGTAATTGGTGTTATATGTGTAATTGCAATTATTGCAGGAATTTATGTACAATTTTTTGTAAAAGACCAAGATAAAAATAATTTAATTTTACCTACTTTAAATGTTGCAGGAAATGAAGAAGTACCAGAAAAAACACAAGAGGAAATAAAATCACAGTTATTAAATATTTTTGATAATAAGTTTTCAGCTGGAACATATGACATAAGTACTATTGCAAAAACAAATACTAATAGGGATGTTGTATATTCTGCTTATGAGATAAATAAACAAGAAGAAAACTATGAAGTTGACATATATTTACCATATATCAATATATCAGGAGATGTATCATCTGGATTTAATAAGATTACGCAATCAGTTTTTGCAGATAAAGCTAATGAAATATTAAATGGTGAAAATGAGGAAAAAACTATCTATAGTGTATATTATACAGCACATATTAATGGAAACATATTGTCAGTAGCAATACAATCAAATTTAAAAGTTGGTAATAATCCTCAAAGAGTAATTATACAAACTTATAATTATAACTTAGCAACAGGAGAAGAAGTAAAGCTTACAGATTTATTGTCAAGTAAAAATATACTTCAAAGCGAAGCACATAAAAAAATAACAGAAGTAGTGCAAAAAGCAAAACAAGCTTCAGATGCTTTGGTTCAATCTGGATATAGTGTATATAATAGAGATTTAACTAGTACCATATATCAAATATCTAATATAAATACCTATTTATTAGGAAAGAACGGAGATTTATACATAATTTTCCCATATGGAAATAACAATTATACATCAGAAATGGATGTAGTATGGTTTGAATAGTACTGGCTAATTTAAGTAATACTTATTAAGTAAAATTTGCCTGACATAAAGAAGTATTCTTATATTTTAATTTTATTAAAAACATAACTTGATTATTTTTATAAAAAGTTATATAAGAGCAAAAGGAAAAATAAAAATGTCTAAAAATCTACTAATTACCGAAAAACCATCTGTAGCTATGGAATTTGCAAAAGTGCTTAATTGCGGTGGAAACAGAAAAGATGGTTATATAGAGTCAGACACTTGGATTATCACATGGTGTGTTGGACATTTAGTAACAATGAGTTACCCCGAAAAATATGATGAAAACTTAAAGTTTTGGAGATTAGACACACTACCATTTATGCCAAAAGAGTATAAATATGAAGTAATACCAAATGTAGAAAAGCAATTTAATATAGTAAAAAGCCTACTAATTAGAGATGATGTAGGCTGTATTTATGTTGCAACCGACTCTGGGCGAGAAGGAGAATACATTTATCGTTTAGTAGAAAATCAAATAGGACAAGTAAATGCCACAAGAAAAAGAGTATGGATAGATTCACAGACGGAAGAAGAAATAAAAAGAGGAATTAATGAAGCAAAAGATTTATCAGAATATGATAGCTTATGCAACTCTGCATACCTTAGAGCGAAAGAAGATTACCTTATAGGAATAAACTTTTCGAGACTTCTTTCAATAATTTATGGAAGACGAATGGCAAAAGATATAGGAGAAGAAAAAATTTCAATTTCTGTTGGTAGAGTTATGACATGTGTACTAGGAATGGTAGTACAAAGAGAAAGAGAGATTTTAAGCTTTAAAAAAACGCCATATTATAAAATAATAGGAACATTTGGAAATGAAGAAAATTCATTTTCAGCAGAATGGAAGGTTACAGAAAAATCTTCACTTTTTGAATCAGCTAAATTATATAATGAAGCCGGCTTTAAAAGCGAAGAAGAAGCAAAAAAATTTATTGTATCACTTCAAAATAAAAAGGCAGTTATAACAGAAGTTAAGAAATCAAAAACAAAAGAAAATGCGCCACTTCTATTTAACTTAGCAGAAATTCAAAATGAAGCTACCAAGCGTTTTAAAATAAAGCCAGATGAAACATTGGATATAATACAAAATTTGTATGAAAAAAAGTTAGTTACATACCCTAGAACAGATGCAAGAGTGCTATCTACTGCTGTTGCAAAAGTAATATCAAAAAATTTAAATGGGCTTGCAAAAGGATTTCATGATGAGGAAATACAAGGCTACCTTAAAAAAATGGCAGAAGAAAAATATTCAACTAATTTAGTGAAAACTAAGTATGTAAATGATAGCAAAATTACGGACCACTATGCAATAATTCCTACAGGACAAGGTTTTGAAAATTATGATGGCTTACCAGAGCTACATAAACAAATGTATAGAGTAATAGTAAAAAGATTTTTAAGCATCTTTTTTCCACCAGCAGAATATAGCAAAATATCAGTTACAATAGAGGTTGAAAACGAAGGGTTTAGGGAGCAATTTTCTGCAAGTGGTAAAGTTTGTGAAAAAAAAGGATTTTTGGAGATTACCAAAGGAGAAGAAAATAAAGAGAATTCAAATAAAAAATTAAGCATAAATAATCAAGAAAAATATGCAAGTGATATTGAAATGCAAAGAGATGAAAAAAGTATTGATAAAAAAGATGAAAGCCAAGTAGATGAAAAGAACATTGATACCAATAATAAAAGTCAGGAAAATATAATAGTAAATGGAAATGAAGAAAGCGAAGAAGAAAATAACTTAGACATTTTAAAGAAATTAAAAAAAGGTGAGCAAATAGGTGTGATAAACTATGAAACCAAAACATCAGAAACATCTCCACCAACAAGATATAATTCGGGCTCAATGATACTTGCAATGGAAAATGCAGGAAAGCTAATTGAAGAAGAGGAGCTAAGAGAGCAAATAAAAGGAGCAGGAATAGGCACAAGTGCAACAAGAGCAGAAATAATAAAAAAGCTAGAAAGAATAGGCTATATTGCAATAAATACCAAAACACAAATAATTACCCCTACAGTAAAGGGAGAAAAAATTTATGATATAATTTTTCAGTCAATGCCTGACATGTTAAACCCAAAGCTTACAGCAAGTTGGGAAAAAGGCTTAGACATGGTTGCAAAAAAAGAAATTGAGCCAGATGAATTTATGAAAAAATTAGAAGCATATATTCACTCTAAAATAGACAAGCTAGTAGTAAGAAGATAATAATATAAAAATAAACAAAGGAGAAGGAATAATGAAAATAGGTTTAGCACTATCAGGTGGCGGAGTAAAAGGAGCTGCCCACATAGGCGTTTTAAAAGCACTAGAAGAAAATAATATTAGAGCATCTGTAATAGCAGGTACTAGCATAGGAAGCATAGTAGCAGCTTTATATGCAATGGGCTATACATCAGATGAAATGTTAAAATTATTTCAGTATTTTTCTAAAAGCATTTTAAAAGCAGACCCAAGATATTTATTTTCAAATATAAGAACAACAAAAAGTATTTTAGGAAATGGTCTTATTTCAGGTGAAGCAATAGAAGAAATTATGAATGAGTGCGCAAGACTAAAAGGCTATAAATACATTAAAGATATTCCGATACCTATTTCAATACCAACAGTAGACATCAAAACAAGAAAAAAATATGTATTTACTAACAAAAAAATAAATGAGGATTGCTACATTTCAAACATAGAAATAGGAAAAGCAGTAAGAGCAAGTTGTAGTTACCCTGGGCTTTTTGCACCACTAGAATATGAAGGCAAAATATTTGTAGATGGTGGTGTACTTAACAATATTCCAGAAGAAGAATTATCTTTATTAGGTGCAGAAAAAATTTTAACAGTGAGATTTCCAGTAAAAGATGGAGAAAGTCTTAAAAACGCAATTGACTTATTATTTAGGTGTGTAGATATTATATTTGATGATAGAGATACTTGTAAATTAAAGAGTAGCAATTATATTCTTGATATAGCGCTAAATTCATCTACTGTGTTTGATGTTAAAAAGATTGATTTTTGCTATGCTAAGGGTTACAAGATAGCAAATCAAAATATGGAAAAGATTAAAGAAAAGTTAGAAATAATGTAAAAATGTAAACAAGTTAAAGCAATTAGCAATAGAAGTAATAATTGTAAAGCATAAAATAATTTACACAACACAAGTGTAAAAGGAGAGAACTTTGAAATTTCAGAGTCTCTCTTTTTTAAAAAAAATATAAGAACAAAAATTCGCAAAAACTATTGAAAAGGATTTAGAAATATGATATAAATTTAAGAAATAAAAAAGAATTTGAGTCACTTAGGATTCCGAACAAACTGAGAAAGAGAGGTAAATATGGACGAAAATAAATTGCAATTAGTAAATAAAATTTTTAATAGAACCATAAGAACGGTATGGGACAAAGAACAAGAAAAATATTTTATAAGTGTTGTAGATATAGTAAGTATTATATCAGAGAGTAAAGATGGTCGAAAATATTGGAACAAGCTAAAACAAAGACTTAGAGAAGAAGGAAATGAAACGGTGACAAATTGTCACCAGTTGAAATTAAAATCACAAGATGGAAAATATCGTGAAACAGATGTCACTGATATTGAAGGAATGTTTCGTATAATTGAATCAATACCTTCAAGAAATGCAGAGCCAATAAAACAATGGTTAGCTCATTTAGGAAAAGAAAGAATTGATGAAACTTTTGATCCATCGATTGCATTACAAAGAGCAATAGAATTATATCGCCTTAAAGGCTATGATGAAGAATGGATTTCTAAAAGAATAAAAGCACTTCAAGAGAGAAAAAAGCTAACTGATGTATGGAAAGAAAATGGAATAGAAAGCAATCTAGAATATGCAATTTTAACAAATGAAATATATAAAGAATGGTCAGGAATGACAGCTAAAGAATACAAACAATATAAAGGATTAAGAAAAGAAAGCTTAAGAGACAATATGGATAATATTGAACTAATATTAACAGATTTATCTGAAGAAGCTACTAAAAGATTAGCAGCTAAGCAAAAGCCAAATGGATTAAAGGAAAATATAAAAGTTGCAAAAATGGGTGGGCATGCTGCCAAAGTCGCAAGAAATGATATTGAAAAAAATCTTGGAGAGTCAGTTGTAACAAAAACAAATAAATTGAATTATAAATATATAGAAGAACAAGAAAAAATTCTAGAATTAAATAATAAAGGAAACTAAAATAAATTCATTACATTCACCTTTTATGGAAAGCAAACATAATATATAGCAAAATAAAAACAGAAAGGGTGAAACAAATGGCAAGCTACATAATAGAAGGAGGAAGAAAATTAGAAGGAGAAGTAACAATATCAGGCTCTAAAAATGCCTCTTTGCCAATTATAGCAACAAGTATTTTAAATGCAGGAACTACAAAATTATATAATATTCCAAACATTCATGATACACAAATTACCCTAGAAATTTTAAAATATTTAGGATGTAAAATAAAAAAGTCTCATGGAAAAATAGAAATAAATAGTAAAAATATAAATAAAAAAGAAATTCCAGAGCATTTAATGAATCAAATGCGTTCAACTGTTATACTTGCGGGAGCAATAATAGGAAGATTTAAAGAAGCAAAATTTTCATATCCGGGTGGATGTGACATTGGAGCAAGGCCTATAGACCTACATTTAAACGCTTTTCAAAAATTAGGAATAAATATTAGTGAAAACTCTGGATTTATTACATGCAAATGTGATAAAATAATAGGTGCAAATATTAACCTCGATTTTCCAAGTGTGGGAGCAACCGAAAATATTATTCTAGCAAGCATTTATGCAGAAGGCACAACACAAATTACAAATGCAGCAATGGAGCCAGAAATAGTGGATTTAGCGAAGTGCTTAAATAAAATGGGTGCTAAAATAGAAGGCGCTGGAACAAATGAAATAAAAATTACAGGTGTTCAAAAATTAAAGGATATAAGTTATAGTGTAATGGAGGACAGAATAGAAGCTGGCACTTTACTTTGTGCAGGTGCAATTACAGGTGGTAATATCAGTTTTCCATATAGAAATCCAGAGCACTTAACACCAATTATTCACAAATTAGAAGAAACAGGTTGTAATATTAAAATAGCAAACAAAAAAATATATCTTCAAGCACCAAAAAAGCTAAAAGCAGTTGATATAAAAACACTTCCATACCCGGGTTTCCCAACAGATATGCAGTCTATATTTGCAAGTGTTCTAACAATTGCAAAAGGTACATCTGTAATAGTTGAAAACATTTTTGAAAACCGTTATCGCTATGCAGCAGAGCTTAAAAAAATGGGTGCAAAGATTACTATTGAAGGAAAAACTGCAGTTATTAAAGGGGTAAGAAAGCTATCAGGTGCAAAAGTAAAATCTACAGACTTAAGAGGTGGGGCCTGTTTAGTATTAGCAGGCTTAGCAGCCAGAGGAACAACTATAGTAACAGATATAGAGCACATTTTAAGAGGTTATGAAGGATTAGAAAAGAAATTAAATGCATTAGGTGCAAAAATTATTAAAGAAGGAGAAAAATAGATGGTTAAAAAGCAAAAGAAGAAAAAAGAAAATACAAAAGATAATTCCTCTTTTGATTTAGATAATGAAATCATAATTGGAATTACACCATTAGAAGAGAAAAAGCCTTCAAAAGGTAAAAAAAGCACTACTAATGCAAAAAATAGAAAAACGAAAAGCAATTCAACAAATAAAAAAATAAACAATAATTTAGCAGATAAAAAGGTAAACAGTAAAAGGCAAAAAGCAGCAAATAAAAAACAAAATGGCGATACAAGAAATTTGCAAAATAAAAATTATAGAACACGAAAAAACGAAAAAGTAAAATCAAAATTAAAAAGGCATAAAGTAAATAATATAAATAGGAATAGTGCAGAAAGTGAAGAAAAGATAAATCCCACATTCCGTATAGTAAAGTGGACAAGCCTAGTAGCGATTATAATAGCAGGCGGTATATATTTTATGCTATCACCATTTTTTAACATAAAAGAAATAGATGTGCAAGGAATAGATAGGCTTACCAGGGAAGAAATAATCAGTTTGTCAAGAATAGAATTAAATGAAAATACTTTCAAATTACAAACAAATGAAGTTCAGCAATTAATCAAGCAAAATGCATATATAGATAAAGTTATAGTTAAAAGAAAATTCCCTGATAAAATAGAAATAAAAGTAACAGAAAGAAAGCCAACATTTATGATTCTTTTTGGAAACGCATATATATATATAAATAATCAAGGCTATCTATTAGAGGTTGCAAATACACCACTTAAAATACCAGCAATTACAGGATTTTTAACACCAGAAAATGAAATACATGAAGGAAATAGATTATGCAGTGAGGATTTGCAAAGATTAGATCAAGTTTTGCAAATAATGAAATCAGCAGAAAGTAATGGAATAAAAGAACTTATTACCAAAATAAATATAGAAGATAAACAAGATTACATATTAGAGTTAAATAGTGAAAAGAAAATAGTACACATTGGAGATAATACAAATTTAAGCACTAAAATGTTATATGTTGTAAGTATTTTAAATGAAAATAAAAATGTAGAAGGAGAAATTTTTGTAAATACTGACTTAAACAATAAAGGTGCAATTTTTAGAAAAAAGATATAAAGTTAATAAAAATTTATAGAATGAAAAATAGACTTTAAAACAAAAGCTAGTGTAAAGAGGAAAGGAGAAAATCAATGCAAAAGAAGCAAATAGCAATTACATTAGGAATAATGTGTTTTGCATTAACAATGGCAATTGTAATTCAATTAAGAACAGTATATAGCAGTACTTCGACAGTTCCGCAAGTATTAGTTGAGGATAGTTTGAGAGATGAAGTGCTTAGATGGAAAGAAAAATATGATAATACTTATGGAGAACTAACAGAATCAACCAAAAGATTAGAAGAAATTAGAAAGTTAGCTACTCAGAACGATATTACTTCTATGGCAAAACAACAAGAAATTACAGAAAGCAATATGCTATTAGGATTAACAGAAGTAACAGGTCCAGGTTTTCAAATAATTCTATCTGACAATAACACAGGCATTACCTCAGAGGGAAATAAAGTGTTAGATATAAGCAGCCAAATTGTTCACTATGACGATTTGTTACAAGTAGTGAATGCATTAAATAATGCAGGAGCAGAAGCAATTTCTATAAATGGGCATAGATTAGTACAAACTACTGCTATAACATGTGAAGGAAATATAATAAAAATTAATGGACAGAGAATAAGCTCTCCATTTACTATTAAAGCTATAGGTTCTCCGGCTACACTTTCTGGCTCACTTACTATGATAGGTGGTTATCTATATATAATGCAAGAGGATGGAGTAAATGTTCAAACAAGTCAATCTGATAGCTTAGTAGTAGAAGCATATAACGGAGTTATTAACTATAAGTATATAAAATTAAAGAAGTAGAGGTGTGAGGTTTTGAAAAAGGAAAAGAAGAATGAAATTATAATGAATGTTATAATTAGTGCAGTATGTATAGTTCTTTTTGCTATTATGTTTATGCAATTTAAAACCATTGAAGAAACCGACATCACAGCTATAGAAAACATGAGAGAGACTGAATTAAGAACTGCAATTGCAGAATGGAAAGGAAAATACGAAGAAGCATTAGAACAATTAGAGGAAAATAAAAAATCAATTAAAGAATATGAGCAAACAATAGAAGATAATGGAGAAGCCTCTGAATTAATCGATAAAGATTTACAAGAAGCTGATATGAAGTTAGGAAAGACAGATATATATGGTGAAGGAATTGTAATAACAATTAAAAATACCGATGATTATCAAATTCAAGCTTATGATTTAATAGACTTAATAAATGAATTAAGATATGCAGGAGCAGAAGCAATTTCTATAAATGATGTAAGAATTTTTAGTACTAGCTATATAGTACAACTAGCAGACGGATTAACTCTTGTAAGTGACCAAAGAGTAACATCACCATTTGTAATAAAAGCAATAGGAAACCAAACTTATCTATCTAGTAGTTTAAGCTTAAAAGATAGTGGATATATAGATAGAAACAAAGCAAGAGGAATGGACATAGAATTAGAGACCAGAAATAGTATTCAAATATTAAAGAATACAAGCAATAGAGAAGTAAAATATATGAAGGAAGGGGAAAAATAATATGATTTTAATCGCAATTGTAATAGGATGTATTTTAGGAGCAGTTATTGGAATTTATGCACCAATGGTTCCATATACTTACTCAGGCTATTTAGCAATAGCCATCATTGCAGCACTAGATTCAGTATTTGGTGGGATTGCAGCAACATTAAACAAAAACTTTGATTTAAAAATATTTGTTACAGGATTTTTCGGAAATGCTATTTTATCAATTTTACTTACATATTTAGGACAAAAATTAAATGTAGACATATATTTAGCTGCAATAGTAGTATTTGTAGGTAGAATGTTCAATAACTTAGCCATCATTCGTAGATATTATTTAAACAAATGGCCAAGCAAAAAAGAAGAAAACAAAAATGAAACCGAAAAAAGCAAATAAAAAATTTTAATAAGCCAAAAAACTAAAATCAAATTTAATTTAAACTAAATAATAAAACATTAAATCGACTAAATTAAACATATTTCAAAAATATTACAAAAATATTACAAATTTATTACAAAATTCTATTGACTTTTTTAAAAAAATGTAATATTCTTTACCCAGTAATTATAAAATTATTTTACTATGGCAAAGTATAGCGAAAAAGAACAAATGACAAGCAATATTAAGACAATTAAAATGGAGGAATGAGTTTTGGCGGTTGGAGATATAATTGTAGGAATTGACATTGGGACTTCCAAGGTTAGCCTAGTAATTGGAGAAGTTAATAGCTTTAATCAAATTGAAGTCATTTGCACAGCCAGTCATAAATGTAATGGAATAAAAAAAGGCAAAATAGTAGACGAAAACGAAATAGCTAAACTTATACATCGCTCAGTTAGAGAATCGGAATCAGAAGCAGGCTTAAAAATAAACTCTGCGTATGTTACTATTCCAGGTAAGTACATTACAATCGTGCAAAACAGTATTTCAAAAGAAGCAAAAGATAGATTTGCAGGAATATCAACAAGAGATGTAGCAAATGCAATTATGCAAGTAAAAGATATAGATGTTCCTGAAGACAAACAAATAATAGATGTTGTAGAAAACCAATTTATTTTGGAAAATGGCAAAATAGTAGCCGACCCAATAGGAAGTTTAAGTGCTAGTTTTACTTTAAAAGCACAAGTAATATTAGCAGACAAAGAATATATGAGGCAAATTGCTTCAATCTTTAAAAAAGCAAATTTAGATATAGACGGCTTAGTTCCAACAACGCTAGCACAAAGAAGCATAGCGCTAGACACAAATGAATTAAACGATAATGTAATGCTATTAGACATAGGAGCAGGAAATACTGATATAGGTGTATTTGAAGGTTCAAACTTCGTATATACAAATACTATTCCATTAGGTGGAGATAATATTACAAACGATATAGCAGTAGTTTTAAATATATCTCTCGAAGAAGCAGAAAAGCTAAAAAGACAATATAGCTTAGCATTAAAATCATTTATAGATAATGATAACGAAATTTTACTTACTACATGTCAAGACGAAGGTGGAAAGAAAATAATTAAAAGCTCAGAATTAATTGAAATAATGGAAGCAAGAATAGAAGAAATTTTTTCAATTATAAATAAAGACATAACAGCCCAAGGAATTAAATCTAGAATAAATAATGTTGTTTTAATAGGCCAAGGAATTACAACTATTAACAAAAGCGATGTAGCAGGAAAAATTATTCTAAATATTCCAGTAAAAATTGCAACAGGAAGACTAATTAGTGTAGTAAGACCAGAATACAGAGCAGCATACGCATTAGTGAGATATATAGCATCAAGACCATTTACAAAAACAGTAGGAAGTAGCATAGATTCAGACACAGATGAAAGTATGTTCAAAAACTTAGTAGAAAGAATTAAAGAATTCTTTTACTCGTAGAATTTAAAGCAATAAATTAATAAATTTTGATTTAAGCTTCAAATTAAAAAGTACATAAAATTTTTTATAATATTGATTTTAATTTTAAATTAAATATAAATTTTAAGGTTACAAAAACCGTAAGAAAGGAATTAGGAGGAGAAAGCTTTATGATGATGGATAATAATATGGATGAAAACACAATGTTAGACGGAACAGCTACAATCAAAGTAATTGGTGTAGGTGGCGCAGGAAACAATGCTGTAAACAGAATGGTAGAGTCAGGAATTAAAAATGTAGAATTTATAGCAGTAAATACAGATAGACAAGCTCTACTACTTTCAAAAGCAGCAACTAAGATACAAATAGGGGAAAAAATTACAAGAGGTTTAGGAGCAGGAGCAAATCCTGACATTGGAGCACAAGCTGCAGAAGAAAGCAAAACAGAAATAGCAGAAGCACTTCGTGGAGCAGACATGGTATTTGTAACCGGAGGTATGGGCGGTGGAACAGGAACTGGTGCCGCACCAATAGTAGCAGCTGCTGCAAAAGAAATGGGAATATTAACAATAGGTGTTGTAACAAAACCATTCACATTTGAAGGAAAGAAAAGATTATCACAAGCAGACAGAGGAATTGAAAGCATGAAAGGTAAAGTTGATACATTAGTAGTAATTCCAAACGACAAATTACTACAAATTATCGACCGCAAAACTTCTATAGTAGAAGCCTTCAAAATGGCAGACGATGTATTAAGACAAGGTGTACAAGGTATATCAGACTTAATTGCAATCCCAGGATTAGTAAACCTAGACTTTGCAGATGTTAAAACAATAATGTTAAATACAGGAATGGCACATATGGGTATTGGTAGAGCATCTGGAGAAAACAGAGCAGAAGATGCTGCAAAACAAGCTATTCAAAGCCCATTATTAGAAACATCTATCGAAGGAGCAAGAGGAGTTATTATCAATATTACTGGTGGACAAAACTTAGGATTACATGAAGTTAACACAGCAGCAGAATTAGTACAAAGAAGTGTAGACCCAGAAGCAAACATCATCTTTGGTGCAGTAATTGATGACAGCTTAGATGAAGATATCGTTATCACAGTTATTGCAACAGGATTTGACAAAGAAGAAGGACCATTATCAAGCAATATCCCAGTAGGAGATATAATAGACAAAGCATGGGATAAAAAGTTAAACTCAATCCCAACAACAACAGATAGCTCAAGTGCACAAGGAGATATCGAAATTCCTACTTTCTTAAGAAACAACAAAAGACTTAATAAATAGCTAACTATATTGTTAATCATATATATTTCTCCTTTGCATAAACATAAATTAAAAAATCGCCTAAATAATAGGCGATTTTTTGTATAAGTAAACCAATTTTATAAGGTGATAATTTGCAAGTATTGAATATACGAATTTATCAATGTGCGAAATTGACCATATCTATTGCAATATACATAAAATCGTGATATAATCATGCATATAAAATTTAACCAAACACATCGTTCTATTAGAACAAAGGAGGAGCATTATGAAATTAAAACGGTTTTTAACTATCATTGCATTACTCATTCTTACAATGATTATGCTAACAGGGTGTGGGGAAAAGAACATAAATCCTAAGGTATTAATGAAATTTGATAGCCAAACAATAACCTTAAAATCAGACCAAAAAGGTTATGCCTATCTTGAAATTAATGTTAAAGATGGAGATTATGAAGTTACTTTTGAAGAACGCTTCAAAGTCTCTAAAAATAAAACATTAACTATAGTGCTAGAAGATATTGAAACAGATTTCTTTAGTAAAAATGCACAAATATGTAATGTAGCAGTAGTTAAAGCTACTAGCGTAGTGTATGAATCGGCTATAATTTGGTTTTACTTTATACCTGCAATTATCCTTATTGCTTTTATGGTGGTTATGATTGTGCAAAAAGATAAAAACCGAAGAAACAACACCTAAGTAAAATTACTTAGGTGTTGTTTTTTGTTGGTTTAATGCTAATTTTGTAGATAAGTTTTTAAAACGACATCCATAAAATGACATACTTTTCAAAAACAAGAGAGTATACTAAACATGCAAAATGAAAAAAGATTAAAAACGAGGAATAAGGATGACAATATATTTAGATGTAGTACTATTAGAAAATATATGCATGAACTATATCATTTTATTTGCAACTGCTTACATAATGAAACTAAAAAGAAAACATATAAGAATTTTTCTATCCAGCTTGCTAGGAGCAGTATATTCAGTAGTTTATTATTTAGAAATACTGCCAATATACTCAAACTTTATTATGAAAATGCTACTCTCAGTTGGAATGGTATATATTGCATATAAGCCTGAAACTATAAAAGGTTTAGTAAAACAGTTAATAATTTTTTATTTAACATCATTTGTATTTGGAGGGTGCGCCTTTGCACTACTTTACTTTGTAAGACCGCAAGATATATTCATGAAAAATGGTGTATATATAGGAACATATCCGCTAAAAATAGCGCTTCTTGGAGGAATAATAGGATTTATCATCACATATATAGCATTTCAAGTTGTAAAAACTAAACTAAGAGAAAAAGATATGATATACACTATTCAAATAAAATTAAAAGAAAAAGAAATTTCTATAAAAGCCATGCTAGACACGGGAAATCTATTAAAAGAGCCAATTACAGGAATGCCAGTAATTGTGGTAGAAAAAGAAGAACTATATAATATTTTGCCAGAAAATTTATTAAATCATATAGAAGAATGGATGGGAGGTGAAGGAGATAAAACAATAAGCGACTTAGGAGAAGAAGAATATGTTACGAAATTTAGAGTAATACCTTTTTCTTCTATAGGAAAACAACATGGGCTCATGTTAGGATTAAAAGCAGATGAGGTAACAATAAAAAAAGAAGAAGAAATAGAAAAAAGAGATGATGTAATTATAGGTATTTTTCCATATAAACTTAGTAAAAATCATGCCTATACTGCTTTAATAGGACTTGACCTGTTAGAAAGGAGAAAAACAAATGAATTTATTACAAATTTTGAAAGATAGCATTAGCACATTATATGTAAAATATATAGGTAATGATGAACTAGAAAACCTTCCTATTTATTATATTGGAGGAAGCCAAACTCTGCCACCACCACTATCTGCAGAAGAAGAAAATGAAATACTTCAAAAACTATCAGAAGGAGATACAAGTGTTAGGCAAACTTTAGTAGAAAGAAACTTAAGGTTAGTAGTATATATCGCTAAAAAGTTTGAAAATACAGGGGTTGGAATAGAAGATTTAATCTCAATAGGAACAATAGGCTTAATGAAAGCAATAAACACATTTAATACTAACAAAAAAATAAAGTTAGCTACATATGCTTCAAGATGCATTGAAAATGAAATTTTAATGTTTTTAAGAAGAAGTAGTAGAATAAAAGGAGAAATTTCCATTGATGAACCACTTAACCAAGATGGCGACGGCAATGAGCTTTTATTATCAGATATATTAGGAACAGACCCAGATATAACTTCAAGAAGATTAGAAGACGAAGTAGATAAAACCTTGCTTAGAGCATCTATTGAAAAGCTAAACAATAGAGAAAGAAACATTATGGAGCTTCGATTTGGCTTTATTAGTGGAACAGAAAAAACTCAAAAGGAGGTTGCTGATATGCTAGGAATTTCTCAAAGTTACATATCAAGGTTAGAAAAGAAAATTATAAATAAAATGAAAAAAGAAATTATGAGTAAAACGGGGTAAATTTCCAATAAATTCTTATACAAACTATAATTTAAAAAGCTAAAAATATTATGTTTTTTGTACCTTGCTGTCGCACCATAAATTGGTGCTCCAAACGCACTTCACTTCGTTTCGTTTGAACTGTTTAAGCGGTGTTTTCAAACATAATATTTTTAGCTAGACTTTAAATAATTATGTTGAAAAAAGGCGAACGAAAACCGAATAGATAAAGCTTCTTTTGGAAATAATGAAAATAATTAAGTTATTTCTAAAAGGAGTTTTTATTATGAATAAAGTTGAAATTTCAGGTGTAAATACAGCTAAACTACCATTACTTTCTTCAGAAGAAAAAGCTGAGCTAATGAAAAAGGTAAAACAAGGAGATGAAGTAGCTAGACAAGAATTCATAAATGGAAACTTAAGATTAGTATTAAGTATAATAAAAAGATTTAATGGAAAAGGTGAAAATTTAGATGACCTATTTCAAGTAGGCTGTGTAGGTTTGATAAAAGCAATAGATAATTTTGATGTAAATCAAAATGTGCAATTTTCTACCTATGCAGTTCCAATGATAATAGGAGAAATTAGAAGATATTTAAGAGACAACAATACAATTAGAGTAAGTAGGTCTGTGCGCGATTTAGCCTACAAAGTGCTTGCAATAAAAGAAAAAGTAAATAGAGAAGAGCAAAGAGAAGCATCAGTAGAAGAAATTGCAAAAGAATTAGGAATCGAAAAAGAAGATGTTATAATGAGCTTAGACGCTATTCAAGAGCCGATTTCACTTCAAGAACCAGCATATAGTGAAAATACAGAAAACCTTTGTATTATGGATCAAGTAAGTGATAAAAAGAATACAGACGATTTATGGGCTCAAAATATTACAATATTAGAAGCAATGAAAAAGCTAAATGAAAAGGAAAAGATGATTATAAACAAAAGATTTTTTGAAGGAAGAACTCAAATGGAGGTTGCAGAAGAAATAGGAATTTCCCAAGCACAAGTGTCTAGACTAGAAAGAACAGCAATTAGCCATATTAGGAGAATTTATAAATAAATAGGATTAATTCAGTAGATTACACTATTATAAAATTTATTTACTAATTGTATAAAATATATTTATGATGTGCTTTGTAAAGTAGAATTATAGGTTATAGAGACTCTTTTAAAGTGCAAAATAAAAAAATTCGCAAAGGAAGATATATTCTAATCATTTTATTTAAAATATTTTCGCTAGTTGAAAAACCTTGATAGTGTAAGTTTAAAAATTTGTAAAAAAACTTATCGACACGAACTT